>CBDDYY010000001.1:0-336714 GCA_965235745.1 Candidatus Pelagibacterales bacterium
ACGGATAAGCATGGATTATATGACATTACTAAAGAGTTAATTGGTATTACTCTTAATAAGTCACAACAATCATCTGACTGGGGCTTGAAAGAATTAAGCCAAGAACAGAAAGAATATGCTGCTCTTGATGTTGTCTATCTTCATAAATTAAAAGAAAAATTAGATATTATGCTTAAAAGAGAGGGAAGAATTGAGCTAGCAAAAAGATGCTTTGATTTTTTAAGTACAAGAGTCAATCTAGATTTAAATGGTTGGAATGAAGATATATTTAATCACTAATTTATGAATAATAAAAAAATTATTAACACTGCAAAAAATGTAATAAAAACAGAAATAATAGCTTTAAAAAAATTACAAAACACTATTGATCATTCTTTTTGTAAAGCAATTAATCTAATTGCAAAAACCAAGGGCAGAATTATTTGCTGCGGCGTAGGAAAATCTGCAAAAATTTTAGAGAAAATATCAAGTACACTTTCATCAATTGGCATTTCAAGTTTTACACTAGATCCTACCGATGCCAGTCATGGGTCTCTTGGAGCCATAAAAAGTGGGGATATATTAATTATTGCTTCTTTCAGTGGAAATAGTTCAGAGCTAAACAATATTTTAAAATTTGCTAAAAAAAACACTATTAAAATTATAGGTATAAGTTCCAATCCACAATCGAATTTAATCAAAGCAAGCTATATAAAAATACAGATGCCAAAAGTAGTTGAGGCTGGAAATAAAAATTTAAACATTATTCCTACTAGTAGTTCAACAAATTTACTAGCTCTGGGAGATTGTTTGGCAATAAGTCTTGCTTCCAAAAAAAAATTTAATGCACAAAAATTTGGAAAATTTCACCCTAGTGGTTCATTAGGCAAAAACCTTTCTGAAATTTCTGAAATAATGCTAACAGGAAAAAAAATCCCTGTAGTTAACAAGAATTCCTCACTTCAAGCTGTTGTGGCAAAAATTTCTTCGGGAAGACTTGGTTGCGCAATAGTTATAGAGAATAATAAAAAAATATGTGGCTTTATATCTGATGGAGACATGAATAGAGCTATAAAAAAATATAAAAATTTATTTTCTAAAAAAGCTAAAGATATAATGTCACAAAAACCAAAAACTATATCGGGAAGTTTTCTCATTAATGATGCCTTGCACTTAATGAATAAAGAAAAAATTACCGCACTTGTGGTTGCCAAAAAGAAAAAAGTTTTGGGACTAGTTCATATGCATAATATTATATCTTTTTTAAATTCGTAAACTAAATTGGATGGGATTAAAAAAAATTTATTAAATTCATTTTAATTGCTATAGTAATTCTACTACTAATTTTTAGCTACTACTACTTACCCTCGCAAAATAAAGGATCTATTAAAATTGAATCCAAAGAATTAGAAAAAATACCTAATATAAATAATATTTTAGACCCAGAAAAAAAAACTAATAACAGTCAAAATATATTTACCAATACGGAATATACGTCCCTGAGTAAAAATGGCGAAATAATTACAACTAAAGCAAAACAGTCTTATATTTTACAAGACAACACTGACTTAATTTATTTGATAGAGCCATATTCATTTACCAAATTATCAAAAGATCAATCATTAATTGAAATAAATTCACTCAAAGGTCTATATGATAAAAAAAATCAAACTGTATCTTATGAAAATGATGTACAAATAAAAAATAAAAATTATTTAATTACCTCCAAAAAAGCTGTTCACCTCTCATCTAAAAACATAATTATTATAAGTGATAATGTCGTAATGAAAGATCTCACGCAAGGTTTATCTCATGTGATGTATTGTGATATTGTAGAAATTGATACTATAACAAATAATGCGACTGCTTATATGAAATCTAAAGATAAAAAAGTTACAGCAAAAAAATTTAAATGAAAAAAAATAAAATTACTATTACAGCAAATTTAGAAAATGAAAAAAAAATTGAGCCAGTTTATTTACTTAAAAAAGAATTTGCTATAGATCCTTCGGCAAATACAAAAAAGAATGAAACTTTTCTTTTAAAAAAAAATTTTCAAGTTATTGAAAATAAAAATGAATTAATTAAAAATACTTTAAATCTAAATAATAAAAATACACTTTTAGAAATCAAAAAAATTTCCAAATCTTTTAGCAAAAAACCAATTCTTAAAAATATATCCTTAAACCTTGAGCCTGGAAAAATTGTTGGATTATTAGGTCCCAATGGATCTGGAAAAACAACATTGTTTAATTTAATTATTGGAAAAATATTTCCTGATCAAGGAAGTATAATTTTTAATAATGAAATAATTAATAATTTACCAATCCACTTAAGAAGTCTTAAAGGAATAAGTCTTTTGGAGCAACATAAAGGACTTTTTGGAAATATGACCGCATACGATAATCTTTATGCAATACTTAGAATTGCATATTAAAGAGAAAGAAAAAATTAATGAAAAAATTGATTCATTATTAGGCTTATTTTGATCTTAATTACCTAAAAGATACTAAAGCTAATTTTTTATCAGGAGGGGAATATAAAAAAGTTTCAATTCTACAAAGAATTTGTAATCCAAATATTTCTATACTTTTACTTGATGAGCCATGCGCTGCTCTTGATCCTCTGTCTATTAATTCTCTTAAACAATTTATTATTGAATTAAAAAAAATAGGTTTATCTATTTTAATAACTGATCATAATTATTGGGCAATTGAGAATATACTAGATAAAGCTTATTTAATAAAAGATGGTCAAATTTTAGTTGAAGGCTCACCTTCTAAAATATCAAATGATAAGGATGCTATAAAATATTATCTAGGAAGTAATTTTAGATTTTAATCAGGTTTAAAATCTTCATTTGGTTCTTCTAATTCTTTTTGATCATCTAGGCTTATGATATCATCAGAATCATCTTGGACTGAATCGTCAATATTTTCTATATCATCTAATTTCTTTTTAGGTTCTACTTTAACTGGTGAAACCATCGCGGCTCTTGAGTTTAAGTCATCGGGAACATATTCTGCTGAACAAACTGGACAACTTATTTTATCCTTTTTGTTCAAAGAATAATATTTTGCTCCGCACTCACAATAAATTTTAAATCCCCAATTTTTATCTGCCATAAATTATTAAATTGTATTATTCAAAGTGCGTTTATATAATTAAATTTCAAATGGCAAACAAAAAATGGTTTTTACCATCTAACAATATCTCAATAAAAGGCTCGATTGACTTACCGGGTGATAAATCAATTGGAATCAGATCATTTATCATTTTATCCCAAAGTTTTGGAATTTCTGAAGTATATAATGTCTCGAATGGCGAAGATGTACAAACAGCTATAAAGGCAATTAAAAAATTAAAAATTTCAATTAAAAAAATAGGAAATAATGCCTATAGAATTTTTGGACTTGGCATAGGCTTTAAGAAATTTGAAGGAACAATCAATTTTAATAATAGCGGTACAACATTAAGATTATTAACGGGATTATTGGCCACTTCTCCAGTAAAGGCTAAATTAATTGGTGACCAATCTCTATCTAAAAGACCTATAAGAATAATTGACTTAATGGAAAAGTTTTTTGCAAGCTTTTCTCCAAAAAATAAAAATTTTTTACCTATCACTATACATGGATTTGAAGATTCAATTCAAACTGAATTAAAAATTAATAAACCATCAGCTCAAATCGTATCTGCTTGTATTTTGGCCGGTATGAATAGTCATGGCATTACAACTATCGAAGCTCCCAATGCACAGAGAGATCATACTGAATTGATGCTAAAATATCTTAAGTATCCAATTCAAATCTACAATAAAACAAATAAAAAAATTATTAAAATAACTGGAAAACAATTTTTAAAAGCAGAAAAAAAATATGTTGTTCCTGGAGATCCTTCATCTGCAGCCTTTTTAATAGTACTTGCACTACTTACCAAAAATAGCAAACTTGAATTAAAAAATGTCTTATTAAATCCAAAAAGAATTGGATACTTGTCAGTTTTAAAAAAAATGGGAGCTAAAATAAATATTACAAATCAAAAAATAAAATATGGAGAAAAAACTGGAACTATCATAGTTCGTAGCTCTACTTTAGTTGGAACCAAAATTAATAAAGCCATAATACCAAATATAATTGATGAAGTTCCTATTCTAATGATTGCCGCTTCTTTTGCGAAAGGAGAAACATATTTTCCTCATCTTGATGAGCTTAGGATTAAAGAATCAGACAGACTTGCTGTTATGGAAAATAACTTAAAACAAATAGGAGTATTGTTAAAAAGAAAGAATAACGATGTCACTATTATGGGGCTAGGTGAAAAATTCTATGAAAATAAAATTATTAAAATCGATAGTTACAAAGACCATAGAATTGCACTAAGTTTTGCTGTTCTTGCAATGTCATCTAAAAAGAAAATTTTAATAAAAGACTTTAATTCAGCTAAAGTAAGTTACCCTAGTTTTTTACATGATATAAAAAAAATAAATAATAAACATTTTAAACAAATTATTATTGGAATAGATGGTCCTGTTGGGTCAGGAAAAACATCCGTAGCAAAATATGCGGTATCAAAAATAAAAAATAGTTTATTTTTAGATTCGGGTCTGCTTTACAGATTTCTTGCCAAAAAACATTTAGAAACAAATAAGAAAAAAATAGATATTAACTATTTAATAAAAATTGCAAAATCTATATCTCTAAAAGATCTTCAGAATTCTGAACTTCATACCCAAAAAATAAACAATCTAGTATCTACTATTGCTAAAATTAAAAAAATTAGATCTACACTTTTGCCAGTGCAAAGAAGTATAATTTTTAATAACCCATATGAATATATTTTCGTAAGTGGTAGGGACATCAATTCGAAGGTAGCTCAAAATGCAGATATCAAAATCTATATGGACGCTCCTGTAAAAATTAGAGCTCAAAGACGGTTTTTTGAGCTAAAAAAGAAAAATCCTAAAATTTCTTATGAGGAAGTGTTCAAAACCCTCAATAATAGGGATTATTTAGATAAAAACAGATCCAATAGCCCTCTAATAAAAACTAAAGACTCAGTCTTGATTAATAATACAGGACGCAATATAAGATCCACCTTTGAAAAAATTCAAAGATTAATTAGAAAGGTTAAGAGTAAAAATATTGATTGAGCAGCCATTAAAAGTTTACAATAATGCTAATGCAGAGTTTGAGGCATTACTAAATGAAGACCTTTCCCAAAGATCCGTAAAAGAAAACACTATCGTAAAAGGTAGAGTAGAGAAAATAGAAGAAAAATTTATTACAATTGATGTTAAGGGAAAATCATCTGGAATGATTGACAAAACAGAATTGTCTAGGGAAGAAATAGAAAATTTAAAAGTTGGATCTGAATTAGAAGTGTATGTTGAAAGAGTTGAGAATAAAGTAGGTGATATAGTTTTAAGCGTTGAAAAAGCCAGAAGAGCCAAGTCTTGGAAAAAAATTGAAGACGCTTTTTCAAAAAAAGAAAAAGTATCTGGTTTGGTAAAAAATTCTGTAAAAGGCGGATTTATAGTAGAAATATTCGGTATTTTTACTTTTTGTCCATCAAGCCAGTTGTCAGACCGTCCAATCAAAAGTCCTAGTGAGTTTTTTAATAAACCTCTAGAATTTTACATTATTAAAATTGACAATGTAAGAATGAATGTGATCTCTTCTAGAAGAGCTATTTTAGAAGAAGTAAAAAATCAAAATAAAGACGAAGTAATTTCTAAATATAAAGTTGGTGATATCGTTGAAGGCAAAGTTAAGGCAATCACTAGCTACGGTTTATTTGTGAGTATTGAAAACTTGGACTGCCTTCTTCACTCAAGTGAAGTAAGTCATTTAAAAATTTCAAATTTAAATGAAATGTTTAGTGTTGGAGATGCAGTTAAAGTTCAAATCATTGAAATTGATAATGAGGCAAAAAGAATAAGTTTATCAATTAAGGCAATGTTGCCAGATCCTTTTATTTCCATTGGTGAAAAATACCAGGTGGGATCAGACTATGAAGTCAAAATAACAAAATTAAGTGACTTTGGAGCTTTTGCAGAGCTAGATGAAGGTGTGGTAGGATTAATCCATTCAAGTGAAATGAAGCACATGCAAAAAAATGTTAATCCAAAATCAATCTTTAAAATTGGCGATGTAGCAAAAGTCAGACTAAAAGAAGTTGATACAGAAAAAAGAAAAATAAGCTTCAGTTACAAAGATACACAGCCTAATCCAATGAGCGAGTTTCTATCAAAATATCCTGTTGGAACCATTGTAGATACTAAATTAGTTAATAAACAAGATTTTGGATTATTTTTAAATACTGGGGACAGTGATATTGACATTTTTGTTCATTACAAACAAATTTCTTTTGCAGAAACATCAAAAGATTTAGACGAATACAATAAAGGCGATACAGTAAAAGTAAAAATTATTGACATTAAAGATGATAAAGTAAATGGATCTATAAGAGCTCTAAAAAAAGATCCTTTCAATTTCTTCTCAGATAAAAAAGTCAAAGACGTCATATCTGTTAGGGTTGCAGAAGTTTTAGATAATGCCGTTAAAGTAAATGTCGGAGAAGATAGATATCAAACAATCATTAAAAAAGCAGACATAGCTCTAGAAAAAGCAGATCAAAGACCAAATAGGTTTGCTCCTGGAGATACCTTGGACGCTATGATTGTCGAATTAAGTAACTCTGATAGAAAAGTTAAGCTATCCATCAAAGAACTTGAGAAACAACAACAGGCTGAAGCAGTTGAGAAATATGGCTCTGCTTCTTCGGGTAGCTCTCTTGCTGATATTCTTGGAACTGCGTTGAAGAAAAAAGAAGAAGACAAGTAAGCCAATTCAACACTAATTTTTCTTATTTATTCTTTATAATCAATAGTCTATTCTATGTTTCATGGAAAAAAAGACCTTTGTTAAAAAAGAATTAATCCAAAAACTCCAGGCAAAATACCCAAAAGTTTTAAACGCTGACATTGAGCGAATGGTAGAGAGTGTTTTTAGATATTTGTCTAATCAATTAGCTACGGGCCACAATATAGAAATTAGAGGTTTTGGAATGTTAAAAGTTAAAACAATGAAACCACGAATAGCGCGTAATCCAAAAACAGGAGACAAGGTCGAGGTTCCTGCTAAAAGAAAAATTAGTTGGAAAAGCTCTAAATTATTAAATGTAGCTATCAATCAAGAAAGAAAAAAAGTTGATCAAGAAAAAATATAATATCTTTATTGCTTGTGACACGAATAACTTATCCCAAGTTAAGACAATCATTGAACAAACTAAAAATCCAAAATTAAAAGTAGGATACAAATTTGGGTTAGAATTTTTTAATTCTAAACATGGGAGAAGCTTTATTTCAAAATTATCTAAAAATATTTTGGTATGGCTGGACTTAAAACTCATGGATATCCCTAATACCGTTTCCTCTGCAATTTCTTCATTAAAAGACTTAACGAATGCGCAATATCTAACAATACATGCATCAGGCGGATACGAAATGATGAAGGCTGCAAAAGAATCGGCTCAAAAAACAAACAAAAAACTTAAAATATTAGCAGTTACTGTTCTTACTTCTTTTTCAGAAAAACAAATCAAGGAAGTTGGTCACACCAAACGAATTAAGAATATTGTAATGCAACAAGCTGCTCTAGCGAAAAAAGCAAAACTAGATGGTATTGTTTGTTCAGGATACGAAGCAAAATTTATAAAAAAAATATGCAAAGGAATGCAAATTATTACTCCTGGAATTAGATTAGAGGGAGACTCAAAGCAAGATCAAAAAAGAGTTATGACACCAAAATTAGCTTTTAAAAATGGAGCTACAGGAATTGTAATTGGACGAAGTATTACCAAAGGTAATATAAAAAATAATATAAAAAAATTAATTTCCTCATTGAATTAATGTTGGCCACTATTAAAATTTGTGGTCTTAGAGATGACAGTGCAATTCAAACAGCAATTGACTGTGGCGCTAAGTATTTAGGCTTTGTTTGCAACTACCCCAAAAGCCCTAGAAATCTTTCTCCCCTTCAACTTATAAATACTATAACTAAAATAAAAAATTCTACTGCATTTAAAGTTGCTGTGATGGTAAACCCAGAAGATAAAGTTATCAACTCTATCCAAAGTACTATAAATTTTCTTCAACTACATGGCTCAGAAAATAACGAGCGAATAATTGAAATAAAAAAAAAATTTAACATCAAAATAATTAAAGCAATTAAAATAAAAGCTGCAGAAGATTTAATTCAGCTTGATCAATTTCCTGATGCAGATGATTTACTGCTAGACACTCCGGCTATGGAAAAATCTGAATTATTTAATTTTGAACTATTAAAAAATACAAATATTAGCTCGTACTTTTTAGCAGGTGGAATAAATATTAATAATATAACACAAGCTTTGCAATATACTTCTAAATTAGATATCTCTAGTAGCTTGGAAAGCGAACCTGGTATTAAAGATTTAGACAAAATTAAAACTTTTATGCAAAAAGTGAAAGAACATGCTTAAGTTAAAAAAGAAAATTCAGTTAATTGACCAACACGATAATAATTATTTGTATGGTGGTAAATTTGGTGGAAACTTCATTCCTGAAACTCTTAAAAAACCTGTAGAAGACTTAACTCGTTTATTTGGAAAATTAAGATATGACAAAAAATTTCTTAAAGAGAGAGATTATTATTTTAAAAATTATGTTGGTTCGCCCACCCCTTTTATCAAGCTTAACAATCTAACTAATAAACTTGGGGGTGCACAAATTTATGCAAAAGTGGTCTCAAAGGCTAATGGTGGTGCTCACAAAATTTACAATGCAGTAGTTCACGCTCTCATATGTAAGCGGGCTGGTAAAAAATATATTGTGGGAGATACAGGGGCTGGTTATGCAGGCAAAATGCTCAGTATGGCTGCCAAAAAATTTGGTCTTCAATGTAAAATTTTTATGGGAGCTAAGGATATCAAACGTCAAAAACCAAATTGTGATGCCATGCGCCAAAACGGAGCTGAAATTGTACCTGTATATTCAGGAAGTCAGACATTGGTGGATGCGGTGAGTGAGTGCATGAGATACTGGGTTTCTAATTGTGATACTACACATATGGCGGTGGGTAGCACCGTGGGGCCAAATATTTTTATTAAAATTTGCGCGTGGAGCACGGCACAAATTTCAAGAGAATTAATGCTACAGCTAAAAAAAGAATTTGGATCTATTCCAAAAAAACTAAAACTTATTAACTGCGTTGGTGGAGGTAGTTCTGCAGCTGGTTTTTGGAATGAATTTATGGATTACAATAAAAGCCAAGTTGAATTTATCGGTGTAGAAGCAGGTGGCCCTAAAAATAGCAAACTACATGCCGCTCCTCTTACAAATAATTGCAACATAGGAGTTTTGCATGGTGCGGCTCAATATGTCATTCAGGATAAAGATGGTCAGATTGGAGAAACTTCCTCAATTTCAGCTGGTCTGGATTATCCTGGAATCTCTCCGCTTCACTGTTTTTTAAAAGACACTAAAAGGGCAAGATACACATCAGCAAGTGATGAAGAAGCATTAGAAGCTTATAAATTAGTTTCAAAACTTGAAAATTTATCTCCTTCCTTAGAGCCTTCTCATGCTTTTGCTGAAGCAATCAAAATCGCTCCAAAATTAAGCAAAGACACGATCATCTGTGTGAATAGTTGTGGTGATGCCAAAAAAGACAAGGCAATTATAAAAAAAAGATTAGGATTTTTTAGATGACATCCAATATCAGTTTAGCTTTTGCAAAATGTAAACATGAAAAAAGACCAGCTCTAATTACTTATACTGTTGCTGGAGATAGTAATAAAAAAAAATCACTAGAAATTTTAAATACTATTTCCTCTTATGCAGATATTTGTGAGCTAGGAATTCCTCATAACACACCTGTAGCGGATGGAGGACAAATTCAGAATAGCGCCTATCGAGCCATTAAAAATGGAATTAAGACCAAAGATATTTTTCATATTGTAAAGGAGTTTAAAAAAAACAAACCTCATAAACCCATCATCTTAATGGGCTACTACAATAATATCTTTCAACATGGGGAAAATATTTTTTTAAAACATTGTAAGCAATCAGGTGTTGATGGCTTAATTGTCGTAGACCTACCATGGCCAGAAAATAAAAAGTTTTCGCAAAAATGTAAAAAAAATTCCATTAATTTTATTCAACTTTTGTCGCCTACCACATCAAATGAAAGGATGAAAAAAATAATTAAAGACTCTCATGATATGGTTTATTATATTTCTATGTTATCGACTACAGGTGGTACTTTAAAAGTAACTGCAAAAGAAATTTTAAAAAATTATAACAAAATAAAAAAAATCAATCCCAAACAAAATGTTGTGATTGGTTTTGGAATTACAGAGAAAACTATTCGATCTTTAAGAAAAGCAGATGGGCTTGTAGTTGGATCGGCGCTCTGCAAGGCAATTACTGGCGCTTTAAGTAAGAAGCTAAATCCTGTTCGCAGCGTCGAAAATGTGGTAAAAAAACTCAAAGCTAAAATTATATGAATTGGATAACAGACATTGCAGCTAAGATTAAGCCAAAATTAGATAATCTATTTAAAAAAAAATCTATTGTTCCTGATAACCTTTGGACTAATTGTGCATCATGTTCTACTGTTATCTATCGAGAAGATATTGAGAAAAATCTTTATTGCTGCACTAGTTGCCAAGAGCCTCAACAAATACTTCCGAGACAAAGATTTGAAATTTTATTTGATGAGGGAAAATTTGAAGAAATACCAACTCCTCAATTAAGCTCAGATCCTCTTAAGTGGAATGATATCACTCCCTACAAAGATAAGGTGAAATCAGCTAGAAAAAAATTTAATCAACGACATGCAGCACTGGTTGCAACTGGCTCTATTAAAGGAATCAAAACAATAGTTTATTGTATGAATCAAAAGTTTCTAGGAGGGTCTGTTGGAATTGAAGAAGGTGAAGCTTTTGTATTTGCTTGCAAATATGCAGCCGAGCACAAAATTCCTTTTATTGCATTCCCTCAAACCGGTGGGCAAAAAATGCAGCATTCTGCCTATGCATTAATGCAAATGCCAAAATCTATTATTGGCTTGCAAATGCTAGAAGAAAAAGGAATTCCAGCGATTATTATGGCAACTAGCCCCGTAGCAGGTGGTGTTACCGCTTCTTGGTTTTATGGTCCTTCGGTATTTGTCTTTGCAGAGTCAGAGCTTACTAAAATTATGTTTGCAGGTCCGAATGTAATCAAAAGAACTATTGGTGAAGATTTGCCTGAGGGTTTTCAAACAGCAGGTTACTTACTAGAAAAAGGTTTTGTTGATAGAATTATTCATAGAAAAAATCATAGAGAAGAGTTGCACAATTTGTTATCGATACTGCTAAACCTTAAAATTGAAAAAGCAGAAAACACATTAGATGCATCCGACCAAAATACAATTTCTTCTCAACAGACTTTATCAGCTTAATCCTCCAAGCCGGATAGAACTTACTTTAGATAGAATTAAAAGATTACTAAAAGATTTACATAATCCTGAGCAGGCCCTTACTAATGTCATAACGGTTACGGGAACAAACGGTAAAGGTAGTGTTTGTGAGTATTTAAAAAATATTTTAAAAGCGCACAACTACTCTGTCAATGTATATACCAGCCCACATATTGTAAAATTTAATGAACGAATTTTTTTAAACGATCATTTTATTAATGATGATGAATTTGAACAGTTGGTTTATGAAGTGGATAGAGCTAACAATCATCAAGATATCACTTTTTTTGAATTTATCACTGCTCTAGCCTTTTTAGCTTTTTCTAAAAATAAAGCTGATTATCATATTATAGAAACAGGACTGGGAGGTATTGGTGATAGCACTAATGTTTTTTCAGAGCCAATAGCGCAAGTATTAACTCCTATTTCTTATGATCATTTAGAATATTTAGGTCCAACTTTAAAAGATATTGTTAGAAATAAATGCGGAATTATTCAAAAAAAAACTAATATTATTATTTCCAAACAGTCTACGGAAGTGATGAAATATATTGATGAAGAATTAAAGAAAAACTCTTCCAAAAAATATCATTCTCTCTGAAGATTTTCAAGTCTCTGAAGAAAATCAAAGCATGATTTATCAAGATGAGATTGGGCTTTTAGATTTGAAGTTGCCAAAAATGAAAGGTCAATTCCAATTGGAAAATGCAGCAACAGCAATTCAAACCTTGAGATCGATTGGTATCTCAATTGAAAATTCTAAAATATCTAAAGCAATAAGTACAACAGAACTACCTGCAAGAATTCAAGAAATAACTAAAGGAAATTTGCGCAATCATGTTCATGATGAAAATAGATTAATTATTGATGGATCCCACAATAAAGACGGTGGAAAAGAACTAGCTGAATACCTATCCAAGATACAAGGAAAGAAAAGAATTTATTTTGTACTAGGAATGTTAACTTCAAAAGATCTAAAAGGATATCTAGAGAATTTTTCTAGCTTAGTAACAGAAATAAAAGCTGTAAAGTTAAGAGAAAATTTTTATGAAATGGATGAAATCATCAAAGTTGCAAAAGATCTTGGTATTCATGCCAACCCCACTAAAAACGTTGCAAGTGGCCTTGCCCAATTAGCATTGCAAGACCCAGAATCGATTATTGTAGTTTGTGGAAGCTTGTATTTATCTGGGGCTGCATTAGAATTAAACTTATGAAAAAACTACTAACCTTTTTATTTATTCTAATTTTATCATCCACATCGTATGCCAATGAGGATGGTTGGAAACTTCTTCAAGAAGGTGGAAAAATAGTTTGGATTAGACATGCTATTACTACCCCATCTTGCTGTGGTGATCCTGATAATTTGAAAATTAATGATAGATCTACTCAAAGAAATTTGGGAACAGAAGGAATTGAACAAAGTAAAAAAATTGGTCAACTCTTTAAAAAAAATAATATTCAAATTGATCAAGTGCTAAGTTCTCAGTTTGAGAGATGTAGAGATACAGCTAAATATGCATTTGGAAGTTATAAGGACTTTCCTCCTTTAAACTCTTTTTTTAGACAAGGGATTGGCGCTGATGCTAAACGACAATTAAAAGACATCCAAGCTTTTGTCCAAAACTGGAATAGTAAAAAAAACTTAGTGTTTGTAACTCACCAAGTAGTAATTAGTAATTCAGTTAATGAAACTGTTTCCTCCGGAGAGCTGGTGATAACAGATAAAAATTTTAAAGTGCTGGCAAGAATACCAACTCTTTAATTTACCTAACTTTACTATCTAGCCACTCTTTAATGTGAGATTTTGAGGCCGCTCCAACTTTTGTTTCAATTAATTGACCACCATTAAATAGTAGCATAGTAGGAATTCCTCTTACTCCATACTTAGTCGGTGTATTAGGAGCATCATCAATATTATGTTTTGCAATGACAAGTTTGTCTGCCATCTCATCAGATAATTCTTCTAAAATAGGCCCAACCATTTTACATGGCCCGCACCATTCTGCCCAAAAATCTACCAATACTGGCTTTTCAGATTTTAACACTTCTGTTTCAAAATTATCATCATTTACTTGTTTGGTTGCCATAAAGAATCTCCTAAAGTTAAAAGGTTAAGTTAAGCATCTGCTATAAATTGTCAACTAGGCGTCTTGATATTTATTTTCAATCTCTTCTAGAAATTTATTAAGGTCATTCATCATTGCTAAGCGTTCTTCATCTTTTTCCTCTTCATATTTGACCCGTAAAGTATCAAGTTCGGAATAAGCTTTGGGAATAGTATTCCACTTTTCATCATTAGTACTTAAGATTTGTTTTGCGATTGCTCTATGAATCTCCTGGTACATATCTTGAGGAAGAATTTGCGGATTTTCCTCATAAATTAATCTTTTCGCAAAATAATTAAATCTAGAGTCCTTAAATTTATCTGCGACAAGCAATTTATCTTTCCATTCCGCTTGATGAAATTCTTTCATAACAGACTTATCTTGATCAGATGCAAATCCTCCTGAATAAATAGATTCTTCGGCTTGAACATCAAGCTGAGAATCTAAATCTTCTTTTTCTTGAGCCTCTTCTTCTAAAATTCTTGATACTTTCTTTTTAAATTCCTCATTGCTTTGCAACATTTCGGCTCTTTCCATTAATTTTTTCATTCCAAGCTGCTTGTACCCATCAAAATTTTCACCAAATTTTGGATTCATAATGACTGGATGCTTATTATTTTTTACTGATCTAATAATTTTAGGACTTTTTTTCATGGCTGACTTAAGATCATCCATGCTCATAGTAAAATAGGTCTGAGGATCCTCTTTTAAATCAAAGCACTGTGGCCAATTATATTTAGGATGATAGCATAAAAAAGTAACTACATAAGGCCGAGCCTTGCCATAAAAATATTCATTAAAACAAAATAATTTCTCATTTTGAACGATGTTATTCACCTCTGCTTTGCTTGCAGTCATCAAACTAGATTTCCAAACTGCAGGTGCTTTATCAGCAATTATTTTTGCAATTCCAATGGTAGCTAAAACATCTCCGATCGCATCATGGGCATTTCCATGCTCAATCCCATTCATAGGTGCAAGCTGATCTAATTTAAAAACTGCATTTCCCTTATCGCTGGTTGGTGTTTTAATACATTCGGGATAATAAAGATGAGCCGTTCGAATGAGTCCCAAAATATCACCGCGTTTGTTTCCATCAAACTGTGTCAGATAAGGATCGTTTAATGTTTTAAATAAAGTTTTTCTCAAAAACTCTTCATCAAAACCTATTGAGTTGTAGCCTATAAAAAGAGCTGGAGTCCATTTTTTAAAAGTTTGTAACATCTGATCTACCAAACCATAATGGGAAAGATTTGTTTTTCTCAGCATGTCAGGTGTAGTTTTATTAACTAACAAAGCACCAGGCTCTGGAACTAAACCTGGTTTTAAGCTGCATTTAGCTTCAAATCTATCAAGCTCTTGAAATTCTGCATTAACTAGTACCGCTCCCACTTGAATAATTTGATCCCAAGTTCCAGATCGTCCCGTCGTTTCAAAATCATAAAATGCGTAATTCATTATTTATCTTCCTTTTCTATTGTAGGAACATTGGTTCCTTCTATTTCTTCTATTTTTTCTGCTCTACGTTGTATTTTTTCTGCAGAAACTTTAATATTTCTAAATTGATCAGCAACTAGATTAAATTTTTTCTCCACATCTTCGGTTCGCTCGACTAATCGTCCAACGTCTTTTCCAATTAACCCTATTTCTTTGATAATCATTTGAGCTTTTTTATTCATTTCACTATCTTTTAGAAAAACACGAAGGGTATTTAATAATCCCCATAAATAAGAAGGAGATACAATGAGAACATTTTTTTCCCTAGCTTTTCCCATTAAATCAACATCACTATCCTGAATAGATCGGTAAACACTTTCTGATCTTACAAACATGATAGCATGCGGTGCTGTTTCTCCTGAAATAATATAATCGGATGAAATTTTTTTGACATTCTTCATCACATCTTCTTCGAACAACTTTTTATATTTTTTAACCTCTTCTTCTGACTCAGAGGATTTAAATATTTTAAAATTGTCTAAAACAAACTTGCTATCTATTCCAATTCTTGAATTAGCATCTCCAAAATCAATTAAGCAATCTACTCTTTTTCCATTACTTAATGTTTCTTGAAATTTTAAATAATTACTTGGCAACCTATCACGAAGCAATTTTTCTAATTCCACTTCTGAAAAAGCTCCTCGTTCTTGCTTATCATCAAGCATATTCTGAAAATTTTTAAAGGTAGTATCGATCGATGTTTGCATCGACCCCATTTGTTTTGCAGCTTCCTCTAAAACCGTAAACCGTCTTGCAAGTTCGCTGAGCTGTGTACTCAACACAGAAGAGTCATCTTCACTTCCTTTCTTTTTATTAAAAAAAGTAAAAAGAACAAAAGCTATGATAGCTCCACAGGTTATATAAATAATTATTTCCATCATTTTGCGCGCAATACATGTAAGGAAAAATAACTAAGAACTCTAATCATTAGCTTCCCAATACAATGTTTGCTAATTTTAATTACTACATTCTAATCTGATTCTAGTGACGAAATTCATTAATTCAAAAAAATAAAGCTTATAAATCAACAGTTATTTGGCTTCGTTTGTCCACGAGGCCTAAAGTGACCATATCAAATATTAATTAAACGATTTTAGTAGATATGGAAAATCAATCTAAATAGACTGAATAAGTTCAGGCGTGTTATTGG
Source organism: Candidatus Pelagibacterales bacterium (assembly GCA_965235745.1). Classification (GTDB taxonomy): domain Bacteria; phylum Pseudomonadota; class Alphaproteobacteria; order Pelagibacterales; family Pelagibacteraceae; genus IMCC9063. The sequence goes on from CBDDYY010000001.1 coordinate 16,239, forward strand.
CAGGATTGTTTACTTCCCTGCTTACTTCATTAAAGGTTAAGGGTACTGCGGGATAAACATTTAACAAAGTTAGATGCATCCGTTTTAAGATCTAAATATCTACCAATATCTTGTTCTTGTAAAATAACAGGCATACGGTGATGAATTTCCGTTACGTCGCCTTTGGCTTCTGTGGTGATGATCGAAAATTCTGTATTGGTATTTTTTTGATACAAACCGGCAAAGTATAAGGTTTGTAAATCTGTTCCTGTAAAATAATAAGGAACTTTTCTATCGTTTTCATCTTTTCTCCATTCATAATAACCATCGGCAGGAACTACGCATCGTCTGTTGGCGATTAAGCCTTTAAAAGTTACTTTTTCATGAATTGTTTCTAATCTTGCATTATTCAGTGGTTTAAAATCTTTCATTTTTTCTGACCACTTGGGAACCAGTCCCCAATGAAATTTATGTAAAGTTAATCGGTTTTCTTCCTTGGTAATAACGGGAAGCACACTACCAGGAAAGGCATTGTAATTGATTTCATCCACCACCCCATTATTGTTTTCGACAATGTTTTTTGTTTTCGATGCTGCTTTTGTAATAACGTATCTACCGCACATAACTTCAATCTCTGATTACAATAATATTAATTATTTGATAACAAAGTCTCTGACAAGGTGGCCCAATAATGAGCTCCGATAGGAAGTAGTTTGTCATTAAAGTTATAATGAACGCTATGAAGATTTTCTGAGTCTTCGCCATTTCCAAGCCAAATATAAGCACCTGGTCTTTCTTGCAACATATAAGAAAAATCTTCTGATCCCATGCTAGGGCTTTTATTGGTAACAATTTTTTCTTTTCCAAAAGTATCCTCAAAAATAGCAGATGCTGTTTCTGCTTTTTCTTTGTCGTTTATTGTTGGTGGATAGCCAGGTCTTATTTCCATTTCAACAGTACAGTTATGAATAGCCGCAGCATCGGATGCTACTTTTTTAATTTGCTTCAGCATTCTATCTCTGGTCTTGCTATTAGTAGTTCTGCAAGTTCCTCCGATCGTTACAAAATCAGGAATAACGTTATAAGCTGATCCTCCATCAATTTTAGTGAGAGATATGACGGTCTGATCAAATGGATCTAATTGCCTTGAAATAATAGTTTGCAAACTAGTAATAACTAAACCAGCAGATACCATAGGGTCATTATTATTATGCGGTTGTGCAGCATGACCACCTTTTCCTATAATTTTTAAAATAAAAATATCTCCGCCTGCTTGCACTAAACCTTTGTGCGAGACCAAGTGACCAACAGGTAAGCCTGGCCAGTTATGAATTCCCCATACACTGTCAATTTTAAATTTAGTAAAAAGACCATCCTCTATCATTGCTTTTGCTCCGGCATTTCCCCCTTCTTCAGCAGGTTGGAAAATGCAATAAACAGTTCCGTAAAAATTTCTGGTTTTTGCCAAGTAATGCGCAGCACCTAACAGCATAGTGGTATGACCATCATGACCACAAGCATGCATTCTTCCTTCATTTTTAGAGGAGTAAGCAAGGTTGGTTTTTTCTGTCATGGGCAATGCATCAATATCGGCTCTGATACCAACCGATTTGTTACTAGCTCCTTTATCTTTTCCGTGAATGACACCCACTAAACCAGTGCCACCAATATTTCGGTGTACTTCAATACCAAAGGACTCTAATTTTTTTGCAATAAAATCTGATGTTTCTTTTTCTTCAAATGCGATCTCTGGATATTGATGTATGTGGTGCCTCCACTCTTCCATTTCTGGAATCAACAATTCTATTTCCTTTTTTATGGCCATGATTTAGAAACTAACTAACCCAAATTAATTATTCAATTTATTTTTTATAGATGAGTCAAAAAAACATAACTATTATTGGTGAAAATAGCCAGTCGGTACCTTTTGTCTTAGACTCTCCCCATAGCGGCACTACTTATCCTGGAGACTTTAACCATCAAGCAGACTTTATGAAATTAAGACAAGCGGAAGATACTTATGTGGATGAGTTATTTGATTTTGAGAATGCAGGACAAATGGGCATTGCATGTCTTAAAGCAGAATTTCCCAGATCCTACATTGATGCCAATAGATCTGAAAAAGATTTTGATCCAGAGCATTTCGAATATATCAATAATGCTATTTGCGATATTCCATTTGCACCAGGCGTAAAGAGCAAACTTGGCATTGGTTTGATTTGGTTGCGTGTACCTCCTGATGGAGAGCCCATGTATGCATCTAAAATAACTCCTGAAATTTTAATGAATAGAGTCAATAATTATCATCGTCCTTATCACAAGGCTTTGCAAACAATATTAAATAATACGTATCAACAACATAAACAGTTTTATCATATTAATTGTCACTCCATGCAAAATCATGCATCGGCAATGTCCGAACAACCGAAAGGAACTTTGCGACCAGATTTTGTTATTGGTGATAGAGACGGAACCACTGCAGAAAGAGCATTTAGAGATGTAATTGTAAGTACGTTAAAACATTTAAATTATAATGTTACTGTCAACGATCCTTATAAAGGAGTTGAGTTAGTTTCTGCCTATAGCAATCCAGTAATTCATAAAAATTCTATCCAGGTAGAGGTTAATAGAAAATTATATATGAATGAAGTTACAAGAGAAAAAAATGAGAGTTTTATAAAAACAAAAAATAATATAAAAATTTTAGTACAAGAAGTTAAAAACTGGATTATCAACAAACAAGGAAAATAATTATGGCTGATAGTAGATTAGATTATGCAAATGAGTACCCGGTAGAGATTGTAGGACCTGACATCACTCCTTTAAAAAAAGGAAATGTGGGAATTGATTATATTCACACTCTTGACTCCAAAAAACCAGGCCCTCATGTTCTTGTCACTGCAGTAGTTCATGGTAATGAGCCATGTGGAGTTCTTGCTGTTGATTGGTTTTTAAAACAATCCCATAGACCTATTCAAGGAAAGCTAACCATTGCTTTTATGAATGTAGAAGCTTATTTGGCCTTTGATCCAAAAAATCCTAACCGAACTAGATGGGTCGATGAGGATTTTAACCGACTATGGGGTCCTGGAGTATTACAAGACTCTAGTAGAAAAAAAACTTATGAGTTTCGAAGAGCCAACGAAGTTCTTCCTATTGTAGCTGATGCTGATTTGCTTCTTGATATTCACTCCATGCAAAAACCATGTGTGCCATTAATGATGGCAGGAATGATTGACAAAGGAAGAGAGCTTGCCAAAGTAGTGGGCATGAACATGTCTACGATTACAGATTCAGGACACAAAGAAGGAATGCGAATGAGAGACTATAATGGTTTTTCTGATCCTAATAGTAAAAAAAATGCATTGTTAGTTGAATGTGGCCAGCATTGGGAAAAATCGTCTGAAGAAGTAGCTACTGAAACCTTAATTCGTTTTTTAAATTACTCTGGCATTATGCCTGCTGGATTTGGTGCTGAATATTTAAGCCAATCAAAAAACAAAGAAACAATGAGATTTTTTAAGGTGGGAATGGCAGTGACGATCAAAACGGACAAGTTTGTATTTAGCAAAAACTGGCAAGGATTTGACCATCTGGCTAAAGGGACTTTGATTGGAACCGATGGAGATGAACCTGTGATTGCCCCTTATGAACCTACGGTATTAATCATGCCAACCAAAAGATTATTTCCAGGACTTACAGCAGTTCGCTTAGCATATCCTGTTTAAAAAAAATCTTAATCGTTCAAATGACAAGCAGAGAAATGATTAGAAGCTATTTGTTTTAAGACTGGTTTTTCTACTTTGCATTTATCTGATGCAAATTTACAGCGAGGATGAAAATAGCAACCACTTGGAGGATTTAAAGGAGATGGAATTTCTCCTTTTATAGGTTCGTATATTTTTTTCTTAGTATCTAAAGTCGGAACACCACTTAATAATGCTTTCGTGTATGGATGATTAGTCTGATTAATGACTTGTTCGGTCGTAGAGATTTCTACAATCTGTCCTAGATACATAACTACAATTCGATCCGCAATATGTTCAATCACTCCCATATCATGACTGATAAAAAGATAAGTCAGATTCATATTTTTTCTTAAATCTAAAAAAAGATTTATAATTTGGGCTTGAATAGAAACATCTAAAGCTGCAACTGACTCATCGCATACTACTACTTCAGGTGATACAGCTAAAGCACGTGCAATTCCTACTCGTTGTCTTTGACCCCCAGAAAACTGGTGCGGATATCGCTCCATAGCATCTATGTTTAGACCTACTTTATTCAACATATCCTTAACAAAGCTTTTTTTTTCCTGTTTATCTATTAGTTGATGATGAATAGGAGCCTCAGAAATAATATCAATAACTTTTTTTCTTGGATTTAAAGATGAAAAAGGATCTTGAAATATCATTTGAATCTTTAAATCTATCAAATGATCTTGTTGGTATTTGTCATTAACAAAACCAACATAGTGTTTATCTTTAAAATCAATACTACCTTGCGTGAGCGGCATAATTCCTGCGATCATTCTTCCTAAAGTAGATTTTCCACATCCAGACTCCCCAACAATTCCAACAACCTCTCCTGACATCACATCAAAGGAAACATTGTCGACAGCATGAACTATTTCTTCTTTATACGAGCCTCCCAAATAATTGATAAATTTTGCCGTTTTGTCCAAGGACTTAACAAACCTCTTGGTCACATTATTGATTTTAATAATGGAACTCATGAGTTGGCGTCCACATTTAAACAACGAAATAAACGACCATCTGCATATTTGGTCTCTGAAGGCTGTTCATGTTTGCATTGCTGAGAACGGAGATAACAACGCTCTTCAAAGGCACAACCTTTTGGTAATGAAAACATGGATGGAACCATACCGTCAATTTGATGAAGTTTTTCGCCCTTTTTGTTCTTACTAGGAACACTTTTGATTAATCCTTGTGTGTAAGGATGCACCGGATCATTGATAATTTTATCAGTTGCTCCTTGTTCAATAATTCGACCAGCGTACATAACGCAAATTCTATCCGTGATACCAGCAACTACCGCTAGATCGTGCGTGACCCATAATAATGAGGTTCCAGACTCTTTGCATAATTTTTGCATTTCAAAAATAACTTGGCCTTGAATAGTTACATCTAAAGCCGTGGTAGGTTCATCTGCAATAATTAAATCCGGCTTATTCAATAAAGCTATAGCGATAGAAACTCGCTGACGCATACCTCCAGAAAACTGGTGGGGATAAGCTTTCATTCTTTCATCGGGTGATGAAATGCCTACTAAGCCCAATGTGTCTCTGCAAATAGCGTAGGCATCTTGGTCAGAAATATTTTTATTATGGGCTTTAACCGTTTCTATCATTTGAGTTTGAATTCGAAGTACTGGATTTAGTGTCATCATAGGATCTTGAAAAATCATTGCAATCCTATTTCCCCTTATATCTTGCATTTGTTGAGGGGAAATTTTTTGCAAATCCATGTCTTTAAAACGAATATTGCCAGACACAATTTTACCCGGTGAGTCAATTAATCCTAAAATAGAAAAACCAGTAATAGTTTTTCCTGAACCAGACTCTCCTACTAAGCCTACAATTTCTCCTGGATTAATATGAAAACTAATATCATCGACTGCTTTAATAGCACCTTCTTTTTTAAAAAAATAAGTTTTTAAATTTTTAATTTCTAAAATTGGTTTCATGAATTATTTTTTTAATCTTGGGTTAAACATGTCTCGCAACTGATCTCCTACTAAATTAATAGAGACAATAGTAATTAACAAAGCAACGCCAGGAAAAATACTAATCCAGTAATCTCCTGTATGAACATATTCAAAACCATTTCCAATTAACAAGCCCAATGAAGGTTCGGTTTGTGGAAGTCCAAGACCTAGAAAACTAAGAGTAGCCTCTAATGAAATAGCATGTGCAGTTTGTAAGGTTCCAACCACAATTAATGGTGGAATGCAGTTAGGAAGAATATGACTTAGCATTATTCGTAAATTACCAAGGGACAAACATCTTGCTGCATCTACATATTCTTTTCTACTTTCTACTAAGGCAGATGCTCTTGCAGTTCTTGCGTAATAAGCCCATTGAACTAATACTAATGCAAAAATTGTTTTTTCTACTCCCTTGCCAAAAGCCGCTAGTATAATCAATGCCACTAAAATAGATGGAAAGCTTAATTGAATATCAACAATTCTCATCACTAACGTTTCGTATCTGCCACCAAAATAAGCAGCAGAAATTCCAAAAAAAGCTCCAACTATTAGTGCGAAAATCCCTGATAAAACGCCAACACTTAAGCTTATTCTTAGGCCATAAAAAATAGCAGATAACATATCCCTTCCAGCGCCATCGGTTCCTAACCAATATACATTTCCTGAAAAATCCTCTTCCATAGGAGAAAGCCTGCTATTCATAATAGTAACTGTCGCCAAATCATAAGGATCTGTGGGAGATATGAAAGGTGCAAAAACTGCAACGAAAAGAATGATCCCAAAACAAACTAATGCAACGACAGCAACTTTATTTTCTGAAAACTCACTCCAAACTTTAGACAGCAATTCATACTTAGTTTGATTGCTCATTCGCTAGACCCCTTAATTCGTACCCTTGGATCTAAAAAACTATAAAGAATATCGACGATTAAATTCAAGAATACAAAAAATGCTACAATGATAATAAGGTAAGCAACAATGACTGGCCGATCTAAATTATACATTGAATCAATAATTAATTTTCCTGCACCTGGCCAAGCAAATACAGTTTCGGTTACCGTGGAAAAGGCAACGAGTGATCCAAATTCAAGACCAATAACAGTTACTACGGGTATTAAAATATTTTTAAGCAAATGAACTCCGATGACTCGTGATTGCGCAAGACCTTTTGCTTTTGCAAATTTAATATAATCCTGAAGAATGACCTCTCTAGTTCCCGCTCTGGTTAATCTTAAGACGGAAGAAAGTTTAAATAAAGCAAGATTGATAGCTGGTAGTAAAATATGCGATAAACCATCTAAGGTAAATAATGAACTTTCTATTCCAAGAAAAGTACCAAGCTCTCCTCTACCTGTAGAAGGAAGCCAGTCCAACTTTACAGCAAAAAGCATAATCAACATAATACCTACCCAAAAGGTTGGCATAGAAAAACCAAGAATAGATCCGGACATGATAATTCTACTAGCTTTTCTCTCTGGATATAATCCTGCATAAATTCCTAAAGGCAAAGCAAATACCAGAGATATAAATAGAGAAAAAACAGCGAGTTCAATAGTTGCTGGGAAACGTTCTAAAATCATGGGAAGTGCAGGTATTCCTTGAACAAAGGAACGTCCAAAATCACCGCTGACTACATTTTTTAAAAAATACCAATATTGCTCAAGAACAGGCTTATCAAAACCAAACTCTTTAATCGTTCTTTCTATTTCTGCTGGTTCTGACTCTGGACTGATCATCATGTAAACCGGATCACCAATCAAGTTTACTCCACAAAAAACTATTAATGACATTATAAATAAGACGACGATACTCTGTAAGGATCGCTGAAGAATATATACTGTCATTTTATCTGCGTTGCCTATCCTGCTTAACAAAAATCCAGGAATTAAGTTCCTGGATTTTTGTCTATTTTAATTATTTTAGAGTTGGTAGGTTTTATTTTTTTTGAAAACCTGCAACCAGAGTATATTCATCCGTTCTAGGCAAATAAGAATAACCTGCTTTAGATGCCCATGTATTTAACTGATAATGGATTGGAATAATACCGTAGTTCTTTCCAACAGCAATTTCTGTAGCTTCTGCAAGGATTTTTCCTCTAGCAGCAGAATCAACCGTAGCTAATGCTTTTTCAATCAATGCATCCACTTTAGGATCAGAATGTCTTCCTCTATTAGCCCCACCCATTCCTTTTGATTTATCGTAGGTAGCTAATAAAGATTTTAATGGAGACGAAGCCTCTCCTGATCCAGCGCCCCAACCAAGAACCATCATACTAAATTCTGGTGTTTTGTTTGGACCTCCAGCTGAAGCTCTTGTGAAATAAACTGCCTTTGGCATAGTCTCTACTTTACATTTAATTCCAATTCGAGAAAGCATTTGTCCCAATGCTTCTGCAATTTTGGCATCGTTAATGTATCGATCATTTGGACCATGAATGGTTAATTCAAATCCTTTTTCATAGCCAGCTTCTTTCATTAATTTTTTTGCAGCATTGACATCATATGGATCTGGTTTCATATTAGGTGAAACACCATGGAATCCTTTTGGTAATAATTGACCAGCCGGAACCGCAAGACCTTCCATCACTTTATCCACCATAGCTTGGCGGTTGATTGCAAGAGAAATTGCCTTTCTCACTCTTACATCAAGAAGAGGGTTTTTTATTTTTCCTCCCCCATTTGCTTTTACGAATGGAGAGTCTTCTCTGAATTGATCAATGTGCAAATAAATAACTCTATTAGAAAGACCATTACTAAGTTGAACTTTTTTATTTTTTTCCAACTTTTTTACATCCACCGGAGGAACGCCATCAATAAAGTCTACATCACCCGAAAGCAAAGCTGCTACTCGAGCTGGACCAGATTTAATTGGTTTAATTTCTACAGTATCATATTCAGGTTTTTTTCCATGATAATTAGGATTTTTTTCTAAAATAATTTTATCACCCTTAATATACTGCTTCAGTTTATAAGGACCGGTACCAATAGCTGCTTTTCCACTATTATAATCTTCAGTGGTTGCATTGGTTCCGTGTTTTTTAGAAACAATTTTAATTACGCTTAGATCATTAGCCATTAATGGATAAGGCTTTTCTGTCTTTACATGAACCGTATAGTCATCGATTTTGATAAAAGTTTTTCCCTTTAAATAAATCCCGAAACTAGCTGGTGATTTTGGAACATTAAGAGCTCTTGATGCAGTGAAAATAACATCGTCAGCTGTAAATTTACTGCCATCATGCCACTGAACATCTTTTCTTAATTTAAACTCCCAAGTCGTATCATTGATTGGTTTCCATGAAGATGCCAAGTCTGGAATAGTTTGCTGATTTTCATCTTGAGCTACCAGCATTGAAAAAACGTTGGTGCTAAACATGTTGTTAGGACCCACATTGTGATAGTGCGGATCGATTGAGCTAGGCTCTCCTGCCATACCAATCTTTAAAGTTTTTGAATATGCAATTGATGGAGCTAAACAAATAACCATCAAAGCAATTAGTTTTTTTAATATTTGCATTACATTGCCCCCTTATTTTTTTAATAATTATTTAAATATATAATTACATCTTTAATTTTAGAGTCAAAAAAAAACAGCACAACTATAAGTATACATAATAAATTAATTACTATTGTTCCTTAAAATTTTATTTAAAAAACTTAGCAAACCTATATCCGTATCACTATTACTTTTATTAAATGAACGCTCTTAATAACCAAACATTTTTAATATATTTTATCACTAACACACTATCGCTACTTGGAACTTGGATACAAAAAATTTGTGTAGGTTGGTTAACGTGGGAATTAACTCATTCAACATTCTGGACTAGTTTTGTAACTTTATCCTTAATGGCGCCTGCGGGAATTTGTGGACCTTTTTTTGCAGTCTTTGCAGAAAAATGGGATATGAGAAAAGCCAGCCTATATCTTAAAATTTTAATGTTTTTAGTTGGCATAATACTTTGGTATTTAGAACATCTTAGCTCTCATACTCTTTTTTCTCTTGCAGCATTGTCGGTCGTCCAAGGTGTCATTCAAGCTTGTTATCATCCGGTTCGATTAGTTTTTATTTCTGAAATTGTTCCTCGAGAAATGTTATCCAGTGCTGTTGGTTTAAATGCAGCCTCTTTCAATGCATCACGAGTGATTGGTCCAAGTATCGCTGGGGTTTTAATTTACGTCTTTAATTTAGAAACTACTTTTTTAGTCGCTCTACTCACTTATATACCCTTAATTCCTATTTTATTTTTCATTAAATTAAACAACCGGCAAAAATCTACTGAAGAAAATAAAAAATTTTTTGGTCGATTGGTAGAAGGTGGAAAAGTTGCATTTCAAAATGAAACTATTTTTAAATGTTTATTTTTAGTTTTGATGAATGGTTTTTTCATCAGAGGTATGCTTGAAATTCAACCAACCATTGCTGGTGAAATATTAAAAAATGGAAGTTTTGGATTATCATTAATTACTGCTGCTACTGGACTTGGTGCATTACTGGGAAGTATTTGGGTTGGCTTTGGAGCAAAAGCAGGTTTCAAAGCAGAAAAAGCAATTCTTCCTATGCTCTACCTTGGATTTTTAGTAGCTGTGTTTATCGTATTTTTTAATAATTTATACGTCTCTTCTTTTTTATTTTTAGTTGCAGGATTTACGGCAACATCTGTAGGTATTGGTAGTCAAACCATTATTCAATTAGAAGTACATGACTCTTATCGAGCAAGAGTACTAACGTGGTGGTCTACTATTTCTTTTGGTTTTTTAACTCTAGGAGGGCTAGTCTTAGGTTATGCAGGAGAAATTATACCTTTACGCACCGCGATGATTGTAATGCCAATTATAGGAATAATTATATTTAAATTTATTTGGTATTATAAATTCAAGAACAAGTTTATTTAACCTTAACTTTAGTCTCTCTGTGAAAAATATATATTCCTGACAAAGTAATAATAAAACCACCAACAATCGTAGAGAAAATAGGTGCAAGATCCCAGATAACTAAATCAAAAATAATAGCCCAAACAATTCCTGAGTATTTAAATGGAGTAATGATAGAGGCTTCCGCAATTTTTAAGGAATAACTCATGAGCATTTGACCAATGGCTGCAGAAATACCAACTCCTAGCATGAGCCATAAAAAGTCAGCTGATACAGTCTTCCAAAAAAAAGGTTGTGCTAAACCGGTAACCACTACACTGATCGACATGTAATAAAACACTACAGTGGTAGGACTTTCCGTTTTACCTAAAATTCTCATAAACAAAAATGTACTTGCAAACAATAAAGTTGCTAATAATGCAATCAATGACTCAAACCGTAAATCACCGGTTGGGTTAATCACTAAGATAACTCCTAAAAAACCAAAAGAAATAGCAAGCCATCTTCTCCAACCAACTTGTTCATGCAAAAACAAAGTTGCTAAAATACAAACGAAAATCGGAACTGCTTGCCCAATCACAGTCACATCTGCAATAGACATTCTTTGATAACAATAAAAATACAAAATATTACTTAAAGCACCAGCAAGAGCTCTAAATATATGAAGCACTGGTTTGTTGGTACTCATTACTTCTTTAGCTCCTGATTTCAAAATAAATGGAGATAAAACGATCAGTACAATCACTGCCCTTAAAAAAGTAATTTGAATTGGGTGATAACTAGGGCCTATAATTTTTACAAATACGGTCATGCTAGATAGCGCAATCGTAGCAATTAACATTGCAATAATAGCTTTGGTATTAGAATTGCTAGTCTCGTTCATTGTGAGTTGTCTAAATAGATTAATAGAATGTTCTATTTATTTAACAAGAATAATTAAATCATCAGGATTGTAGGATCCACTCTTTGCTTTGGAACACCAGCTTGACAGATCTAGATGTTATGTTATAACATAACATATGACCAATAATGAGATTGTGCTTGATATTATTAAAAAATCCAAGGTTCATCTAACGGCTTACGCTATTTTAGAAAAATTTCAGAAAATTAAAAAAGTACAACCTATGTCTGTCTACCGAGCTTTAAATAAATTAATCGAAGATGGACAAATTCACAAATCCAATCAAAACAAAACTTATATTTTGTGTAATCATAGCCATGCTAAAGATCACAATCCTTCCATTGCTATTTGTAAAAAATGTGGCGATACCGAAGAATTAAAATCAGATTTATTCGCTTCTATTTTAAAAAAATATCCAATCAAAAAATACGACTTTTCTAATTTTGAATTAGAAGTATCGACCCTTTGTAAAGGCTGCGCATAAACTATGGAACATTTGCTTCAAGAAATAGCTTGGTTACAAGACAAAGGATGGTTACGTGGCTTTGTTTTTGGTTTTGTTCACACCGTCATACCTTTAATTGGTTTTTATACTGGATGGAGCATTAACCGATTATTAAAAGTTGCATCGAATGGTTATGTTGCAGGAATTTTAGGAGTAGTTGTTGCTCACGTGGTGGCAGATTTTATCGCAGCAACGTTAGATCCAAATTTGCAATCTGCAGCTGTGGGTATAGTGCTAGGAGGTCTTTCTCCGTTGCTTGCAATTCCTTTGTTGGAAAAATATGTCACGAAAAGCAAACACCACATTATTGTTGGTGACCACGACGATATTAAAAAAGATTTAAAAGATCACCACTGCTAATTACACAGGGTCAATGTGAGTCATCACATTTAACACCGGCATTTTTTCCATTACTGCATTTCGTGCTGCAACTGCAATATGATGACCTTCTTTTACACTCATATTAGAATCTACTTCAATATGAACATCGACCAAAATCATGTCTCCCATTTTTCTTGTCTTTAAATCATGACAGCCCTTTACTCCAGGGGTGGCTAAAATAATATCATTTATTTTTTTATCTTCTTCTACAGAGACAGATCGGTCCATTAAATCGCTCAAAGCATCCCAAGCAAAATTCCAACCCATTTTGATAATCATAAATCCAACAATTAAAGCAGCGATAGAGTCAAAAACGGTATAGCCATACAAAGCTCCTATAATACCAATCGATACCACTAAAGAGGAAGCAGCATCCGATCGTGCATGCCAAGAATTAGCAATAAGCATGGAAGAACGTACTTTTTTGGCTACATAAATCATATACTGAAACAATAATTCTTTTACAATTAAGCCACCTATTGCGATCCAAAGTGCAATGATTTTGATCTCCTTGGTCACATCGGGATCTATAATTTTAACTCCCACATTCCAAATCATTCCCACGCCAACAGCAACGAGAGATGCTCCAATAAATAAAGAAGCCGCCGTCTCATACCTTTGATGTCCATAATGATGATCATCATCTGGATCTTTGCTGCTATGCTTGTTGGCAAATAATACGACAAAATCAGAAACCATGTCAGATAGAGAATGAATTCCATCTGCAATCAAACCTTGAGAACCTGAAAAAAAACCAGCAATAATTTGAAAAGAGCCAAGGAATAAATTTACGATGACACTTACTAACGTACTTTTTTTAGCAGCAGCTTTTTTTTCCATCATACCTATACCTGCTTATTTAATGAATCTTAATTGCATTTCTTGTTAGCTGATGCAATTTTTGCCCTTGTTTACAAACTCGAACAATTTCTGAAACCGTAGTAATATTTTGTTTTTTTGCTTCTTCTAATAAAAACAAAAATAATCTTGCAGTTACAATGCAATCTCCTAAGGCAGAATGACGTATCTGATCATTCGTTCTAATATTAAATTGATTACATAAATAACTGAGCTCATAGGTTTTCAAATCTGGGAATAAACCAGCTGAAAGTAAAATTGTATCAATCGTAGTTATATTTTTAACTAAGGTGCCTAAATTGGATTGTGGCAAACTTGTTCTTATAAAATTAACATCAAAATCAACATTGTGACCTACCAAAATACACTCGTGTAAATAACTAGATACTTTTGATTCAATTTCAGACAATGTTTGTTTATTTTGTACGTGTTCGTTCGTAATATGATGTATCTTGACTGAGTCCCAAGGAATATCTCTTTCTGGATTTACTAACTCATCTAATACTTCTTGTTCTTGAAGTGTTAAATCTGAAATTTTAACTGCAGCAATGGATACGATTTTATCTTTAGTAAAATCAAGACCTGTTGTTTCTGTATCTAAAACAGCAAAAGTTGCATTCATTACATTAATGTTAGCAAATGAAATTCTATTTTTTAAATATAGTTTCAAACGACTAAAAATATTCTTCACCAAAATCTCCTCTTGCTCGCTCTTTTAAGTTTTTAATCTTCTTTAGGTATATCTTTAACAACTGCTTGTCTAAATCCAGCAACTTTTTTGGATCAATAAAGTTCTTAATGACTTTGCCTTGCTTGGCTCTTTCTACTTGGTTTTTTAGTAAAATGTCAGACAAAAATCGAAAGGCACTTTTAAAGAAACTGTGCTCATCTTCAGTAAAAACACCCTTTTCTTTCAGTCCTTTTAGCCTACCCAAAGTGGATACATTAGTAATACCGTATTTGATAGAATAAAGACGAATAGACTCAACTAAGGGCAAAGTACCCGTATGTTTTAAGTTAAGTAATCCTAAATTCTCCTCATCCTCTTTTTCTAAAATAAAGCCACCAAAAAAATTAATTCCAGAATTGGACATTTCCTCGCTTTTGTAGAGAAATTTTAAGACATGGTTACCTTGTAATTTTTCGATAATATGTGTTCTCAATTCATCAGCAAGCTCCTCTTTTCCATAAACAGATCTAAAATCATACAGCATATCTATGTATCTAGAGTTTTGCTCCGTCATATCAGAAGTCCAATCATTAATTTGCCGTTTCCAATCTGATATACTTTTTCTCCATAAAATATTACTCGCCATTAAATCTCCCTTGCAATACGGGATATCGCACTCATCTAATGTTTTGGTAAATTCTTTAGCAAGTTCTAAGAAATATAAATCTACTTGTTTAGGATCCTCTCCATGATCATCATAAATAATTCCATTATCTTGATCAGGATGCAAAAAACTTTCCATTCTTCCACCCGATCCCATGGTAATGACGCAATAAGCAGGAATATTTTCTATTAATTTTTTTTCTTTAATTGTCTTTTCTGCATTTTTTATAGCACTTCTATAAATAACATTATTTAAAAAGCTTAACAGATAACTTATATCGCCTGGACTTGCGTTTTGATTGATTAACGTTTCTGTTAAAGAAATCTGTTGTTTTTTTATTTTAATTAAACTCTTGGTACTATCATCATCATAACTCAATTGATCAATTTCATTCATGATAGTCCCAAGCTCAGCAGCAAGAGCAGATTGCAAATCAATCATACCGACGGGATACAATTCTTTATTGATAACAGGTATATGTCTAAATTTATTTTTACGCATTTTGCCAACTGCATAAAATAATAAATCATCTTCATGTACTGAAATGACAGGTTGGGTCATTACAGTCATTAGAGAATTATTGTGATTGTCTTTAAAAGTTATTTTTCTTACAATATCTTGTTCGGTAATAATTCCAAAAAGCAAATTATCTTTGATAACTAAAATACTTGATTTTTTTTCTGCTTGCAGTTTTGCAATGCCATTACTCAAAGTTTCCTTGTGATCGACGATAATAAAATCATCGCTCATATATTTTTTAATTTGGATGGTAAATAAATCTACGTTATTTGAATGAGGCTGCATGAATGCATCCTAGAGAAAAAATAAGACAAAAAAAAGGGAGAGTTTGACACTCTCCCTTTTTAAAAAATATCTGTGGATTATTGAAATCGGTTAGGTGCTAGATGAGCTTTCGCTTTTCCTTTACCAGAACCTTCTTTAATTACATATCCTGTTGTACCATTTGCATAGGCATCAACTGCTTTTACGTTTTTTTGTAAAGCGTTGTTGATTTTTTCAACAGTTTTTTGCTTTTTAGCTTTGATCAACAGATCATTTATTCTATGTAACATTTAAGTGTACCTCTTGTTAAAAGTTTACCTACTTTTAACTCATGTAGATGAGTCACTTTTAATCCATGTGAATGGCGCATTTTAGTAAGGTATGCATATTTGCATAGCTGCTTCCTAATTTATGCATGTCTAATGTAGTAAAAATCCTTAAATAGTCAACAGAAATGATATGGAGCTATTTAAGTAAATTATAGGCTCTAACCAATGAAAACCCAGCCAGCATTGCTAAAATAAATGTGAAACTGGAGGCGTTCATGAAAGAAATAGAGGCGATCGCAGGTCCAGGACACAGTCCAATAAGCCCCCAACCTATTCCAAATAATAACGAACCAACAATAAGCTTAGAATCAATTTCTTTTAATGTTGGCCAAGAAAATGACTCTGCAAACCATGGTTTATTTTTATTTTTTATTAAATAAAAAAAAGGCGCACTTGCTGCAATGGCACCTATCATCACAAAGGCAAGGGATGGGTCCCAGCTTCTAGTAACATTTAAAAAATTAATTACTTTTTCAGGATTGGTCATGCCTGAAATAGTTAACCCTAAGCCAAATACCAAACCTGAAATAAGAGAACAAAAACGATTCATATTAGATCATCCCCTTCGCATAAACGGTTACGATAGCAGCAATCATAAATAGTAAAGTTGCAACTATAGATCTTGATGAAAACCGACTGATACCACAAACACCATGACCACTAGTGCATCCTCCTCCAATAGCAGTTCCCACTCCTACCAATAAACCAGCTGATACTAAAAGAATAAGCGAGCCATCAATTACAAAAGGAATGGTTGCTTCAGTAAAAAATTGATAAAGCAAAGGTCCCAAAATAATTCCTAGAAGAAATAAAAAATTATCCAATCGATTTACTGTGGAAAATAAAAAATTATTAGTGATTCCACTAATTCCAGCAATTCGACCATTACCTATAAAAAAAATAATAACTGCAAGTCCAATTAATAATCCTCCTAACAATGAACTTATGGGAGTAAAATTAATAATAGTCATTTATTTAAAAGACATTCTAGTTAGCGTTTGATCTTTTCTAATATAATGATGATACAATGCTGCAACCACATGTAAAACAAATAAAATTAATAATATCATCCCTAATATTTCATGTGTTTCTTTAGCAAATCCTTTCCATGAATCATTTTTTGATAATAATGCTGGAATCTCATAACCAAAATAAACTGGATTTCTTCCACGTAAATTCATTAAGATATAACCTGATAAAGGAATAATAAACATCAATGAATAAAAAAGAGTAAAGACAGTAGTAGAAATTTTATTTAAGATTTTATTTTCTAAAAGATGCTCTGGTTTGGTATTAAGCCAGCGCCACATTAAGCGAAAACCCACCATTAAAAAAATAGTAATGCCCAAAGTATAATGCGTGATAATAAATGTTCTTTTCAAATCCCCTACATCATCATGAAATGTTCCAAGCAACCAAGCTACAATAATCATGATCGCCATGATCCAATGAAAAAATTTAGAAATAAATCCATAAGTAGTTTTAGTGTTTAAAATAGCCATTTTTTTCTCATTTGTACTTTCGTTAAATTTCTACATTGTATTATGGTTAAATTGTGAAACTTATAATTAAAGAGAAACATAAACAATTTTATTAAATCCTTACTTTAGAATTTAGTGCAATAGTTGCATCATTACTTGGCTTTAAATAAATGCCAAGATCAATATGTCCATATGTTTTTTGTAATAACTGTGGCACGTTATAATCCATTTGTGGAGAACCATAGGGAAAATGAGTTGCCTTACATCTTGGAATATTTGCAAAAACTTCAAAGGGTGTTCCATCTATAATCAATTTTTTTTCTATCCAATTCTGCTCTACCCAGGGGTCTAAATCGTCAACATAAATATTTGCTCTAAAACGTTCTGCGTCTACCTTAATAGAATTTTTATTCTCAAAGTCTCTAAGACTATTTAAATTAATTAGAGAAATCGTATTATTGCTTACAGTATCAAAAAAAGGTTGCTCTTGGTTATGAAGAAAAAATATTTTTTGATCATGTAATTTTTCTTCCTCCTTAAAAGCATCAATAATCAACTGTCGTGTATCAAAATCTTGATTATAGGTAGATATAATTTTTTTATTCTGTTTATAACAACTAATGGTGTTTTCATTAATTTCAAACGAATATAAATTAAAAATAGAAGATGACTTTAAAGAAAAATAATTAACAATATTTCTTAATTCTTTTTTATTTTGAAAGTTAATAGCAGATTCTTTATCTAACATTCTCACAAAAGAAAAATTACGATCTCCTAGTACTCCTAAATCTTTTTTAATTATTAAAGTGTCTACTGGAGTCATCGAACAGGATTTCACCGGAGAGTAAAATAACTTGGAAATCTTCATGAAGAATTAAAACTTAAGTTCCACAGAATGTTTGGTAGGGAGTTTCTGTTGTTGGCGCTGGTGTTTGATATTCAGATACTTTGCTATTTTCTTCATAAGGTTGTTCTAAAACTTCTAATAGTTTATGCAAAGGATCTAGATTGTTTTGATGAGCTGCTTCTAATGCCTCTTCTACTTTATGATTTCTTGGTATCAATACTGGATTGTATTGTTTCATAATATTTTTATCGGGATTTTTTTTAATAAATTTAGTGTGCCACACTTGAAACTCTTCATTTTGGTAAATAGGACTATTTAAATTTTCATTCATCAAATCTCTAAACGTATTAGTATAATCGGCTTGGTTTCCATGCATCCAATCAAGTAATTCCTTAATAAAAAAATGGTCTTCCTCTTCATCTCCAGCTTGAATGCCAAGTTTTCCTCTCATCATATCTAGGCTTTTGGCGCCATAAACATCAGCAAAATCAGCGATTTCTTTTTCCAATATCTCAATGGATTTATTAAGATCGACATCAATTAAGGGAAGGAGTGTTTCGGCAAAACGAGCCATATTCCACTGGGCAATTTTTGCCTGATTTCCATAAGCATAGCGACCTTGGTGGTCAATTGAGCTAAATTTTGTTTTGGGATCATATGCATCCATAAAAGCACAAGGTCCATAATCAATAGACTCTCCTGATATAGCAACGTTATCAGTATTGAGAACTCCATGAATAAAACCAATTCTCATATAATGCATAATTAAGTCGGCGTGTTTTTGCATTACTGCTCTAAATAATTGCAAGGCAGGAATTTTCTCTCCTTTTAGTTCAGGATAATGTCTATCAATGCAGTACATGATGAGCTCTTGTAGTGCTCCTACATCCTTTTGTGCTGCTACAAATTCAAAAGTTCCAACTCGAATATGACTGGAAGCTACTCTTGTTAAAATTGCGCCTGGCAAAATAGTCTCCCGCATCACATCTTGACCGGTTGCTACTACTGCCAAACTTCTGGTGGTGGGAATTTTTAAATAATGGATAGCTTCACTAATTATATATTCTCTTAGCATAGGACCAAGCGCTGCTCTTCCATCCCCACCTCGGGAATAAGGAGTTTTTCCCGATCCTTTCAATTGAATATCAAACCTTTGTTTACTAGGTGCAATATGTTCTCCGAGTACTATAGCCCTGCCATCACCTAACATAACAAAATGACCAAATTGATGGCCAGCGTATGCTTCTGCCCAAGGAATTGTTCCCTCCGGAATAATATTTCCTGAAAAAATTAAAGCTTGTTGATCTTTGCTTAGCGAAGAAAAGTTTAGTCCTAATTCTTTTGCTAACCTCGCATTGTATAAAATTATCTTAGGATCCTTCACTGGTACAGGTGATACTTGGGAAGCCATCATCTTTGATAAATTTAAATAACTATTATCAAAGTTCCACCCTATCGTATTTTGCATATTTATAATTATCCTAATAAATCAAGTGCCTGGCTTAGAAGTTTTTGACATTCTTCTTTATTTCCTTCCTTGTATGCCTCTTCTCCTTGTGCTCTCAAACTTTTCACTTCATTAATTTGTTCTGCACTTAACTGCTTTGACTCTGCAAGCATCTCATCAATTTGCTTAATCAAATTGGGACAAGTTTCAGCAACAGCAAATGTTGAAAATAAAATACTTACCAATAATATAATTAGCGCTTGTTTTTTCATTATTTCTATATTTTTAAAAAAAAATTATTACTATTTTAATATTAATTTCTATTAATAACCTTGCCTAATATAAATATTGCAATTTTTCTCATAAAAAATGCTGGAACCAGAGCTATTAAAAACGCCTTGACCCATGAAGATAACCAAATCATTCCAAGATGATCAACAAAACCAATGTTTAAAATAATACTTACAAAAGATACAACAGCACTCATCCCAAAAGCCATAACTGCAACAAAAATATAAGGTTCCCATTTAGGGGATAATTTTTTCATAGTACTAAAAAAGGTGGTATGCCCACCAAATCATTAAAGCCCCAAAAAAAATCCATAATAATGAATCTTTAACCTGTTCCATTTTTTTAGAAGAAAATATTTTATTTAAATAGTCACGCATCGTTTTGACGAGTTAAAATATACATTACTGCAGGGCTTTTAGAAAGAGCAACACTACGGAGGTGTTTATCCCTTAACATTTGTATTAGCTTTTCAGATAGAATATTTTTTAGTGAATCTTCGCTTATAGTTTGTGTTCGAGAATTTTTTGAAGTGATAACCTCAATACGAAACATGTTTTTATTCTTCTGAACTATTTCTTTCTTCACACCAAATTAAAAATGCAATAACAATAAAAGATAAAGGTATGCCCAAAACTAGCAGCCACAATCCTGTTTGTAGTTCCACAATAAATTCCTGATTAATTATTCTTAAAAATTTTAGCTTTGTTTAGAAACTCTAATTCTTCGTCGTTATATGGTATCATAGTTATATTCTTGTCATGCATAATCGCATGATTGGCTATGCCTATACTCTTATTAGAAAAACTTACTACAAGTAAATTGCAAGAATTGATCGATTTAGGCTCCCGTTTTGGTTAATAAAAATAAAATTAGGGGTAGGCCCAGGAAAAAAGATACCACCATCATAGTTGCAACAAATGAAATGATAATCTTCAAACAATGAAATAGTTTATTAATAGTAAAATAGAAAATTAAATTCGATGCAGGTGTCCATGTACTCATGCTCCGTATGTGGGATTGGTTTGTGTTCAAATTGTGTTTTTAAAAGAAATAATTTTTCTTGTAGCTTTAGTGTCGCATAATCGCTTTGTAATTAAAAATTCACAAAACTTTTCTTGTAAAAAAAATTTTAAAGATTATATGATGTGCCATCACTACAATGCAGAACTGCGTAAATGGTATTGGCTAGTGACCTAGTTCTAAGTTACAAAATTAGTATTAGTTTTATTTTACCAGTTTGACATACTTTCTCCCCCAGAAAATAGTAAGCTGGTAATATAAAACTAATACAAACTAAAAAATCTTTATAAATTGTTAAACTGAACAGCTCATATCCTGACCACAGCACATAGGAGATTTTATTTTTCCCTGGCATTTTGGACATTTGGATATTTGAACTTTAGTTCCATTAACATCTAACGTATCATTAACTAGTGGCTCATTATTGCAATTAGCGCACGTTGCATTAACAGCCATATTGCATTTCGGACACTTATAAGTTGCTGTCATTATTTTCTCCTTTGATTTGATATCAATTTAACACTTCTTCAAGATCTAAGCAAAATTTCATTGGTATAAATAACAAAACAGTTTACAGTCGATTCAGATGAAAAAAAATGAAGTGACGAAAAAACAAGAGTGTCCTTGGAGCAGTAACACGCCTCAAATTTGTAAGTGTATAGGATATTTTTTAAAGTCTTATGCAGGGGTTGGAATTGCCATTGCTTTATTTATGTTAGTAGGTCTTCAAATAGAACAGCAATACCGAAGCCAACGATATGTGGCTAATTGCTTAAATCATCTTACGGGACCAGAAATGAAATTATCTGAACAAGAAAAAAATTTCGCTTGTGCTAATATTTACCGAGAAAGCCCAGCTTTATTTGAATATTACCGAGGCAATGTAGTTCAGTTCATGCCTTTAGGAACTTTTAAATAATTAATTTTTTCTATTAAACCTAAAGCTCTTTTCTACAAAGCTATTATTGGTGGTAGGAATGTTTATTGTTAATTCTTTATTAAAACGCATATCTTCTGCTCCAACTTTTATACCACCTGCTAAATGAATAATTCCTATTTCATGATGTGGAGTAAAACCTTCTACAAACTTATTTGTTGTACTATCAAATTTTGTATTATTTGACTCTGGATAAGGTATCCAATTACAATAAAAAGGCAGGACATCTGTCGGTACGTTATCAACATAAACTGAAACATTCATAGCAACCTGTTCAGAACCAAAAATTTTTCCTTTGGATAAAGCCTTTTCTAAATTTTTCTGCCACACTTCCCATGTTGGAGATGTTGCCTCTAATGAAAAAACACCAATATTCAAATGAGGTTGTAAAGCAATATGTCTAGAAATATCTTCTGAAAAACCAGATGATTTTGCATGTTTATAGTTTTGGGACTTTACAAAACCTAAATTTTTAAAAAACCAATTAATTTTAGCAACTCTCCCATTATGTCGGTCTGACATACTAACAATTCCTAATTTACCATCATTGCAAGCTGAGCTGAGCAACTCGATCGCAAACCACGACTGGACCCAGGCATCACAATCAATCCAAATATATTTGTCAAATGATGGAAAGTAATTTGGAAGGAAAGCCCTAGAAACTTGGCTCTTTAACCACTCCTTTCCTTTAACTTTAAAAGAAGAAACGGGTATATCCCATCTAGCTTTTTCTATTGCATAGACTTTATTCTTAATTTTACTAATTTGATCTTCTGTCAAACCAGCATCTAAGACGCATATATCTACATTTTTACTTTCCTCCAAAATAAGTATGGAGTCTATTAATTCTTCTAATAAATGAAAATAACCAGAGTCTGATAGCGTAACAATTGCAGTTTTCATAAATTAAATTTGATTAATGAATATTTTATCAATATTTATATAATCTAAGACGAGACAAAAGTATGATTTTTTTTCTAAAAGTTTTATTGGCAGCTATTGTCATAGCATTTGCAAGTTGGTTATCTGGAAAAAAACCAGAGTTATCGGGATTTATTATTGCACTTCCTCTTGCAAGTCTGATTGCGCTCGTTTTTTCATACCTTGAGCACAAAAACCCTGAAACTTCCATTACCTTTGCCAAAAGTATTTTAATAGGTGTGCCTGTTTCTTATTTGTTTTTTCTACCCTTCTTTTTTGCAAAAAGTCTGGGGATGAACTTTTGGCTTATTTATTCTATTGGGGTTGCTCTTTTAGTCGTTGGTTTTTTTGTTCACAAATATATTGTCTCTTTGTTTTAGACATTCAAGTAAACATTTGATAATTTAATGCCAAAGTGAGGTTTTTTGTTTAAATTTATATCAAAAATTTTTCAATCTAAAGAAAAGAAGATCGAGGAGCAGGCTTTCAAACATTTGAGGGAAGTGAGCTCTATTTCTAAACAGATTGCAGTTGAAAAAAACGAAATTAAGCTCCGAAGTTTAGCCTTTGCATTAAAAAAAAATTACGATCAAGGTATAAACTTGCTGGAAGAAATTAACTATGACATGAGCAAAATAGAAAAAGCCTATTTTGACCCTAAAAAAACCCTCTCTTCAGGTAATTATCAAAAAGTAGAAGCTATTTTAAAAAGTACCAAGACTTTTGATAAATTTTAATGAATTGGATACTACTTGCCACAGTAGGATTAATAATAATTTTTGCCTTAATCATTTTCCCTCTCTTAGTATCAAGAAATGCTGAAAAACAAGATCAGGATAAATCATTGTGAAAAAGAAAAAGAAAAAAACTTACCAACAAAAAATTAAAAAAAAACTTCAAAGAAGAAATACCAAGGGTATTCTCAAAATACTTCAACAAAAACCTAGTTAAAATAAGTTAGAGCTATAAAAATAATTATAGGAATAGTGATAACTGAAATAGTAGTTGATGCTGCAATGACACTTGCAATATTATCTGCATGTTCTTTACTTGAATACATTTTTGCTAATAAATAAGTAAGAACTGCAGCTGGCATTGAGCACTGAATAAATAAAGCACCGGCCTGATACCCTGTTAGACCAAAAAATTTAATTACTGCAAATCCAATTGCTGGACCCCCTAATAATCTAGTTAAAGAAATAATTAATGTTTTAGAAATACTAACAGTTTTTAAAGTGCTTAAAGCCATTCCAAGAGAACTGAGCACCAGGACAATTGTTGTATATGCAATTAGCATGGTTGTATTGCTTACGAATTTCGGAACGGGAATATTAAAATATAAAAATATGGCTGCTATAAAAATAACATATAAAGGAATGGATTTTAATAAAGGCTCAAAGGTAAATTTTCCTTTTGCTAAAAAAATATTGAGTGTGAAATGCAATATTGAAACTACCGCAACTGATACACTTGCGATCGCAAAACCTTTTTGACCATAAGCAAATAAGCAAAAAGCAAATCCCATATTACCTGTATTGGGCAGTAAGATTGGAGGTAGTTCTCTAAAAATATTTCTTTTTAATAATGCCAAAACAACCATTCCCATAATTGCAAACAAGCCAATACAGATTAAAGTGATCCCAGCAAATTTTAAAAAAATATTAAAATCTAAATGATTTAACGTTAACGAATAAAATAAAAGACAAGGAACCCCTATTTTGCCAGCAAAGCCGGTAATAATATTGCTATCAAAGTTGGGATTTTTTTTTCCAAAAAAATAACCAAGACCTATAATAAAAAAAACAGGAAATACGACTTCAAATAATTTAATAATGATGTCGATTTGCATGGATTAAATTAAAAAATGTATTTATCTGCCATGTACAAAGCTATTCCCACAGCAATTCCAAGAAGTATCCAATGAAGATTTTCTTTGATCATAATTAATGTCTATAGATTATTTTATAAGTTGAAAATAAAAAAGGACGCTAAGATAAACTTACGCGTCCTTTTTCAAAACAATTAGTACTGCTTTTTAGATTTGCTTACTTTAGGAGCTGTACTTTTTGCTTTCTTTTTTTCTTTTTTTACGTCTTTGCTTTTTCCCATATTACCCTACCGGTTAATGTTAATGGCTCTAATACTCTTTTTTTTAAGATAGTAAATATGCTTTACAAGTTTAAGAACTATTCTAATAATGCACTTATGACCAGACTTACCGCTAAAGATTTTGATCAAGAACTTTTGGATCTTTATGATTTTTATGCTCATGGAAAAATTACTAAAAGAGAATTTTTAAGTAGCGCTAATAAGTTTGCAATCGGTGGTTTAACTGCTGCTACTATCTTAAGCATTTTAAGTCCTAATTATGCTTATGCAGAACAAGTAAACTTTAATGATCCAGATATCAACGCGAGCTATATCGAGTACAATTCCCCAAGAGGAAATGGAAAGGTCAAAGGATACTTGGTATTACCAAAAAAAATCTCAGGAAAAAACTCATCTGTTCTGGTCATTCATGAAAACCGCGGACTTAATCCCTATATTGAAGATGTTGCAAGAAGAGTGGCTAAAGCTGGTTTTGTGGCATTGGCTCCTGATGGTTTAACTTCGAAGGGAGGATATCCCGGAAACGACGAGAAGGGTAAGCAATTACAAAGTGAAGTTGATCCTGTGAAACTAATGAATGATTTTTTTGCAGGCTTTGAATATTTAAAATCTAGAGAAGATGCTTCTGGAAAAGTTGGTTGTGTTGGTTTTTGTTATGGTGGAGGTGTTTGTAATGCATTGGCAGTTGCTTATCCTGAGCTTTCTGCCTCTGTTCCTTTTTATGGAAGACAAGCAGCTGAAAAAGATGTCCCTAAAATTAAAGCTCCCTTATTGTTACATTATGCGGAGTTAGACAAAAGGATTAATGAAGGTTGGCCTGCCTATGAAGCTGCATTAAAAAAGAATAAAAAAAATTATACGGCGCACATGTATCCAAAAGTAAATCATGGCTTCCATAATGATAGCACTCCTCGCTATGACGAGAAAGCGGCAAACTTAGCGTGGGACCGAACTATTGCCTTTTTTAAGAAACATCTTTCTTAATTATTTTCTACATCTTGAATTATAGTCATTAATGACTATGTAAACGGATCAAACTACTAAGGAACTCACTATGAAATTGTTATCTGAATTAAAGCTTGGAAATTTAACTTTAAAAAATAGAATTATTATGGCCCCTTTAACTAGGATGAGGTCTGCACAACCAGGAAATATTCCACAAGAATTAAACGCTACTTATTACGAACAAAGAGCTAGTGCTGGTTTAATTATTTCAGAAGCTACACAAGTATCTCAACAAGGACAGGGTTACCCTGGAACACCTGGTATTCATAGCAAAGAACAAGTTGCTGGTTGGAAAAAAATTACAAAAGCTGTTCATGATAAAGGTGGGAAAATTTTTCTACAGTTATGGCATGTCGGCCGAATTTCTCATAGCTCTCATCAACCTGATGGAAAGCTTCCAGTTGCACCTTCTGCAATTGCGGCTAAAAATAGTGGAACGTATACTGCTGACTGGAAACCTACTGCCATTGAAACTCCAAGAGCTTTAGAAGTTTCAGAGATCAAAGAAATTGTAAAAGACTTTAGGTTAGCAGCAATCAATGCGAAAGAAGCTGACTTTGACGGCGTAGAAGTGCACATGGCAAATGGTTATTTGCTCGATCAGTTTCTTCAAAGTGGAAGTAACCAACGAACCGACGATTACGGCGGATCTATTGCTGATAGGGTTAGATTTCCTTTGGAAGTCTTAGATGCAGTTCTTAATGTTTGGGGTAAAGACAAAGTGGGAGTGCGTCTTTCACCTTATGGAACATTCAATGATATGAGCGATTCTGATCCGAAAGCTTTGTTTAATCATTTAATAGAAGAATTAAACAAAAGAGGAATTGTATTTATCGACATGATTGAACCCAGAGCTACGACAGCTGGAGGAGACGATACATTAAATGATAAAGCTCCTTGCACATCTGACTTATTTAAAAATAAATTCAACGGAGTGTTTATTTCTGCAGGTGGATATAATCCTGAAACAGCTGAACAAGCTTTAGAAGACAATAAAGCCGATGCTATTATGTTTGGCAGATGGTTTATTGCTAATCCAGACCTTCCTGAAAGGATTGCTAAAAAAGCTGATCTAAACAAATATGATAGATCTACTTTTTATGGTGGTCAGGAAAAAGGATATACCGACTACCCGTTTCTAAGCTAATTAATATTTTATTAAGCAAAAAAATGAATAGCGATAGATAAAACTGCTATACAAGATAAGCTGAATAAATTTATTTTAATTGTTTGTGTCATAGGTTTTTTCTAACTTTTTTAATACTTGTTGAATAATGCTATAAATGAATAGCACCCTTTCCAAAAAGGAATGACGAAATCGCTAAATTACTTTAATAATTCCTATAATGAGTGAAGAACCAAAAAAAATTAACTGGCAACAAATTATTAGAACCAGCAAAATAAGCATTATATGGTATATTATTATTTCTGCTATTTGGTGGTTGATAGGCGTTTATCCTCACATGCTCTTTTCTTTAGACGGACAAATTATGATTGCGGGACTTGCAAGCCTTTTAGCTTATTTGCAAACTAATCATTAAATGTGCAATTAAAAGTTGATTCATCGTAAACTCTTGAAAAAAAACCAAGAAAAATAAAGGAAAAAAAATTTTACCAATGACACAATTTTTTCAAATTTTTTTGCTATATTAAAGACGGTCTCAGTACTCGTTCCTTATTTAGCCATCTTAATCTTTTATGGAGTTGTACTGGGACCAACTAATTTTTTTTGTTCGCTACTTTTTAAAAGACTGAATAATAGCCTGAAGTTTATTAATTAAAGTAATAAGCTCTAAGTCAATTTGAAAACTCTCTGCTGCAGGACTTTTAAGTTTTTTTCTAACCCGCTCTAGCCGCGTAGTAATTTTTTTAAGATCAGTAATGGAAAATTTTTTCTTACGAATCATAATTTAATATTACTATAAGCCTTGGCTTTTAAATAATGTCTTAGTACACTAGCATATGCTTAATAAAATTTTAATAGCACTTGCGATCCTTGCTCCTTTTGTAATTTTTTATATATCCTCAGTTGTAATAAAAAAATCAGATGGCAAATGGCCTATTATCAAATTATCCTTGGCGAGTTTATTTTTACTCACCTGTGTCCTTCTTTTTTATCGGTTCACTAGTGACGCACCTGCTGGAAAACAATATTTTCCGCCAAAACTTGAAAATGGAAAAATTATTAAGCCAAAAGTTCAATAGATTATCTGCTCCAGTCTTAGTATACATGGAAAAAAATTATGAAATTTGACTATAACTCAGTTTTTGAAAATGCTCTTAATCAACTAAGAAGCGAAGGTAGATACCGAGTATTTAATAATATCACTCGTAAAAGTGGAGAGTTTCCAAAAGCAGTTTTTAATAATGAACTTGGTATACAATCTGATGTTACCATATGGTGTAGCAACGATTACCTTGGAATGGGTCAACACCCGGAAGTGATCAGCGCATTTGTAAATGCCGCTAAAGCTGTGGGAGCTGGAGCGGGAGGTACTAGAAATATTTCTGGAACTTCTAATTATCATGTTGAATTAGAAAGAGAGCTTTGTAAATTTCATCACAAAGAAGCTGCTCTTATTTTTACCTCTGGTTATATTGCAAATGAATGTGCCTTAAGTACGCTTTCCAGATTCTTGCCCAACTGTATTGTTTATTCGGATGCTAATAATCATGCATCAATGATTGAAGGAATAAAAAACGGAAAATCAGACAAACATATTTGGAAACATAATGATGTAGATCACTTGGAGTATTTATTAAAACAATCTCCTAAAGAACATCCTAAAATTGTAGCCTTTGAGTCCGTATATTCTATGGATGGAGATTTATGCCCTATTAAAGAAATCATAGAAGTTTCAAAAAAATATAATGCTCTAACTTATTTAGATGAAGTTCATGGAGTGGGTCTGTATGGAGAGCATGGTGGCGGTTTATCCGAAATGATGGGTGTTACAGATGAATTAGATATTATTGAAGGTACCCTTGCTAAAGGATTTGGAATTATGGGGGGATATGTTGCTGCAAACAAAAATATTGCAGATGTGATTAGATCTTTTGCTCCAGGATTTATTTTTACAACCTCTATGCCTCCAAGCATTGCTGCAGCAGCAATCGCCAGTATTCGCGTTGTTAAAAACAATAATTCTTTACGAATAGAACTGCATGAACGAGCACAAAAGCTTAAACGACTGATGTTAGATAAAAATTTACCTATTATTGAAAACACTAGTCATATTGTTCCATTGTTGGTGAAAGACTCGGCAAGATGCAAAGAAATTTCAGATATATTATTAAATGATTTTTCTATTTATGTGCAGCCTATCAACTATCCTACGGTTCCTAAAGGAACTGAAAGATTAAGATTTACTCCTACTCCTTATCACGATGATGAAAAAATGAAGTACTTGGTTGAGGCTCTTGACCAAATTTGGAGTGAATTGAAATTATCCCGAGCTGCTTAAAGTACCCACAAAGTGGATAAGTAACGCAATCTAAAGTTTCAAATAGAGTCCTTTACAGAATCAAA
Organism: Candidatus Pelagibacterales bacterium; assembly: GCA_965235745.1. Lineage (GTDB taxonomy): Bacteria > Pseudomonadota > Alphaproteobacteria > Pelagibacterales > Pelagibacteraceae > IMCC9063. The sequence continues at coordinate 45,497 of CBDDYY010000001.1, forward strand.
ACAAGAACATCTTCTTGGATATGCTTTAGTTATTAACAGTAGTTGTTGGTAATAATTTATGAAGCTGTTTTTTCGTAACGCTTTCTCTCATGAGAAATAAGATATTTTTTTCTTAAGCGTAAAAACTTAGGTGTTACTTCTAATAATTCATCTTCATTAATGTAAGCCATCATTTCTTCTAAACTCATCCTAACAGGTGGAACTAAAGTTACTGCTTCATCGCTTCCAGACGCTCGCATATTAGTTAGTTTTTTACCCTTCATTACGTTAATTTCTAAATCATTGTCTCTAGAATGCTCCCCTACAATCATTCCCATATAAACGTCTGTGTTATGCTCGATAAACATTCGTCCTCGATCTTGTAAATTAAAGATAGCAAAAGCAACTGCTTTTCCTGTTTCGATAGAAATTAAAGCTCCATTTCTTCTTCCAACAATTTCTCCTTTAAAAGGACCATAAGAATGAAAAATTCTATTCAATACTCCCGTGCCTTTAGTGTCTGTTAAAAATCTACTTTGATAGCCAATTAATCCTCTTGATGGTGCTTTAAAAATAATTCGTTTTTTTCCAGCTCCCATGTCTCGCATATCGGTCATCTCAGCTTTTCTTTGATTCATGTTATCAATTACGTTACTTGCAAATTCTTCATCAACGTCAATGGTTACTTCTTCCATTGGTTCTAATTTTTGACCATTCTCTGTTTTAAATAATACTTTAGGTCTTGAAACAGTTAATTCAAATCCTTCTCTCCTCATTGTTTCGATCAAAACACCAATTTGCAGCTCTCCCCTCCCTCCAATTTCAAAAGAATCTCTTCCGTCATTTTCTTTAAAGGTTATGGCAACATTGCTTTCTGCTTCTTTCATCAATCGTTCTCTAATAACTGTGGATGTAACTTTTTTTCCATCCTTACCTGCAAATGGTGAGTCATTAACTGTGATCGTTACTGACATTGTAGGTGGATCAATAGGAGTAGATTGTAAAGGTTCTGTTACTGAAGGATCACAAATAGTATCAGCAACGGATGCATCTGATAATCCTGCAATACAAACAATATCTCCAGCCGTCACTTTATCAGCAATAATTCGGTCTGTTCCTGCAAATGTAAATAGTTTAGTTAATCTACCTTCATCTACTTGCTCACCTTTTAAATTAATTGCTTTTACCGTGTCATTAATTTTCGCTGATCCATGAATAACTCTTCCTACTAAACATCTTCCTAAATAAGAATCTGAGCTTAATAAAGTCACTAGCATTGCAAATGATTTACCTTGATCCACAGATGGCTCAGGCACATGGGTTAAAATTAAATCTAATAAGGGATGTAAATTTTCTCTTGGGTCTTCTAATTCTTTTACACACCAGCCTGCTCTTCCCGATGCATACAAAATAGGAAAATCTAATTGTGCATCAGTTGCGTCTAACGAAACAAATAAATCAAATACTTCATCAATTACTTCTTTGGGTCTTCCATCAGGTCTATCAATTTTATTAATGATAACGATAGGACGAAGTCCTTGTTTTAATGCTTTTCCTAAAACGAATTTAGTTTGAGGCATTGGTCCTTCAGCGGCATCCACTAATAAAATAACTCCATCGGTCATTCCTAGAACACGCTCCACCTCTCCACCAAAATCCGCGTGGCCTGGAGTATCAATAATATTTAATCGTACATCTTTCCACTTCACAGAAGTAGGTTTGGCAAGAATAGTAATTCCTCTTTCTTTTTCTAAGTCTCCAGAATCCATCAGACGCTCAGCTACTGCCTGATTATCTCTAAACATCCCACTTTGTTTCATAATGTTATCTAACAAAGTAGTTTTACCATGGTCGACATGGGCAATAATTGCGATGTTTCTTAATTTTAAATCCATAATGCGCCCCTTAATACATGCTATGTTTTTAAAAGCTAGTGATTTTTGAGATTTGTTTTCAGCGGTGGGTCACACCGCTGAATAAAACAATTACTTAGTTTGAGGTTTTGTGCCTTCTTTTGCCTTTTTAGCTTCTCTTGCTTCTTTTAATTTAGCGCTATAAGCTTTTTTTTCAGCAACAGTTAGGATCCCATCTTTGTCAGCATCCATTCTATCAAAACGAGCTTCTGCTTGTTTTAGATAGTCTGTTTTGGACACATCACCTTTTTTCATGTGACTTCCTGCATGAGCATTAAATGCAAAAGCAGACAAGATAGTTACTAGTACTAGTAGTTTTTTCATATTATTCCTTTTGTTAGGAAGCGATATCTATCCTAAATTAAGGCTTATTTTAGGAGGCTTTAAAATAATTTCTTCAAATAAATCATGGGCTTGGTGGACTTGGATATGAAAGTTTTTTATCCAATAATTGATTTATCTGTCCGGTATGCATTTAAGGTGGCAATCAAACCAGCCACGCCTAAAAAAGAAAATGCATAAATCCAATTTGTGTTTTGTGAAATGCTTTGATGATTGTTGGTCCAGTCAAGAATGAAGCCAAAAATACCAGGAGTGAAAGAACCAAGGCCCATTCCTATGATTGACCGATACGCCAGTGCTCTTCCTAAAAAATTTCTATCTGTACTCTCTGATAATGCTGCCGTTAACACTCCTGAGTCACCAATGGTAAAAAAGCTATACACAATGCAGATAAGACAAATAACACCCCAATGCCAGTCTGAAGTCCAGCCAATGGTAAAGGATAATACTGAGCTTGTTAATGCAAAAATAACTAAAATATTTTTTCTTCCAAATTGATCCGCTAACATACCTCCCGTTAAACCGGCAAACACACCTGATAAATGCAAAACTAATCCTATCATAACTCCTAAAACTAAAGGACTTATGGTTATATCTTTAATTAATACAAAAGATAAAAAGACTGGCAGCCAAGACCACATACCAAATAATTCTACGCAGTGAGCCGTGTACCCACTTACAAGAAGTTTATTTTGACTGGATTTTTTAGAATGAAAGTAACTCACGGAATGATCAAATACATATTGTTTGCGTAAATCTTTTTGAAGCGCAATCAAAAAAGGAATAATTCCTAAAAATGCACAGCTCAAACAAAATAAAAAAGCGACTGATGGAGAATAAAGATTAGATAAAATAAAACTAGAAGATAATGAAAGTGCATAACCAAAAGACTGTCCTGCCAGCATAGATCCCATGGCAAGACCTCTGTGTTTTTTTTCAAACTGTTCTGATACTAAAATCATAGATGGACCATAAATACCTCCTTGAAATAGACCTAGTAATAAATTGCAAATTAATCCGCTAATAAAATCTTTAGCAATAAAATAAAAAAAAAGACCTGCGATTACATTGCCTATGGCAGAAATAATTAAAATTTTATTTGGATTAAAATAGTCACATAAATAAGAGGAAATAAATAATGATAAAGCAAATCCGGCAACAATGGCGGTTTGAATTAATCCTGCAGTACTTGCACTCAAATTCCAACTTTCTAATAAAAATGGTAATGAGCCCACATACATAAAAAATAATGATGATGTGAGTAATCTTCCAACAAAAACTAAATTATTCCACTTCCAATTAAAATTTTGGTACATGCAAAACTTGTAATAGAATTTTTATATTGAAAAAGAAATGAAAAAGAACTGATTAATTATCAGGATTGGTAAGATCTTCGAGGGTAACTGTTTTATTGATATCATGCATTTCTATTCTTTTCGGTCTAGGTGCAGATGAATCAAAGGTAGAGATGCTAGTTAAAGGGGCCCGTTTCAATTTTTTGGAAGCTAAACGATCTTTTCGCTTTTGCTCTTTTTGCATCGCGCGTTCTCCACGCTTTGCTTTATAATTGTAATGTATGCCCAAAACGGGCCTCCTCACTATTGTTGATTGGGATTATTCTTGCTTTAGATTTACTGCAGAAGGTCCTTTAGGGCCGTCTTCTACGTCAAAATTAATAGAACTTCCTTCATCTAAGTAATCTAAGCCAGCCGCTTGGACTGCAGAGATATGTACGAATACGTCTTTTTTTCCGTCTTCGCGTTCAATGAAACCAAAACCTTTTTTTTCATTAAACCATTTTACTTTTCCTTTTAGACTCATTTTTTACTTTCTTGTTATTATTAGTAATTGTGTATTTACATAAGCAAATACATCTCGTCTTAGATAGAAAAAAGTAGCTAAAGTCAAATACTGTTCTACTTGGCAAAATGAGTATTGCTATGCTTGAATAGTAGAGTGACCCCTATTTGTTTGATGAGAGCTGTCCTTTATTTTTTAAAAAAAGAATGAAAGCCACAAATTCATAAGCAAGATGAAATAAGGTAAAAATAACTGGCAAACCAAGAATTTTTGCTAACCATCGATACCTTGGAATTTTAGACCAAACAATTATAAATGCTTTCGCTCCAGCATACAGATGTCCATTTTCTATTACATGCATTCTTCTTATTAAAGTAGCAGCATCTGATTTTGTTTGAACTTTTGCCATTTCGTTATTGGTTACATCCACAAAATCAAATTCGTCTTTAGTGATTTTTTTATAATGATTAATTTCTGCTCTACAAATACTGCACGATTGATTATAAAAAACTTTGGCTACCATGGTTGTTATACTTTATACTCATAATCTATAGAAATTAAATATTTAAATGAAAATTGCAGTTATAGGATCAGGAGTTTCAGGTTTAAGTGCGGCATACTTCTTATCTAAAAAACACCAAGTAGATTTATATGAAAAAGATAATCATTTTGGTGGTCACGCCTATACTCTTCCGGTTCAATACGAGCATAATAAGGAAGTGTTAGTAGATATTGGATTTATGGTTTTTAATAAAAAAACTTACCCCAATCTCATTCAATTTTTTTTAGACAATCAAATTCAAATTGAAAAAAGTGATATGTCTTTTTCAGTTTCGGTGAAGGGAAGTAATATTGAATATTGCGGTCAAGGCTTAGGAGGAATATTTTCTAATCGAAGCAATCTATTAAATCCTAAATTTATTAAAATGTTTTTTGAAATCATTAGCTTTTATTCAAAATGCGATAATCTCAATCCTAATGAATTTGATCAATTTACATTAGGAGATTATCTAAAAAAAATAAATATATCTGAATACTTTATCAATTTTCATATCATACCTATGGTATCAGCCATCTGGTCTATGCCACCTTATGAGTCCGCTCAAATGCCACTTCGATTTTTTATAAGTTTTTTTAAAAATCATGGATTGTTCAAATTATTTAATAGACCGCAATGGTATACAGTCAGTAATAGAAGCAAAACCTATGTAGATACAATTATCAAGCAAATTAGTGGTGATTGTTTTTCTAATTTGCCAGTCCAACAAATTCAAAGAGAGAATAATAAAGTAAAAGTAATCTATGGAATAGATCATCAATCTAAAGTTTATGATAAAGTGGTAATGGCAACTCATGCTGATATTACCCTCAAGCTATTGGCAGAACCTTTGCCTACTGAACTAAAAATTTTACAACATTTCAATTACAGGGATAATATTGCAGTCATTCACTCTGATGAAAATATGATGCCAGCAAATAAAAAAGCATGGTGCTCTTGGAATTCGCTCATGAATATTAACAATCCAAAAGTCACTTCAGTTACCTATTGGTTAAACAAACTACAAAATCTTACTATTGAAAAAAACATTTTTTTAACCATTAACCCTTTGGAAGAGATACGAGAAGACACAATCTTTAAAAAAGTTAGCTTTACTCATCCCTACTATGATCTTAATACGCTAGAACATCAAAATCTTCTCAAAGATATCCAAAATAAAGACAATATTTTATTTTGTGGCAGTTATTTTGGTTATGGTTTTCATGAAGATGGGATCAAATCATCTATAGATATGTTAAAAAGTATTAATGATTGATCATTCTTGTATCTACGAAGGAAATGTAATTCACAAAAGATTTAAACCAAAAACTCATTATTTTAAATACAAAGTATTCTCGCTATTCTTAGATATCGATCATTTAAATGATCTGGATAAACACTTAACTATTTTTTCCTACAATAAATTTAACATCGTTAGCTTTTATGATGAAGATCATGGTCCTAGAAATGGAACTGCAATTAAAAATTGGATTATTAGTAATCTTAAAAAAAATAAAATTCCTCATGCTAATATTAAAGTGAAAATTTTATGTTATCCGAGAATTTTTGGCTACGTCTTTAATCCCTTAAGTGTTTTTTTTATTTATAATCACCAGTCAGAACTAATTTCTATTTTTTACGAAGTAAAAAATACTTTTGGAGAACAGCACACTTATATTTTTAAAGTCCAAAATAATAAACTAGTACTAACCCATAACTGCAATAAGAAATTCTATGTCTCTCCTTTTTTAGAAATGAAATGTAAATATTTTTTTAAAATTGCAAATCCTGGAGATAGATTATCTGTAATTATCAATCAACATGATGAGCAGGGGAAAATTTTATATGCATCTCAAGAAGGAACTAAAAAAATATTATCCAATTATTCTTTGATGAAAACATACTTGAAACATCCCTTAATGACCTTTAAAATTATTGTAGCTATACATTTTGAGGCAATAAAGTTATGGTTAAAAAAAATTAAACTAGTTTCCAAAAATATAAAAATTAAAAATAATATTACTTTAGAAAATTAATGATTATTTACACCCTATCAGACTTAGTAGTATTTAATGCACTAAAGACCATCCGTCATGGTCATCTCACTGTTACCAAATTAGATGGAACTATTGTTAAATTTGGTAATAAACAGGACCAATTAAAAGTAAGTTTAACAATCAAGCATCCAAGTTTTACTTATAATTTGCTAAAAAATGATTGTATCGGCCTTGGGGAAAGCTACATGCAAGATCATTTTGAAACTAGCAGTCTTGCAGATTTGGTTGAGTTAGGAGCTAAAAATATTTCAACTATCTATAAATTTTTTGGTCTATTTGATTTTTCATTTATCAATTTTATTAAAAATAAATTTATCAAAAATACTAGAGGTAGAAGTAAAGAAAACATTGCAAGACATTATGATTTAGGAAATAATTTTTTCTCTTTATGGCTGGATGAAACCAAAACTTATTCTAGTGCTATTTTTGATAGTGAAGAGCAAGACTTAAGCAAGGCACAGAATAATAAGTACCAAAAACTCATAAATCTTCTTCAGCCTAAAGAAAATAGTCGTGTTTTAGAAATAGGTTGTGGCTGGGGTGGTTTTGCTGAATATTTAGGTAAAAATTATAATATAAAATTAGATTGCATTACCATATCTCAAAAACAATACGACTTCGCCAAGGAAAGAATCTTTAAAGCAGGACTAAATGACAAAGTAAAAATTGAAATAAAAGACTATAGAGATTTAAAAGATAAATATGACTCCATTGCTTCTATTGAAATGATCGAGGCTGTTGGTCAAAACTATCTTCAAGATTATTTTAAAACAATTAAAAATAATCTTACTACTAATGGCAAAGCTGCTATCCAGGCGATTACTATTCACGATGATCTTTATGACCGCTACAAAAATAAACAAGACTTTATTCAAAAATATATCTTCCCTGGAGGCTTTTTGCCTTCCAAAAAAGCCATGATTAATCTTGCAAAGACTAACGGGTTAGAATTGCATGAATACAACTCTTATTCGGATCATTATGCCAAAACCTTAAAATTATGGAGAGATCAATTTAATCAGAAGTGGGATTTAATTACTAAGCAAGGTTTCGATGTAACCTTTAAAAGAATGTGGGAGTTTTATCTTGCTTATTGTGAAGCAGGATTTAAATCCAAAAATATAGATTTAATTCAACTCTCTATGCGTAACCAACACTAAACAGAAAGATATATATCATGAAAACTATCAGGACCTCTCTATTGATCATTTCTTTGTTCTTCATTACAAGCTGTGTATCGGGCAGCTCTATGAAACCAGAAGATTTTAAAAATACCAAACCAACCATGGTCATTGAACAGTATTTTCAAGGACCTGTAAAAGCTTGGGGACTTTTGCAAGACCGCCAAGGCAATGTTACCAGACAATTCAAGGCTGATATGGTGGGCACTTTAGAAGGAGATATTCTTACTTTAAAAGAAGATTTTTATTGGACTGATGGTGAACAACAAAAAAGAGTTTGGAAAATAAAAAAAATTGATCAACATACTTACGAAGGCACGGCTCCTGATGTAGTTGGTGTTGCTAAAGGATTCCAGTATGGGTCTGCCTTTAAATTCGAATACAGTTTAAACGTTCCTTTCAAAGGAACTACGATCAAAGTTAATTTTGATGACTGGATCTTTAAACAAGACGAAGAGATGGCAATCAACAGAGCAACTCTTACTAAGTTTGGATTTAAAGTGGGTGAATTAACAGTTTTTTTTAAGAAAAATTAATAATTAATTTTTTTCATCATCTTCTCTGTAAGCCAAAAATATAATCTATTGGGAAGAAGCTGTAAAATTTTCATCATAAAAGTAAATGCTTTTGGAAAATGAATTTCAAAAGAATTACTATTGATCAGGCCATTATAAATCTCATTCGCTGCAAATTCTGGTGATTTAATCATCGGCATCGGAAAATCATTTTGGTCCGTCATAGGAGTTTTGATAAAACCAGGACAAATGAGAGAAACACGGACATTATGTGCTCTCATTTCGAAATAAAAACTTTCAACAAAGCTAGAAAGTGCAGATTTTGATGCGCAATAAGCGCCTGCTGCTGGTAAGCCTCTATAACCAGCTACCGATGAAATAATGGATAGCTGACCTTTTTGTTGTTGAGCAAAATATTCTTGAACGGCATTGATGCAATTCATGGTTCCAAAATAATTAACTTCCATAATTTGTCTTATTTTTTCTAAGTTAAATTTTTTTTCTGATTTAGGATCATGCATTCCGGTTCCAAATACACAGATTTCAATATCTTTAAATTGTTCTTTGATATTATTAAAAACGGTTTTACACTGTTCGATATTGGTTACATCAAGGGAAAAGGGATAAATACTATTGTACTCTTTTTGCAACTCTTTGAGCAAGTCAGACCTTCTTGCTGAAGCTGCTACAATCCATCCTTGTTGAGCAAATTTAATAGCTAATGCTTTTCCAATTCCACTACTCGCTCCAGTGATCCAAATTACTTTTTTACTTTCCATATCTTTTTATAACACACTTAAAACCTCTTGATGAAATTGATATTGGTATCTGAAAAAATAATTTATATTTTGTTAAAATATGAAATCTCTAGACTCACTTTTTACCTACGGAACATTGCGATTAGGTGGAAAAAGCGACCACTATTTGGCTAATTTAAACGGAACTTGGAAGAAAGCTTATGTATTCGGTAATTTTATTACCAAGGCTAAAATTGCCAAAATGGGCTATCCTGTTCTAAAGCTAAATCCGAAAGGCAAAAAAATAAATGGGATGCTTTTTCAATCCAAGCAATTAATGCGCGTTATTAAAACTATTGATGAGTATGAAGGTTGCTATTATCGAAGAGTAATTACACAAGTTTATTTGACTAATGGAACTAAAAAAAAGGCATTTATCTACGAACTAGCAGAATAATATGAATAAAGAAAATGCAAGTAAACTCTGGAAAATTATTCAGGAAGCTGGTGATTATTTACAAGGTCAGTTACCAGATCACCCCAATCACCCCAAAGGTAGAAATCCCTACGCTCATGTTGCTTTATGTGTCAAAACTAAATTTAATAATAGCTATAAAGATATTAAAGATGAACAATTCGATGAGGTTATAACCTACATTGAATTTTTAAAACAAAATCCTAGTTAAGTTCGCGAATTTCATATCGCCATACACCCTGTCGATTTAATACTTGCCTTACAATGGCCCAATCCTTTTTTCTATACCACACTTGTGTATTTAAATTATCACCCTGAATATCAAATAATAATGTTTCTGTTTTTTCTCCCTTAACATCGATTATTTCATTTTTAATAAATGAAACTTTTTGATTTCGAATAGAGCAACTAATTCCAGAAACTTGAATATTTTTTTTTAAAATTTCATGATTCCAATAAGATGAAATGACAAAATCTTTATCAAAATCTCCATTAAACTGCGTTCCCTCAATTTTGTAATTATTGCTTTGTTTTTGAATATTACAAGTTTTGATTTTATCATTATCTGATGTTTTCGATACAAAACTTAGCAAAGAGCCATCCTCGGCGTATATTTCCGTTCCCTCAGAAATATATTTATAAAAAGAAATTCCTAATTTTTTTATGTCAAAATTAATTTCGTTTTTTACAATAGTTTTTCCTTCAGACCTTGAAAAAATAATATTATGATAACCAACTAGGCTATCGTTTCTAAAAATATCAAATTTAATAACATTGAGTTTGTTATAATGTTGAATATGGGCATTGGCATAAGTACTAAAAAATAGAATAGAAAGTGCAAAGACAATTTTTTTCATCCTCGCTATTTATCATCTTTATAATTTTTGTAAGATAGGCAAAATGACCCCTGGTCTAGGTGGAGCAATTAAAGGCCCCACCCAGTCTAACAGAGAAATAAAACTACGCGGCTACTGTTTTTTCGATTGCAGCTTTTTCTTCATAAAACTGCTCTGACTCTGTTGATCCTTTCAGAGCTGTAGTCGAAGATTGTCCTGCACTTAAAATATTAGATATTTCATCAAAATATGAAGCTCCAACTTCTCTTTGATGTTTTGCTGCTGTATATCCATCTTTTTCAGCATCAAATTCTTGCTGCTGCAATCTTGAGTACGCCAACATACCTTCTTTCTTGTACTCTTTGGCAAGATTGAAAATAGTATAGTTTTGAGCATGAAAACCAGCAAGGGTTACAAACTGATATTTATAGCCCATTTCAGCAATTTTATCTTGGAATTGCAACATCTGTTGATCAGATAAATATTTTCTCCAATTAAAAGATGGTGAGCAATTATACGCTAATAATTTTCCAGGAAATTTCGCATGAATTGCATCTGCAAATTCTTTTGCCTCTCCTAAATCAGGTGTAGATGTTTCACACCAAATAGCATCACAATAAGGAGCATAAGCAAGACCTCTAGAAATTGCCTGATCCAAACCATGTTTAACATAATGAAATCCCTCTGGGGATCTTTTTCCTGTTAAAAAAGGCTTGTCATTCTCATCAACATCGCTGGTAATTAATTTGGCGGCATTAGCATCTGTTCTTGCACAGATAACCAATGGTACGTTACAAACATCGGCTGCAAGTCTTGCTGATTTTAAATTACGAACTGCATTTTGTGTAGGAATTAAAACTTTTCCACCCATGTGACCACATTTTTTTTCCGACGCAAGCTGATCTTCAAAATGAACTCCTGCTGTTCCAGCTTTAATAAATTTTTTCGTCAACTCAAATACATTCAGAGGTCCACCAAACCCTGCCTCTCCATCAGCAACGATAGGCATATGATAATCAACAGCCTCTGATTCTTTCATTTTCCCTTCTAAGATTTCCATATGTTGAATTTGATCCGCACGCATTAAAGCATTAATCATTCCTTCAACTAATTTAGGTGCGCTATCGTAGGGATATAAACTTTGATCTGGATACATTTCGCCAGCACTATTAGCATCTGCAGCAACTTGCCAGCCTGATAAATATATCGCTTTTAAACCTGCTTTGGCATGCTGAACAGACTGGTTTCCTGATAAAGAACCTAATGTATTTACAAATTTTTCTGTTCTTAACAATTTCCACAATTTTTTAGAAAGTTTTTTAGAAACAGTATAATCGACATCAAAAGTTCCTCGTAATTTTTGTACATCTTTTTCTGTATAATCTCTTTTAATTCCTTCAAATCTTTGATTATCTATCGTTTCTATACTTGCGTTTTTCATTGTTCCCTTTCTAAATTAATAATAAATTAAATTTTTATTTTTTGTCTTAGTTCGTTAACAAAAGCTTCTCCGGTTTTATAAACAGCTTTCATTGAATTGCTAAAAACATCTCTAACGATCTCTTTTTCCTTTTCATCCATCGCTTCAATGTCTTGTTGATAATCAGTTTCATCATAAAAACTGTCATCTAAAGTCACACAATTGCTTTTGATGTTGTGTTTTTCTCTTAATGGCATGTTACTTCTCCTTTTTTGTTTATAAATTTACAATATTTACAAAATATTAATTATCAATAAAAATAGCCAATTATATTGAAAATTTTGTAAATTTTAGATAAACATAAATTTACAATTTGTAAATTTTGTAAATTATGAAAAATAAAATTGGTTTTAAAATTAAAGAGGCAAGAAGAAAACAAGGTATTTCCCAAGCTGAACTTTCTGGTAAACTTTCTATTTCTCCAAGCTACCTGAACCTCATTGAATCGGGAAAAAGAAATATCAACGTAGAACTTTTGTTAAAAATTCCAGAAATTTTAGACATTGATTTAAGAGAATTGTCTCCTAAAGACAATACCAACCTCTATCACGATATTATGGAGCTACTAGGAGAAAACATTTTTGAAGATTTGGATATAAAAAACTTAGATGTAAAATCTTTTGTAGATGTTAATCCTTTTATTGCAAAAGCTATGGTTCGATTAGGTGATGAATTTAAAAAAAATAATAAAAATGCTTTTGATCAAGTTGAAAATATTTCTGAACAAAATGTTAGTAATAATAAATCAAATTTTCCTGGGGAAACCGTTGCTGACTTTTTGCAAGACAAACAAAATTTTTTTCCACTTTTAGAAGAATATGCTAATCAAGTTTTTTCAGAAATACAAAATAACAATAGAGCAAGATACGTTTTGCTGGGAGAGTATTTAAAAAAGAAACACAAAATAAAAGTAGAGGAAATTATTCCTAAACACAATGATCCTTTTGTAAAAAAATTTGACCAAACAAGAAAAATTTTATTTCTTTCAGATTATTTAACCCTTGAAACAAAAAAACTTTATGTTGCATCACAAATTGTTCAATTAGAAGCTATCACAATTATTAATGGCTATCTTGAACATTATCCCTTTCAATCATCTGAGGCAAAAACATTAGCAACGGTGGCTCTTATTAATTATGCAGCGGCTGCTATTTTAATGCCTTATAAATTATTTTATGAAGAATGTATGAAGCATCGATATGATTTAGAATTATTACAACATTCTTTTGCTACTTCTTTTGAACAAGTTGCGCATCGGGTTACTTGTTTACAGGATCCTAATATGAAAGGAATTCCTTTTCATATGTTAAGAGTTGATATTGCTGGAAATATTTCTAAACGTTTATCTTTGTCAGGTATTCAAATTCCAAGGTATGGTGGTGCTTGTCCTAGATGGAATATCCATTCTTCCTTTATAACTCCTAATAAAATTCATTGTGCCGTTTCTAAAATGACCGACGGAGAAAAATATGTATGCATTGCAAGAACAATAGAAAAAGGTGTTGGCAGACATGGTATTTATCGGAGCATGGTGAGTATTGGACTTGGTTGCAAAGCAAAACATGCGAAACACTTTGTGTATGCGGACGAGCTTAATTTAAAAGATGATAATGCTGCAGTTCCTATTGGAGTTAACTGCAGAACATGTACTAGAATGGACTGCCAACAAAGAGCCTTTCCGCCATTAAATAAAAGCTTTAAAATTGACCTTAATAAACGTGGCGTCTCTGTATATGTTGGCGAATAACATATATAATTGACCTAATTATTTATATGAAAATTCATTACTATGGTCACTCAGGTATCAGCATTGAAGGTGACCAAACTATTTTGGTCGATCCATGGCTAGGCCATCCTTTGGCAACCATAAAAGCAGAAGATATTAAAAAAGCAGATTATATTATTCCAACTCATAATCATTTTGATCACGTAGATGATATTCCACTTATTGCTAAAAATACTAATGCTACCGTGGTGGGAATTGTAGAGACTATTAAAGAACTTGAAAAAAAAGGCTGCACCAAAACGATTGGATGCAACATGGGTGGAAAAGTTCAATTAAATAATTTACATCTTGTGTTTACTCCAGCATTTCATTCAATGAGTTCTAATCCAAGTGGGGTATTAATTTTTTACCAAAACAAAACTATTTATCATGCAGGTGATACCAGTGTATTTGGTGATATGAAATTAATTGGAGATATGTATCCTATCGATATAGCTTTTCTTCCAGTTGGCGCTCATTATACGATGGGCCCTTATGAAGCTAATAAAGCAATTCAACTTCTTAACCCAAAACAAGTTGTTCCCATTCATTACAATACTTTTGATCTAATTAAACAACCCATAGATCAATCCTTGGTACAAGGAAGTAGCTCTGAATTAATTATTTTAAAACCTGGTGAAGAATTAATATTATAATGCATGTCCGAACTATTTTCTTCTCCCTGTAGTATGCCAGAAATAGATACTGAAAATCAAAATATCAAAAAAGCTTTAACTGAGAGTAAATCGATTGCCATCATTGGTGCAAGTCCCAGGGAAGAATTAGCGGGCCATTATGTTATGAAATATTTACTCGAAAACCATTACACCGTATTTCCTATAAATCCTAAATATGAGGGAAAAACTATTTTAAATCAAAAAGTATTTAAATCTATGAACCAAATTAATCAGCCTATAGATATGGTGGATATCTTTCGACCATCTGCAGAAGCTTTGGAAATTACTAAATCAGCAATTCAATTAGGAATAAAATTTATTTGGTTACAACTTGGTATTCAATGCGATCAATCAAAAGCTTTAGCAGAACAGTCCAATACAATTATTATTATGAATCGATGTACATTGATCGAACATAAAAAACTGCTATAAAAAATTAAGTGATCCCGTAGTTCAACTGGATAGAATATCGGTTTCCTAAACTGAGGGTTGGGGGTTCGATTCCCTCCGGGATCACCAAAAACTATGCTTATGAAATTATCAGAGTTACAACAAAAGATTATCAACTGCAGAAAATGTAAAAGACTTGTTACTTTTAGAAATAAAATTGTAACAAATAAAAAAAAACAGTTTGAAAAGGAACATTATTGGGGAAAGCCAACCCCAGGTTTTGGCAATATTAATGCAAAAATTGTTATATTTGGCCTTGCTCCAGCAGCTCATGGAGCAACTAGAACAGGAAGGGTATTTACAGGGGATAAATCGGGTGATCTTTTGTATAGATCGCTTTTTAAAGCTGGCCTATCTAATCAAGCGGAGTCCAATAATATCAACGATGGCCTTCAACTATCTTGTTATATCACCAATGTTTTAAAATGCGTGCCACCCGAAGATAAGCCCACCATGACAGAACTCAATAATTGCTCATCTTTCTTGGAAAGTGAACTATCTTTATTATCAAAGGCAAAAGTATTCATTACAATCGGACAGGTAGCATTCAAGGAAATATTAAAATTTTATAAACAAAAATACCAACTACCTAAAACTATCATTTTTAAACACGGAGCAAAATACCATATGCCGGATCATAAAATTTTAATTAGCTCATATCATACTTCTCCTCGGAATTTTAACACCGGAATTATTAATGAAGCAAAAATGATTAAATTATTTATAATGGCCAAAAAGCTTTCCCGATGAAAAAAAACTATAGCAAAGATGCAAAACGAGTATTTGAAGTCCTACAAAAAGGCGGTGTGGCAATCGTATATATGCGAAATGCCTACGCAATTGTAAGCGGAACAGATAAAGCTCTTAAAAAAGTTTATTTAGCAAAAAAAAGAAGTTTGCAACGCCCCAGTGGAATTGTTGCCTATGAAAAAACTCATGAGGAGTTGCATATCTTAAGTAAAAAAAAGAAAGAGATTATTAAAACATTTTCTAAAAAATATAATTTACCAATTTCGATTATTGCTCCTTTCAAGCAAAAGCATCCTTTAATGCTTAATCTTACTTCTTTTGCAAAAAAACTTGCTACCAAAAATAATACTGTAAATTTACTTTTAAACTGTGGATCCTTAAGAAAAGAAATTGCAAAATTAAGCTTGAAACATAATTTTCCCCTGATCGCTTCCTCTGCCAATTTATCTCAGCAAGGAACGAAATACAGAGTAGAAGATATTGAACCCAAGGTTAAACAAATAGCAGACATTATAATTAACTATGGCCCTTGTGAATTTTTTAAAAAAGGAAAAACTATAGATAAAGATGGCTTATCATTATCAAGTACTCAAATTGATTTTCGTAATATGAGTGTTGTAAGAAAAGGTCTCCATTTCAATAGAATTTATAATATTTTTAAAAGAGATTTTAAAATTAAATTAAAAATTAATTAATTTAAATAATAATGGAATTATGATTGAGGTAGCGATACCACTTAAGCCTAAAGCTAAAGCTGCGAAAATACCTGCTGTTTCATCTCTACTCATTGCTCTTGCTGTACCAATTCCATGACTTGCCAAACCAAAAGCAAAACCTCTAGCTGTCATATCTTTCACTCGTAAAATATCTAACGCAAAGGTTCCAAAAGAAGCGCCTACAATTCCAGTTATAATAGTTATAATTGCAGTCAGTGATGGCACACCACCAATTAATTCAGAAATACCCATGGCTATAGGTGCCGTTACTGATCTTGGCATCATGCTATAAATAATTTCTAAATCTAAATGAAACCATTTTGCAAAATAATAAGTGCTAAAAATTGCAAACAATGATCCCAAAACTAAAGAAATAAAAATACTCGAAGCTTCTTTTCGAATTAAGGCTATTTGTTTATAAATGGGAATGGCAAGAGCAACGGTTGCTGGTCCTAACATAAAATGAATAAACTTCGCGCCGTTAAAATATCGCTCATAAGAAACATTGGTTCCAATTAAGATTCCAGAAACTATCAATATTGAAATAGCAACTGGGTTTACTAGGGGATTTAATTTTGATTTTTTATATAAATAATCACCTACTAAATAAGCGCCAATCGTAAGTGTGAGCCAAAATAAAGGTTCTGCCTGAAGATATACCCAAATATTATAAAGTTTATTTTTTTCTAGCATTCTTTTTTTGATAGTTATTAATTTTTTCCATTAGAACTGCTGTAAATGCTATGGTCAAAATAGTGCTAACAAATATAACCCCTAACACTGGAATAAAATTTTGTTCTAGATAACTAAGATGCATGACCACTCCAACTCCAATCGGAACAAATAGCAAAGATAGATAACCTGTAATGTAGTTTGATGTTTGTGAAATTTCTTCTTTTGTTTTCTTGATAAATGCACTTTTGCTTTGTCTTAAAAGCACTAAGCTTAATAAGAGAAAGATCAAACCGATAACTGGACCTGGAATAGTCAATTCAAAATACTTTTGAACTGACTCTCCCATTAATTGATATAAAAAAATTATAAAAATACTTTTGAGCACAATTTTAAGCTCAAAGAACTAGTCTAACTGAGAAGCCACAAACTCCCAATTAGCAAGCTCATTTACGAATGCTTTTAGATAATCCGGTCTTCTATTTCTATAATCAACATAATAAGAATGTTCCCAGACATCGCAACCAAAAATAGGTTTCATATTATCAACCAATGGATTTGAAGCATTAGCAGTTTTCGTTACTACTAATTTTCCGTTGTTAATAGCAAGCCATGCCCAACCAGATCCAAACTGAGTTGTTCCAGCTTGAATAAAATCTTCTTTGAATTTTTCTACACTTCCAAAGTCTGCAACAATTCTTTTCTCTAATGCAGACGGCATTGCTCCTCCGCCTTTTGGCATCATGCAATTCCAAAATAAAATATGATTCCAGTGCTGACCAGCGTTATTAAAAATTCCAGCTTTAGAACTATCCTTAGCTGTTTTTTTTACGATTTCTTCTAATGACGATCCTGCTAGATCAGTGTCTTTAATTAGATTATTTAAATTTGTAATATAAGTTTGATGATGTTTGCCATGATGAAGATCTAATGTTTCTTCAGACATTGCTGGTGCTAAGGCATTTTTAGGGTAGTTTAATTTTGGTAATTCAAATGTCATAATATATTTTATTTCCTATAGTATTTTTTTTTAAGATAATTAGTTAACAGTACCATAAAACCAAGAGCTAATAAAGGAAGAAGTATTTCAGGAGTATATAGTAAATCAAAATTTAGCTTTGCATTTCTTTCAATTGCTCCAGCAAATCCACTAACTATACTAATTGAAATAATTATGGGGATAGCCTCTCCTAATATTGTAGCTAAGAAAAAATTTTTTAGTTTCATATCAAATAATACGGGTACTAAATTTTTTATTGGAAATGGTATCCCTGGTATTATTCTTAAGAAAAAAAAATAACTGAACTCATTCTCATTAAAATGATTTTTAAGAGACAAAAAACGACTACTTAAATACTTAAAAACTAAATCTTTAAAATAATGATTGGCAAATAAGTATAAGAGCGAAGCTCCAATAGAAAATGACAATATAGACACGAGAGATCCCCAAAAAATACCAAAAGCAAATCCTGCGACAATAACCAGAGGAGTTCCAAAGCCCATTAAAAAAACCCAAATGATAGCAAAAAAGAAATATGAAATAATCAGCCAAATAAAATTCTGATCTCTGAAAGTAAAAATTTTATCTTTATTATTTTTTAAAAAATTTACATCTAGAAAGGAATCGGCTCCGTAATAAAAAAATAAGTAAACGACCAAAGCTACAATTGCCAAATAGATGAGGCCAATCAATACTTTTAGCTTAGAAAAATTTTCCATATGTTGATATTTAGCCTCTAATTTATACTGTACATCCTAAATTGAATTACCTATAAATAGCCAAAATTTAATTATAGCAATTACAGCAATGAAACGAACATTTCAACCAAGTACTAAAGTTAGAGCAAGAAGACACGGTTTTCGTTCTCGAATGGCGAAAAAAGGTGGAAGAAAAGTGATAGCAAGAAGAAGAGCCAAGGGTAGAAAAAGAATATCTGCTTAATTCAATGGCAGCATCCATTAAATTTGAAAGCCTTTCTGGAAACACCGAGTTCAAACAAATTTTAAAAAGTAGAAAAGTGATATCTAATTTATTCACCATTTATTATCGAAAAATTGAGCAAGAATTAATTAACAATAAGAAAGTAATTCTTAGTTGTGTTTCAGCTAAAAAACTTGGTAATGCAGTGAAACGAAATAAAATTAGAAGAAGATTAAAAATGGCGACTAGAAAAGCGATTGTAGAATTAAACTCATCTTTTAATAACAAATATAAATATGCCATTTTTGCCAAAGCAAAAGTTTATGATGAAAATTTTCAAAAATTAGTAGATGAATTAAAAAATAAATTTAAAGAAGCAAAATATAATTAATCATGAATACACTATTAAGCAATTGCATCATTTCACTTATCAAAGGATACCGATATCTCATCTCTCCCTTGTTACAACACTCTTGTAGATTTGAACCTACTTGCTCTCAATATTTTATTGATGCAGTTCAAATGCACGGATGCTTCAAAGGGTGCGCAAAAGGAATATTAAGAATTTTAAAATGCCATCCCTTTACTTGGTTAGGTGGAAGTGCGGGTTATGATCCTGTTCAGAAAGAGAAAAAAATATAATGGATACAAGAAATGTTTTAATGGCTGTTATTTTATCAACTATTATCATAGTTGGTTGGCAAGTATTGGTAGTTGATCCTGAACTAAAAAAAAGCAAAACAGAAATTTCTAAAATCGAACAAACGAAACCTAGTCCTACAGTGGATGGCAGTAAACCATCTGCGCCATCTTTAAGTGCTAAGGCGCCAGAACCACAAAAAATTATCACGAGACAAGATGCGGTTGCAACTGGACAAAGAATTAGAATAGAAAATTCAAAATTATTTGGATCGATTTCGCTTACAGGCGCGTTGATAGATGATGTTACTCTTAAAAACTATAAAGAAACCATTGATAAAAAAAGCCCAGAAGTAGTTGTTCTTAATCCCAAACAAATGAATACTGGCTATTATCTTGAAAGCGGTTGGGCAAGTGCAAATAACATTATTGTTCCAGATAATAATAGCGTCTGGAAACTAGTTAAAAACAAAACTCTAACCCCTACTACTCCTATTGAACTGGAGTGGGATAATCAAAAAGGTCTTATTTTTACTAAAAAAATAGAAGTTGATAATCAATATTTATTTAAAATCACTGAAACTTTTAGAAATAATTCCAAAGATAAAGTTGATCTTTTTCACTACTCACAAATTACCAGAAAAGAAAAACCAGCCGTACAAAATTTTTATATTCTTCACGAGGGTTTAATTGGTGTCATAGATGAAAATTTAAAAGAGGAAAAATATGATGACATCAAAGATAAAAATCAAAAATATCAAGGAAGCTCTGGCTGGGTTGGTATTACAGATAAGTATTGGTTAACTGCTATTGTCCCTCAAAAAAAACAAGCCTTTAATGCAGAGTTTACCTTCGACAATACTTATAAAGCTAATTACATTTTAACCTCTCCTAATAGTGCCAATCCTGGACAGAACTCTTCAAGCTCTGCACAATTATTTATTGGAGCTAAAGAAGTTCAGGTGATTGATACCTATGCTGAAAAAGCTGAAATTAATAAATTTGATTTAGCCATTGATTGGGGTTGGTTTTACTTTTTTACCAAGCCTTTATTTTTTATCATTGATTACTTCTTTAAACTATGCGGAAACTTTGGTGTTGCAATTATTATTTTAACAGCAGCAATTAGATTATTATTCTTCCCATTAGCTAACTATTCATTTGAGTCGATGGCAAAAATGAAAGCCTTACAGCCAGAGATGACTAGATTAAAAGATTTATACAAAGACGATAAGCAAAAAATTCAATTAGAGATGATGGCTCTCTACCGAAAAGAAAAAATCAATCCAGTATCTGGATGTTTACCGATGCTAATTCAAATACCTTTCTTCTTTGCTATTTATAAAATGTTATTTGTTACTTTAGAAATGAGACACGCTCCATTTTTTGGATGGATACAAGATTTATCGGCTCCAGACCCAACTACTATATTTAACTTATTCGGATTAATTCCTTGGAATCCTCCGTCATTTTTAATTATTGGTGTGTGGCCAATTTTAATGGGAGTTACTATGTGGATACAGCAAAAATTAAATCCTGCTCCAACAGATCCTATTCAAGCTAAAATATTTGCATTCTTTCCATTCTTTTTAACTGTCATGCTAGCGTCGTTTCCATCTGGCCTAGTGGTCTATTGGACCGTCAATAACGTTTTAACTATGGCTCAGCAGTATATAATTATTAAAAAAACGAAAACAAAAACAGTTTAAATGGATATTGCAGAGTTTTGGCCTCAAGGCGCTCCCCCTCTTGAAGAAGCAAAAAAGTATATTGAAAAATACCAAGATAAAAAAATAATCTTAAAATACGGTGGTCAAGTGATGGCTAGCGATCAACTATCAAAGGCCTTTGCGCAGGATGCTGCTGTTTGTAAAAAAATTGGAATCAAACCTTTAGTAATTCATGGTGGTGGTCCTCAAATTCAACAAAAACTAAAAGCTCTTAATATTCAAAGCAAATTTATTTTAGGTCTGCGAGTAACGGATGAAAATGTAATTAAAATTGTAGAAGAGGTTTTATTGCACGAAATTAATCCTGATTTAGTAAATACTATTCAGCAATATGGCGCCAACGCTAAGCCTGTCACCGTTCACAACAATAACATTTTTAATGTTATTCAAGCTATGAACCCTGAGCTTGGTTTTGTGGCAGATCCTGAAGATATAGATGTGGAAACCTTACTATCAATAGTAGAACAAAATATAGTTCCCGTTATCGCCCCTATGGGAAAAGATGCTAGAGGCCAGATATATAATATTAATGCCGATACCGCTGCAGGAACTGTAGCTAATAAAATAAAGGCGGAACGATTGTTGCTTATGACCGATGTTCCTGGAGTAAATGATAAAAATGGAAATCTTATTTCAAAATTAACTATCGCTGAAGCAGAAGAATTAATCAAAAACGAAACTATTACTGGTGGTATGATTCCTAAAATCAAAACCTGTATTTCTGCTATCAGAGGTGGAGTTCAAGGGGTTGTTATTATTGATGGAAGAAAACCACACGCTGTTCTTTATGAGCTTTGCTCAAGTGAAGGTGCTGGAACGCTCATTGTGGAATGATCGAATTAAAAAACATTCGTCATTGGGTATTTGATCTAGACAACACCCTGTATCCGAACACGACTAATTTATTTTCAAAAATTGATGTTTTGATGTGCAAATTTATTGAGGATAACCTAAAAGTATCCTCAGAAGAAGCTCTTGCTATCAAAGACACTTATTTTCATGAACATGGGACAACGTTAAATGGATTGATGAAAAATCATAAAATTGATGCTGAAGAATTTTTAGAATTTGTTCATGATATTGATTATAGCTTACTACAAAAAGATTTTGATTTAGCTAATGAAATAAAAAAACTTCCCGGAGAAAAAATAATTTTTACTAACGGAACCAAAAAACATGCACTAAAAGTGATGGAACAACTTGGGATAGAAAATAACTTTAAAAAGATTTTTGACATTGTTGATGCTGATTTTATTCCCAAACCAGAGATAGAGCCTTATAAAAAAATGATTTCTATTTTTGGAATAAATACAAAAAATAGTATTTTTATTGAAGATATTGCAAAAAACTTATTACCGGCTCATGAACTAGGAATGAAAACTGCGTGGGTTGAAAATGATGATTTATACTGCAAAGCAGGATTTGATGGAAAACATGTACATTATAAGGTAAAAAAACTAAGCGACTTCTTAAAAAAAATTAATGAAAGTATAAATTAACCATATGAAATTTGAAAAAATAATAAATCAAGCTTGGGAAAAAAAAGAAAAAATATCCAAAACATCTGATAAAAAAATTATAGAAGCAATTAAAGAAACTATTGATTTAGTTGATCAGGGAATTTTACGAGTTGCTGAAAAAAAAGGAAAGCAATGGGTAGTCAATCAATGGATTAAAAAAGCAATTTTATTAAGTTTTCGAACTAATGAAATGCAAACTCTTGCTGGTCCCTATGCAACATGGTGGGATAAGGTGAGAGGAAAAACTGCAGGTTGGGGAAGAGAAGAACATTTGCAGGCAGGTTTTAGAATGGTGCCCAATGGAGTGGTAAGACACGGAGCCTATATAGGAAAAAATGTGGTGTTAATGCCATCTTTTGTAAATTTAGGTGCCTATGTAGATGAAGGTACTATGATAGACACTTGGTCTACGGTTGGATCTTGTGCGCAAATTGGAAAACACTGCCATATTAGTGGAGGAGTTGGAATTGGTGGGGTGCTTGAGCCTCTTCAAGCCAATCCAGTAATCATTGAAGATAATTGTTTTATCGGAGCAAGATCTGAAGTGGCTGAAGGAGTAATTGTTGGAAAAGGATCGGTTATTTCTATGGGTGTATATCTAGGCGCATCAACCAAAATTTATGATAGAAAAACCAAAAAAATTACCTATGGAAAAGTACCACCTTACTCAGTAGTGGTGGCTGGAAGTATGCCTAGCACTTCTGATAAAAATGGACCTAATTTATATTGTGCTGTTATTGTTAAAACAGTAGATGAAAAAACAAGAAGCAAAACTTCTGTAAATGATTTGCTAAGAGAATAAATGGCTAAAGTCATTAATGAACTTTCGTTAACCAAAGAGTTACTCAAAATACCAAGTGTTACACCGGTTGATGGCGGTGCAATTGCATTAGTTGCCAAACATTTAAAATCTTTAGGTTTCCAATGCAAAATATTTAATTTTCAAGATAAAAACACTCCTACTATCAAAAATTTATATGCAAGACTTGGAACAGCATCTCCTAATTTTTGCTTTGCTGGTCACACGGATGTGGTGCCAACTGGGAATTTAAAACTTTGGAAAGTTGGACCTTTTTCCGGAGCAATCAAACAAGGGAAAATTTATGGCAGAGGTGCCAGTGACATGAAAGGTGGCATCGCCTGTTTTATTGCTGCTGTCAGTGAATTTTTACAAAAGAATCAAAAGTTTAAAGGATCCATTAGTTTTATTATTACAGGTGATGAAGAAAGTGTTGCTATCAACGGAACAAAAAAAGTAGTCGATTATTTAAAAAAGAAAAAAGAAAAAATAGATTTTTGTTTAGTGGGAGAGCCCTCCAACCGAAAAGTAATGGGCCAAATGATGAAAATTGGAAGAAGAGGAAGTATAACTACTTATCTTACATTATCAGGACAACAAGGTCATGTTGCCTACCCTCACGAAGCATGCAATCCATCTACACCATTAATTAAAATTTTAGATAAATTAAAATCCTCCACACTTGATCATGGAACCAAAAACTTTCAGCCATCTAATTTAGAAATTACCAAAATAGGTACAGATAGTAATGCAGATAATGTTATTCCTGCAACTGCTTCTGCTACTTTTAATATTAGATTTAATAATAAGCATAACTACGCTTCATTAAAAAAAATGATTTCTAGTACAGTCACCACCATTGCCAAAAAATACAAATGCAAACCTACTATTCACTATTCTGAAACAGGAACTGCTTTTATAACCAAACCCGGTAAAACAGTTCATATGATCAAAAATGTCATAAAACAAATAACAAAGAAAACACCTGTTTTATCAACAAGCGGTGGTACCTCTGATGCAAGATTTATTAAAGATATTGCCCCTTGCGTTGAATTTGGATTGGTTGGAAATTCAATGCACAAAGTAAATGAATGTGTTGCGGTAAGTGATTTAAAGAAATTAAAATTTATCTACCTTAAAATACTTCAATCTTATTTCGCTTGAGTACTTGCATCATCACTACGGATAGCTATCAAAATCACGACACAGGAATCGGACATCCAGAGAGAATTGATAGGGTTAGGGTAGTCAATGAGGGTTTAAAGAAATTACCATCTAAAGATCTTGTTTGGCTAAAACCAAAAACATTTGATCCAAAATATATTAGTTTAGCTCATGATCAGAAATACCTTGATAACCTAGAACAATCCTTTCCAAGAGAAGGAAGTGTATTTTTAGATGGAGATACTTTAATTGGACCAGGTTCTAAACAAGCAGCATTAGATGCTGTTGGTTCTGTGTTGTTAGGAATCGACCAGGTAATGAACAAAAAGAGTAAAAATGCTTTTTGTTCAGTAAGACCTCCGGGACATCATGCGGAAAGCAATAAGGCAATGGGTTTTTGTATATATAATAATGTTGCCATTGGCGCTCATTATTTACTCAATCACTATCAATTAAAAAAAGTAGCTATTATTGATTTTGATGTTCATCATGGCAATGGAACTCAAGAAATATTTTATGACAATAATCATGTGCTGTATATTTCTTCTCACCAATATCCATTTTATCCTGGAACAGGCTCTTCTTCTGAACATGGTAAGTATAATAACATTTTAAATATTCCCCTTGATGCCGGTACAAAAGGAGAAATTTTTTTAAACGCTTACGAAGAAGTGTTTCGAAAAATTAAAGAATTTAAACCTGAATTTATTTTATTATCTTCAGGGTTTGATGCTCATATCCAGGATCCCTTGGCACAAATTAACTTACAATCAACAGATTTTGCTGAACTGACTAAAAGAATGATGAAGATTGCAGAAGAAATTTGTGAAAGTAAAATTGTATCTGTTTTAGAAGGTGGTTATGATTTAGATGCTTTACAGGAAAGCACATCTCTTCATGTTCAGGAATTACTTAAAATTTAATAGGTAACTTTAACTAAATACAAACCACAAGAAGGAGCTAGCGCTGCACATCTTGTTCTATCTTTTGCAGATAATGCATCTGATAAATCTTGTTTATTCCACTTTCCATCCCCTACTAATTTCAACGCACCCACCATAGAACGAACTTGATGTTGCAAAAAAGATCTAGATTCAAATGTAATAGTTATTTGATCTTGATATTGATCTATTTTTGCGGACTCAATAGTTCTTATGGGAGAAGTTGCTTCACAAGAAGCAGATCGAAAAGTAGTAAAATCATGCTCACCTTTAAAAATTAAAATAGATTCTTGCATTGCAAGAATATTTAAATCAGCAGAAATATGCCAAGCTTTGTTCTTAGTTATAGCAAGCGGTGATTTTCTATTAATAATTAAATATTCATAAGTTCGCAAAATAGCATTTCTTCTACTATCAAAATCATTTTTTACCTCTTCCACTTTTAAAATACTGATTAATTCTTTTTGCAAATAATGATTAAGAGCATTGCTAATTTTAGTAGGATCCATGTCTGTTTCCAAATCAAAATGCATAACCTGACCTCTTGCATGAACGCCAGCATCTGTTCTTCCTGATCCATGAATTCTGATAAAGGTTTGAAAAATTTTTTCTAAGCTATTTTCAATTGCTTCTTGAACCGAATAGCCATTTAATTGTCGTTGCCAGCCAACAAAATTCGTTCCATCATACTCAACAATACACTTATACCTTTTCATTATTGTAGCTGGGTACCTTTAGGAATAGGAAACCCCAATAATAAATCTTTGGCTTTCTGAATTTTTTTTCCAGGTCTTTGTATCTCTGTAATAATAATTGAACCTGACCCACAGGCTATATGCAAATCATTACTTAATGTTAATCCTGTATCACCGCCCTGTTCAGAATAAATAGATTTCCAAACTTTGATTTTTTCTCCCTTGTATTCAAAATATGCACCTGGTCTTGGATTTAATCCATGAATTTGAGCAACAATCTTTTTAGCATCATCGTTCCAATTTATTTTTTCATCTTCTTTTTTTATTTTTTTGGCATAAGTTGATTCCTTGTCATTTTGAGCAACAAATTGAGCTTTATTATTTTGAATTAAATGAATTGCTTCAATAATTTTATCAGCCCCCATATAAGAAAGTTTACTCTCAACCTCGCCTGCAGTGCTTGATAAATTTAAATCAATTTTTTCAGTTAATAAAACTGGTCCTGCATCTAGCTGCTCTTCTATTTTCATTATGGAAATACCAGTAAAAGAATCTTGCGCCATAATCGATCTTTGTATGGGTGCTGCTCCTCTCCACTTTGGCAAAATAGATGCATGAATATTTAAAAATCCATATTTGGGTATGGATAAAAATTCTTTTGAAATAATTTGTCCGTAAGCAACGACAATTACTAAGTCCACTTTTAAGGATTTAAAAAAATCAAAATCCTCCATAAGCTTATTAGGTGTTCTCACAGATAGATTGTTATTTTCAGCAAAAATATGAACAGGAGTTTTTTCTAATTTCATTCCTCTATTCGATTGTCTGGGTGGCTGAGAATATACTTGTTTGATCTGATAATTATTTTGATGAAGCTTATCCAATGTAGGAACTGCAAAATTGGGTGTTCCCATAAAAACTATATTGAATGACATTGCTTATTGATTTTTTTTGGCTTTAATTAATTTTTTTAAGATAAAGGATTTTTTTAATTTGGACAAATAATCTATAAATAAAATTCCATCACAATGATCAATTTCATGTTGAATACAAGTTGCAAGCAATCCGTCTGCTTTTAAAATTTTTTCTTGTCCTTTTTCATTTAAATATTTTACATGACAAGCATTAGGTCTTTTAATTTCAGCAAAATAATCTGGTATAGACAAGCAGCCTTCTTCTTTTTTTTCATAAACATCTGATTTCCATATGATTTCTGGATTTGCAAAAAATATGGGATCTTTTACTTTTGGATCTCTTGAAATATCAATAACCACCACTCTTTTTAACACTCCCACTTGAGCAGCTGCTAAACCAATGCCTGGCGCTGCATACATGGTTTCAAGCATGTCTTTCATTAATTTTTTTATATCTTTATCCACCTCTTTTACGGGGAGAGATTTTTTTCTTAAAATAGGATCTGGTTCTTTTAAAATGGTAAGGATGCTCATAAAAATATTATTCTGAACTTAATGAATTACGAAATTTGAAAGCAGAGAATAAAGTACCATCATCTAAATATTCAATTTCTCCTCCCACTGGCAAACCATGAGCAAGTTTTGTAACTTTTATACCTAAACTTTTAATACTGTCGTTAATATAATGCGCTGTAGTTTGCCCTTCAATAGTTGCAGAGGTGGCAAGTATGACCTCTTTAACATTATTTTTTTTTATTCTATTTACTAAAGAATGAATTAACAAATCATCAGGATTTGAGCCATTTAATGCTGAAAGTGTTCCACCAAGAATGTGGTAATGACCTTGAAAAACATTAGTGCTTTCCATAGCCCACATATCCGCAATATTTTCAACAACACAAATTTGATCATAGTTTTTGGTTGAGTAAAAGCATTTGTTTAAACTACACTCAGAATCATTTGATTTAATGTTCCCACATAAATTACATCTAATTATTTTGCTGTGCACTTTTGATAAAGACTCAGAAAGTGGCTTCATTACATTGTCTCTATTTTTAAGCAGATACAGGGCAATTCTTCTTGCCGATTTTGGACCCAAGCCCGGCAATTTAGCAACTAAAGTTATTAACTCATCCAAATCTGGCTCTGTAGAAAATTTCATTATAATTAAAAAGGAAATTTAAAGCCTTCCGGTAATTTAATTCCACCTGTTAGCTTGGACATTTCTTCTTGTATTTTTGACTCAATGCTTTTTTTGGCATTATTGGTAGCTGCAACAATAAGATCCTCTATGATACTTTTTTCTTCTTTTAGGATTTCAGGATCAATGGTTAATGAGACCATTTCATGGTTACCATTCATAACTACTTTTACTGCACCACCACCAGCCTCAGCTTCCGTGGTAATATTTTTCATTGAATCTTTTGCAGCGGTCATCTTTTTTTGCATTTCTTGAGCTTGTTGCAACATTTTAGTGAAATCCATATTATTTTTTGTCCTCCTCTTTGACGTCTATTAATTCTGCATCAGGAAATATTTCTATAATTTTTTTATAAGTTTCTGATTGTTTCATTTCCTCTAATAATTCCGATTTAATCTTGTTTTTTTTATCAAAAACCGTTGTTTCCCCCTCATCTTTTGATAAGGAGATAATCCATCTTTTTCCAGTCCATTCATTTAGTTTAAAAGATATATTTTTGATAAAATCTTTAGATAAATTCTCATTAAAAGAAATATCAATTTTTCCTTGCTCAAATTTTACCAACCGTACATTTCTTTCTAGATCAAATTTTAGCTCTATCTCTTTTTGTTTATTAGCTAAATCAATAAGGTCTTGAAATGAATTAATAACAAATCCCCCTATTTCTTGTTTAGTTTCTTTTATCTCGTTTAAAATTTCAGGTTTTGCCTTTGGAGCTTCTTTTTTTTCCTGAATAGTATTTTTAATTTGAGTTTTAGAGGCAATTGAATCCACTTTCATAGCAGAGGCTGAGTCAGTATTTGGAGTTTCTATTTCGTTATCAAAATCATCCTCTTGTAGTAAGGATTGAGGATCTGGCATGTTTCTTAAATGAGCTAATCGTATAAGCAACATTTGGAATGATAAAAAAGGATTAGGCATAAAATTTAACTCTTCAATACCTTTTAAAGTAAAATGCCAAAGCATTGATATGTAAGTCAAATCAACTTCATCTGCCATTTTTTTAATCAATTCAGATTCTGCCTCAGAAACACTTAGATCATTTTCAATTTTGCCAAACGTTTTGGTTCTGGAAATCAAATAAATAATTTCAAGCATGCTTTGCACAATTAGCTTGGGATCAGCTCCAATATCAAAAATATTTTCAGCTTCTTTTAAAGCTTCTTGTTGTGATCCATTTATAATAAAAGACAAAAGTTGTATGACTCTAGATTGATCTGCAAGACCTAACATATCTCTTACTTTGTCCTCTGTAATCTCCTCTTCTTGTAAATTAAAAGTGATAATAGCTTGATCCAAAATCGATAGAGCGTCTCTTACAGATCCCTCCGATGCCTTGGCAATAATTGCTAGAGCCTTGTCATCAATTTTAGCTTCTTCTTTAGTAGAAATATTTCTTAAAAAATTTTGCATTTCATCTATTTTAATTCTTCTTAGATCAAACCTTTGACATCTCGACAAAATAGTAACTGGAATTTTTTTAACTTCAGTAGTTGCAAGTATAAACTTTAAATGAGCAGGTGGTTCTTCTAGCGTTTTTAACAAAGCATTAAATGCCTGTTTCGATAACATGTGCACTTCATCAATAATAAATACTTTATATTTTGCACTAGCTGGAAGATATTGAGCTGACTCTAATATCTCACGAATATCATCAATACCAGTTTTAGAAGCAGCATCCATTTCCAAAATATCCATGTGACTTGAATCAATAATTGCTTCGCAATGACAGTATTCATCCTTGCTACATTTTTCCTCTGTACCAAATTTTTTATTACAATTAATTGCTTTAGCTATAATTCTAGCAGTCGTAGTTTTTCCAACTCCCCTAATGCCTGTCAGTAGGTAAGCATTGGGAACTCGGTCCATAGCAATGGCATTTTGAATAGCAATGCTCATCGACTCTTGTCCAATCAGCTGGTCAAAATTTTGAGGCCGATATTTTAATGATAAAACTTTTCGATTATTCATAACACTAACGGGGAACTGAATAACAACCTGAAAAATTAACGTTACGGCTGCTTTCTTTCGAATCTGACCGGATTAGCGCAACATCCACCTGCTACCAATTCCCCAAGGTAATAGTATAACAAGATAAGAAAAAAACGATAGGAAAGTTTCTGTGTATTACTTTTTGTAGCGAAATTTATCTGCTACATAAATACCTAAAATATCTAATTTTTTTGTATATTTTTTTAATTCTCGAAGAGATTGTTTAACATTTTTGTTTTCTGCATGTCCCTCGATATCCAGATAAAATATAGTTTGTAAAAAAGTATTATTAACTGAAAAACTTTCTAATTTTGTTAAATTAACATTATTTTTTGCAAAACCACCAAGGGCATTAAATAAAGCGCCTGGAGTACTTTTAATCATAAAAATACAAGTAGTAATAAATTTAACGTGTTTGACTAATTTTGGAAATTTATGATTTTTTTTCATGATCAAAAATCTTGTTGTATTTCCCTTTTGATCTTCAAAATCTTTTTTTAAAATATCTAAATTATAAATTTTAGCTGCCAAAGAAGATGCGATGGCTGCTTCGTTTAAAATTTTATGTTCTGAAATATATTTAGCTGATCCAGCCGTATCTGCTGCAACAACAGATGTTAATTTATACTTATGTAGATTTTTTTGACATTGGCCTATTGCATGAGCGTGACTTCTTACAAATTTAATATGGTTAAGTTTCACACCTTTATTTGCCAACAGGCAATGCTCTACTTTATGAAAGTACTCTCCTATGATTTTTAATTTATACTTTGGTAGCAAATAATGAATATCAGCAACTCTTCCTGCTAATGAGTTTTCAATAGGAATAACAGAAATAACATCACGATTTTTTTTGCATAGTTCAAATACATCTTCAAATGTTTTGCAAGGTACTACATTTATTTTTTTAAATAACTTAGTTGCAGCTAAATGGGAATAAGCCCCTAGTTCACCTTGAATTGCAATTTTTTTTTTCATGAAATAATTTTTCTAATTTTATCTAAATCTTCCTGCGTATCAACTCCTAAAGGATAATCTTTTACGAAACCTACATAAATTTTAATTTTATTATCTAATGCTCTCATTTGCTCCAAGCTTCTTTCTAGCTCATTTTGAGTTTTCTGCAAACTAACGTATTTTTTTAAAGTTTGAAATTGATAAGCATAAATTCCAACATGGTGGTATAAAAAATTAGTTCTTTTATCTTTTTTTCTAAAAAAATCTTTTGCTGTTGAAAAATTCCCTGAACTAATTTCCTCTTCGGTCTCCACCTTAACTACATTGGGATTATCTAAATCTTCTAATTCCAACTTACTGGCTAAAGTTGCCATTTCAGCAGATTGGGTAATCATAAAATTTTCTAAATAATTAATTGCATCTGGATTAATAAGTGGCATATCCCCTTGAACATTGATAATTAAGTCTGGTTTTGATTCAAAACTCTCTACTGCTTCAAAAATCCTATCAGACCCATTGGTATGATTTTTATCTGTAAGTATACACTTGCCGCCATTATTAATAATAACATCATAGATTTCCTGATCAGATGTTGCCACAAACACATCCTTTATATTTGTTTTCTTAGCCTGTCTCCAAACATGTACAATCATAGGGTCATTTTTTATAAGCAATAAAGGTTTATTGGGTAATCTTTTTGCGCCTAAATGACTGGGTATAATTATTACTGTTTTCATTTAATTTTAATTTTGAAAGTGCGACATCTATATCTTTATTTTATACTCTAAAACTATCTCAAAATACTATATGAATTCATTTAATTAATATGGATAGTTTTGAATTTAATAAGATTGCAGCGGCTGTTCTAGTTACTATTTTAGTAATTATTGGAATTAAAGAAATTGGAAATGCAATTTTCCATGTGCAAAAGCCTAAACAGTCAGCATATAAAATTGAAGGTGTTGAAACTGCCTCAACTGCAACAACTGAAGTAGCAAAAGTGGAAGAAAAATTAGCTCTTATAACGCCAATGCTTGCCTCTGCAAGTGTTGATGCTGGTAAAGATGTTTTTAAAAAATGCGCAGCCTGTCATAGCGTAGAAAAAGGTGGTGCCAATAAAATTGGTCCAGCTTTATGGGGAGTTGTAAATAGAAAAGTTGGAGCTCATGAAGGTTTTAAATATTCATCAGCACTTCAGGGATATGGTAAAAACTGGACATTTGAAGAACTTAATGGTTTTTTAAATGCACCAACAAAATATATAAAAGGTACTAAAATGGCATTCGCTGGTTTAAGAAAAGATAGCGAAAGAGCCAATGTGATTGCTTATCTAAATAGTTTAAGCGATAGTCCAGCTCCTTTAAAATAATATCTAAATAATTTATTTATTGTATAGTTTCATTGTTAATAATGAGCTCGCTAAATATTAAATTACTCTTGAATAAAAAAGCCTTGGGAATGGCATTATTTGGTTTTTCTGCTGGACTACCTCTACTTCTTATATTCTCTACGCTTTCAGTTTGGTTGGTAAAGGCTGGTGTAGAAAGAAGTACCATTACATTATTTAGTTGGGCTGGCTTTGCTTATTCATTTAAATTTTTATGGTCTCCTATTGTAGATCATTATCGTTTACCTTTTTTAAACAAAACAGGTCACAGAAAAAGCTGGCTACTTTTGTCTCAAATAATGATTATCATTTCAATATTCGTCACATCTTATACTGACCCAAGTCAGCATTTAATTTATACTGCAATCGGGGTAGTATTGATTGCCTTTTCAAGCGCAACACAGGACATTGTTATTGATGCTTTCAGAATAGAGTCGGACACTATTAAAAAGCAAGGTATTTTATCCTCTATGTATTTAGCTGGTTATAGAATAGCCATGATTGTATCAGGTGCGGGAAGCTTATGGATAGCTTCATACTTTGGTACCGAAACATACGATGTAAACACTTGGAAAAAAGTATACCAAATCATGGGATGCTTAATGCTAGTTGGAATATTTGCTACTTATATTTCTACAGAGCCTGCCTCTACTACCAAAAGAAAAACATCCTCCCAACTGTCATTTTTTTTAGCTTTGGTTGTCTCTATCACTATTTTTTTTATTATTTATAATTTTTTACCTTCGATTTTTTTCTATAAATCTATTTTGTTAAATGCTCTAGATGGATTGATTAAAATACTTATTTCTTTTTTTGGATCTCTATTAACCCTTTTATTTTTTAATAAAATTAATTTCATATCCATTCATAATGCCAAAATAGCTTACATTGATCCAATACATAACTTTTTGGATAGATATAAAAAAACTGCCTTATTTATTTTAATGTTAATTGGACTATACAGAATTGCCGACATTGTCATGGGAGTCATGGCAAATATTTTTTATCTAGAAAAGGGATACAACATTAACGAAATAGCAACTTACTCTAAATTTTTTGGTTTATTTGCAACGATAGCTGGTGGTTTCCTTGGTGGACTTTACTCAATGCATAAAGGAGTAATTCGAGGTCTTTTAGTAGGAGCAATCATCGCGGCTTTAAGCAATATTCTATTTGCCTGGTTAGCTGTAAGCGACATAAGTATTTTATTTTTAATTTCAGTTATTGTCTTGGATAACTTGGCAAGTGGCTTTGCGGGTGCATCTTTTGTTGTATACCTCTCCGCTTTAACTTCGGTTAAATTTACAGCAACACAATATGCCCTATTTAGCTCTATCATGCTTTTTTTTCCAAAATTAATTGCTGGTTATGCGGGAGGAATGGTGGATTTAATTGGATATCCTTACTTTTTTATATTTACTGCCATTTTAGGTTTGCCAGTTTTATTTCTTATCTTTTTAATTAAAGACATATCTTTTAAGAAATAGTTAGTTTTACAATTAGAAATCTGAATGATAAACGAATGTATGTATAAAATTTTAATCTTATTTTTTTCATTATTACTATTACACGCTCAAGCGAATTCTGCTGAAGAAAAATCTATAACTAAAAAGCAATTTATTGATAGTAATTTAAAAAAACTTGAACAACAGTTTGATGCCATTGATACTAATAAAGATGGAAAAATGACCGAAGCTGAAGAAAAAGCATATATTAAAAAAATTCAAGAAATAAGACAGGTAAGACAAAGCTTTGCTCAAATTAGCAGATACCAATAAAGATGGAAAAGTTACTGAGGAAGAACAAACAAAACTACTAACAACTATTGATGTCAACAAAGATGGTGATGTTACCCTTGATGAACAAAAAGCATATTTAAAAAAGATCCAAACTAAAAAATAATTAAATAATATTTTTAATAATTATAATTATACCACTTATTAAAAGCATATAATTAAACATAATTTTAAACAGTTGCTCGCTTAAAATTTTTCTTAGATATTTACCAGCATACACTCCAACTAAAATTGGCAAACAAGCTACAGATGATAATACTAAAGCTTTTTGATCTATCATTGAAAAACTATAAAATAAGACAAATTGAGATACAGAGTATAGAAAGAAAGTAAGACCCATTAATTGTATTAATTTTTCTTTATTAAAATTTAATGACTGAATTAAAAAAACAAAAGGCACTGTATAAATACTAGTAATTCCAGTTGTAATACCTGTTAAAGATCCAATTATAAATTGAATTTTAAAAGAATTATGGTTTTTAAATATAATAATTTTCTTAAATAAGACTAACAAAGAATTAAAAATAAGTAGACAAGCTAAGACTAATAAAATTATTTTTGAATCCATAGCCTTTAAAATAAAAAAGCCAGGAATGACAAAAATGACAGAAGAAATTAAAAAATATTTAGTTTGATTAACAATTGCTTTCAGATCTTTTCCGTCAAGCATTTGAAATAAATTAGTAAAAATAACTGGTAGTAATATAAAAGAGATAGAATCTTTAATATCAAAGAAAAAAGAAAGCAATGTTAGTGTTATAGTGGGAAGACCAACTCCTATTATGCCTTTTACAAGACCCCCCAAAAAAAAAATTAATAAAGATATAAAAAATAAATTACCTAAATCTAGAAATTCCATAAATCTATTTAGAATAATACTTAGTTAATGTCAGCTACTAATCTTTTTACTTTGTTAAAATCAAATCTATTTTTATTTTCTTTTAACAACAAAATAACAATGGATGGGATAAAAATAGCTAAGACAAAAGACCAAAACAACAAGGCTGTTGAAATCCATAAGGGAAAAAGTGAAGAACTAAATAAAACTCCAACTAAAATACTTTTTTGAAAAGTTATATCCGGAAACAAAAGCAATCCAAAGATCAATCCAAATATTATAGCTATTATTGTATTTTTTTCACTTATGTTATCTTTAAACATTCCATAAAAAACTGGAACAGCAGCAGCACAGCATAATAAATCTGCTAATAAAAACATATATAAAACGCTTAAACCTTGGGAAGAGATATAAAATATAATTATTGATAAAATAATTAAAACTATTCTAGAAAAATTTAGATAACTAATATTAGAATTGAATGTTATAAATTTTTTTCCTTCAATAATAAGTAAGCTTGAGATAGCGTTAATTAAAGTATCCATGCTACTTATAACTAAAGTTAAAGCTAAAATTAAAATAATAGATGACAAAACTTCAGCTTGATTTTGTAATAATAATGAAAAAATAATTATACTTGGACTTTTAGATAGTCCTAAAGATACACCGATAATTCCACAAAAACCTAAAATTAAAATAACTGGTAAAATTATAAAAAATGCATTTCTAAAACCAACATCTAAATCAGTATCAGATTGTGCAGAAAAAACTCTTTGCCACATGCCTTGATCAAACAAATTAGTCGCAAAGACGGCAATAAAAAATGTAATTCCTGCTGTATACCCATAAAAGTATTTTGAGCTAATCAAGGGTCCTGTATTGAAAGCAATTAATTCTTTAGAAATATTAATATTTCCTGAAAAAAATAAAAAATAAAAAATAAATATTAAAAAAAAACTAATTATAACAAATTGAAACTTATCAGTAAGAATTGAAATGCGAAGTCCTCCCCTAAGTGTATAAATTAAAGTTGTTATCAAAATTAGCAAAGATGTTTTCCACAAACTAAGACCTGTAATCAAATTTACAATTTTAGCGATTGCTGTTACTTCAGCACACAAATAGATAAAAATATAAAATAAAGTAATAAATAAAATTACTCTTAGCGCTAAGAATCCATAACGAACGTAAACAAACTGAGTCAAACTATTTCCATTGGGCATAAGGGTTCTTAATCTTTTTCCAAATATTCTGAATGCTAGATATGGGCATGCCTGTCCTAATGCATAACCTATTACTGCGCCTAGCCCACCCCACGTTGCTGCTTCAGCGGGTCCTATTAATATCCAAACTCCAAAACAAGAGGCCACTATGGAAGAAGTTAATGACCAAGATTTGACTGATCTTCCTGCATTTAAATACAATGATAATGATTTAAAATTTTTTGAATAAAAAATTCCAAAAAGCATGAAAAAAAGGCTTAAAGAAATTAAAATAAGAATATTGATATCAAAATGCATATTCTAAATTAAAAAAAATGGAAATTTATTAGGCTTTTTTATCACTGTTCTCCCTACGTTGTAATTAAACATCAGGTTCAAAGAGTATAATCTCAGCGTTTCCGCACCCCCGAACAATTATGTTTAATACTAGTTTTAATTTATTAGCAAGTAAAATTAAAATTGATTATTTTTTTTTTAGACTTAGTTTGTCATTTCATGATTATAAATTGTAAATGCCAAAAATATCAGTTTGATATACCTGATAATGAAATCTCTGATCAAGGCAGGCAGGTCAGGTGTGAGTTTTGTAACGATGAATGGTTCCAAGAAAATCCAAATTATAATCTTGAACAGAAAAGCAATGATGAAATAGAAGATGTCCAAAAGGAAATACCAATACCAAAATTACACAAAGCAACTAACAATCCAATAAAGGATGATATTCAAATTAAAAAAAATAATTTTAGTTATTCTATACTTGGTTTTATTATTTTTATTTTTGTACTTTATTTAGGAATATTAGAAAATAAAAATCTAATTTTATCAAACTATCCATCCTTCAAAGGTTTTTTTGAGTCTGCAGATATTGTAAATGAAATAATTAATCAAAATATTGATTGGATAAAAGAAACAATTCAAAATTTACTTAATGAGTAAGTATGAAAGAAAATTTTTCTTGCTCGAAACAATTAAGTAATATTTTAAAAAAACCTAATAAAAATTCTGAAGTTTTGTCACAATTATTATTTGGTGAAGAATTTATAAAATTAAAAACGTTTAAAAATTTTTATTATGGATACAGTGCTTTTGATAAATATCATGGATATGTTTACAAAAATGATTTTAAAAAAACAAATAATATAAAAAAATATAGAATTACTAAAAAAAAAGTTTTTTTATATTCTGGGCCTATAGAAAAAAAAATAACTAAACAATATCTTTTTTTTAATTCTTTAGTTTCCCAACTAGATAAAAGAAAAAAATTTATTCGCATTAACGGTTATTGGATTAAAAAAAATTCAATACATAGAAATAAATCAAAAAAATTTTTAAGCTCCTTATCTTTTTTTCTTAAAACAAAATACCTCTGGGGGGGGAATTCGGTTAATGGAATAGACTGTTCTGGTTTAGTACATGAATTACTAAAAAGTATAGATTATAAATGTCCTCGAGATACCAAGGATCAAATTAAATTTTTTAAAAAAAAAGTAACGTTAGATAAAATTAAAAAAGGAGATCTTATTTTCTGGAAAGGGCATGTTGCAATCATTTTAAATAAAAAAAAATTAGTACATGCTTATGGACCAATGAAAAAAGTTGTAATTATGCCTATTCAAGAAACAGTTAAAATACTTTTGCAAAAAAATAACTTACAAGTTTTGGCTATCAAAAGGCCTATATGACCTCATTGTCTAAAAAATTGATTATTTCAGGAAAGGTACAGGGTGTTGGTTATAGATTTTGGCTTAAAAATTTATGTGAAGAAAATTGTATATCAGGATGGGTTCGTAATAATAAAAACGGAGAGGTTGAGGCTACTTTTTCTAATATTAACGACGAAATGTTTAAAATTATTTTAACCAAATGCTTTGTAGGCCCTGCAAGGGCTGAAGTAAAAAATATTCAAGTTACTACCTTGCACGAATTAAAAAATTTCCCCTCATTTGAAATCATAAAATAAATTCCCTCAAAACGAGAACATTTTTTTGGTTGATTCGGTCATGTTTTATGCCTAGTTTGTTCTAAGGCCAAATCTAAATATAGTAGGTCAAAATTTTTTAGACCATAAATGATGAATCAACAAATTATATCTGTTCTGGGTCCAACCAATACCGGAAAAACACATTTGGCAGTAGAGAGAATGCTGCAATTTGAAACTGGGGTTATAGGTTTTCCGCTCAGGCTTTTGGCAAGAGAAGTTTATGACAAATGTGTTGTAAAATTAGGAGCAGATAGAGTTGCTTTAATTACAGGTGAGGAAAAAATTATTCCTCCTAGAGCAAACTACTATTTATGCACTGTAGAATCGATGCCCTTAGATTTAAATTTTGAGTTTGTTGCAATTGATGAAATTCAAATGTGTGCCGATCCAGAGAGAGGTCATATTTTTACTGATCGATTACTGAATTATCGCGGAGATAAATTAACTATGTTTTTGGGGGCAGACACTATTAAAAATATTATTTCAGAATTAGTCCCCTCAAGTGAATTTATATATAGGGAAAGATTATCAAAACTTATTTATACAGGTCATAAAAAAATTTCTAGGATTCAACCAAGAAGCGCTATTATAGCTTTTTCCGTTGATGAAGTTTATGCACTTGCAGAATTTGTAAGAAGACAAAGAGGTGGGGCCGCCATTGTTATGGGCTCATTAAGTCCAAAAACTAGAAATTCACAAGTGGAATTATATCAATCTGGAGATGTGGATTTTTTAGTTGCAACTGATGCGATTGGTATGGGAATCAATATGGATATTGATCATGTAAGCTTTAGCAGTTTGCGAAAATATGATGGGAAAAAAATACGTAGCTTAAGAAATACTGAGATAGGACAAATAAGTGGAAGGGCTGGAAGATACACAAACAATGGTAGTTTTGGCATTACTGGAAATTGCGAAGTATTAACTAGTGAGCAAATTGAAAAATTAGAAAACCATAAATTTGATTCTGTAATTAATATTTATTGGAGAAACTCAAATTTAGATTTTTCAAATATAAATAGATTTATTAATAGTCTTAATCAAAATCCTACATACAAAAATCTCTTAAGAAATCGGGAGCTTCTTGATGAGAATATATTTAAATACTTAACATCAGAAAATTCAGAATTAAAATTTAATAATGAACATCATCATATTGAGACTCTTTGGGAATGTTGCCAAATACCTGATTTTACCAAAAGTTCTTATAATGAACACACAGAAATAATATGTAGTGTATTTAATTTTTTAACAACAGGAATTGGAAAAATCACAAATGATTGGATAAAAAAACAAGTATCTAATCTAGATAATTTAAACGGTAATATTGATGCAATAGCAAATAGAATATCTCACGTTAGAACATGGTCGTATGTTGCTAACAAAAGAAATTGGGTTGAAAATCACGACTATTGGATAGCAAAAACAAAAGATATAGAAGACAAATTGTCAGACAGATTGCACGAAGAACTTTCTAAAAGTTTTGTTGATAAGAGAATAAGTATTTTATCCAGAGGACTTAAACAAGAAATAGAACTAGAAGCAAAAATATCTGAAAAAAATGAAATTCTTGTAAATGGCCAGTTAGTAGGAAAAATTAACGGTTTAAAAATATCTCTGAATTATTCTAATAATACGCTTCAATCAGATATTAGATCTATTAGAAAAGCTGCCAGAAATGGATCTACAAAGGAACTACAAAACAAAATTAATACCATTATTGCTTCTCCTGAAAAAATTCAGTTAAAAAACGATAAAAATATTTATTGGCAAGATCAAATTATAGCAAAAATTTATCCTGGAAAAAATTATTTAAGCCCAGATATAAAAATAATTGCAGATGATAGTATTGAGCCTAGAGATCAGCAAAAAATATTAAGTAGCCTTAATCTTTGGTTTAAAAATATGAAAAATGAACTTTTGCAGGATTTAATTAAAATAGAAAATAATAATTCTGAAAATAGTTTTATAAGAGGATTGTGCTATCAATTATTTGAAAATAATGGAGTCTTAAAAAGAGATGATGTTAATTCAATTATAAAAGAACTCAAACAAGAGGATAGATTGATTATAAGAAAACTAGGAATTAAAATTGGAAGGTATCATATTTATCAGCCCAAAATGTTGAAGCCCAAAGCAGTTAGCTTCAAAAGTATTTTGTGGAACTGCTTTCATCATATAGAGCAAAATGAATGTCCAACATTTGGATTAAATTTTATAAAAAATTTTAATAATCAAAATAAAAGTTTTTTACTAATCTGTGGTTTTGAAACTTTTAAAAATTATATTGTAAGAGTTGATATATTGGAGAGATTATTTTTGAAAATTATTTC
This sequence comes from Candidatus Pelagibacterales bacterium, assembly GCA_965235745.1. Lineage (GTDB taxonomy): Bacteria > Pseudomonadota > Alphaproteobacteria > Pelagibacterales > Pelagibacteraceae > IMCC9063. The sequence goes on from CBDDYY010000001.1 coordinate 86,411, forward strand.
CTCAAGTAAAAATAATATATATGAGCTTACAAATGAAATGCTAAATTTACTTGGTTGTACAAAAGAAGATTTTACAGAACTAATGCTACAAATGAATTATATACTTATAAAAAATAAAGAAAAAGTATTATTTAAATATATTAACAAAAAAAAGTTTTCTAAAAAAAATAACATTAAATTATCAAATAGCCCATTTAATGAATTAAAAAAAATGAGATTAATATCTTAATGGATTGGTTTAAAAAAAATAATGATGAAAACTCAATATCAAAGTTAGCTATCGCAACATTATTTATTCATGCTGCAAAACTTGATGGCATGTATCATAATGATGAAAAAGATACGATAGTGTTGTGCCTAAAAAAATTAGGGGTAAATGATAATGATATCCAAGATCTTCTTACTAAAGCTGAACATGAAGAAGAAAATAATAATCAAATTTTACACTTAACTCAGGAGATAAAGAAAATAAATTATATAGATAGACTGAAAGTAATTGAAATGCTTTTAGAAATTATATATGCAGACCAAAAATTGGATGAATTTGAGGATAATTTGATTAGAAGAGTGGCTGGATTAACTTATATTGAAAATAAAGACTTGGGAGCTATTAAAATAAAAGTAAAAAATAAATTAAAATTATGACCTATGTTGTTAATGACAAATGTGTGAAATGCAAATTAACTGACTGCGTAGAGGTATGCCCTGTTGACTGTTTTTATGAAGGGGAAAACATGCTGGTAATTAATCCTGATGAATGCATTGATTGTGGAGTTTGCGAACCTGAATGTCCAATCAACGCTATTGAGCCCGACACTAATGATGGTGCTGAGAAATTAGTTCTAATAAATAAAAAATTATCTCAAATTTGGCCTGTAATTACAAAAAAGAAAGAGCCACTTCCAGATTGGGAGAAATTTAAGGATGAAAAAAATAAATTAGATAAATATTATAATGAAAATCCAGGTTTTGGGGACAAAAAATAATTAAATTTGTTGAAAACAATCATAATATAAGCTAATTCCATCGCCTACTAAAATTAATGCTAAAAAAACTAAAACAATCTTTATTGAAAGCAACTGGTGCCAAAGCTCCAAAAGTTGCTAAAGAAAAAAAAGCTAAAATAGCTAAACAACCCAAAGCTCCAAAAGTTGCTAAAGAAAAAAAAGCTAAAATAGCTAAACAACCCAAAGCTCCAAAAGTTGCTAAAGAAAAAAAAGCTAAAATAGCTAAACAACCCAAAGCTCCAAAAGTTGCTAAAGAAAAAAAAGATCTATCTGATTCAAATGTTGCCAAACCTGTAGAAAAGCCAGTTATAAAAAGTGGAAGAGTTTATACTTCTCAACAAGACCCTTTAATTGAAATTACCAAAGTAAAAAAACAAGACAATGAAAAAAGAATTTATAAAATTAAAGACTTTGTTATTTACCCTAAGCACGGAATAGGCCAAATAGTGTCTGTGGAAAAAGACACGATTGCAGGAATAGATATAAATTTTTATAAAATTGAAATTACTAAAGATAAATTAATTTTAACAATTCCTACAAATCAGCAATCTCACTTAAGACCTTTATCAAGTATTAATCAAATAAATAAAGCTATATCTATTTTAAAAGGTAAAGCAAAAGTAAAAAGAACAATGTGGAGCAGAAGAGCTCAAGAATACGAGCAAAAAATTAATTCTGGAGAAATATACCAAATCGCAGAAGTAGTAAGAGATTTAAATAAAAATACTGATATGCCAGTTGATCAGTCATATAGTGAAAGGCAACTTTTCGAAAAAGCATTTGAAAGACTTTTGGGAGAAGTAACTGTCGTTCTTGCAGTGACTGAAGATGAGGCTAAAGAAAAGCTGAATAAAGCTCTTGGCAAAACACCTGAAAAAAATTTAGTAGAATAAAAAAAAACGCCCTCCAATTAGAGAGCGTTTTTTTTGAAAAATACTTATAAAACTATTTTTTTCTTTTCTTAGCTTTAGCTTTCTTTTTCTTTTTAGGAGCAGCTTTTTTCTTAGTTGCTTTTTTCTTTGCTGCTTTTTTCTTTTTTTTAGCCATCTTTATTCTCCTTGTTAGTTTGGAGTTTCACTTAAAAAAATTTTTAAGTGATTCGTTATTAATTCATATAAAAATAATTACGTATCAATGTCAATTGCTAAATAATTTAGAAATTTTTAGAAAAAAATTTTTCAAAAATATTTTTTTATTCAATTGAAAGTTTAATTAAAAAAAAATTAAATTAATGTTGATTTATAATACTAAAATGATGTTTTTTTAATTTTTTGGAGCATAAAAACTATTTAATAGTTCTTTAAAATAATTTTTAATAACATGTCGTTTGATTTTCATTGTTGGAGTTAACATGTTGTTTTCAATAGAAAATGGTTGATTAATTATTGCAAAATTTTTTATTTTCTCAATTGCAGTAAGCTCTTTGTTTACTTTATCAACTACTATTTGAATATCTGCTCTAGTTAAATTAAATTCTTTGTTCAAAACTAAAAGTGCAACTAAATAATTTTTATTATCTCCATAGACAAAAGATTGCTCAATTTCCGGATTAATACAAAGTAAATTTTCAATTTTAGCAGGAGAAATATTATCTCCCCCGGAATTAACGATGATGTCTTTTTTTCTATCAGTAATTTTCAAGTATCCTTCCTGATCAATTTCACCAATGTCTCCCGTATGCAACCAGCCATTTTGAATAGCATCATTGGTAGCTTTTTCATTATTCCAATATCTCATCATTAAACTTTCTCCTTGAACAAGAATTTCTCCATCTTGATTAATTTTTACTTTAATATTTTTAAAAGGAACTCCAACGGTTTCAATTTTAATTTTATTAATAGGATTGCAAGAAACAACCGGAGAAAATTCTGTTAATCCGTAACCTTGCAATGTTCTAAGACCAACGGAGTTTAAAAAAACTCCAATATTTTTATCTAAAGGTCCGCCTCCAGATATAAACGCTTTTAAATTACCTCCAAAATTTTTTACAACTTTTTTTCTAACAACATAATTCAGAATTTTATTAAACAATCGTTCTAAAATATTTACCTTCTGACCTAAAAAAATTTTACTACCCAGGTCCACAGTTTTTGAAAAAATATACGATTCTTTTAACTTAGGCTGCATTTTGTTATAAAGATTATTATAAAATCTAGGAACTGCAGTCATAATATGTGGTTGAGATATTTTTATAGTCTCCATTAATCTTTCTAAATTTGCACAATAAAAAATTTCTGCAAATAATGCGATTTGCACAAACTGTACGGTATGCTCATATGAATGAGATAAAGGTAGCCAGGTTAAAAATCTAAATTTATTAATTTTTATCTCATTAATAATTTCAATTGCACCTTCAACATTACACAAAATTCCCCCGTGACTTAACAATACTCCCTTTGGCGTTCCTTGTGTTCCTGAAGTATAAATTATGCAAGCAGGATCTGTTCGTTTAATTTCACAATGATTATTAATTTTATTATTTTTAATGTCATAAAAATAAGTGACATCAGAATTTGTATTTTCTTTATCAAACAAGATAATAAATTGCAGTTTATAATTAATATTCTCACATGCTTTTTGAATAGTGTTTAATAGTTTAGCGTTCGATACTATTAATCCTTTGGGCAAACAGTCATTTAAAATAAATTCAAAATCTTTAACCGTATAAGTCGTGTAGTTAGGAACTGTAATCGCACCCGATTTTAAAATTGCCAAATCACTCAAAAGCCATTCTGGCCTATTTTCAGAAACTAATAAAATTCTATCTCCTTTAACAACTTTATTTTCTAATAAAAAATTTGATATATTTTTTATATGTTCGTCAGCCTCTCTCCAGCTGAAAGATTCAATTTTTTTATCCTTATTAATTTTAAATAAAAAATTTTTGTCAAGATTTTGTTGTTTTGCTTGATCAAATAGGTCAATTAAACAATTAATATTTTTAAAATTCATTAAGTTAAATTAAATATTTTACTAATAAAAAACCAAATACTAAAATAATTAAGAATAAAACAGACAAAATATTAAAATATTTATCTACAAAAAACTTAATTTTTTCACCAAATTTCCAAATTAAAAAACTGATTGTTAAAAACCTTAGGCCTCTTGAGATAAAACTGGCTATTACGAATATAAAAATATCAAATTTAACAAAACCACTGCTCAGGGTGAATAATTTATATGGTAAAGGTGTTAACCCAGCTGTAAAAATTATCCAAAATTCAAATTCTTTGCTAATTGACTCTGTGAGTTTAACAAACTTGTCTTGATAACCATAAAAACTTATTATTTTGTTACCAAATACGTCAAAAAAAAAATATCCTATATAATACCCAATGACACCGCCGATAACAGATGATAAAGTTACCCATAAACCAATTTGAATAGCTCGATTTCTTTTTACCAATTGTATTGGCATCATAAAAATATCTGTTGGTATTGGAAAAAAAATACTCTCAATTACTGTTAAAGAATAAAGAACTTTTTCTGAGTGATTTCTAGAACATAAGTCTAAAATTTTTAAGTAAATTTTTTTCATTTATCTTTGGTGGGCGAAAAGGGAGTCGAACCCTTAAGGTTTCCCGGCGGATTTTGAGTCCGCTGCGTCTGCCAGTTCCGCCATTCGCCCTATTTATATTATCAATTAATAACATAGTTTTTAAAAAAAACTAAATAGATCCAGCAACAATTTGAATCTTTTAAGTTAATGAAAGTTTGAATACATGATATCTATTTCAAAAAAACTATGCTTAAAAAATTATTAAACAAAGTTATAAGTTGGGCAGCACATAAATATGCTATTTACTATTTATCTTTTCTTTGTTTTATAGAAAGTATTTTTTTCCCCATACCTCCGGATGTGATGCTAATTCCAATGGCTTTGGCAAGAATCGAGAAATGGTTTAAAATTGCAGCTGTTGCCCTATTGTCAACCTTGGCTGGTGCAATTATTGGCTACATCATAGGCTATTTTTTTTATAAAGAGGTTGGGATAAGAATTTTTGAATTTTATAACTTTAACAATTTTCAAGAATTCAAAGAATATTTACAAGTTGGAAAGGGATTTTGGGCCTGGATATTAATTATGACAATAGCCGGATACTCTCCTGTACCATTTAAACTATTAACCATAACTTCTGGCTTTATTCATTTCCCATTTCATATTTTTGTTATTATTACAATTTTAATACGAGGCACTAGATTTTTTTTCTTGTGTTGGATTTGTCACTATTTTGGAGAAAAATTAATCAAGTACATGCAAGAAAAAGCAAAAAAAATTATTACAGTTTTATTGGGTTTGTTTTGTTTGGGAGTTTTTTTAGGTTATCTGATTTACGAACACTATAACTGGATTGTAGAATTTTTTGGCTAATGTTTGCACCTGATACAAAAATATTAAACATATTAATATTGCTTAATATTGGCATTCTAGGTGTAGCTTATTTTATTGAATACATTTTAAAAATTCCACCGTGTTCTATGTGTATCTATCAAAGAATTCCCTATTATTTGGCAGTTACTGCTATTTTATTGTCATTATTTAAAATTTTAAATCTTAAAAAATTAATAATAGTTTTATTACTATTAACAGTGACAAATTTAGGTTTAAGTTTTTATCACATAGGTATAGAGCAAGGTTTTTTTGAAGAATTAAGTACTTGCGCAAATAATCTAAAGTCCAATGATATAAATAATTTACTTAACGAGTTAAAAAAGCAAAAAATAGTTTCCTGCAAGGATATTTCTTTTACAATCTTTGGTTTTTCGCTTGCGACGATTAATTTTGCCATAAACCTGGGATTGATGCTACTTTATTCCTTAATACTAAAAAATGAAAAATAAAATAGAAGAAATTATTAGAGTAGACCATGCTGGAGAGCGTGGAGCTATAAAAATTTATGATGGTCAATTACTTGCTTTACAACTACTAAAGTCTGATCCAGATTTAGAAAAAAAAGTTTCTGAAATGAAGGAGCACGAAAAAGAACATTTAAAATATTTTGAAGAGCAGCTTGCTGATAGAAAAATAAGACCTACTTTAATGCTACCATTATGGGATCTTTTGGGAACTGCTTTAGGTTTTGGAACTGCAATACTTGGTAAAAAAGCAGCGATGTTATGTACTGCCTCTGTCGAAGAAGTAATTGACAAACATTATTTAGATCAAATTAATTACTTAAGCAAAAATGAAAAAAAAGAAAAAGAGCTTCTATCAAAAGTAAAAAAATTTAGACAGGATGAGTTGGAACACCGTGATATTGCCTATGAAGAAGGCGCTGATAAGAATGGTCCCTACGGTATTCTAGATGCAATTATTAAAATTGGATCAAAAGCTGCTATAGAAATATCAAAAAAAATTTAACCTCCTAAGGTTCTAAACGAACATCCCAATATAAATAATCAAGCCAACTTTGATGTAAAAAATTAGGAGGAAAGTTCCTTCCATTTCTATGCAATTGTTCTTCGGTTGGTTTGTATGGCTTTATTTTTGGAAACATTGCACAATCTTTAGAAAGTCTATTTCCTTTTTTTACATTACAACATGTACAAGCTGTAACAACATTGTCCCAAGATGTAACTCCACCCTTAGATTTAGGAACTAAATGATCAAAAGTTAAATTTTTTTGGTCACCACAATATTGGCAAGTAAACTTATCCCTTAAAAAAACATTAAACCTTGTAAAATTTGGATATTCTGAAGGTTTGATAAAAGTTTTAAGAGAGATTACACTTGGCAATTTCATTGTAAAAGAAGGGCTTCTAATTTCTCTATCGTATTCAGAAACAATGTTAACTCGATCTAAAAAAACATCTCTGACTACATCTTGCCAACACCATAAAGACAGAGGATAATAACTTAAAGGACGGTAATCAGCATTCAACACTAAAGCTGGGCATTTTTCTAATGGAAGTTCATTCGCAGCGCTTATTATCATTAAGAATCAAAATAAACATATTCAAGTGATGCTTCAAGCAAAACTTTTACTTATTTATTTATATTAGCTTGAATAAAATCTAAACCTAAACTCAAAGCTTCAGGCAATATTGAGTGACCACAATGATCGAAAATTTTATATTTTACATCTGGAAGTTGATCTTTTAAAAATTCATAAGTTGCATACATCTCTTCTAGGGGTATGATTGTATCCTCCGTACCGTGAAACAAAATAATCGGTGGTTTTGAATTAATGCTATTCTTCAAAAGATCAAAATCAAAAATTTTTCCTGAATAGCCCAAAACACCTCCTATTCTTTCCTTGTAAGATAAAGCTAAATTTAGAGACATCATGGTTCCTTGGCTAAAACCCATAAGAAATAAATCTTTTTTACTTAGCTTATGCTCCAACAAATGCTCATTTATTAAACTATCAAGTTTTAACAAAGATAAATTCATTTCCTCAAATATTTTTTCTTTCGAAGTTTGCATAAGATCAAACCATTCAAAGCCTGAAGGATTAATTTGACAAATGGTAGGTGCATTCGGAGCAATAAAACAAACATCTGGCAAAAATCTTTGCCAGTATTCTCCAATTGATATCAAATCATTGCAATCTGCTCCATATCCGTGGGATAAAAATACAATTTTTTTTGCAGGACCACTGACCGAATCTAATTTTTTATATTTAAGCGACATTAAATCTTATCTACTATTATAAGATATTTATGATAATTGTAATATATGGATCAAAACACTTTAAGTTTCTTTGGAATTTTAGCTATTCTTGCTGTTCTCGTGGTTCTCATAAGAGGATTAAAATCTTTTTTTTTGGGGGGTAATATTGATGAAAAGCGAAAGAGTAATAAACTAATGCAGCTAAGAGTGTTTCTCCAGTTTTGTGCAATAGTTATACTTATGGCACTTGCACTAATTTACGGAAAATAAATTAAAAATTTTTTACCCAACTAATAAATTTTGCATCTGCAAAATCTATAGAGCCAATTACTCTTGCGAATTCTTTTCCTTCTTGATTGACTAATAAAGTGGTTGGAACACCTCTTAAACTAAGTTTTTTTACTACTCTTAAATCTTTATCAAAAAAACTATCAAAATTTTTTATCTTCAGATCATCTAAAAATAATTTAGATTTTTGATAATCTATTGCCTCAACATTAATTGCTATTATTTCAACATTATTTTTACCCAAGAGATTCACCATTTTATCTAGAGATGGCATTTCCTCTTTGCAAGGAGCACACCAGGTAGCCCAAAAATTAATTACTGTTACTTTTTTTTTAAAATAAATATCAATATCCTTACCCTCTTTTTTATTTTCAAGAGTAATTAAAGGAACATCTTTGGGTTTATCATGTAAAATAATATTTTTATAAGGTGATGGGAAATTTTGTTGAGATAACCCATAATTAGTAATAAGTAATAATAAAGAAACTAATAAAGTGAATTTTATAAAATAATTTGAAAAAATATTCATCTTGCTAAACTTATATATTGATTAATGAAAAAAACAAAAAAAAACTCTGTTTGGGGAACTAGAATGAATAAAGCTGTATCATCAGTTTTGCAAACAGCAAATGCATCAATAGAGATAGACAAAAGATTATTTGAAGAAGATATTCAAGGTTCCATTGCACATTGTACGATGTTAGCAAAACAAAAAATTATTGATTCTAAAAAAGCTAAAAAAATTATATTCGGTCTTAAAAAAATAAAGCAGGAAATATTAAAAAATAAATTTAAATTTGAAATTAAACATGAGGATATCCATCTTAATATCGAAAAAAGACTTTTTGCAATTATTGGTTCAGACGCTGGATACTTGCATACTGCTAGATCTAGAAATGACCAGGTAACAACTGATTTTAAACTTTGGATTAAAAAATCATCAATAGAAATTAAAAAACTAATCCATCATTTAATAAAAGATTTTACTAATTTGGCAGATAAAAATATTGATGTAATTATGCCTGGGTTTACTCACTTAAAAAACGCCCAACCAGTTTTGTTTGCGCACTACCTTCTGGCTTATGTTGAAATGTTTAAAAGAGACTATCAAAAATTTCAAAATGTAATAAATAATTTAGATGAAAATCCATTAGGTTCAGGAGCGCTTGCTGGAACTTCTTATAACATTGATAGACACCTAACTACTAAATTACTCGGATTTAAAAACCCTACGAATAATTCGATAGACTCAGTTTCTGACAGAGATTACGCTATTGAATTTTTATTTACATCTAGCTTGTGTGCCATGCACTTATCAAGATTGGCGGAAGAAGTTATTTTATGGAACTCTGATCTGATTAATTTTATCAGTATCGAAGATAGCCTACTTACTGGCTCCTCAATGATGCCTCAGAAAAAAAACCCTGACTCTGCAGAATTAATAAGAGGCAAAACAGGAAGTATTTATGGTAACTTAAATTCTTTATTAACTACCATGAAAGGTCTTCCTTTATCATATTTTAAAGACATGCAGGAAGATAAGGCGGCAGTATTCAACACTTATGATAATTTAAAATTGAATCTCCAACTTGCATCGGAATTAGTGAAGGGTATCAAGCCAAATAAAGAAAAATTATATAACGCAGCATTGACCGGATATACAACAGCCACTGACTTTGCCGACTATTTGGTCAAAAAAGGAATTTCGTTCAGAGAAGCTTATAAAAAATCTGCTGAATTGGTCAATATAGCAGAAAAAAATAAAAAAAGACTTGATCAGCTTGATTTTAGTATCATTCAACAAATTGACAAAAATATTGAGAAAAGTGTTATGAAAGTTTTTGATGTAAAAAATTCTATTGAAAAGAAAATTTCTTTTGGGGGAACTGGTAAAAAAAATGTTAAAAATATGATTAAAAAGATTAAAAGAGAGTTTAAGTGAAAAAATTATTAGTAATTATTGTATTGAGTTTTTTAGTCATCTCATGTGGAAAAAAAGGTCCTCCTGGTTGCGAAATAAGCAAATCTAACAAAGACAAACAATTAACCATACCAAGTTTTTGTAATTAAATGACAATAATAAAATATAGAGGTAAAAATCTCTATTTAGAAAATACCCCTATTGAAAATATTGCAAGAAAGAATCCTACTCCTTTTTATTTATATTCGCTCAACCAATTAGAAAAGAACTTTTCTTATTTTAAAAATACATTTTATAAAACTAACCCGTTAATTTGTTTTGCAGTTAAATCTAATCCTAATTTAAACATATTAAAAAAATTACAAAAATTAAAAAGTGGTGCAGATGTTGTATCAATAGGAGAGCTTCAGCTTGCATTAAAGGCTGGTATTCATCCGAATAAAATTGTTTTTTCAGGTATAGGAAAAACAGAGGAAGAGCTTAATTTTGCAATTTCAAAAAAAATATTACTAATTAATGCGGAATCTGAAAGCGAAGTAAATCAAATTTCTAAAATTGCTAAAAAGAAAAAGTGTAAAGTTATTATAAGTTTAAGATTAAACCCAAATATAAATGCAAATACTATCAGCAAGATCTCTACCGGGAAAAAAAGTGATAAATTTGGAATTAGCCTTGATGATTCATTTAAAATTTTTAAAAAGCATGTCACAAATAAAAATATTTTAATTGATGGAATTAGTGTTCATATTGGAAGTCAAATTAAACAACTTTCTCCATTCCAAAAAACTCTTAAAGTAGTCGATCAATTTATTAAAAAATTAAATAAAAATAAAATTTTTATTAAATATTTAGATTTAGGTGGTGGAATGGGAATTCCCTATTCATTTAAGGAAACAAAATTTGATTTACAACAATACGCTAAATTAGTTTACCAATTTAATCAAAAATATAATCTTAAAGTAATTTTTGAACCAGGACGATATCTTTCTGCCAATACAGCCATACTTGTTGGAAAGGTTACATATATAAAAAAAATTCATGATAGAAACTTTATTATTTTGGATACTGGAATGAATGATTTAATGAGACCGGCGCTGTACAATTCCAAGCATGAAATTTTACCTATTCGAAAAAGAAATGGTAAATTCAATAAAAAAGTAGAATTTGTAGGGCCAATCTGTGAAAGCACTGATAAGTTTATTACTTACCCAAATTATAACAAACTCAACGAAGGTGACCTGATTTGCTTTACGAACGTGGGGGCTTATGGAAGAGCCTTGGCTTCAAATTATAATATTAGGCCTTTAATTGCAGAATTAGCTATCAATAAAAGTTCTTACAAAGTTATAAGACCTAGACAAAAGCTTAAAGATCTTATCAAATAAATTATTGTGATTTTTGTTCGCTCTTTAATATTTAATTTTTTTACTTTTTTTGGAATTGCATTTGCATGTATTGCCGCAATTCCAATGTTAATTCTACCCAGAAAACAGTTTTTAAGTAAATTATCATATTTTCTTGGATATTATTTAATTTTTTTAACAAAGTTCATTCTTGGGACTAATGTTGAATTTATCGGTCTTGATAAAATTCCTAAAGATAAAAAATTTTTTATAGCTTCTGCTCATCAATCAATGTTTGAAACTTTTATTTATAATTATCTTTTTCCTGATTGCGTTTTTGTCATAAAAAAAGAATTATTATCCATACCTTTGTACGGACTATATTTAAAAAAATTGCAATATATATCAATTAATAGAGGAAAATCAGTTAAAGAAAATATAGATTCTTTTGGACAGATTTTTACTAAAATAAATAAAAGCAATCGAACATTAATAATATTTCCTCAAGGTACTAGAGTCGGGCACAATGAACAACCACCTCTGAAAAAGGGTGCAAGTAGAATATACAAGGGTCTTAATATTTCGTGTATTCCAATTAAGTTGAATACGGGATCTGTTTGGCCAAAAAACTCCTTTTTAAAATATCCAGGAAAAATTATTTTCGAAGTAAAAGATATTATTGAGCCTGGTTTAGATAGCTCATTATTTACCAATCAATTGGAACAATCGATTTATAACTAAATTTTTCTTCCAAAGTTGGGAGCTTTGATATCTTGTCCTGCTTGAACAATTTTTTTTCTAATGTTTCTTGTTTTGTTAAAAATATTAAAAAGCTCTCTTTTATTCTCTTTTTTTATAGACTGTTCTAAATGAGATAAATCTTTATTAAATCTTTGAAGCATAAATAGAATTTGCTTTTTATTACTAATAACGATATCTCTCCACATCGTTGGGTCAGAAGATGCTATCCTTGTAAAATCTCTAAATCCACTAGCACTAAATTTTATAACTTCTGATTTAATTTTATCTTCTAATTTAGCCGCTGTCCCAACTATATTGTAAGCAATCAAATGTGGGATGTGACTGGTAATAGCCATTATGTTATCATGACTTTTTGGATTCATTACTGTTATTTTGCTACCTAGTTTTTTCCAAAAATTAATAACTTTATTCTTTGCTGTTGAACGTGTGAGGCTACTAGGGGTAATGATAAACCATCTGTTCCTAAAAAGATTTAATAATCCTGCTTTAGGACCACTTTCTTCAGTTCCAGCTATAGGGTGTCCAGGAACATAAGAAAAATCTTTAGGCAATATAGTTTCGGCTAAATGAACTACCTCAGATTTTGAAGAACCAACATCAGTAATGATGGTATTTTTGTTTACTATCGTTCGTAACTTTAAAAAAATCCCTTCATAGGTGCTTAATGGGGTACAAATAAAAATGAGGTTAGCATTTTGAACGCTAACTTCTAATTTATTTGTAATCTCATTAGCTAACTTTAATGACTTAATTTCTTTCAAAGCTTTATTTGAAACATCACAAGCACTTATTATTTTTGCTAATTTATTTTTTTTAATTTCTCTAGCAATCGAAGAGCCAATTAATCCAAATCCTATAATTGATATTTTTTGTAACATTAAAAAAATTTGTCCAAAAGATTAATAAATAACTTACATTCTTGGGCATTACCAACTGTAACTCTTAAACTATTTGTAATATTGTAATTTTTCATTTTTCTTAAAATAATTCCATATTTTGCAAAATTATTAAAAATAGTATCCGCTTTATATTGCTTATCAAATCTCATTAAGAAAAAATTTGTGATAGGCATATTCGACTTTATTTTTTTTTCTTTAAGTTTTTCAAAAATTTTCTTACTCCAAAACGAATTGTGTTTAATATTTTTATTGATCCACCGAGTATCTTTAAGAGCTGCAATTCCAGCAAATTCAGCCGGTGTTGTTATATTAAATGGGGGCTTATAATTCAACAAAGATTGTATAATTGATTTTGAAGCATAGCCCCAACCCAATCTAAGACTTGCAAGACCATATATTTTCGAAAAAGTTCTCGTAACTAAAACATTTTTTTTATTCTTAAAAATTTTTAGTCCCGACATGTAGTCTTTGGCTTCTATGTATTCCCAATATGCATCATCAACTAATAGTAAAATTCTTGATGGTAATTTTTGATGTAACATTTTTAGCTCTTTAAAAGATAAATATGTTCCAGTTGGATTATTTGGGTTTGCTAAAAAAACAATCTTTGTTTTTTTAGAAATGCATTTTAGAATATTGTTAATATTAATTTTAAAATTATCTTCTTTGGCATAAACAACTTTTGCTCCATTAATTTGAGCATAAATTCTATACATTAAAAAACTAAACTCAGGCACAACCACTTCATCTCCTGGTTTTAAAAATGCCTGACATGCAAAACTTATTATTTCATCTGAACCTGATCCGATAATTACTTGTTTAGAATTAATCTTAAACCTTTTGGATATTTCTTTTTTTAATAAACTGCTATTAGAGTCTGGGTACTTGAATATTTTTTTTTTGGTAAAATCTAAAGATTTTGTTGCTAATGGTGAACTCCCTAATGCCGATTCATTTGAGGATAATTTTATTGGATTTTTAATTCCAAAAATTTTTGAAAGACCACCTTCATATTTTTGAATCTTTATTTTTTTAGCTTGAGGAAGTTTCATATTAAAGTGTTTAATTTTTTTATTATTACAATACCTACGGTCGTTTATCAAAAAATCTCTATTATTTGACATTAAATTTGTCATTTAGTACAACATCTTACGCTGATTTAACCAAATTGCGGGCGTAAACTGCTAAAAAGGAAAGCACTTTTTTGAAAAAGAGCTTTTTAATGAATGAATTTAAATTTTAAAAATATAAAAAAAATTAAAATAGATAAACCTTTAAAGTTAGATTGTGGGACAACTTTAAATTCCTTTGATATTGCCTACGAAACATATGGTAATTTAAACGAAGCTAAAAATAATGCTATTTTAGTTTTTCATGCTCTTTCAGGTGACCAGTTCGTAACTGAAACTAATACCGTTACAAATAAAGATGGTTGGTGGAACATGGCGGTAGGAAAAAATAAATCCATTGATACCAATAAGTATTTTGTAATATGCGCAAATGTTTTGGGTGGCTGCATGGGTAGTACTGGACCAAAAGAAATTGACCCATCTACTGGTAAACCTTATGGATTAAACTTTCCAGTTGTTACTATTAAAGATATGGTTTCTGCACAGGTTCATCTTTTAGATTTTTTTGGTATTAAAAAAACTTTAGCTGTTCTAGGTGGCTCTATGGGCGGAATGCAGGCTTTGCAATTTTGTACACTTTTTCCTGATCGTACATATTCTGCTATACCTATCGCATGTGCTGCGAGTCATTCTGCTCAAAATATTGCTTTTAATGAATTAGCTAGACAAGCAATTATGGCTGATAGTGAATGGGATAGTGGAAATTATTTAATATCTGGAAAAATTCCAAGAAAAGGATTGGCAATTGCTAGAATGGCTGGTCACATAAGCTATTTATCTGAACAGGGACTACAAAATAAATTTGGTAGAAAGCTTCAAGAGCAAACTGATGTTAAGTTTTCATTTGATGCAGATTTTGAAGTTGAAAGTTATTTAAAATATCAAGGATACTCATTCGTGGACAGATTTGATGCTAATTCCTATTTATATATCACCAGAGCTATGGATTATTTTGATTTATATAAAAAAAATAATGGAAATTTATCAAAAGCTTTTGAGGGTTCTAAAATTAAATATTGTATTATCTCTTTTTCTACTGATTGGCTTTATCCCACAGCGGAAAGTAAGAAGATTGTTATAGCTTTAAATGCTATTGGAGCTGAGGTTAGTTTTGTTGAGATTGTAACAAACAATGGGCACGATTCTTTTTTAGTTAATGAACCTGCTTTTTTTAATACTTTAAAAGGATTTGTAGATTCAACATTCGAGGAGTTTAAAAATGAAGCTTGAAGATGATGTATTAGCTGGCTTAATTGATATTAACTCAAGAGTTTTAGATGTTGGTTGTGGAGATGGAAGTTTACTTCTACATTTAAAAAAAAATAAGCGTGTAGACGGTCGAGGTATTGAAATAGACCAAATAAAAGTACAAGAAAGTGTCGCGAAAGGATTGGCAGTAATAGAGGGAGATGCAGAAAAAGATTTAATTAATTATCCAGATAGATCATTTGACTTTGCTATTTTAAATCAATCACTTCAACAATTTTACGACCCCAGAGTAGTTCTAAATGAACTATTGCGAATTGCTAAAAATGCAATTGTGACAATACCAAATTTTGGGTTCTGGAAAGTTCGTTTAAATCTCCTATTTCAAGGAACAATGCCTGTTACCAAAACATTGCCAAATACATGGTATAATACTCCAAACTTGCACATGTGCACTATCAAAGATTTTTATAATCTATGCAAACTTGATAATATTCAAATAGTTAAGTCCATTTCTGTATCTGGAGGAAAAATTAGCAATATTCAAAAGAGCAATTTGGAAATCAAAAACCTTCTATCTGAAATAGGTATATTTTTGATAAAAAAATAAATTAATCAACTTTTTTTATCACTCTTATTTTTTCTGAAAAAGACAAAGATCTCTTAGTGGGGGTAGCATATATTCTTTTTTTAATAACACACAAATAAACACCATTTAACAGACGCCAAAAATAAGAACCCATTTTTTCGAAGAAAAACTTATTATTTAAAATCAGTTTATAATCCCAAGGGGGGAAATAAACTAATCTTTCAATAAATTGTATTTCAAAAAAGTTATCTTCTAAAAACCTAGAAATTTGTTTTTTAGAAAATCCAAATCCTGAAGCAAAAGGACTTTTAGAAGAATGACTCCAAGAAGATTTTTTGTTGGGCAAAATCAAGTAAGCTTTGCCCTCAGGAGACAAAACTCTCCAAAATTCTCTTAAAGTTTTTTTTAAATTATTAGAGTTCTCTAGATAATGTATACTTAAAATATGATTTAAAAAAAGGTCTTCAATTGGTAACTTATCCTCCTCTAACAAAATATTGACTGATCGATTGTTCTCAAAATTTTTTTTAGTACCAATCTTCTCAGAAAAGCAATTAAATATTTCTATCCTTTCACTTTTAACGTTATCTAAATAATTATGTGAGAAACCAAAACAACCCACTCTATCTCCATCATATAAATAAATATATTTTTTTAATTGGGATGAAATTAAATACTTAATATTTTTACCTAGATTAGTTTGGTAAAATTTTTCATACTCATTATAATCTTGATACATTGCTAATTATATAATACATAAAAAATTTCATGATTGTAAATACAATTCCTTGTTTAAACGATAATTATTCTTACTGTCTCTTAAGTTCAAATAACCAAGATGCTTGTATTGTTGATCCAGCTGAATTTGAACCGATAGATTTGTTCTTAACCAAAAAAAAATTAAATTTAAAATATATACTAAACACCCACCATCATTCCGATCATGTTGGTGGAAATTTACAATTAAAAAATAAATATAATTGCAAAATTGCTGGCTATGAACCTGATAGAAATAGAATACCTGGAATAGATATTTTTCTTAATGATAAGCAGATTTGGAACTGCCTTGATTATGAAATAAATATTGAACATGTGCCAGGACATACGAGTGGGCATATTTTTTTTTATATAAAAAAAGAAAAAATTATTTTTGTTGGCGATACACTTTTTTCTATGGGCTGTGGAAGAATATTTGAAGGAACTTATGAGGATATGTATAAATCTATTAATAAAATTAAAAACTTACCACATGACACTAAAATATATTGTGGTCACGAATATACTTTGTCTAATCTTAAATTCTGCCAATCAATTGACAGTGATAATAACAGTCTCAAAATAAAGACAAGAGATGTTTTGGAAAAAAGAGCTCTGAACCAGCCAACCATACCATCAACTATTGAAAGTGAGCTTTTGACTAATATATTTTTTAGACTTGATGATCACAATATTAGAAAAGCAATCTCTCTTGAAAATGCCACTGAGCTTGAAGTCTTCACAAAACTAAGGAAACTCAAGGATAATTTTTAGTTATTTACGATCTAACGCCTTGACATGATAAGGCTGCTGGATATATTGCCTCTACTTTTAAAAATAGATTATGACATTCGCAGTAATACATACAGGTGGCAAGCAATACAAAGTATCAGCAAATGATACTTTGCGATTAGAAAAATTATCATTGGAAGAAGGCCAAATCGTTAATTTTAATGAAGTACTTTTAACAGATAAAGACTCTAACGTAGAAATTGGTTCTCCACTTTTAGAAGGTGCAAAAGTAGAAGGTAAAATAGTAAAACAAACTAAAAATAGAACTGTAATTGCTTTTACAAAAAGAAGAAGGCAAAATTCAAGAAGAAGAAAAGGTCATAGACAAAAAATTTCAGTGGTTCAAATTATGAAAATTTTTGGAAAAGATGGCAAACTACTGTCTGAAGCAACTGTAGAGGCTAAAACTCCAAAAGTAGAAACAAATAAAGATAAGATTGAAACAGTAAATAAATAATTATATAAGAGATTTATATGGCAACGAAAAAAGCAGGTGGATCCACACGAAACGGTCGAGACAGCGCAGGTAGAAGGCTTGGAGTAAAAAAATATGGTGAACAATCTGTAATTCCTGGAAATATTATTCTAAGACAACGTGGTACAAAAATGCATCCTGGACTAAACGTGGGCATGGGAAAAGATCACACAATTTTTGCCAAAGTGAGTGGAAGAGTAAAATTCCAAACTAAAAAATTTGGAAAAACCTATATTTCAGTTATCCCTCATTAAATAATCAGTTCTTTTTTAAAGAGCTAATTTTCGTATAATTCCTAAATTATGAAATTTTTAGATCAAGCTAAAATTCATGTCAAAGCTGGTAATGGCGGAAATGGTTTAGCAAGCTTTCGTAGAGAAAAGTTTGTTGAGTTTGGTGGACCAAATGGCGGTGATGGCGGTAGTGGGGGTTCGGTAATCTTAAAGGCAGTTAATGGTTTAAATACATTAATTGATTTTAGGTACACACAACATTTCAAAGCTACTAATGGGGAAAAGGGAGGATCAAGTAATAAAACAGGTCATGGCGGTAAAAATTTATATTTAAGAGTCCCCCTGGGAACGCAAGTTTATGCAGATGACAAAAAAACTTTAATTTATGATTTTACAAAAGAAAATGAAGAGTTTGTTTTAGCCAAAGGAGGATCGGGTGGTATCGGCAACACTAGATTTAAAAGCTCAACGAATAGAGCACCAAGAAAATTCACTAAAGGTAAGGAGGGTGAAGAAATTTCAGTTTGGTTAGAACTTAAAATAATTGCAGATGTGGGATTAATTGGATTTCCGAATGCAGGTAAATCTAGTTTTTTATCAATCTCTACAAGAGCAAGACCAAAAATTGCCAATTACCCCTTTACTACTTTAAATCCAAATTTAGGAGTGGTTCAAATTGATGAGAAAGAAATTGTTTTAGCAGATATTCCTGGTTTAATTGAAGGTGCTCACAAAGGTATCGGACTTGGGGATCAGTTTTTAAAACATATAGAAAGATGTAACAGTTTATTACATATTATAGACATCAATGAGGAAGATTTAATAAAAAATTATAAAATAATAAGAGAAGAATTAAAACAATATAGTGAAAAACTTTTGAAGAAGAATGAAATAGTAGTATTTAACAAAATAGATTTACTCGAAGAAAAAGAAAAAGATGAGAAACTTACAAAATTTAAAAAGTTTTTTAAAAAAAAATTTTACGAAATTTCTATACTTAAAAAACAAAACATAAATACGGTACTTAGGGCTCTAGTATGAACATACTAACATCAAAAATTATTGTTATAAAAATAGGTTCTTCAACCTTGGTAGATAACACTGAAAATCTAAAACAAAATTGGATTAACAAATTAATAGATGATGTTTATTTTTTAATAAGCAAAAAAATTAAGGTGATTATTGTCACATCTGGAGCTATTGCTTTGGGATGCAAACTTCTAAAAAAAAATAAAAAAAATTTAAAACTAAAAGAATACCAAGCAGTGGCAGCTGTAGGTCAAATTGAACTAATGAACTTATTTAAAAAATCATTCTTAAGAAAAAAAATTTCTATTGCACAAATTCTATTAACCTTGGAGGATACTGAAAATAGAAGAAGAGCTCTTAACGCAAAAGATACGATCACTAATTTATTTATGATGAATATTGTGCCAATAGTTAATGAAAATGATACTACTGCAACAACAGAAATACGCTATGGAGATAATGATAGACTTGCAGCAAGAGTTGCACAAATAACTAATGCGAATACTCTTATAATGCTATCAGATATTGACGGTCTGTACTCCAAAAATCCAAATCAATTTAAGGACTCGGCTTTTATAGAAAAGGTAACTGAAATAAACAAATCTATAGAACAAGCTGCTACTAAAAGTATTAGTGATTACGGATCAGGTGGCATGATTACTAAAATCGAAGCAGCAAAAATATGCATGGATGCAGGCTGTAATATGCTTATTAGTTCTGGAAAGATTAATAACCCAATTAAACATATCATTAACAAAAAAAAATTTACATGGTTTGTTCCAAAAATAAACTCTCATAATGCAAAAAAAAAATGGATTATGGGAACTATTAAAACTAAAGGATCTATAATTATAGATAGCGGAGCAGCTAAAGCTTTAAATAGTGGAAAAAGTTTATTGCCTGTCGGAATAACTGATATCAATGGTTCTTTTCAAAGAGGAGACACCGTATCGGTTCTTGACCAAGAAAAAAACAAAATTGGATTAGGGGTTACCTCTTATTCAAGCGAGGATATAAAAAAAATAAAAGGTTTAAAAAGTGATCAAATTAATAAAATTCTTGGACACTCTTCTCGTGGAGAGGTAATTCATATAGATAATTTAGTAAAAGATATAAAATAATGAAAAAAAATAGCTATTTAGATAATCTAGGAAAAAAAGCCCTAATAGCCTCTAAATCAATTGTTAATTTAGACGAAAAAACCAAAAATAAAGTTTTAAGCGATTATATTGTAGAATTAAAAAAAAATATTGAAACAATACTTCGGTCAAACAAAAAGGATATAGGGCAAGCAAGAAAAAAAAAGATAAAAGAAAATATTATTGAAAGATCAATATTAAATCGCGATCGTATAGAATCTATCATTAAGTCCATAAAAGAAGTTATTAAGCTGAAAGACCCTACCAACAAAATTATAAGCTCTTGGAAAAGACCTAATGGTCTTACTATTCAAAGAATGACGATGCCAATCGGAGTAATAGGTGTTATTTATGAAGCTAGACCAAATGTTACTGCGGATATTTCAATTTTATGTTTTAAATCTGGTAATTGTGCCATTCTAAGAGGTGGAACTGAAGCTTTTTACTCAAATACCATATTATCCAATCTTTTTAGAACAGTTCTTAAAAGAAATAATATCAACCCAGATTGTATTCAACTTATAAACAAAACAAAAAGAGAATACGTTGATTATCTGCTTTCAGGTATGAGAGATTATATTGATGTGATTGTTCCAAGAGGAGGAAAGAGTCTTGTAAAAAAAGTTTTGGAAATCTCAAAAGTACCCGTCATAGGGCATTTGGAGGGTCTGTGTCATATTTACGTAGACAAAAATGCAAATTTAGAAATGGCAAAAAAAGTTATTCTTAATGCTAAATTAAGAAGAACTAGCATTTGTGGTGCGGTCGAAACATTATTGATCGATAATAAAATTATTAAAACTCACTTATTACCAATAGTTGAGATGCTACATAAACATAAATGCCAAATTATAGGTGACAAAATAGTAAAAAAATATTTTAGTAAGGCTAAAATTGCGACAGAAAAAGATTGGAAAACAGAATACTTAGATTCAATAATTTCTGTAAAAATTGTAAAAAATATTGAAGAAGCAATAGCTCACATTAAAAAATACGGAACTAATCACACGGAATCTATTATAACTAATAATAAAAAAAATGCTGAGAAATTTTTAAATGAAATTACAAGCTCTATCGTTATGCATAACACATCTACTCAATTTGCTGATGGTTATGAATTTGGATTGGGTGCAGAAGTGGGTATATCTACAAACAAACTTCATCCTAGAGGGCCAGTTGGATTAGAACAACTGACAACATACAAATATATAGTCAAAGGAAATGGGCAAATAAGACCTTGACCACAAATAACAGACAAAACTTTGGACTTTTAGGCGGAACTTTTGACCCCCCACATGCAGGCCACTTAAATATATCTAAAATAATAATTAAAAAATTAAATCTTCACAAATTATTTTGGTCAATTACAAAAAAAAATCCATTAAAAAAAAATTATCCATTATTTGACGAAAATAAAAGAATCGCGCTTTGTAAAAAAATTATCAAAAATGAAAAAAAAATAATATTACTTAAAACTAATAAAATAAAAAATGCTGATATGACTATAAATATAATTAAGCATTTAAAAAAAAAGATAAAAAAAAATCAGCATTTATTTTTTATAATTGGAGCTGATAATCTTATAAATTTTCATAAATGGAAAAATTATTCAAAGATATTTTCATTATGCACGCTTATAATCATGAACAGGTCTGGATACCAAAAAAAAGCATTGCAGTCTGTTTCTGCAAAAAAATATTCAAAATATAGGAAAAATCTTAGTATCCTAGGAAAAGAAAAACCAAATAGAAACGAATGGGCATTTGTTTATAACAAACCTATTAACATATCTTCTTCTAAATTAAGAATTAGTTTATATAAATAAATTAACAAATGGTAAAAACAAAAAATAAAGATTTAATTTCTAAAATTACAAAAATCTTAGATGATAATAAGGCAACTGACATTGTTACTATTGATCTCAAAGATAAAAGCTCAATTGCAGATTATATGATTATTGCCAGTGGAACTTCATCTAGGCATATTCAGGCAGTTTCTGAAATCACAGCAATTGAATTAAAAAAACTTGGAATAAAAAATACTAATATAGAAGGTAAAGAAAGTGATGATTGGAAACTTATAGATGCAATAGAAGTTATTATTCACATTTTTCACCCTGAGAAAAGATCCTTATATAATCTAGAAAAAATGTGGGAAGATATTCTTCCACAACAAAACATCACTGTGTAATGAAAGTCACTATTCTGTGTGAAGGTAGGATGAATAAAAATCCTGAAAAAGAAATATGTGAACTTTATCAAAAAAGAATAAATTTAATAAAAAAAAGTGGATTTAGTAATTTCAATATTAAACAAAGTACTAAAAAGGAAATTTCTACGATTATAAATGAAAAAAATATTTATAAAAAATTTTTAATTTTAGATGAACATGGCAAAATGTGTACTAGCCTTGATTTTGCTAAAATCATTCAAAAATATTTATCTAATAATATAAAAAATTTATATTTATTAATTGGCCAGCCAGAGGGGGTATCAATAAATACTGAAGATTGTGAAAAAATATCTCTAAGTAAACTTACTTTTTCCCATTCATTGGCTAGAGTAATTTTATGTGAACAATTTTATAGATGTGCTACAATTATAACTAATCATCCATATCACAAATACTAAATGAAACCTGTCAAATTTATTAAACTCACCTTGCTAATTTTTTTTATTAGTATTTCGGGAGTACACGCAAAAAATAGCACTTCCGAGTTATATGAAAAACTTGATTTGTTTAGCGATGTACTTGAAAAAATTAAAAATGAATATGTTGATGAAGTAGATCAAAGTGAAGTGATTGATTCTGCTGTCAATGGAATGCTACAGTCTTTAGATCCATATTCATCTTACATGAATCCAGAAAGTTTCAAAAATATGAATATAGAAACAAAAGGAGAATTTGGTGGATTAGGAATTGAAATAACAATGGAGTCTGGATTTGTAAAAGTAATTACTCCCATAGAGGACTCACCTGCTGATAAAATTGGAATAAAAGCCGGTGATTACATTATAAAAATAAATGATAAACAAGTTAAGGGGCTAACCCTCATGCAGGCAGTAAATTTAATGAGAGGGAAAGTTGGAACCTCTATAAATATAACTGTAAGAAGAGTAGACGTTGATGAGGATTTAAAGTTTACTATTATAAGAGATAAAATTAAGGTTAGGGAAGTCTCTACATCTATAATAAACAATATTGGATATATAAGGCTTAGAGCTTTTAATGAGCAAAGTGGTGACCAATTAATAAATAAAATAAAGAATTTTTCAAAAGATAATAATAATTTAACTGGATATATTTTAGATTTAAGAAATAATCCTGGAGGATTGCTCTCTCAAGCAATTAAAATTACAGACGCATTTTTAGATGGCGGAGAAATTGTTTCTACACGAGGACGTGAAAAAAATGACATTAAAATATATACGGCCAAAAAAGGAGATATATTAAAAGGAAAACCTCTTATTGTTTTGATTAACAGAGGTTCAGCATCTGCTTCTGAGATTGTTTCTGGTGCTCTTAAGGATCATAAAAGAGCAATTTTATTGGGAGAAAAATCTTTTGGAAAAGGATCTGTTCAAACAATTATTCCACTGAAGGGCAATGGAGCTTTAAGACTTACAACTGCCAAATATTATTTGCCATCAGGAAATTCTATTTCAGAAATTGGTGTCGAACCAGATATTGTAGTTAAAGAAAATAAAGAAAATTTTAAAATTAATGATGGCAAAAATGATAATCAACTTGAGTATGCCTTAAATCTTTTAAAAAAATAGAAATGTCAAAATCAAATAATCTTCCATACAGACAAGGAGTTGGTGTTATGCTATTTAATACTAGCAAACAAATTTTTGTAGGAAAAAGAATTGATAATAAATCTGCCTGGCAAATGCCTCAGGGAGGTGTTGATCAAAATGAAAAAGCTGTTGATGCTGCAAGAAGAGAGCTGCAAGAAGAAACTGGTATTATATCTATCAAAATTATAAAACAATCAGATAAAACTTATACCTACGATCTTCCTGATAATTTAATTGGAAAAATTTGGAAAGGGAAATTCAAAGGTCAAACGCAGACATGGTTTCTCGCAGAATTTACTGGAAAAGATAGCGAAATAAAATTAGATCAAAAAAACCCTGAATTTAAAAAATGGAAATGGGTAGATTTAAAAGAACTACCAAATTTAATAGTGCCTTTTAAAAAAAAACTATATCAGGATCTAATTGATGAGTTTAAGGCTTTTATCTATTAGGAGATAAAGAATTAACTTCTTCTTCAAACTTATTAGCTAAAAATAATTCGTTATCAGTTTTGTCTTGTTTTTGATTTTTTTCTTTAACTCTATTTTTTAAGGACTCAATGATTTTTGAGTCTATTTGAGCTAAATCATAAATTTCAGATGCTAAAACAGTAACGATATTGTTGCTAAATTCTAAAACTCCATCTGAAATAAAAAAAGATTTTTCTTTATCTTGAGAAGAAATTTGAATAGTTCCAGGTCTTAAAAAAGTAATAATAGGTATATGATTATACAAGATACCCATATCACCTTCTATACCAGGTACTGTAATAGACAACACACTCTTATCCGAGAAAAATTTTTTTTCTGGTGTTACAATATCAACCTGAATTGTATCGCTCATTATTTATTTAGCTGCATCCTTTGCCATTTTTTCAGCTTTAGCAACTGCTTCCTCTATAGTTCCAACCATATAAAAAGCCGCTTCTGGTAAATGATCGTATTCACCTTTGCAAATAGCTGAAAATCCCTTAATCGTAGATTCTAAATCAACTAATTTACCTGGTGAACCTGTAAATACTTCCGCAACAAAGAAAGGTTGTGATAAAAATCTTTGAATTTTTCTAGCTCTAGCAACAACTAGTTTATCTTCTTCTGACAATTCATCCATACCCAAAATCGCAATGATATCTTGTAAAGACTTATAGGTTTGTAAAATTTCCTGAACTTGTCTTGCAACTCTATAATGCTCATCACCAACAATTCTAGGGTCTAAGATTCTAGAAGTTGAATCCAAAGGATCTACGGCAGGATAAATTCCTAATTCTGCAATTTGTCTTGATAAAACTGTAGTAGCATCTAAGTGAGCAAAGGATGTTGCAGGTGCAGGATCTGTTAAATCATCTGCTGGAACATAAATTGCCTGAACCGAAGTGATTGAACCTTTGTTGGTTGTGGTAATTCTTTCTTGTAAATTACCCATATCAGTCGCTAGTGTTGGTTGATATCCAACCGCAGATGGAATCCTTCCAAGCAAAGCAGATACTTCAGATCCAGCTTGTGTAAATCTAAAAATATTATCCACGAAAAAAAGAACGTCCTGTCCCTCTTTATCCCTAAAATATTCAGCAACTGTAAGTCCCGATAGAGCAACTCTAGCTCTAGCTCCAGGAGGTTCGTTCATTTGACCATAAACTAAAGCAGCTTTTGATCCTGGGCCATCAATTTTAATAACGCCAGACTCCATCATTTCGTGATATAGATCATTACCTTCTCTGGTTCTTTCTCCGACACCTGCAAATACAGAGTAACCACCATGGGCTTTTGCTACGTTGTTAATTAACTCCATAATTAAAACCGTTTTTCCTACTCCAGCGCCACCAAATAATCCAATTTTTCCTCCTCTTGAATAAGGAGCTAACAAGTCAACAACTTTAATTCCTGTAACTAAAACTTCAGTTTCAGT
The DNA here is from genome assembly GCA_965235745.1 of Candidatus Pelagibacterales bacterium. GTDB lineage: Bacteria > Pseudomonadota > Alphaproteobacteria > Pelagibacterales > Pelagibacteraceae > IMCC9063. The sequence goes on from CBDDYY010000001.1 coordinate 112,298, forward strand.
AGATTGATCAACAAAAGATGGAGCCGATCTGTGAATTGGCCATTTTTCTTTGGTGGTAAGCGGACCTCTTTCATCAATAGGCTCTCCAATTACGTTAATAATTCTCCCTAGGGTTTCTGGTCCTACTGGAACTTGTATCGCTGAGCCAGTATTTGTTACTTTATCTCCCCTCTTCAAACCCTCGGTGGTATCCATTGCAATTGTTCTTACTGTGTTTTCTCCCAAATGCTGCGCTACTTCTAAAACTAATCTTGCACCAGAATTATCACATTCTAATGCTGTTAAAATTTCTGGTAAATTTTCTTCAAATTTTACGTCAACAACCGCACCGATTACTTGAGTAATTGTTCCAAATTTATTTGTCATTCTCTATTTTCTCCTTAATTTTTACAAAGACTCAGCACCTGAAATGATTTCAATCAATTCTTTGGTAATCACTGCTTGTCTGCTTCTGTTGTAATTTATAGTTAACTTGTTAATTAAATCTCCTGCATTTCTTGTCGCGTTATCCATTGCTGACATTCTTGAACCTTGTTCACTAGCTGCATTTTCTAAAAAAGCCTTGAATATTTGAGTAGAAATGTTTTTAGGTAATAAATTTTCTAAAATCTCTTCTTCTTCTGGCTCATATTCATACTGCGCAAGATCATTACTATCCTCCTTCGCTTTTGCACTATCCTCATCTAAAGGAATAGGAATAATCTGCTGAGCTTGAGGTATTTGAGATATCACACTTTTGAATTTATTATAAAAAATAGTACAAACATCAAATTCCTCTTTATTATACATGTCAATTATCTTAGCAGTTATCATGTCTGCTTCTTTTGCAGTAATTTCTTTTAAATCTTTGAAACTAATTTTTTCAATAATATATTTTCCAAAAATTCTTTTTAATTGATCGTTACCTTTGCTACCTACAGTTATAATTTTTAAATTTTTACCTAATTTTAACTGCTCATTAAAAAAAGATCTTGCTTTTCTGCATATACTCGTATTGAAGCCTCCACAAAGACCTCTGTCTGCTGTCATCACTATACATAAATGGTTTTGGTTTTTTCCATTTCCAACTAATAATTTTGGAGCAGAAGTTTTGTCTACAATTGAACTATTTAAATTAGCAACAATACTATTCATTTTTTCAGAATAGGGTCTACCTTTTTCAGCTCGATCCTGAGCCTTTCTTAGCTTTGCCGCTGCAACCATTTTCATTGCTTTGGTAATCTTTTGAGTAGACTTTACGCTTTTAATCCTATTACGTAGATCTTTTAAAGTTGCCATTAATTATCAAATTTACTTTTAAAATTTTCTATGAAAGCTCTTAATTTAGCTTCATTAGCTTCATCTAATTTTCCTGAAGAAGATATTCCAGTTAAAATTTCAGGAGCTTCAGATTTAATTTGACTTAAAAGCTGACTTTCGAATTGTTTAATTTTTCCAAGATCAATATTATCTAAATAGCCTTTAACACCACAAAAAATTGAAACAACTTGTTCCTCTACTTTTAAAGGTGAATACTGACCTTGTTTTAAAAGTTCAGTTAATTTTGATCCTCTATTCAACAATTGTTGAGTTGAAGCATCCAAGTCTGATCCAAATTGAGCGAATGCAGCCATCTCTCGATATTGCGCTAATTCCAATTTAATAGAACCAGCAACTTGCTTCATTGCTTTAATTTGTGCTGCTGAACCAACTCTTGAAACAGAAATACCTACGTTTACAGCTGGCCTGATACCTTTAAAAAATAACTCAGTTTCTAAAAATATCTGTCCATCAGTAATGGAAATAACATTTGTTGGAATGTAGGCTGAAACATCGCTTGCCTGAGTTTCAATAACAGGCAATGCTGTCAATGATCCACCTCCATGCTCATCGCTTAACTTCGCAGCCCTTTCTAAAAGTCTGCTGTGCAAATAGAATACGTCGCCAGGAAATGCCTCACGTCCTGGAGGTCTCCTTAATAATAGAGACATTTGTCTATAAGCAACCGCCTGTTTTGATAAATCATCGTATACAATTAAAGCATGCATACCATTATCTCTGAAGTATTCTCCCATGGTACAACCAATATATGGAGCAAGAAACTGCAGTGGTGCAGGATCTGAAGCAGTTGCTGCAACTACAATTGTATATTCCAAAGCTCCAGAGTCTTCTAGAGTTTTAACGATCTGGGCAACAGTCGATCTTTTTTGACCAATGGCAACATAAATACAGTAAAGCTTTTTTGACTCATCTGAGGATTTATTAATTTCTTTTTGATTTATAATAGTATCAATTGCAATTGCTGTTTTTCCTGTCTGTCTATCTCCAATAATTAATTCTCTTTGTCCTCTGCCAATTGGAATTAGGCTGTCAATTGCCTTTAAACCTGTTTGCATTGGTTCGTGAACAGATTTTCTTGAAATAATCCCAGGAGCTTTAACATCTACTCTTCGTCTTTCAGAATTTACATCTATGGGACCTTTTCCATCTATTGGGTTACCTAGTCCATCAACAACTCTTCCCAACAAAGATTTACCAACTGCTACATCAACAATTTTTCCTGTTCTTTTTACGATATCACCTTCTTTAATTTTGGAGTCTTCTCCAAAAATAACAACTCCAACGTTATCATTTTCTAAGTTTAGAGCCATACCCTTGGTTCCTTCAGAAAATTCCACCATTTCTCCTGCTTGAACATTATCAAGACCATAAATTCTTGAAATACCATCTCCTACTGATAGAACCTGACCTACTTCTGAAACTTCTGTCTCTGATCCAAAATTCTCGATTTGCTCTTTTATTACTTTTGTTACTTCTGCTGGGTTTATGTCCATTATTTTTCTCCTAAATATTATTTAAAATTCTATTAAATTTACTTTTTGCCGAATTATCTATCATTTTACTTCCCACCTTTAAAATTGATCCAGAAATCAAACTTTCATCAATTGAAAAATTAAGTTTAATGTCTTTTTTATACAGTTGAGAGAGTTCTTTTTTTATCTCGTTTTTTTTATCCTCAGTAATTTCATTTGCAATAATAAGATCCGCTATAACCTCTCCTTTACTTATAGAAAGAATTGAGAAAAAATCTTTTATAATTTTTTCTAAAAAGAAAAATCTCCCTTTTTCATTAATAAGTTTTAAAAAGTTTATAAATATTTTGTTGAAATTAAGTTTGGTAGCAAGAGACTCGATTATTTTTAATCTTGCTTGTTTTTGAATTGTTGGATTTACAACAAATTTTTTAAAATCCACAGAATCCTGCATTAATAAATTTAATTGAGAAAAATTATTTTCAACTTCGTTCAAAATATTTTTTTCGCTGGCTAATTGAAATATAGACTTGGCGTATCTTCCCGTTGCATCAGAGAATGAGTTTGATTGATTGTCCAAGATAATCCTTTTGATATTATAATTACGTGGCTGTTCGTAGCACAATGAAAAGTGTCGATCAAGTGCGATATTTTAGTAAAATCTAGCGATTTACAGGAAATTAGAGGGGTCTACATCAACCTCAAGTTTTATATTTTTATCAAGAATATTAGAACTTAGCCAATTCTTGATAAACTTCTGGGGAAAAATAGAAGTATCGTACTTGATCAACAATCTCATTCTATACTTTCCACGAACTCTAAATATAGGTGCGGTTACAGGCCCATAAATTTTAATTTTTTTCTGAGCAGGAAAGGTTTGTTTTAACTTTTTAGAAAACTTATCTACTAAAAATTGATTTTTTCCAGAAATAATAACTGAAATAAGTCTAACAAAGGGTGGTAAGTTAGCTTTTTTTCTAAAAACTAATTCTTCTTTATAAAACACGTCAGGGTCAGAGCTAGAAAGAGAATGAAGAATTTTATTTGAAGGATCGTTAGTTTGCAAATATACCATTGCATCATTTGACTCTCTTCCTGCTCTTCCCGAAACCTGTTGTAATAACTGAAAATTTTTTTCTGATGCACGTATATCGCTTCCTAAAAAATTAGTATCAGAATTAACTACAACAATACAATTTAAATGAGGAAAATGAAAACCTTTTGAAATCATTTGCGTCCCAACTAAAATTGAAATTTTATTTTTTTCAATATCACTAATAATATCTTTTGCTTTAGTGCTATTGGTAATAGCGTCTGAAGAAAAAATTTGTATTCTTTTATCTGGAAATAAACACTTTATTTCTTCAAAGATTTTTTCAACTCCAAGACCATAAAAAGTAAACTGACATTCTTTATCATCAATACATTTTTGATTTAGTTTTGTTTTAAAGTCACAGTAATGACAAATTGCTTCATTCGACGATTGATGAAAAACTAAGCCAATCGAACAATATGGACACTCTAATCTTTTTTTACATTGATAACACATAATATAAGTGGAATATCCTCTACGATTTAAAAAAAATAAAATCTGATTCTTATTTTGTATTACATTTTTGATTTTAGGAATTAAATCATTAGAAATAAACTTTCCTTTATCAGGAGGTGATTTAATTAAATTAATAATTTCTGTTTTTGGCAAAGAAAAGCTTTCATATCTTGACTGAATAAAAACATAAAAATATTTTTTTAATTTGTAATTGTAATAACTTTCGATAGATGGCGTTGCAGACACGAGCAACACTGGAAATTTTTCAATGGAAGCTTTCAAAATAGACATGTCACGAGCATTATAAATAACACCATCTTCCTGCTTGTAAGAAGAATCATGCTCTTCATCAATCACAACTAGCTTTAAATTTTGAAAAGGCAAAAATAAGGAAGATCGAGCCCCTAGAACTAATTTAATTTTATTTGTAGATATACCATGCCAAATAATTTTTTTTTTCTTATCGCCAATACTAGAGTGCCAAATAGCGACTTCATTACCAAAATATTCTTCAAATCTTGAAGAAATTTGTTTAGTAAGCGCAATTTCTGGTAATAACACAAGGACTTGCAAACCTTCTTTGAGAGCCGCTTTTATAACCTCAGTATATACTAATGTTTTGCCAGAGCCTGTAACTCCATGAATAAGGGTTGTAGAATATTTTGAAAAACTTAAATTTTTTAATATTATTTTTAAAGCATTTTTCTGCTCTAAATTTAAATTATTTTTTTTTATATTTTTTATTTCAAAAATATTTTCGGTTAAATTTTTTTCTAATTTATTCAAAAAAGAAAATCCTTTTTCATATAAAAAGAGTTTGAGCGTCATGCCTAAACTTGAGATATTATATTGTGAAAATTTTTTGATAAATTCTATGTTTTTAAAAGAAAGGGGTGGAAAATTAATTTTCGAAATAATTTTTTTTAACTTTATGCTCTTAGGTGTTTCAACATTTATTTCCCAAACTACTCCTACAATTTGTTTATTTCGAAAAGGGACGGTAACATAATCGCCTACTTTGATGGAATTAGTTAGATCAAATAAGTAAGTAAATGGCTGATCAAATTTAATTGGCAATAAAACATTTACATTCATATAAAAATTGATTTATATATTTTTAAATAATACCTTATACTATTATGAAAATTTTTTTAGACTCATCGAATATAGACGAAATTAGACCTATAAACAAAACTGGATTAATCGATGGTATAACTACCAATCCCTCGTTACTTGCAAAACAAGAGGGTAACTTTAAACAAATTTTAAAATCAATCGCAACCGAAGTAAAAGGTCCTATAAGTGCTGAAGTAACTGCAACTAAAGCAGAAAAAATGATTACTGAAGCAAAAATTTTACAAAAAATTGCTAAAAATATTGTCATTAAAATACCCCTAACGCTGGAGGGTTTAATAGCCTGTAGTTATTTAAGTAAAAATAAATTCAAAGTGAACGTAACTTTATGTTTTTCTACTAATCAAGCTTTATTAGCTGCTAAAGCAGGAGCAACTTATATTTCACCTTTTATTGGCAGACTTGATGATATTGGAGAAAATGGATTACAGCTAATAAAAGATATTAAGTTAGTTTACAATAATTATAATTATTCAACTAAAATTTTAGCAGCCTCTATTAGATCTGCGGAGCACGTGATTGAGGTGTCAAAAATTGGTGCAGATGTTGCCACCATCCCTCCAAAAATTTTTCATAATTTGTATAAACATGATTTAACCGATCAAGGTTTAGAATCTTTTTTATCTGACTGGAAAAAAAGCGGAAAACAAATAAGTTAAAAGTGTATTGCTCTTTTATCAACTGCTAAAGCAGCTTCTCTAACTGCCTCGGTTAATGTTGGATGTGCATGACAAGTCCTTGCAATATCCTCTGCGCTTGCACCAAACTCCATTGCTAAAACAACTTCTGCAATCATCGTACCTACGTCTGGACCTATCATATGAACCCCTAAAATTTTATCTGTAGTTTTGTCAGCAATAATTTTAATAAATCCATCAGCATCATTATTAATTTTGGCTCTTGAGTTCGCTAAAAATGGAAATTTACCAACGTTATATTCTACTCCATCTTTTTTTAATTGCTCCTCTGTTTTTCCAACAGTCGCAACTTCCGGAGATGTATAAACTACCCCTGGAATTGTATCATGATTTACATGACCATATTTTCCTGAGATAAACTCAGCAACTGCCATTCCTTCATCTTCTGCTTTATGAGCCAACATAGGGCCCTCAATCACATCTCCAATGGCATAAATATTATCAATATTTGTTTTAAATTTTTTATCAATCAAAACTCTTCCTTTTGAGTCTTTTTTGACTCCAGCTGAATCTAAATTTAGCCCTTCAGTATTAGGTTTTCTTCCAACAGACATTAACACTATATCGCTGTTCATTTCTATTTTTTGACCATTACTTTCAACTGAAACTATTGCACCATCAGAAGTTTTTTGAACATCTAAAACTTTTGAAGATAAGTGGAATTTCATACCTTGTTTTTTTAAAATTTTTAAAAAATTATCACAAATTTCTCTATCCATGCCTGGAGTAATATGATCCATGTATTCCACAACTTCTACCTCGGCCCCAAGGCGTAACCAAACTGAGCCCATTTCTAAACCAATAACTCCACCTCCAATAACAATAAGTTTTTTTGGAACTTTTTTTAAAGACAGGGCTCCAGTTGATGAAACAATTATTTTTTCATCAATTTCAATATTTGGTAATGACATTACTGACGAGCCAGTTGCAATGACTATATTTTTTGCTTTAATCTGCTTACTTGATCCAGATGAATCTTTAACTGATAGGGTATTCTTATCATCAAAACTTCCATGTCCTTTCAAATAAGTTACCTTATTTTTCTTGAACAAAAACTCTATTCCTTTTGTAAGTCCTTCTACTGACTTAGATTTATGATCCATCATTTTTTCTAAATCTAATGATAAAGAACCAGTGTTTATTCCTATCTCTTTAAATTCATGCTGTGCTTTGCTGTACATTTCAGATGCATGCAATAGTGATTTGGATGGAATACAGCCTACATTTAAACAAGTTCCTCCAAGTGCGCCTCTAGACTCTATGCAAGCAGTTTTGTTTCCTAATTGTGCCGCTCTAATTGCGCAGACATATCCGCCAGGACCACCACCAATAACAACAACATCAAATTCATCCATAAATAATTATATATTTAAAAATAGTCTTCTTGGATCTTCTAATATTTCTTTAACTCTAACTAAAAATGATACCGCTTCTTTTCCATCAATGATTCTATGGTCATAAGACAAAGCTAAATACATAATTGGTCTCACTTCTATTTTGCCATTAATAACTACTGCTCTTTGGACAATATTGTGCATGCCCAACACTCCAGATTGAGGTGGATTAATAATTGGTGTTGAAAGCATGGAACCATAAATTCCACCATTAGTGATAGTAAATGTTCCACCTTGCAGTTCGTCTATTGATAATTGATTATTTTTAGCTTTTGAACCAAGGTTTGTAATTTCTTTTTCAATTTCAGCAAATGAAAGCTCATCTGCATTTCCTAATACTGGGACCACTAATCCTTTGTCCGTACCTACAGCAACCCCAATGTTATAATAATTTTTATAAACAATTTCCTCACCTTGAACTTCTGCATTTACAGCAGGAAATGATTGTAAAGCATTAACGCAGGCTTTGACAAAAAAAGACATAAATCCAAGTTTTACCCCATATCTTTTTTCAAATTCATCTTTATTATCTTTTCTAATTTGAATAATCATAGACATGTCAACTTCGTTAAAAGTTGTTAAAATTGCTGCATTATTTTGAGCATCTTTTAATCTCTTTGCAATCGTTGCTCTTAATCGAGTCATTTTAACTCTTTCTTCTTCACCAATTTCTATTTTTCTTTTATTGGGGGATGGACTAAATCCCATAAGACCGACTAGATCTCCTTTAAGAATTCGACCGTCTTTTCCTGTTCCTGTAACAGATGTGATATCAATATTTTTTTCTTCTATTATTCGTTTAACAGATGGAGATAGCTCTCCTTGTTTATTTTTTATTTCAGGGGCATTTGTAATTGGTTTTTGCTCTTTTTTCATTTCAGTAACTTTTGTTTCTTCTTCTTTTTTAGAAACAGTTTGAGATGAAGAGTTTCCTACAATACCTAATGGTGAACCTACTTGAACTGTTGAACCTTCTTGGGCTAAAATTTCTGATAACACGCCAGCTTTTGGGGAGGTAACGTCAACACTTACCTTATCAGTTTCCAAAGAAACAACCGCCTCATCAGCTTTTACTGCGTCTCCTGCTTTTTTTAGCCACTTAGCAACTGTTGCTTCGGTTATTGATTCTCCTAAAGTTGGAACTATTATTTTATCAGCCATTTATATAGTTAGTGCTTTTGTAACAATTTCTTCTTGTTGAGCAACATGTTTTTTTAAATAACCTGTGGCTGTTGATGCCGAAGGTGCTCTACCAATATATTTAACTTTTTTAGATTTTGCATTAATAAAATCTAGAGTCCAATTAATATATCTTTCAACTGAATTCCAGCATCCCATATTCTGTGGTTCTTCCTGACACCAAACATATTCAACTGCATTAGTGAATCTTTTTATATGTTTGGCTAATGCTTTAACAGGAAAAGGATACAGCTGCTCTACTCTTATCAACTGAACGGTATTATCTTTAATTTCCTCTCTTTTTTCCAAAAGATCAAAATAAACTTTTCCTGAACAAAGAACCACTCTCTTTATATTTTTATCATCTGCTAACTTAATTAATTTGTATTCAGGGTATTCGGCATGGTCACAAAGAACTCTATGAAAAGAATTATTTTTTGAAAAATCTTCTAATTCTGACACACATTTCTTATGTCTTAAAAGTGATTTGGGAGTAAAAACAATTAATGGTTTTCTAAATTTTCTATGAATTTGTCTTCTTAAAGCATGAAAATAATTAGCTGGAGTCGTACAATTTACCACTTGTAAATTTTCTTGTGCACAAGCTTGCAAATACCTTTCAATTCTCGCAGAGGAATGCTCTGGTCCCTGTCCTTCATAGCCGTGTGGCAATAACATTACCAATCCACTAGCCCTAGTCCACTTTTTTTCTCCAGAACTTATAAACTGATCAAAAATAATTTGGGCTCCATTTGCAAAATCACCAAACTGTGCTTCCCACATAACTAGAGTATCTGGCTCAACTAAAGAATAGCCATATTCAAAACCCAAAACTCCCATTTCAGAGAGCAAGCTATCTACGATCTCTGCTTTAGCTTGTTTTTTAGAAAGATTATTTAATGGAAAATATTTCTCCCCTGTTGTTTGATCAGTTAATCCTGCATGTCTTTGACTAAAAGTTCCCCTAACCGAATCTTGGCCCACAAGCCTAACAGGATAACCTTCCTCTAAAAGAGTTCCAAAAGCTAAGCTTTCAGCAGTGCTCCAATCGAAACCTTTTCCCGTTTCAAACATTTTTTTCTTAGCTTCGAATATTCTTCTTATAGTAGGATGAGCATCAAATTTATCAGGGATGTCACATAATTTTTTTCCTAAATTTTTTATTATTCTTAAATCTACTCCTGTAACTCCTCTTCTATCAGAGCCATATTCAGTGGTAAATTTTGACCAAGTTCCAGTAAACCAGTCCTGCTCATTAGGAATATATTTTTTAGATGACTCAAATTCTTCATCAAGTCTCTTTTTATAACTTAGTTTTTGTTTTTCGACTTCTTCCTTTGTAAAAAGACCTTCTTTTATTAGTTGAGCAGAGTAAACATCAAGTATTGAAGGATGACTTTTAATTTTTTTATACATGATGGGCTGTGTAAAAGAAGGCTCATCTCCCTCATTATGCCCAAATCTTCGATAACAAAAAATATCTACAACAACATCTCTTTTAAATTTTTGCCTATACTCAGTTGCAATTTTTGCAGCATAAACAACTGCCTCTACATCATCTCCATTTACGTGAAGAATAGGGGCTTGAACCATTTTTGCAACTTCCGAAGGATATGGGGAAGATCTTGCAAAAGTTGGGGTGGTAGTAAAACCAATTTGATTATTAACGATAATATGAATAGTTCCTCCAATATTATGTCCTGGAACTCCAGACATTGCAAAGCACTCCGCCACAATGCCTTGACCCGCAAAAGCGGCATCACCATGTAAAAGTATTGGTATTACTTTTTCTCTATTTATGTCTTTATGATAAAATTGCTTAGCTCTAGTTTGCCCTAGAACAACAGGATTTACAGCCTCTAAGTGAGAAGGATTAGCTGTTAAGCTAACATGAACTTTATTTCCATCAAATTCTCTATCTGCCGATGCTCCCAAATGATATTTAACGTCACCTGACACTCCACCTTGTGCCAATCCTGGTTCTCCACCAAATTCTTTAAATATTTTTTTTAAAGGTTTTTGAATTACATTTGTTAAAATATTTAATCTACCACGATGTGGCATTCCAATTTTTACTTCTACCGCGCCAAGTGAGCCACCGACTTTTATAATCTGTTCCATAGCTGGTACTAACGATTCGCAACCATCTAATCCAAATCTTTTTGTTCCAACAAATTTTGCGTGTAAATATTTTTCAAAGCCCTCTGCCTCTAAAACTCTATTCAGCATTGCTTTTTTACCTTCAACAGAAAAAGATATCTCTTTATCTTTTCCTTCTATTCTGCTCTGTATCCAGCTTTTTTCTTCTGGATCGGTCATATGCATATACTCCACACCAACTTTAGAGCAGTATGTTTTTAATAAAATTTCCAAGATTTCATTGATGGTTGCATACTTAACCCCTAGTACATCATCTAGAAAAATTTTTCTGTCTCTATCATTTTTTCCAAAACCATATGTTTCTGGATTTAATTCTGGGTGTTCAGTATTTGATGTTAATCTAAGAGGATCTAAATCAGCAATCAAATGACCACGTATTCTGTAAGCCCTGATCATCATAATAGCTCTTACGGAATCTTTTGTAGCTGTTTCTACATTAAAACTTTCATTTTTTATTTTTGGTATTTCTTTCGTTATTTTTTCCTGAATTTCTAAAACATTTATTTTTGGGAGTAGAGCCTCATAATGATCTAAATTGCCATTTTGACTATTTTTTATTTTTTCAGGTGTCCAACTTGCTTTTGCTGTATCTTTTTTAATTAATTCTTTATTTTCAGATAAACCTAAAAAAAACTCCCTCCAACTTTCTTGTATAGAATTAGGATCGTTGGCAAATTTTTCATAAAGCTCATCAATATATGAAGTATTAGAACCTGACAAAAAGGAAGTGGTTTCAAATATTTTATTTTTAGAAGATGACATTCGTTATCTAAATATATCTCAACCTTGTAATTTAGTCTTTAGTGTTTTTCCAATTTCGGCTGGGGAGTTGGTAACAGTTATTCCACAAGATTTCATTTTTTCAATTTTATCTTGGGCCCCACCTTTTCCTCCGGCAATAATAGCTCCTGCGTGTCCCATTCTTCTTCCTGGAGGAGCTGTTAATCCAGCTATAAATCCTACGATTGGCTTTTTGGTTTTTGAATCTTTAATAAATTGTGCAGCTTCTTCTTCTGCTGTCCCTCCAATTTCACCTATCATAATAATAGATTCTGTTTTTTCATCTTTCAAAAATAACTCTAAACAATCAATAAAATTAGTACCATTTACTGGATCTCCACCAATACCGATGCAGGTGGATTGTCCAAGCCCAATTTCAGAGGTTTGGGCAACCGCTTCATAAGTTAAAGTTCCTGATCTAGATACAATTCCAACTGAACCTTTTTTATGAATATGTCCTGGCATAATACCTATCTTGCACTCATCAGGTGTGATAATGCCTGGGCAATTTGGTCCTATTAATCTTGATTGTGATCCTTTTAATTTTTCTTTTACTTTAATCATATCAAGAATTGGAATTCCTTCAGTAATACAAACAATCAATGGTAGTTCACAATTAACAGCTTCTATGATTGCTGCTGCTGCAAATTTTGCAGGTACATAAATCATTGTTGCGTCTGCATTTGTCGCTTTAACAGCATCCTCAACCGAATTAAATACAGGTTTTCCTAAATGTTGTTGACCACCTTTTCCTGGTGTGACACCACCCACTAAATTTGTTCCATAAGCCAATGCCTGTTCTGAATGAAAAGTACCGTGTGTCCCGGTAAAACCCTGACAAATAACTTTTGTATTTTTATTTACAAGAACTGACATCGCTATTTAATAGCCTCCACAATTTTTTGTGCTGCCTCTGAGAGATTGCTTGCAGGAATAATTTTGAGGTCAGATTGCTCAAGTATTTTCTTTCCTTCTTCGAACTTGGTACCTGCTAATCGTACTACCAAAGGAACATGCAAGTTAGTTTCTTTTGCAGCTGCAATCACTCCTTCAGCGATAACATCGCATCGCATTATTCCACCAAAAATATTTATTAAAATACCTTTTACATTTTTATCAGATAAAATAATCTTAAATGCTGCAGAAACTTTTTCTTTAGTGGCTCCTCCTCCAACATCTAAAAAGTTTGCTGGTTCCGATCCATAAAGTTTTATAATATCCATAGTAGCCATGGCTAATCCTGCCCCATTTACCATACATCCAATAACTCCATCCAATTTTATATATGCTAAATCATGCTTACTAGCTTCTATTTCCGCAGGGTCTTCTTCATTTAGATCTCTCAAAGACAGTATATCTGGATGCCTGTAGAGTGCATTAGAGTCAAAGTTAATTTTTGCATCTAAACACAATACAGTATTATCTTTTGTAAGAATAAGAGGATTGATTTCAATTAAATTTGCATCGGTATTTACTAACGCATCAAAAATTGAACGAATTAGGTTTTCTGCTTGTTGAATCGATTGCTCAGGTAAATGATAAGGGTTTAAAATTTCCTTAATATCGTCCACTGATAATCCATTTTCAAGACTTACGCGAGTAGTAATAATTTTCTCAGGTGTTTTGCTAGCAACCTCTTCTATGTCCATTCCTCCCTCAGCACTTGAAATAAATGCAATTTTGGAGCTAGCTCTATCGACCAGACAAGAAAGATAAAATTCCTTTCCAATTTCAGATGCTTCTTCAATATAAAGTCTTTTTACTTCTCTACCTTGTGGTCCAGTTTGATGAGTGACCAACACTTTACCTAATAAATTTTTTGCCTCACTCTTTAATTGTTCAATGTTTTCAACAACTTTTACCCCTCCAGCTTTTCCTCTTCCACCCGCATGAATCTGTGCCTTTAAAACAATTTTGCTTGTTGTAATTTTTTTTACTTTTTCATCAATTTCATCCAAATTAAAAATAGGTTCACCATTTGGCACTGGTGCTCCAAATTTTTTTAAAATATCCTTTGCTTGGTGTTCGTGAATATTCATTTAATGAAGACTTGGGTCGATTTTTTTAGCTGCCTCAAAAAGATCTTTGACAGCCGAAATAGAAATATCAAAATACTTTTTTTCTTCCGCATCAAGCTCTAGTTCAATTACTTTTTCTATTCCAGAAGATCCAATCACCACTGGAACTCCGACATATAAATCTTTAATACCATACTCTCCATTTAAATAAGCAGCACAAGGAAGGGTTTTCTTTTCATCGTTAAGATAGGCCTCGGCCATCTGAACACCTGCTGCTGCTGGTGCGTAAAAAGCAGAACCCTTTTCTAAATATTTGACTATTTCAGCACCACCGTTTCTGGTTCTATCAACTATTTCATTTAATTTATCTTGAGTAATTTTTCCTGATTTTACTAAATCAGAAAGCTTTTCTTTTCCAACCATTGTTCTATTCGGCATAGGTACCATAGTATCACCATGGCCTCCGAGTACAAACGAGTCAACATCTCTAATTGGAACTTGTAATTCTTGGGATAAAAATCTTTTAAACCTAGAAGTGTCTAATACACCGGCCATACCAATTACTTTATTTTTAGGAAGGCCAGAATATTTTTGCAAAGCCATAACTATGACATCCAAAGGATTGGTTATGCAAATTACAAAAGCATTAGGTGATGAGTTTTTAATTCCATCTGCCACCTGTTTAATAATTTTTAAGTTAATACCCAAAAGATCATCTCTTGTCATTCCTGGTTTTCTAGGAACACCTGCAGTTATAATAACTACATCTGAGTTTTTGGTATCCTCATAACTACTGGTACCAACTAAATCAACTCCCGATCCATCTACAGCTAATGACTGAGCTATATCTAAAGCCTTTCCTTTTGCAATTCCTTCTGCAACGTCAAACAGAACTACATCGGCCAATTCTTTTGTGGCTATTAAATGTGCTAAAGTTCCACCTATTTGACCCGCTCCAATTAATGATATTTTTTTTCTCATTTCTTTTTTCCTATTTCATTGTTGGCATTATAAATTCTGGATTGGCCCTTATACCTGAAGGCCACCGAGATGTAACTGTTTTTAACTTGGTATAAAATCGCACACCTTCCATACCATGCATATGTTGGTCACCGAATAATGATCTTTTCCATCCACCAAAACTATGAAATGCCATAGGAACTGGTATTGGTATATTAATACCAACCATTCCTACTTGAATTTTATTAACAAAAGTACGAGCGGAATCTCCGTCTCTTGTATAAAGACTTACTCCATTTCCATACTCATGATTATTTATTAATTTTACAGCGGTATCAAAGTCTTTTACTCGTATCACTGAAAGAACAGGACCAAATATTTCCTCTTTATATATCCTCATTGTATCCGTTACATGATCAAATAAACATCCACCCATAAAAAATCCTTTTTCATAACCTTGTAGTTTTAGATTTCTTCCATCAACTACTAATTTAGCTCCCTCTTTAACACCAATATCAACATACCCCTTCACTTTTTCTAAATGCTCTTTGGTTACCAAGGGGCCCATTTCAGATTTTTCATCCATACCTGGACCAACTTTTAAAGCTTCTACTTGTTGTGAAAGTTTAGCAATTAATTCATCACCAATATTTCCAACGGCAACGGCAACTGATTGTGCCATACATCTTTCCCCAGCAGATCCATAAGCAGCTCCCATCAAACCACTAACTGCTTGATCAATATCTGAGTCTGGCATTACAACACAATGATTTTTTGCACCACCGAGAGCTTGAACTCTTTTTTCATTTTTTGCTGCTCCCTCGTAAATATATTTTGCAATTGGTGTAGATCCAACAAAACTGATAGCACTTACTTTTTTATTTTCTAATAACGCGTCAACTGACTCTTTATCTCCGTTAACAACGTTAAACACGCCATCGGGTAATCCAGCTTCCTTTAGAAGTTGAGCTAACATAATTGCACAGGAAGGATCTTTTTCTGATGGCTTAAGAATAAATGTGTTACCGCAAGCTATTGCAACAGGAAACATCCACATAGGAACCATTGCCGGAAAATTAAACGGAGTAATACCCGCACAAACACCAAGTGGCTGACGTAATGACCAACTATCAACATCCCTGCCAACATTTTCTGTAAATTCTCCTTTTAAAAGATGAGGAATTCCGCAAGCAAATTCAACTACTTCTAAACCTCTAGTTAACGATCCTTTTGCATCATTATAAACTTTTCCGTGTTCAGAAACGATAATCTTAGTCAATTCATCAGAGTTTTTTTCAATTAGTTCTTTAAACTTAAAAAGAATTCTTGCTCTTTGTAACGGAGGAGTATTTGACCATGACTCAAAAGCTTTGTGCGCGATATCAACAACCTTATTTACATCATCTTTAGAAGCTAAAGTGACTTTTCCAATAACCTCACCTGTTGCTGGGTTATAAACATCTGAAGTTTTTTTTGATTGCCCTTCAAAAACAGAACCATTTACAAAATGATGAATATTTTTCATAAGAGCGTTGAAATTATAGATTGACGCTAAAGCTGTCAAATTGATTAAAAAAATAAAAATTTATTAATAGTAAAAAATATTTAGCTAATATCCGCGCTAACTAACATTTTTTTAATTGAACCAATTGCTTTTGCAGGGTTTAGACCTTTGGGGCATGCGTTAGTACAGTTCATAATTGTATGACATCTAAATAATTTTAATTCATCCGCAACTTTTTTTAACCTTTTTTTTCTCTCATCATCTCTACTATCAATAATCCATCTATATGCCTGTAACAAAACTGCTGGGCCCAAATACTTATCTCCATTCCACCAATAACTCGGGCAAGATGTAGAGCAGCAAGCACATAAAATACACTCATACAATCCATCTAATTTAGATCTATCTTCTACTGTTTGTAATTTTTCTACTCCATTAACACCACTCACTTCAGACTGCATCCATGGCTCGACTGATTCATACTGCTTATAAAGCTGCTTTAGATCTGGAACTAAATCTTTAACAACAGGCATGTGTGGTAATGGGTAAATATTGATATCTCCTTTAATTTCTTTTGCCGATTTTGTACAAGCTAAAGTATTAGATCCATCAATATTCATTGCGCAACTACCGCATATCCCTTCTCTACAAGATCTTCTGAAAGTTAATGTTGTGTCAATTTCATTTTTAATTTTAATTAAGGCGTCTAAAACCATTGGCCCACAATTATCCATGTCCACTTCATAAGTATCTAATCTTGGATTCTGACCATCTTCCGGATTCCATCGATAGACATTTATTTTTTTTATATTTTTAGACTCGCCCTGATTTGAAAAATGTTTGCCTTTTTCAATGGTAGAATTTTTTGGTAAAGCAAATTGAACCATTAATAAACCCTTGCTTTTGGAGGAAAATATTGAACATCGTTGGTAAGGGTATAAGAATGAACATCCCTATACTTAATATCTACCCTTCCGTCATGATGCCATGCCAAGGTATGCTTCATCCATTCTTGGTCATCTCTATCTTTATAATCTTCTCTTGAGTGAGCGCCTCTACTTTCTTTTCTGTTCTCTGCAGAAGAAACGGTAACCATTGATTGTCTAATTAGATTATCAAACTCTAAAGCTTCAACTAGATCTGTGTTAAAAACTAATGATCTATCAGTTACTGAAATATCTTTTAATCCTTCCCATGGTTGTTGTATTTCATTTAAACCTTCTTTTAATGTTTTATCAGTTCTAAAGACTGCACATTTGCTTTGCATAGTTCTTTGCATTTGATCTCTTAACACTGAAGTTGGTGTGCCACCATTGGCATTTCGCATTTTATCAAACCGATCTAAAGATTTCTGAGTTTCGGACTCAGGTATCTTTTCGTGTTTTGAATTAGGCTTTACAACTTCTGCGGCTCTTATTGCTGCTGCTTTTCCAAAAACTACCAAATCAATTAAAGAATTAGAACCTAATCTATTTGCTCCATGTACTGAAACGCAGGCAGCCTCACCAATCGACATCAACCCTTCAACGATAACTTCGGAACCTTGATTATCTTTAGTTAAAACTTCTCCATGATAATTAGTAGGAATTCCTCCCATATTATAGTGAACCGTTGGTAAAACAGGTATTGGTTCTTTAGTTACATCTACACCTGCAAAAACTTTCGCTGATTCAGAGATGCCTGGAAGCCTTTCGTGCAAAATTTTTGGATCTAAATGATTGAGATGAAGATAAATATGATCTTTGTTTTTTCCAACGCCTCTTCCTTCATTAATTTCAATAGTCATAGATCTTGAAACAACGTCTCGAGAAGCCAAGTCTTTTGCGGAAGGAGCATATCTTTCCATAAATCTCTCACCTTCTGAATTCACTAGAAAACCGCCTTCTCCCCTACTTCCTTCTGTTATCAAACAACCTGCTCCATAAATGCCTGTCGGATGAAATTGAACAAATTCCATGTCCTGCATTGGTAGCCCAGCTCTTAAAACCATCCCACCTCCATCACCTGTGCATGTGTGAGCTGAGGTCGCTGAAAAATAAGCTCGACCATATCCGCCAGTTGCTAAAATAGTCATATTGGCTCTGAATCTATGAATAGTTCCATCTTGTAATGACCAAGCTAAAATCCCATGACACTTTCCATTATGCATCAATAAATCTAGGGCAAAATATTCAATAAAAAATTCTGTATTTTTCTTAAGTGCCTGACCATACAAAGTATGCAAAATTGCATGACCTGTTCTATCAGCTGCAGCACAAGTTCTTTGCACTACACCATTCCCGTAATTTTTGGTCATGCCTCCAAATGGTCTTTGATAAATTTTACCTTCTTCAGTTCTGCTAAAGGGAACACCATATTTTTCTAATTCTACAACTGCTTGAGGTGCCTCCTTGCATAAAAATTCAATTGCATCCTGATCCCCTAGCCAATCAGCACCTTTAACTGTATCAAACATATGCCAACGCCAATCGTCTTCGCCCATATTTCCCAAAGCAGCTGAAATTCCACCTTGTGCCGCAGCAGTATGACTTCTTGTTGGAAATACTTTTGAAATACATGCTGTTTTTAGTCCTGCTTCTGAAAGACCTACTGCAGCTCTTAAACCAGACCCACCAGCACCAACAACTATGGCATCATATTCGTGATCAATAATTTTATATTCACTCATGATTAATTAAATTTAATAAAGACTAATGATACAATAGTTATCAATGGAAGAATAGTTGCTAATGCAGTAATTATTAAATTAGCGACACTTTTGTATCTATTGTCTTGAATATAATCCTCAAAAATTTCTCCCATACCTAATTTCATATGTGAAAATACAATAATCAAAAAAATAATTGATAAAACAAAATTTACATTATCTTTGAAAAAAAGAATAATTGATTGAAAGTCTTTTTGAACCAAGCCTATAAAAACTGATAAAAACCATATCAGTAATGGCACAAGCATAACCGCTGTAATTCTTTGTAAAAGCCATTTTTTTACAACCATATTGCTCATGACAAAACCCACAATCCTAAAGTTAACAGAAAAGAACTCGCTAAAACAAAAATACCCGATAAATTAGCAGTTTTTAACTCATAGCCATACCCAATATCCCAAAACAAGTGTCTGATACCATTTAATAAATGATAACAAAAAGACCAGGTAAACCCGACCAAAATAAATTTTCCAACTGCACTTGAAATAAAAAAAGAAAAATACTTATAACAATTCTCTCCTAAATAAAGAGAAATGATCCAAAAACAAATTACTGAAATACCCGCTGTATTTATGACAGATGTTAAGCGGTGAGTAATAGATAATAATGAAGACATTTGCCATTTATAAACTTGCAAATGTGGAGACAACGGTCTGTCTTTATTTAAATCATTCATAATTCTTATATTAGTTTTTTATCTACTAATGTTTCAGCAATTTGAACTGCATTTAATGCCGCCCCTTTTAATAAATTATCTGAAACAATCCAAAGATTTAAACAATTTTTTTCCGTATTATCTACTCTAATTCTTGAAATATATGTTTCAAATTGATCCTGAGCCTCAAGGGGTGTGATATAGCCACCATCTTTTCTTTCATCAATAACCTTACAACCATTTGCACTTTCCAAAGCCGATCTAACTGCTTCTAAAGAAAAAGGCTTTTCAAACTGTATATTAACCGATTCACTATGAGAGATAAGCACCGGAACTCTCACACAAGTTGCCGTTAGTTTTATTTTTTCATCTAATATTTTTTTTGTTTCATTTACCATCTTCAGTTCTTCTTTTGTATAACCTTCATCAGAAAAAACATCGATGTGTGGAATCAGGTTAAAAGCAATTTGTTTTGTAAATTTTTTAGATTGGATTGTTTCATTATTTAAAAATTGCTTAGTTTGATGAATAAGCTCATCCATTGGCTCCTTACCGGCTCCAGAAACTGATTGATAAGTAGAAGTTACAACTCTCTTAATAGTAAACAAATCGTGCAAAGGTTTTAAGGCTACTACTAGCTGAGCAGTTGAACAATTTGGGTTAGCAATAATATTTTTCTTTTTATAATTTTTTAAATCATTCCAATTTACTTCCGGAACCACTAATGGAACGTCTTTATCCATTCTAAAAAGACTTGAATTATCAATAATAATTGTATCTTGAGCTGCTTTTTCTGCTAGAGCTTTTGTAACTGTCGATCCGCAGCAAAAAAAAGTAATGGTAGCTTTTGAAAAATCAAAGGTATCAAGCTGCTCTACTATAATTTTTTTTCCTAAAAAATCTATTTCCTTTCCAGAACTATTTTTTGAAGCTAATAAATATAAATTATTTAAAGGAAATTTTCTTCTTTCTAAAACCTCGATAATTTTTCTTCCAACATTTCCTGTTGCGCCTGCAATTGCTATGTTTAATTTCATTTTTGTAGATTTAATTTTGCAACAATTGCATCGCCCATCTCAGATGTGGATACTTTCTTCTTCCCATCCTCCATGATATCGGCAGTTCTTAATCCATCTTTCAAAACCTCTTTGATAGCAGTTTCAACCATATCTGCCTCTTTATCAAAATTTAGTGAATATTTAAGGGCCATTGCAAAACTTAAAATCATAGCAATAGGATTGGCCAATGCTTTTCCAGCTATGTCAGGTGCTGAGCCATGGCACGGCTCATACATAGATCTAATTCTTCCATTTTTATCTTTCTCGCTTAAAGAAGCTGAAGGTAACATTCCTAAAGATCCTGTTAACATTGCAGCTTCGTCCGACAACATATCTCCAAATAAATTATCTGTAACAATAACGTCAAATTGTTTTGGATTTCGAACTAATTGCATTGCGCAGTTATCAGCAAGCATATGACTAAGTTGTATAGTTTTGTATGCAGGACTTTCGTCATAAAGGGATTGTACTTCTTCTTTCCAAAGCAATCCTGCTTCCATAACATTTGATTTATCTGCAGAAGTTACTTTTTTGTTTCTTTTTAAAGCTAAATCAAACGCAACTTTAGCTACTCTTTTAATTTCTTTAGAAGTGTAAACGTGTGTATTAATTCCTTTTCTTTCACCATTTTCAATCGGCTCAACACCCCTTGGTTCACCAAAATAAATACCCCCTGTTAATTCTCTAACAATTAAAATATCTAAACCTGAAATTATTTCTGGCTTCAAAGTAGAAGCGCTTACTAACTCTTCAAAACAGATGGCAGGTCTTAAATTAGCAAATAGTTTCATTTCTTTTCTTAATCTCAGCAATGCTCTTTCTGGTTTTTTTGAGAATTCTAAATTATCCCACTTTGGCCCTCCAACAGCTCCTAATAAAACTGCATCGCTATCCATTGCTTTGTACAAAACATCATCCGTAAGCGGAGTTCCATTTTCGTCGTAAGAGATTCCTCCAGCTAGTTCCTCTATATAGGCAATATCTAATTTTTTATTGGTGTTAAACCAGTCAATAATTTTTTTGGCTTCCGCCATAATCTCAGGCCCAATACCGTCTCCGGCAAGTAATAAAATATTTTTTTTAGCCATTTAAAAAAGCCAAGGAGTTTTGTTTTTTTGGTTAGAAATAAATTTGGTAATGTGTTCTGATTTTTTTAATGTAATTCCAATATCATCTAGTCCATTTACTAAACAATCTTTTTGGAAAGGATCAACATCAAATTCTATTGGTTGATTATCTCCCTTAGAAATTTTTTGCTCATCTAGATTAACTTCTATGTTTTTTTTATCTTTAGCAAATTCTGCAAGTTCTTTTATTTTTTCCTCTGGCAGCACTATTGGTAAAATCCCATTTTTAAAACAATTATTATAAAAAATATCTGCAAAGCTAGGTGCAATTACCACTCTAAAGCCAAAATCTAATAGAGCCCAAGGAGCATGTTCTCGGGAAGATCCACATCCAAAATTTTTTTCTCCTATTAATATTGTAGATTGATTAAATGGATCTTGATTCAATACAAAACTTTCAATTGGTTTTCCTGAATCGTCATATCTCATTTCAAAAAATAAATTTTTTCCAAGGCCGGTTCTTTTAATAGTTTTCAAGAATTGTTTTGGGATCATCATGTCTGTATCTACATTAACAATAGGCAGATAAGCTGGGATGCTTTTGATTGTTTTAAATTTTTCCATTATAAAAATTTTCTTACGTCAGTTAATTTTCCCTCTATTCCAGCGGCAGCAGCCATAGCTGGACTTAAAAGGTGGGTTCTTCCTCCTCTACCTTGTCTTCCTTCAAAGTTTCTATTTGAAGTTGATGCGCAACGTTCTCCTGGCAATAACTGATCTGGGTTCATACCGAGACACATTGAGCAACCAGGCTCTCTCCACTCTAAGCCTGCTTCAATAAAAATCTTATCCAATCCTTCTTCTTCAGCTTGCTTTTTAACTAAACCAGAACCAGGAACAACATATCCTGTAACATTTGGAGCTATTTTTTTTCCTTTTAAAATTTCAGCAGCAGCTCTTAAATCTTGGATACGTCCATTAGTGCAAGATCCTATAAAAACCTTATCAATTGTAATAGATTCTAGCTTTTTGTTAGACTCAAGTCCCATATACTCCAAGGATCTAATCACAGCATTTTTTTTATCAGGATCAACGAAATCATCTGGATGAGGAACTGCTGCAGTGATTGGCAACACGTCCTCCGGACTTGTTCCCCAAGTAACCGATGGCACGATCTCCTCTCCTTTTAGAATTATAGTTTCATCATACTTTGCATCTTTATCTGAATGCAGACTTAACCAAAATGATTTGGCTTTTTCCCAATCTTCTCCTTTAGGGGCCAAAGGTTTTCCTTTGATAAATTCAACTGTTTTTTCATCTGGCTGAATGATTCCAGCTCTAGCACCAGCCTCAATTGACATGTTGCACACTGTCATTCTTTCTTCCATAGACAAGTTTTTAATGACTTCTCCACAATATTCTATTACGTAACCTGTTCCACCAGCTGTTCCAATTTTTCCAATTATGGTAAGAATAATATCTTTAGCTGTTACGCCCAAAGGAAGCTTGCCTTGGATTTCAATTTTCATATTTTTTGCTTTTCTTTGAATCAAAGTTTGTGTCGCTAATACATGTTCAACCTCGGAAGTACCTATTCCAAACGCTAAGGCACCAAAGGCACCATGAGTAGCTGTATGACTGTCCCCACAAACAATTGTCATTCCAGGTTGAGTTAAACCTTGTTCGGGTCCAATAACATGAACTATTCCCTGTCTAATATCATTAAGCCCAAAAAAATTTATATTAAAATCTTTGCAATTTTTTTCTAAAGTTTCATATTGTAAGGCTGAGTCTTTATTTTCAATAGGTTTGCTTCTATCAGTAGTTGGAACATTGTGATCTGCTACTGCAAGTGTAAATTCAGGATATTTTACTTTTCTTCCATTCATTCGTAATCCCTCGAATGCCTGGGGACTTGTTACTTCATGAACTAGATGCCTATCGATAAATAAAAGGCAAGTTCCATCATCTTGCTTATCAATTAAATGACTATCAAATAATTTATCGTACAGAGTTTTTGGCATCACAACTTACTTAGTTATATTTTCACTTGCTGCATCATCAGCAACAGCTTCTTTGCTGGTAGTTTCTTTTTTTGCAACATCAAGACCGATTTTCTTTTTAATTTTTTCATTAATTCTTGCAGACTTACCTTTTCTATCTCTTAAGTAATACAACTTTGCTCTTCTTACTTTTCCAGAACGAATTAGCTCTACAGAGTCAACGTTAGGGCTGTATAATTGAAACACCCTTTCAACTCCTTCCCCAAAAGAAATTTTTCTTACTGTGAATGAAGAATTTATGCCTCTATTTTTTTTTGCAATACAAACCCCTTCATAGGCCTGAATTCGTTGTTTTTTTCCTTCGATAATTCTTACGTTGACCTTAACTGTGTCCCCAGGATTAAAATTAACTATTTGTTTGTTTTCGGTTAATTTCTTAATCTGCTCTTTGTTTATATCTTCAATATTTTTCATAACTAAATTCATTCTAATTTTTGTTTTTATTATATCTTTGCCACATATCTGGTCTTAGGCGCTGTGTTATACCCTCGGACTGTTCTAAACGCCAGCGCTTTATTTCCGCATGATTTCCCGATAATAGAACATCTGGGACCTGTTTACCCTGCCATTCTCTTGGCTGAGTATATTGGGGATATTCTAATAAATTATTATTAAAACTCTCCTCTTCTAAAGATCCCTCATCGCCTAGTACCCCAGGCAAAAGCCTTAAAATACTATCAATCAATACAACTGCGGCAGGCTCACCTCCTGATAAAACATAATCTCCAATACTTATTTCTTCTACTTTATTTGAGTCTAATACTCTTTGATCAATTCCCTCAAAGTGACCACATAAAATATTCAAACCATTCGTTTCAGAAAAATTTTTTACCATTTCTTGTGTTAATGTTTTTCCTTTTGGTGAAAGATAAACAATACGGTTATCGTTTTTATTTTGTGATATACAATTATTTATAACATCTGCTCTCATTAGCATTCCCCTTCCACCTCCAAAAGGTTTGTCATCAACAGAGCCATGTTTATCAATCGCAAAGTCTCTAATATTAACTACCTCTAAATCCCAAATCTTTTTTTCTCTTGCCCTTTTAAAATTACCTATGTCAAGCAATCCTGGAAAAAATTCAGAATACAAAGTAAAAACTTTAGCTAACCACATTATTGTTTTATTTAGTCTCTCCTTCTTTGGTTTCTACTGGTGCTGCTTCTGCTGCTGGTGTTTCTACTGGTGCTGCTTCTGCTGCTGGTGTTTCTACTGGTGCTGCTTTTGCTGCAGCCTCTGCTTCTTCTGCAGCTTTTTTAGCTTCCTCTGCTTTTTTTAATTTTTCTTGAGCCTTCTTTTTAGGTAATGCTTTTATTGGGTTATTTCTTTGTTTAGGCATCGGAATAATATTTGCCTCTCCCAAAAATCTTGCAATTCTTTCAGAAGGTTGGGCTCCCTGACTTAACCAAAATTTTATTCTATCCAAATCAAGACTTAATCTCTCTTTTTTGTCTTTTGGCAGTAGTGGATTAAAAAATCCAACTTTCTCGATAAATTTTCCATCTCTCGGTCTTCGAGAATCTGCAACTACTATTTTGTAAAAGGGTCTTTTTTTTGCTCCCCCTCTAGACATTCTTATTTTTAACATGCGTTTCCTTCCTATTTTAAGTTATTAAATATCTCCGGAGGAATTCCTTCCATTCCATCAAGAGCACCTCTTCCGCCTTTTGACATTCTTTTCATCATATTTGTCATCATTTTGTGTTGCTTAAGAAGCTTGTTTACCATTGAAATGTCCGTACCGGATCCATTTGCAATTCTTTTTTTTCTCGATCCATCAATTACTTTTGGATTATCTCTTTCTTTTGTGGTCATTGATAAAATAATTGCTTCTTGTTTTGAAAGCAAAGATTCATCAATATTTGATTCATCTAGCTGTTTTTTTATTTTAGAAATCCCAGGCAACATACTTAATACTCCACTCATGCCCCCTGCTTTTTTCATTTGTCGAATTTGTTTTAAATAATCTGTAAAAGTAAAACTACCTTTTTTTAAATTTTCCTCTATTTCCTCAATTTTATCCTGTTCCAAACCCTCCGAAACCTTTTCTACTAGAGATACAACATCTCCCATTCCAAGAATTCGATTTGCAATTCTGTCTGGATGAAATACCTCAATTTCATTTATAGACTCTCCTGTTCCCAAAAATTTAATTGGGCATCCAGTAACTGCTTTCATGCTCAACGCAGCCCCACCCTTTCCGTCGCCATCAATTCTTGTTAAAATAATAGAAGTGAGTGAAACAGTTTTTTTAAATTCAGAGGCTATATTAACTGCATCTTGACCGGTCAAAGAGTCTGCAACTAAAATAATTTCTGTTGGTTGAATATCGTTTTCTAATTGCTTTAATTCCATCATCATTTGTTGGTCGATCTGGGTTCGTCCGGCTGTATCAAAAATAATGACATCTTCTCCAGATAAAGAAGCTGCATTCATAGCCCTTCTTGAAATTTCTAGTGGAAATTGACCTTCGATAATTGGAAGGGTTTTTATCAAATTATTTTGCCCTAGAACCTCTAATTGTTTTTGTGCAGCAGGTCTGTAAACGTCTAAACTAACCAACATACTTTTTTTAGAATATTGTTTTTCTAGATATTTTGCTAATTTTGCCGTCGTAGTAGTTTTTCCAGACCCTTGTAATCCTACTACTAAAATTTTTACCGGTGGTACTGCATTTAAATTAATTTCTTTTTTCTCGTCACCCAAAATAGCTACTAATTCATCAAAAACTATTTTGATGATCATTTGACCTGGGGTTACTGATTTTAAAACTTCCTGACCAATAATTTTAGGTTTAACTTTGTTGATAAAATCTTTAGCAACTGGCAAGGAAACATCTGACTCTAATAGAGCTTGCCTGATTTTTCTCAGCCCTTCATCTGCTTGCTTTTCATCTAATCGAGTAATTCGATTAAAAAAAGAAAAGGCGCTTTCAATCTTATCTGTTAAACTTTCAAACATAATTTTCCTTCTTCCAGCAACAATTGCACTAGTGGGCGAATCCTCGCTGACTAGTGTTGATCTCCTCCTAAGAGGACACCACAAAATTGTAGAAATTTGTGGAAGTGAAAAGAAACTATATAGTAATAATTTAAAAGTCAATAAAACTGGGGTATTACTAAAAGCTATGAATTTTAAAGGTTATAAAATGGATGGTTTGGGAAATGATTTCCTTATTATTGATCAAAGACACAAACAAGTCGTTTTGACCCCCGAACAGATAAAAAAAATTGGTAATAGAAATAACTTAGGATTTGATCAGCTAATTTATATAGAGCCTGGCAACCCTAATAAGCCAAAAATTTTATTTTACAATTCTGATGGAAGTGAGTCTGCTGCCTGTGGAAATGGAAGTAGATGTGTAGCTTACCTGCTCATGAGTGAAAGCAATTTAGATCAGATTTCTATTGAAACTAAAAGCGGTATATTAAAATCGTATAATAATGGTAACAAAAACATTACTCTTGATATGGGACCGCCTATTTTTGAATGGAACGAAATACCTTTGGAAAAAAAAATGGATCCTTCTAATATTGAAATAAAAATTGATAATTATGATGTGCTTAAAGGATATGCTCTGAGTGTAGGAAATCCACATATTATTTTTTTTCAAAGTATTGAAAATTCAAAGCTAAAAATTATAGGACCTTTAATTGAACATCACTCATTTTTTCCTAAAAAATGTAATGTTACATTTGCAGATATTATAGATAAACAAAATATTAAAGTTAAAGTATGGGAACGTGGAGCTGGTATGACGAAGGCTTGCGGAACTGCTGCATGTGCGACTGCTATTGCCGCTCATCAAAAAAAATTAACTGATAAACTTGTTGGAATTCATTTCGAACAAGGAAAGTTAACTATTGAGTGGAAATCTGACAATCGAATTTATATGACTGGGCCAGTATCTGAGATTCAAGAGGTAAATGTAGAAATATAAAATTAATGGGATTTTTTAAAAATTTAAAAGATGGATTGTTCAAATCCTCAAAAAATATTTCTGAAGGAATAACTAATATTTTCACCAAAACAAAAGCAAATGAAAATCTTCTTAATGATATTGAAGAATTCATGATTGGGGCTGATTTTGGAGTAAGTATTGCCAAAAAATTTAAAGATATGCTCGCTAGCCAAAAATATTCTGATGAAGAATTAAAAAAAGAAAATTTTTATAAAATCTTTTCTAGTGAAATTTCAAAAATTTTAAAACCTTTAGAAAAAAATATTATTGAAGAAAATATGAAGTTTAAAACAATATTGATTTGTGGAGTAAATGGTACAGGCAAAACAACAACGATAGGTAAATTATGTAAACTTTTTAAGGAACATAATAAAAAAATAATTGTTGGGGCTGCAGATACGTTTCGAGCTGCAGCCATTGATCAATTAAAAGTATGGTGTGATAGAAATCAAACAGAAATAATATGTTCTGAGGTTGGATCTGATCCTGCATCGGTAGCCTTCAAAACCTTGGAATATGCAAAAAATAATCAAAAGGATCTATGTATTATTGATACAGCGGGAAGACTGCACAATAAAAAAAATTTAATGGAAGAGTTTTCGAAAATTATAAGAGTATTAAAAAAAATTGATTCTGAGTCACCTCAAGAAACTTGGATTGTTCTTGATGCTACCACAGGCCAAAATGCGATTAATCAAATAGAAGAGTTTAAAAAAATTGCAAATATTACTGGTATTATAATGACTAAACTAGACGGAACCGCTAAAGGTGGTGTGCTAGTTGCTATCGCAGACCAATTTAAAATTCCTATTGTAGCAATTGGTGTAGGTGAAAAAGAAGATGATTTAAATCAATTTAAGGCTGATGAGTATACGAAAGCTCTGATTAGTTAGAATATTTTTTATTTGCTAGGAAAATTCCTAATAGCACCAAACCAGCTCCATAAAAATTATAAATATAAATTTTTTCATTAAATAAAATTATTCCATAAATTGCTCCATAAATTGGCATCAAGTATACAGTCAAACCAGCCAGGGAAGCCCCGATCATTTGTTGTAATTTTGTGTACATAATAAAAGCTACAATCCCGGGAAAAATAGAGGCCAATATTACAAAAAAAATGAAATTGTAATCAAAAGTGGTAGGCATAAAATAAAAATGTTCTAATAAAAAAAAAGGTAGCAAAATCATAGATGCAAAAAAACTCATAAGTGCAAATCTCGAAAAAATAGAAAATTTACTTTTCCAATTGATTAAGTAAATCGAAAAAAAAGCCCAACTAATAGCTGCTCCTAAAATCCATAAATCACCCAATGTAAAATTTAAATTTAATAAATTAAAAATTGATCCTTTAAAAATAACAAATGACACACCATAAAAACTTATTAAAATTCCAAGTAATTGAATAATTTTAAGTTTCTGATTAAAGAAAACATAAGACAACACAACTATTAAAATAGGTGATAAAGCATAAATAATTCCCATATTAGTTACCGTAGTTGTAAGTCCTGAAATATATGGAAAGGCTCCACAAATTGCGTAACCTGAAAAACCTAAAAAAAATAATTGTGGCAACTCTTCTACAATATGTTCTCTTTTTTTATAAATCTCTCTAAAAACAAAAGGAGCTACTAATAAAAAAACTACAAACCATCTCCAAAACGCCAAAGATACTGGTGGTACATTACCCAAAGCTCCTTTAGCAATAGCAATATTACCAGTCATAAAGATTGGTTGAATGAATATTAAAGAAAAGTTTAAAAAATTATTTCTTATCAAAAAAAGCTTCGTAGATCATCATTCCAATAGCCAAAGCCATTAAAATATAGACAGGTAAAACATTCAGCCCAGTAATCATAGGTGATCTAGTTAAGGTAGTGCCTAAACCAATTAGAAAAGCAACCGCTAATAGCACACTAAACACTGTTGTAAATTTTTTAATCATTATTGTCCTTACAGTTTTTTTCTAACCAATTAGCAGTAGATAAAAATCTAAGATCGTCATATTTATTTCCTATTAACTGGATACCTAATGGTAGATTATTTTCTCCGGTAAGTAAAGGCAATGAAATAGCTGGGAGACCCATATAAGTCCAGACAGTTGAAAATTCTGGACTGCCTGTTTTTTCCAAACCCTTGGAGGCCACACCTGTAGACGCAGGAGTTAAAACTCCATGATAATCTTGAAACACTTCTTTATAAGAAATATAGCTTCTTTCAATAAAATCCAATGCTTCAGCATAATCCTTGGCTGAATATTTCATTCCTCTCTCAATTGCACTTATCATTTCTTTTGATAATTTTTTTTTATATTTTTTGTAATAGGCTTCAAAATTATTAGCCATATCAGTTTCATGAATTATTTTATGATAAGTTGGAATATCATCAAAATAAGAAGGGGTGTCAAACTCTTCAATATTTTTTTTAAAATTTTTAAGAAAGATTTCAAAAGATTTTTGTGATTGTTTATTTATATTTTTCCAATTTTTAGTTTTATAAAAAATAAACTTAGGCTCAAATATTGGATTTGTTCTACATACATCTAACATATCATCTGCTGAATAATGAATGGTAGAATCATCATATAGATCTTTTTTAATTAGTACTTTAGATAATAAGGCAACATCTTCTACCGTTCTTCCAAAAACGCCCACGTGATCAAGTTTATTAGACTGTCTTAAACATCCAGATCGAGAAATTAAACCATAAGATGGTTTGTACCCTACTACCCCACAATAAGATGCTGGTCTTATAACAGATCCATTTGTTTGTGAGCCAATCGATAAAGGAGCCATATATGCTGCTACAGCTGCTGCTGAACCGCTAGATGATCCGCCTGGAGTTCTAGTATAATCATGAGGATTAGTAGTCTTTCCTGGATGAAAATAGGCAAGTTCAGTTGTCTCGGTTTTTCCCATGATTAGGGCTCCTGCTGATTTAAGTAAACTAACAACTTCGGAATCCTGAGATAGTGACATTTTTTTTCTAACAGTCGATCCACATTCGGTAGGCATATCGAAAGTTCCAAAGATATCTTTTACAGCAATGGGCAATCCATGTAATGATCCTAATGATTTTCCAGATTTTCTATGTTCGTCAGCTTCCTCAGCTTTTTCTAATAAAAGTTTTTTATTAAAATGTGCCCAAGCTTTTACATCCTTTTCATATAAATCTATTCTTTCGATATAAGCTTTGCAAACATCAACTGACGATACTTCTCCAGATCTTAATTGTTTTACCAGCTCATTTGCTGAAGATAATAAAATTTCTGACATAAAATTATTTATTTATTCTCAAATAAAACATCAGGTAACCAGAGTGCAATACCTGGGAATATATATAATAATATCATTGCAAAAATAACAATTGCTAGGAAAGGCATGATCCCCCTAAAAATTTCCATCAGCTCTACATTTTTAGATTGAACTCCTTTTAAATAATAAGCTGACATTGCCATCGGTGGGGTTAAAAAAGATGTTTGCAAATTTAAAGCAATTAACATTGCAAAAAAATAAGGGTCAACCCCAAAGGTTTTTAATAATGGTAAAAATATTGGAACAAAAATTATTAATATCTCTGTCCACTCCAATGGCCATCCCAATAAAAAAATAATTAATTGGGTAATTATAAGAAATTGCCATGGCTCAATATCAATTGATTTAAAAAAATGTTCAAATACTTCGTGTCCACCTAAATATGAAAATACTGAAGAAAAAGTCCACGAGCCAATAAATAGCCACATAATCATAGCGGTAGTTTTAGCCGTTAAAAAAACTGATTCTTTAAAACTTTGCCATTTTAGAGTTTTATAAAAATAAGATAAAATTATTGCACCAAATGCGCCTGCTGCTGCTGCTTCAGCCGGAGTGGCAATACCTGCCAAAATAGTTCCCAAAACAAGCATAATTAATGCAAAAAGAGGTATGAAAGAAACAAGAACTTCTTTCATAATCACATTTGTTGGAGGTATATCGGAAGCTTTTGGTTTTGGAGCGATCTCTGGCTTAAAATAAGCTAAAATAATTGCATAAGCTATGTACAATCCTGCAAGTAACAAGCCAGGAAAAATTGCTGCTGCAAAAAGTCTCAAAGGTGATAGCTGTGCAATTACAGAATATACAATCAACATAATACTTGGTGGAATTAAAATTCCAAGACATCCACCTGCACAAATAATTCCTGAAGAAAATTTTTTATCATACCCAGCTTTCACCATGGCTGGCCAAGCAAGCAAACCCATTAAAGTTACAACTGCCCCAATAATACCAGTCGCGGTTGAGAATAATGTACAAGTTACTAATGCGGCAACCGCCATAGAGGCTGGCAATTTATGAGCTGCTAGTCTTATTGCAAAAAATAATTTTGCTACTATTCCGGCTCTTTCAACAAGATAACCCATAAATAAAAAAAGTGGGACTGCAGTCAAAACATTATTGTCCATAACCGTATAAGTATTTTGGACAAAAAGAGAAAATATTCTATTATCAAATATATGCGTCATCATCGCATAATCAAAATATGCGTAGTAGCCAAATCCTATTCCCATGGCCATCAAAGTAAATGCAATTGGAAATCCCATTAAAACTGCAAATAAAAACAATACCATCATTAAAATGGCAACTTCTGGGTTTGTTAAACTAAAATACATTTTTTTATTTCCTTATTTCTTTTTAAGATTTGATTTTTGACTTTCTCTCATTAAAATTTTTTCAGTCTCCTCCGCAACAACTTCTCGATCAGGCCACTTACCAGTTTTAATACAGATAATACATCTAAATACTTCACTAATACCCTGAATTACTAGCAATGTGCCAGCTAGTGGTATCATAGTTTTCACCATATAAATTTGTATTTGAGCAGGACTACTCCAACTGGTTTCCTGAATTTTCCAAGCTAGTAATGCATATGGATATCCATATCCAGCAAGCGCTAAAACACCAGGAAAGAAAAAAACGAAATAAAGAACTAGATCCATCTTTGCTTGAGTTCTAACTGAAAACAATCTGTAAATTACATCTCCTCTAACATGAGCTTCTGTGGCTAATGTATAGGCTCCTGCCATCATTAAAATTGCCCCGTACATTTGCATACTAAAATCAAAATTCCATAAAGTTGGATGGTTAAATACGTATGCCATTATAACTTCATAAACCGTACCACCCATAAGAATTACAATGCACCAAGAAAAAGCTTTTCCCATTGCGATACTTAAGCTATCTGCAAATTTTATAAATGAATTCATAAAAGTAAATTTACTATATTAAAAAAGGGGGATTAAATCCCCCTTTTTTTTTCTAAAAAAAGTTAATTAATTAGATTTTTACTTGGTCTAATGGACCGAACTCATTTTCATATGCTAACCTGTAGTTTGGCTGATTCATCAGCAAGTACTTCATAGTTTTTTTAGCATAATCTTTCTGAGATTGAACAATTTTAGCAAAGAATGGATCTTTCGCAACGAATTCTCCAATTACCTTGTCCCAACCTTTAAGTTGAGCAGCTAAAATTTCATCAGAAGTTTGATACACATTAACTTTATGAGTATTAACCAACGTCGACAAGCTTGCAGTATATCTACTTAAAGCTTTGAAGTAGTTATCTGTATTCGCAGCATAAGCAGCATTTTTTAAAATTGCTTGGTGAGCTGGCGAAAGGCTATTGTATCTTTTTTTATTCATAGGAATTTCAAACATCTCTTGTGATTGATGGAAACTTCCTAAATGATAATGTTTAGATACATCTTGCATTCCAAAGTTAGAGTCAGATGTTGGGTTGTTGAACTCAGCTGCATCAATTAAACCAGTTTTCATTGCAGGCTGAATTTCACCTCCTGGTAATTGTCTTACAACCATTCCCATTGCAGTTAAAACGTTAGTAGCTAGACCAACTGTTCTGTATTTCATTCCAGTAACGTCAGCTACAGTTTTTACATTTTTCTTGAACCAACCAAAAGGTTGAGCTGGCATTGGCATATGAAAGAAACCAATATAATCGAAACCAACTTTTGCAATTGTTTCTTCATATAATTTTCTTCCCCCACCATACTCCATCCATGCCATAACTTCTTGTGATGACATTCCGTATGAAGGACCAGTTCCAAATAAAGAAGCTGCAGGATTTTTACCATACCAATATGCTGTCACCCAGTGACCCATATCAACTACGCCTGAACTTACTGCTTGTCCAATTTCAGATGTTTTTACGACAGCTCCAACTGGTAGAAGTTCAATTTCCAAAGTTCCACCGGACATGTCTTTAACCATTTTACAGTAATCACCCGCCATTTCGAAGAATATATCTCCTCCTGATGGCCAAGCTGCCTGCATTTTTAACTTAACTGTTTGCTGCTGAGCTCCACCAGCTTTTTTATCATCTGCAGGTTTGCAAGCTGCTAATAAGCCTCCAGCTAATACTGCTGCTCCAGTTGCTGTTGCAGCTTTAAAAAATTTACGTCTAGATTTTGACGTAACACTTTTCTTTTTCATGTTTTCTCCCCATGTTTGTTTTAAGGTTGTGCGATTTAATCAAAAATTAACGATTTTGTCTCGAAATAAATAGCTTGAGAATTTTATTCAACCAAAGGTTGTTTAATTAACCTTATCTTTTGGTTTTTTTCCTAAAAAATAATCTTCCAAATTTGATATCGCCCTATCTCCCATATCAATTCTGGTTCTCTCGGTAGCGCTTCCCAAATGAGGAAGTAAAAAAAGATTATCTAATTTTAAATAATTTTCATTTATTTTTGGTTCGCCATTATAAACATCCAAGCCTAAAGCAAAAACTTTTCCATTTTTCATTGCTTCAATCATATCCTGATCATTAATTATATCCCCTCTTGCGGCATTAGCTATAACCACATCGTCTGGAAAAAAATTAATTGTTTCTTTATTAATTAAATTTGCAGTGTCTGCTGTTGCAGGACAATTAATAGATAAAAACTCGCTTTGTGAAAATAAAGATTTAATATCTGAATGATACTTAGCTCCATTTTCTAAATCTGGAGATAGTCTATTACGATTATGATAATGAATTTCCATACCAAATCCTCTTGCACGCTGAGCTACTGCTCTACCAATTCTTCCCATGCCTAAAATTCCTAGTTTACGGTTCGAC
The DNA here is from genome assembly GCA_965235745.1 of Candidatus Pelagibacterales bacterium. Lineage (GTDB taxonomy): Bacteria > Pseudomonadota > Alphaproteobacteria > Pelagibacterales > Pelagibacteraceae > IMCC9063. The sequence continues at coordinate 147,091 of CBDDYY010000001.1, forward strand.
ATTTGCTTGCCAAGCAACAGACTAGTAGACCAAACCCAGCTTTGACTTTCAGCTGCTTTTCTTCCTTCATAAGCTCTTCGAGAAGCTCCTAATAAAAGCAAAATAGAAATATCAGCCGTTGCATCTGTTAAAACCTCAGGAGTATTTGTAACAACTATTCCCTTTGCAGCAGCTGCATCTGTGTCCACATTATTATAACCAACCGCATAATTAGCAATAATTTTTATGCTAGGTGAAAGTTTAGAAATAATCTCTTTATCAAACTTATTTCCACCAACACACAAAATACCATCACAATCTTTTGATAAATTGATTAATTCCTCAGTTGATAAAACTTTATCTTCTTTATTCAACCTGGCATCAAATAATTGTAATACCCTTTCCTCATTAGGTTTTAATAGATTTCTTGTGACAAGTATTTTTTTCATTTTATTTCTAGTGGCTTAGTACCACCTGTAAACCAATCCAACAACTCTATCGTATGAACAATTGGAATAGTAGTTCCTGATGAGATCTGGGTAATACATCCAACATTACCGGCTGCGATAAAATCAGGGCTTGTTTTATTTATATTTTCAACTTTTCTTTTTAGCAATTCTTTGGCCATTTCTCCTTGCAATAAATTATAAGTTCCTGCCGAACCGCAGCACAGGTGTCCATCTGGAATTTCTACGATCTCATTTCCACTTTGTTTTAATAAGTCTAGTGGTTGTTGATGCACTTTTTGTCCATGTTGCATAGAACATGCAGAATGATAGGCTATTTTATGTCCTTTTTTACTATCTTTAAAATTTAATTTTATATTTTTTCCCAAATATTCGGTAACATCCTTCGCTAGCTCAGAAATAAATTTAGCCTTTTTACTAAGTTCTTTGTCGGAATGATTTTCAAAAATAAATCCATAATCTTTTAGTGTGGTACCGCATCCTGAGGTATTAACTAAAATTGCATCAATTGGTTTTTTTTGACAAATATCGTACCAGGCATTTATATTTTTAATAAAAGATTGTTTTGCTAAATTTTCTTTCCCCAAATGGTGATTGAGAGATCCACAGCAACCAGCTTCTTTGGCAACATAAACCTCAACTCCATGTCTGTTTAAAATATTTATAGTTGAGTCATTTATTTGCGGAGAAATCACTTTTTGTACACAGCCTGTTAAAAGAATTACTCTTGCTACTACTTTATTTTTTGGTTTGTAAATATTTTTCGTTTTTAAACTTTGCTTTGGAAATGAAGATGGCATTAAGGAAATCATATTTTTAATTTTATCTGGCATCATAAAAGAAAATGGTTTTACAATTTTGACCATTAAAGCCATTAATCGAAAAAGTTTTGTGCTAGGTAACACGAATGACAGGATGTTTCTTAATGTTCTGTCAAACCATGGTCTTTTATAAGTACGCTCTATATGATTTCTGGCATGATCAATGATGTGCATATAATTGACTCCTGAGGGACAAGTAGTCATGCATGCATAACAAGAAAGGCAACGATCAATGTGTTTGACAATTTTATCATTGGCTGGCTTACTATTTTCTAACATATCTTTTATAAGATAAATTCTCCCTCTTGGACCATCTAACTCATCACCAAGTACCTGATAGGTGGGACAGGTAGCATTACAAAAACCACAGTGAACACATTTTCTTAAAATTTTTTCTGAGTTATTAACCTCATGATCCTCTAATTGTTTTTTGGTAAATTTTGTTTGCATTAAATTCCTGCGTACATTTTTCCTGGGTTTAAAATGCTTTTTGGATCAAAACTTTTTTTAATTCTAGAAGTCAAAGATTTAATATCATCACTTGCGCTTGTTAAAAAGGATCCTGTGCTTCGATAGGTCATATTTGATTTTACTACCGTCATATGGGCATTATTTTGTGTACAAAATTTTTTAATTTTTTCTAAAATTAAATAAGAGGGATCAGAATTATCAATTTCCATCCAAATTAATCCGCCCGCCCAGTCCATGAAATATTTATTATTAATTCCAATAATTGTATCCTCACAAAATTGCTTAATAAAAGAATTTGCATCTGATGGTGCTAAAGAAATTTTTGCAACGATGTTTGGAGAATTGCTAAAGCATTCTAAATTAGAAGCTATTTTCCAAAATAACTTAGACTGATACAGTTCAAGAATACTTGTTTTTTTCATCTCTTTAAATATTGATTGTAAATTTGCAATTCTTTCAATGACAGATTTTTTTGGTCCTTCCACTCTTAATGCTAAAACAGAGTTGGAGTTATCAAGATCATTTAATCGGAAAAAATTAATATTGTTTTTAGGAAAATAACAGGCGCCTGAAATTTCTAAAGAAGTTTTCATAACCTTTGAAAAAGTATTAATGGCTTGGGAACTATCTAAATTATAAATAACAAATGTTTCACTGTAGTCTGGTTCTGGTAAAACTTTTAGAACTACTTCAGATAAAACTGATAAGGTTCCATAAGATCCAGCAACTAATTTGCTTAAATCATATCCAGTTACATTTTTTACTACCGTGCCCCCTGATTTAATGATCTCTCCACTACCATTAACCGCTCTAAAACCCAGTAAATGATCCCTAAGCGCTCCTGCTTTAAATCTTCTTGATCCAGATAGATTGCAACCTATTGCACCCCCTACTGAGCCGTAACTACTTTTGCCATAATATAAATAACCATAATCCACAGGTTCAAATCCCAGCATTTGCTTTTTTGATTTAAGCACTTCCATAACCTCAAGCATTGAAGTGTTCGCGCGAACTTTAATATACAGCTCTTCGGGCATGTATTCGATGATGCCTTTGATTCTATTTAAGTCTAAAGTTTGTGAGCACTGAATATATCTTCCAATTGCTTTCGTATTATAGCCAACTACTTCTATTGGATTATTAGATTTCGCAGACTTTTTGATAAAGTCTGAAATTTGAGACTCATTTTCTGGCTGGAATACACCGGACATTAAAACCTTGGTAAATCTGGAAACTTTGTCTTTCCTTTATGAATATGAACTCTTCCTTCTTCTGCACATCTATGCAAAATAGGATAAACCTTTCCAGGGTTTAAAAGATTTTTATCGTCGAAAGCCTTCTTTAATCTTAATTGTTGCTGAATATCATTATCGTTAAACATCTCACACATTAAATCTCTTTTCTCAATTCCAACACCATGCTCACCTGTCAAGACTCCACCTACTTTCACACAATACTTCAAAATATCCGCTCCAAACTCTTCTGCTTTTTTTAATTCTTTTGGATTATTAGAGTCATACATAATCAAAGGATGTAAATTTCCATCTCCTGCATGAAAACAATTTGCAACACCTAGTCCATATTTTTTAGACATTTTATAAATTTCACTTAACACATCAGCTAATTTGTTTCTTGGAATAGATCCGTCCATACAAATATAATCAGGCGAGATTACACCTAGAGCAGGAAAGGCTGCTTTTCTACCTTTCCAAAATCTCAATCTCTCTTCATCGCTAGTACTTGCTCGATGATATGAAGCTTTGTTTGACTTAGAAATTTCTAAAACTTTTTCAATTAAAATATCAACTTCACTTTCGGTTCCATCAAGCTCAACAATTAAAAGTGATTCAACATCTTTAGGATATCCTGCTTTTGCATAATCATCTGTAGCCTTAATAAGGGGTCTGTCCATAATTTCCATGCCCGCAGGAACAATTCCTTTTGAAATAATATCGGCAACACAATTTCCAGAATCTTCAATTGTATCAAACCCAATCAATACTGCCCTAACTGCTTGGGGTTTTTTTAAAATTTTAACTGTAACCTCAGTAATAACACCCAGCAATCCTTCTGAACCTGTTATTAAACCTAACAAATCATAACCTTCAGAATCTAAATTTTTTCCTCCAATACGAATAATGGTTCCATCCATCAAAACCATTTCAACACCTAAAACATTATTAGTAGTTGTCCCATACTTAAGGGAATGAACACCTCCGGAATTTTCTGCAATGTTACCACCGATGGAACATGCAATTTGACTAGATGGGTCTGGAGCATAATAAAAGCCCTCATGCTGAACTGCATTGGTAATAGCTAAGTTTGTAACCCCAGGCTGCGCAACAACACATCTATTTTCAAAATCTGTTTCTAAAATTTTATTAAATTTTCCCAATCCTACTAAAATACAATCTTGCAGTGGCAAAGCACCTCCTGATAACCCTGTTCCCGCTCCTCTAGGAACAACTTTTATATTATTTTCAAAACAATATTTTAATACTTTGCTTACTTCTTCGGTTGTCTCTGGCAAAACCACAGCAATTGGTTTTTGTTTATAAGCAGTAAGACCGTCTGTTTCGTAAGGGGTGATTTCTTCGTTTTCAAAAAGAACATTATTAGAAATTTTTTTTAAATTTAAAACAATATTTTCTTTATTATTTAGAACAAGCTCATCTGCTTGTGGCATTTGTAAAGACATGATTAATAAAGCTTAATTATAGTTAAATTCTATAATATTTTCTTTATTTTTTCCAAGGCTTTTTCAATGTTTTCATAAGAGTTAGCAAAGCTAAAACGTACAAAATCTTTAGCAGATTTTCCGAAACTAGTGCCTGGTACTATTGCAACACCAGCATCATACAAACACTTGTCAGCAAATTGAGTTCCATTTAAGCCTGTTCCGCTTATATTAGGAAAAACATAAAAAGCTCCGCCAGGATTATTGCATGTAATTCCATTAATAGAATTTAAACCATCAACAATTAATTTTCTTCTTTTACTAAATTTATCCATCATATCTTCTAAAAAATCATGCGGCCCATCTAATGCAGCAATTGCTGCAACTTGGTTCGCTGCAGATACGCAGGAGTAACTGTTAATTGCCATTCTAGTAACTTTTTCAATAAGTTCTTCAGGCCAAACGCTCCAGCCCAACCGCCAGCCTGTCATAGCATAGGTTTTGCTCCAGCCATCCAAAACTATTAATCTGTTATATAATTCTGGATAATAAAAAAAAGAAGGCATTTTTTTATTATCATAAATTTGTCTACTGTAAATCTCGTCACTCAAAATAGCTACATGGGGATATTTTTTTAATTCAATGACTAATTCATCTATTTGCTCTTTTGGTATTAAGCCCCCAGTAGGGTTTTGAGGATTATTTAAAATTAATAATCTTGTCTTTTCATTAATTAATGAAATGACATCTTTAACATTGAAAGAAAAATTATTTTTATCTGATAGATACATGGGCACAGCTTTTGCACCTGAATATTGGATCATCGACTCATAAATTGGAAAGCCTGGTTCTGGATAAATAATTTCAGACCCCGGTTCACCAAATAACATAATGGCAAAATACATTGTTGGCTTCCCACCTGGGGTTATAAGAACTCTTGCTGGGTCAATATTTGCTCCGTACATTTTTTTTATATGAGTACAAACGCTTTGTCTTAACTCTAGCGTACCATTGGCCGGTGTGTAGCCATGATGACCGTCCTCTAAAGCTTTTTTTCCTGCCTCCACTATATGTTGTGGAGTTCTAAAATCTGGCTGGCCAATACCCAGATTAATTATTTCTTTTCCCTCTGCTTCTAATTTTTTTGCTTTTGCCAAAACTACAAAAGCAGATTCGGTTCCTAAACGTGAAAAATTTTCTGCAATTTTCATAATAATTATCTAAAAGAAATTTTTTCTTTGGTTAATTCTTTTACAGAACGACAACCCATTAATGTCATTCCTCTCTGAATTTCATCTTTCATTTTTCCAAGTAATCGTTCAACACCTGGCTGTCCACCTGCACTTAAAGCATATAAGTAAGCTTTGCCCATTGAGCAAGCCTTTGCTCCTAATGCAAGAGCCTTTAGAACATGAGTGCCTCTTCGCACTCCACCATCTAAAATAATTTCTATTTTATCGCCTACCGCATCAACAATTGTTTGTAATTGATCAAAAGGTGCTCTGGAACCATCTAGTTGTCTGCCTCCATGATTAGATATCATAATTGCGGAAGCCCCTATATCAACAGCTTTTTTGGCATCCTCTACAGACATAATTCCTTTTAAAGCAAAAGGTCCATTCCATTTCTTGATAGCATATTCTGCATGCTTCCAGTTCATTGTCGTATCAAATTGTTGATTGATATAATCCATTATAGACATTTCAATACTCGTACCTTTATTTGTCATATGAGCAATATTTGCTAAGCTAAATTTTTTTCCAAATAAATAATGCAAACTCCAAGAAGGATGCAGAGCAAAACTTAGCAAACTAGACAAGGTTAATGAAGGAGGTGTGGTAAAACCAGTTCTATGATCACGCTCTCTATTGCCGGCAACAATTGTATCAACTGTTAAGCACATAGCTTTAAAGCCAGAGGTTTTGCACCTTTCTATTAAATTGTCAGTTAAGCCTTGATCTTTGTGAATATATAACTGAAACATTTTTGGACCACCCGCAACATTTGCTACTCCCTCGATACTTGTGGTTGCCATAGTAGATAAGCTAAAAAAAGTTCCAAATTTTTCTGCTGCTCTTGCGGTAGCTGTCTCACCATCATGATGGTACATTTGATGCATAGCCGTTGGTGATAAAAAAAGAGGAAAATCAATTTTTTGTCCTAAGACTGTTGTGGACAAATCTACATTACTAACATCAGTCAAAACTGAAGGAACAAGATCGCAAGTGTCAAAAGAACTTGTGTTTCTTTTTAAAGTGATTTCATCATCTGCCCCGCCATCAATATAATGAAATATTGGTGATGGAAGCTTTTGTTTTGCGAGCTTTCTAAAATCATCGACGTTATAACAGTCGTTGAGCCTCATGATTTTAAAAACGCGTTAAAAAATTTATTGAATAACTATTCGCGCCAGGATTTTTATCACCCAAACTTGCATTAGAAACGTGACTATAACCAGCTGAAATATTTGTATCTGGTCCTAGATCAAATCCTAAATTAATTTGTGATTTAAATTCTATAGCATGACCCAAATCTTTACCGTCACCTTTGGAATATATTCCAGGCGTAAAGCTTGGTGTTAAAACAAATGATCCAAATTTATAATCGATTTTTGCTCCTGCATAAAGCATCGCAGCAGTATCAGCTGTAACAAATGCGCCAAATACTGGCACAACCTCGCCTAAAAAAGAAGAAGTTTTATTTTCGGTAAATCCATAAGTAAGATCTATCATTGAAGCATTTTTGCCTTTATCGCTATAATCAAAATTTCCAATGGCTAAGTTAAAATCCCCAGCTTTTGATACTGTTGATCCCAAACAAATAAAACAAACAATAATTTGATAAATTTTTTTCATTATTTAAAAGTAGCTTATAATAAATGTAAATTTAAAAATATAGGCAATAATCTACCAAATTTTATTAAATTAGGTCCATTTTTTAAGCTTTAATCATCTCTATTCTTAATAAAACTTACTTTTTTATACAAAACATAAAATCCCGATATCAAAACCAACAAAGGGATAATCCATAAAAATATAGTTGTAATTTTTACTGGTGGATCAAATAAAATCCAATCACCAAATCGGTCTACTAAATATTTATAGATTTGCTTATCTGTTTCATTTTGATCTATTTTGTCTTTTATAATTTTTTTTAAATCATTTGCAAAATCAGAATTGGAATCATTAAGAGACTGTCCCTGACAAACTAAACATCTAATATTTTTATAAATTTCTATTTCTCGATCAGATGAAGAAATTGCTGATTGTGTAAAAAAAATTAAAAAAAATATATAAGTAAATAATTTCATTATTTAATTTTATCTAAAATTTTTTGATACATATCTTTATTGATGGGCCCCACATGTTTTAAAATAATGATACCATTGTTATCAATTAAATAGGTCTCGGGTACTCCGTATGCTCCTAGCTCAATTGAATTTTGTCCATTAGAATCAATACCAATATCGTAAAAAGGATTACCCAGTTCTTTTAAGAAAGTCAGGGCATTCATTTTACTATCTTTATAATTGATACCAAAAATTTTGACTTTATTTTCATTTGCTAATTTCATTAAAAAAGGATGCTCATCACGACATGGAACGCACCAGGATGCCCAGATGTTAATTATATAATAATTTTTGAAATTTATTTTTGGAAAAGAAATTTTTTTTTCTTCTTCATATAAAGAGGTCAATTCTATTCGGGGTAGCTTTTTTGAAACCATTACCTGTGTATTATTTTTATTATTTGTTCCTAGTGCAAAATAAAAAGTCAGCACAAAAATAAAAAAAACTAATGCCAAAATTAAAATTTTAAATTGATTTTTCATTTTTCCTTTGAATAAAGGCTAAAAATCCACCTAGGGTTATCAAAACAAAACTGGCCCATATTAATGCTACAAGATAATTAAAATAAAATCTTATTCCTATTCCATTCGAAGGGTCTTTGGAATAATCCATCGCTAAATAAAAATCACTAAACCATTTATTTTTAATGCTAGTTTCTGCAGTGAACTGTTCTGGCTGATGATATTTTCTAATACTTGGTTTTAACGATATTGTACTATTTCCTTTTGTTACCTCATAATAACCAAATAGTTCATCATAATTCTTCTGTTTTGTAGACGAAGATTTTACAAATGTAATTTTAAAATTTTCATAAGTAGCCGACTCACCTATAGGAATTTTTGCTGTAAATTCTTTTGAGAAAAAATGATTAAGAGTTATTGCAAAAATTAATAATCCAAACCCAGCATGAGAAAATAATCTTCCAAAATTTAGGTTGCTAAATTTCAAGTAGTAAGGCTCATAAATTATAGAAATAAGAAGGTACAGCGAACAAAGTATACCTAACCAAAAAATAATATCATAATTTTGTAAAATAAAACTCAATACAGCCGTAATAAAAATCGAGCCTAATAAAAAATTTAAAAATCTATATTTTATTGAAATAAAAAAATTTTTTCCCCATTTCAAATAAGGGCCCATTGCCATTAAAATTAAAAAAATAAAAACAAATGGAGCTAAGATAGAATTATAATAATTTGGCCCAACAGAAATACTTTCACTCGTAAGAACAGATAAAATAATAGGATATGTTGTTCCAATAATTACAACTACCAAAGCAAAAATTAACAAATAGTTATTTACTAAAACAGAAAACTCTCTACTTAAAAAAATATAGCTCTGATTATTTTTTTCTTCCTTAGAGGATTTTAAAATAAAAATAACAAATGCAGCAAATGTTAATCCTGATATAATTATTAATATAAAAAATCCTCTACTAGGATCGTTCGCAAATGCATGAACAGAATTTAAAATTCCAGATCTAACCAAAAATGTTCCGAATAAACTAAGAACAAAAGTAAGAATGGCCAAAATTGCAGTCCAATTAAAAAGTTTTTTTGCTTTCTCCATAACTAAAATCGAATGAAGTAGAGCGGTAGAGGCGATCCACGGCATTAGAGAGGCATTTTCAACTGGGTCCCAAAACCAATATCCTCCCCAGCCTAACTCGTAATATGCCCAAAATGAACCTAGACCAATTCCAAAAGTTAAAAAAGTCCAGGGTAAAAAAATCCATCTCTTTGCAATTGAAGCCCATCTAGAATCATATTGATTTATGACAAGAGCAGCCAAAAGCAGACTAAATAATAAAGAAAACCCCACATACCCTAAATACAAAAAAGGAGGATGGAGCGCTAATAAAGGATCTTGCAAAATTGGGTTTAGCCCCAATCCTTGATTAGGAACAGGTAAAATCTTTTCGAAAGGATTAGAGGTAAAAATTAAAAAAATTAAAAAAATAATCTGAATAATGCTTTGAAAAAAAATAGTTACCGATTTTAAATCTGGACTTAAATTTTTAGAGAAAAGAATAAATAAAAAACCATATAAAGAAATTACTAAAATAAATAACAACATACTTCCCTCATGATTTCCCCACGTACCGGATATTTTATAAAATAAAGGTTTATCGGTATGTGAATTTTCATAAACCGCTAAGATAGAAAAATCAGAAAAAATAAAAGCAATAATTAAAAAAATAAAAGCTAATAAGATTAAAAAAAAACTTATTTTAAAACTAAAATAAAAATTTTTATAATTTAACTCTGTTTTAAAAATTGCATGCTTTGTAAAAGATAATATTAAGAAAATAGAAGTTAACAAAGCCAAAGATAGACAAATCAATCCAAGATTACTTGCCATATGTTTTATTCCAAGTTCCATTTTTTTTTAAAGCTTCAGCAACTTCTGGGGGCATATAATTTTCATCATGTTTGGCTAAAATTTTTTCAGCAATTAAAAATTTTTTATCTTTCAAAACCCCCTCTATTACAGCTCCTTTGCCTTCTTGAAATAGATTGGGCAAAATACCTTTATACTCTACATAAACATCGTTTGTTAAATCTGTAATTACAAAAGTATAAATATTGTCCTTTTGTTTTTCTTGGATAGAATCACTTTTAACTAAGCCCCCAATCCTTACCAATCCATTGGGTTTTTCGTTTAATTTGGAAAGATCGCTTGGAGAAAAAAAATATACAGTATTTCCCTGCAGGGAATTTAATACAAATTTACCCACTATTAAAAAAACAATAATAGATATTAAGAAATAATTTAATCTTTTTTTACTAGCAGGACTCATAATTTTTTATTTAAGTATATTATTCAACTTATCTTTTTTTAATTTTAAAATTTCGGTTTTGTAACGGATTAAAAAAATAAATAGAGCAAATAAACTAAAACCTAAAAACATGACCAACAAAGGTGTTAACATTGATGCATGAATTGCTGGAGATTCCGTTAATTTAATACTAGCTGGCTGGTGTAAAGTATTCCACCATTCTACGGAAAACTTAATTATAGGAATATTGGCAAGACCAACAATGGCAATAATAGATGAATACTTTTCTGAAGCAAAAAAGTTTTTAATCAATGTCCAAGTTAAAATATAAAAAATATAAAAAAAAACTAATAACAGCATAGAGGTTAGTCTTGCATCCCATGTCCAAAAAGTTCCCCAGGTAGGCTGACCCCACAAAGAGCCTGTAAATACAGAGATTAACGAAAAAGTAAAACCGATGGGAGCTAAACTCTTTGCATAAATAGTACAAACTCTAATTTTAAAAATTAGGCTCACAATAGAACAAACTCCCATAGCTGAAAAAATCATTAGTGAAAGCCAAGATGCAGGTACATGAACATACATGATACGAACTGTGTCTCCCTGTAAATAATCTTTTGGGGAAATTACTAAAGATAAAATTAATCCAAAAATAATAATTGAAAGAAAAATTATTTTAAGCCAATAAAAAAAATTGTCACTTAATTCAAAAATTTTTTTTATTTGAAATAGATTGAACATTTAGCAACAAGTTATACAGAAAAAAATAAGAAAAAATGTGACAAAGTTTGTCTGACTCAGAGGAGGGAGATTGTTGGGACAATATGCTCTAAGTCAGACAATAATAAATAATTACAAAACTAATCTGTCTACTAATTGTGCTAATCTTGTTGAATATGAGGCAATACAAAAAGCTAGTTTGTTAGCCTTCTGTACAATCCGTCTTTCGTTTTTCCTTTAAAAATCTCATTTACAAGAGGATGGGAAACTGGATCATTTCTATCATCAAGAACTAAGTTTTGTTCTGAAACATAAGCTTCATAAGTGATTTCATCATTTTCTGCTAATAAGTGATAAAATGGCTGGTCTTTTCTGGGGCGAGCCTCTTTTGGAATAGATTGATACCATTCCTCAGAATTATTGAACTGAAAGTCAACGTCATAGATCACGCCTCTAAATTCAAACAAACGATGTCTGACTACTTCACCTATAGAAAATTTAGCTTTTTTTAGTTGTTTAGGCTGCATCAGTTTTGAAGATAATGATGATCTACAATTAATCAAGTACTAAATATCTCTATTCAAGAACATTTCGATAGTAATTGTAGATTTCGTTGTTAAAAAATAAGGCAAAAACATTTCTTTTTTCTTTCCATAAAAAATATCCACATACATTTTGTTGAATTTCTTCTCATCTTCAATTTCATGACCCGAAACAGTTTGGTAGGATAGTTTACACTTTTGCATTGGACCTTTGTAAACTAGCTTGGAGGAATCAACAGTGTAATCATTTTTATCTATTTGAGATAAAATTAAAAAATAGATGGTTGCTCCATCAAATACCTTTTGTTTTTTATTGCAGTTTAAATTATTTTTTTGATTAAAAATTAAAAGATAAATTGCAGTTAATGGATCAACTGTATTTTCTAAATCTTGCTCTTTAACAGGAACAATTTTAGTTTTTATTTTTCTTTTGGGGACAGCGATATTTTTCACCATCTTGCCATCTCGAAAAGTTATAGTTCTTGATCTTTTAATTTTTTTTTTATCATAAGAAAAATTATATACGACATCTTTTGAAAAATTTTCAGATGAACCCTCTCCTTCAAAATGAGTAAAAAAACCTATGAGACCTTTACTCTCTAGTCGGGTAGTAATTTTTTTTGTTGGACTATAAGCAAACTGAATATTCATAAACCTAAGATTTAATCCATAAACATCAAAATTAAATTCACGAGCATGCAGAAGTTGTGCTACAAAGTTGAATAATATAAAATAAAATATAAAAATTTTTTTCATGAATAAATCACTTATCAAATTTATTACAGACTTCGGTCCATTGCTAATTTTTTTTATTTTTTACAAAAAATATGGGATGACAGAGGCTATTTTGCCCTTAATAATTGCTACTGTTATATCTATTTTAATAATCTATCTTTCTGAAAAAAAAATACCAACCATGCCACTTGTAAGTGGTATTTTGCTTGCTGCATTTGGAGGTTTGACGCTTTATTTTGATGATAAAACTTTTTTTTATATGAAGCCAACCATTATAAATTTATTATTTGCAATAATATTATTGTTTGGAAAAATAGTTCTCAAAGTTTCTTTTTTAAAAAAAGTTTTAGGAGAGAGTCTCAAATTAACAGATGAGGGCTGGAATATTTTAACAGATCGTTGGATTTATTTTTTTATTTTCATTGCATTGCTAAATGAAGTGGTTTGGAGAACTCAATCTGAAGAATTTTGGGTTCAATTTAAAGTGTTTGGAATGATACCAATTACAATTATCTATACAATTTTTCAGGTATCGGTAATCAATAAGCATAAAATCGGTGACTAATGTTTCAATATCAAGTCATACATAATAAAAAATTTGAAGAAGAAAAATTTTTTAACAAAAAAGAATTAGGAGAAATATTAAATCTTTATGGGTTTATGGTATCGATGGGTGAATGGAAAGATTATGCAATATTTATAAGCAAAAATGTCGTTGGATTTAATATTTATCGCAAAGCAACTGAAAATCCTCTTTATCAAATCATTAAAAGTCTACATCCAAAAGACAAAAATCAGAAATACTCTATTCAAAATCAGTCAGGGATAGTTTTGAAACGATCTAATGATCTCAAAAATATTTTAAAAATTATCAACAAAAAGAAATTACAATTAATTAAGTGAGTCAGCAGAAAGCACATTTGCCAAAAAAAATTTGTAAAAAATGTGGTTTATCATTCTCATGGAGAAAAAAATGGAAACGTTGTTGGGATGAAGTCCGATATTGCTCCAAACGATGTTCGGGGGCAAAATAAAAAAGGCTCCTAAAAATTTAGAAGCCTTTAATATATAATTTAGTATTTAATAAGTTTATCTTCTTTGTCCAAATAATCTTAACAACATAATAAATAAGTTGATAAAATCCAAATAAAGAGTCAATGCGCCCATAATAGCTTTTTTGCTCATTACTTCATTGCCATCGCTCTCTAGATACATATTTTTAATTTTTTGGGTATCGTAAGCAGTTAAGCCGACAAAAATTAATACCCCAAGAACTGAAATAACAAAGTACATAGCTGAAGATTTTAAAAAAATATTTACTATAGACGCTATTAAAATTCCGATTAATCCCATTATCAAAAAAGATCCTAATGAAGTTAAATCTTTTTTTGTGGTATAGCCATACAAACTCATTGCTCCAAATGTTCCTGCTGTAATAAAGAAAACTCTTGAAATACTAGTTCCTGTATAGACTACAAAAATTGAAGATAGAGATGCTCCCATTAAAGCTGCGAAAATCCAAAAAACTGTTTGCGCTCTTGATGAGCTCATGCTGTTTATTCCAAAACTCATATACATTACAATTCCAAGAGGAGCCAATGCTACCACCCACATTAAAGATGAATTGTAAATTGCGTTTCCTAATCCAGTCAGCGCAGTAATATTTCCAGACGCATCTGTTACAACTGCAAATTTAAAAATTAATAAAGCCACTAGACCAGTCAGCAAAACTCCAGATCCCATGAAATTATATACTGATAGCATATAAGTTCTCAGACCCTCGTGAACAGCTTCTGATCTTGCTGTGGATCTTGTTGTAGATCTAATAGCATTAATTCTGTCGTTTAAATTCATATTTCTCCTTTAGTATTAATTATAAAAATTAATTAATGTTAATATGACTATTAATTTTGGCAATTTCAAGACCCTTAAAAAAATCTTTATTTATAAGGATAATAGGTCCTTAATATCAGTAACGATTAAATCGGCCGATACCCACAAAATTGCTAATAACCCCAACCACGCAAGCCAAGGGTAAGATTTGACCCATTTAGATATCAAATTAGCCATAGTTGCCATCATAATAATGGATAACAAAAGGCCAAATATTAAAAGACCCAAATGATCTTTGGCTGCTCCTGCTACTCCTAAAACGTTATCCAGGCTTAAAGTTAAATCAGCAATTAAAATGGTCATCGCGGCACCAAAAAATGTTTTTTCTTTTTGTTGTATTTTTGGAATATTTTTTTCTTTATCTTTTTTTTCAATCACATCTTTATAGAGACGGTAACAAACCCATAATAAAACCAACCCACCAAATAACTTTAATCCTTTGATTTGTAATAAAAATGCTACCAGTAAAGTAAATATAATTCTTGCAACAATTGCTGCAGCAACGCCCCAAAATAAAACTTTCTTTCTAATGTTAGTAGGAAATGATGATGCAACCATTCCAATTATAATTGCATTATCAGCCGCCAAAACTAAATCTATTAAAATAATTTGAAAGAGAATAACTAACTGTGGGGAAGAAAAAAAGTTTAGTAAATCCATGCTTGTTTATGCTAGTAAACTAAAAGTATAGTTTTGTAAAAACTTTGTTAAAATTATGGTTAAATAAAATGAATTATAAAAAATTAGGTACTTCAGATCTTAAAATAAGTAAGATCGCAATGGGCACTATGACATGGGGTCAGCAAAACACCTTGGAAGAAGCATTTGAACAAATGGATTATGCATATGAAAGGGGTATAAATATTTTTGATAGTGCAGAACTTTATCCAGTGCCTCCTTCTGCAGAAACTCAAGGCGAAACAAGTAGAATATTAGGTCAGTGGGTTAAGAGCAGAAAAGTGAGGGACAAGGTAATTGTAGCCGATAAAATAGTTGGAAGATCTAAAATGGAATGGTTTCGAAATGATGGGATTGAAACAAGATTAAATCAACAACAAATAGAGTTTGCTCTTGATAGGACCTTAAAAAATTTACAAATGGATTATGTAGATTTATATCAATTACATTGGCCTGATCGACCAATAAATACTTTCACTGGATTAGAATATGAACATACTGAAACAGCAGATATTGTCCCCATCGAAGAAACACTTTCTGTTTTAGATAAATTAATTCAAAAAGGTAAAATAAGATATGTTGGGCTTTCAAACGAAACCGCTTGGGGTACTAGCCAATTTTTAAAAGCTTCCTCTGAAAAACAACTATCCAGAATCGTATCAATTCAAAATCCATACAGTTTGTTAAATAGAAGTTTCGAAGTAGGTCTTTCAGAAATATCAATTCGTGAAAATGTAGGCCTATTAGCGTACTCGCCTCTTGCAAGTGGAGTTCTTTCGGGAAAATATTTTGATGGAAAAATGCCAATAGGAAGCAGAATGCAACTCTTTGGACATCGTTATCCAAGATACAAGACTATTAATGCAGAGCCAGCAGCAAAAAAATATCATGAAGTGGCTAAAAAACATGGTCTACATCCATGTCAAATGGCAATTAAATTTTGCGAAATGCAGAAATTTACTGCAGCGGTCATTATTGGGGCAACTAGCATGGAACAGCTAAAGCTTAATATTGATAGTATTTCTTTAAACTTAAGCGAAGAAGTAATAAAAGATATAAATCATGTACAACTAATTTTTTCAAACCCATGCCCTTAAAGAAATTTATTTTTTTATTTCTAATTTCAATATTTTCTTTTGAACAAAGTTTTGCTGATATCAAAATTGCAGGAAAGTTTAAAAACTGGGAATCTCACTACACAGAAGATGGCAAGGATTTGATATGTTTTGCATTGTCTATGCCGACTAAGATGGAACCAAAAAACTTAAACCGAGCTGAAGCTCGTTTATTTGTAACGTTTAGAACTAAAGATAATATACAAGATGAAGTAAGCATTACCGGTGGCTATCCATATAAAAAAGGCGCTAAAGTAAATCTGACTATTAGCAATGATAGCTTTGGTTTTGAGTCTTCAGACAATTTTGCCTGGCTGCCCTCAAAAGATCAAGAAATTAAGCTTGTATCTGTTATGAAGAAAAAAAATGATGCACAGGTTGTGGGGTTATCTTCCAGGGGAAACAAAACAACTGATACTTATTCCTTGCTAGGATTTACAGATGCGTATAATTCAGCGAAAAATAAATGCAAAAAATAAATAAAATTGTCTTAGCGTACTCTGGTGGATTGGATACATCTGTAATTTTACGATGGTTACAAGAGAAGTATGGATCCGAAATTATTTGCTACACAGCAGACCTGGGACAGGATTTAGATAGAAAAAAAATTTTAAGAAATGCAAAAAGACTAGGTGTAAAAAATGTAATTATTGAAAACCTTCAAGAAGAATTTGTAAAAAATTATGTATTTCCTATGATCAGAGGAAATGCGCTTTATGAAGGAATTTATTTACTAGGAACTTCTATTGCAAGACCACTTATTGCTAAAAGACAAATTGAAATTGCTAAAAAATTTAAGGCCCAAGCTGTATCGCATGGTTCTACTGGAAAAGGGAATGATCAGGTACGTTTTGAGCTGGGTTATTATTATTTTGGACCAAAAATAAAAGTAATTGCACCTTGGAGAGATTGGAAATTCTCATCACGAAGCGATTTGATTAAATATGCTGAGAAAAATAATATTCCAGTACCACATGATAAAAAAGGGGCTCCTCCTTTTTCTGTAGACGATAATTTGTATCATACCTCTACAGAGGGAAAAGTATTAGAGGATCCAAGTAAACCAGCTCCGGAATTTATTTTTCAAAGAACCGTTTCTCCCTTAAAAGCACCAAACAAAATTAGCTATATTACTTTGGTATATAAAAATGGAGACCCCATTTCTTTAAATGGTAAAAAACTTTCACCAGCAAAATTATTAAGAAAATTAAATGAAATTGCTGGCAAAAATGGAATTGGCAGAGTTGACTTGGTAGAAAATAGATTTATTGGAATTAAATCAAGAGGTGTTTATGAAACGCCTGGTGGCACTGTCCTTACTTTTGCTCATAGAGCAATTGAATCAATTACTCTAGATAAAGACACTATGCATAAAAAGGACCTGATCATGTCTAGATACGCGGAATTAATTTACAATGGGTATTGGTTTTCAAATGAAAGATATAAATTGCAAAAAATTATTGATAAAAAAAGAAATCAAGTGAATGGAGTGATTAAACTTGCATTGTACAAAGGAAACATCACTATTTGCTCACGAGTTTCGAAAAGCAAAGCATACTCTATGAAAAAAGTTTCTTTTGAAGAAAATAAAACATTTAATAAAAAAAATGTTGAAAACTTTATAAAGAAACACTGTCGTCTATTAAGAAGCTAAAAATTCAAAAATTGCCGGGAAAAATTTTTATTAAAAAAAATTAACAAGACAATACAGTTATTTAAGCTTGTTGGAAAGAAATATAATAGACTGAAAATAAAGAAAAAAAAATTTTCAATTTAGAACAAGAAAAAAAATGCTTATTTTTTCTTACTAATTTAAGCGCGAAAAATTTTTCCAATAAATGCTTCCTCGATAAGTTTATGAATTTATTATAATAAAACTACTTATGGTAAAGTTATACCAAGATTTGATTTTTATTAAAAAAAGGAAGAGAGTGTTTTTTGGAGGAGGGCTATAAATGTCACCACCTGAAACTTAAAGTGATTAATTTAATTAACACTTTTTTAAGTTAAAAAAATAAAACTAGAATTCATTTTTCCTAAATGAATTCGGCTGAAAAGCCAACTTAAAGGGGGCTCTTTAACTCTTTAGTTAAAGAGCCGTTCCCAAAAATTAATTTGTTAAAATTTTTTTATAAGCAATAATTGTATTGCTTAATAAGCAACTAATTGTCATGGGGCCAACTCCACCTGGCACGGGAGTTATTGCTTTTACTTTATCTTTTATGTTTTCAAAATCAACATCCCCAACTATTTTTATTTTTCCATCTTCTTCTATCCGATTAATTCCTACATCTATCACGATACAATCTTTGTTTACCCAATCTGCCTTTACCATTCTAGCATTACCAGCCGCTGCAATTAAAATATCAGCTTGCAAACAAATTTCTTTCAAGTTTTTTGTTTTCGAGTGCGTTATTGTGACGGTACAATTTTCCTTAAGTAATAACTGAGCCATAGGTTTTCCATTGATACTTGATCTACCAATAATGACGGCGTTCATTCCTGTAAAATTGGAAATGATTTCTTTTAACAATAAATAGCAACCATAAGGAGTGCATGGAATTAAAGCATCATTTCCTGAGGAAAGATTACCAACATTGATGGGATGGAACCCATCTACATCTTTTGAAGGAATGATTTCATTAATAATTTTCTTTGGGTCAATGTGTCTTGGCAAGGGTAATTGAACTAAAATTCCATGAACAGCCTTATCATCATTAAGCTGTTGAATTGTTTGAATAAGATCTGCTTCTTTAATTGAACTATCAAACCTTAAAACTTTGGAATTAATTCCTATTTCATTAGCAAATTTTTCTTTATTTTTAACATAAATTTGACTAGCAGCATCATCGCCAATTAAAATTACGGCAAGACCTGGTTTGATATTTGTTACTGGAAGTTGCTCAATTTCTTTCTTAAGTTGCTCTCTTAAATGCTTGGCAATTTTTTTTCCATCAATGATCATTAAAATAAGTGCGGAGCAAAAAATTCAAAAATTAAATTGCGCAAAAACAATAAAGCCAAAATTAAAATAACGGGAGAAAAATCAATTGATCCAATAATAGGAATGGCTTTTCTTATTAACCTTAATGGGGGTTCGGTCAATGTATAAGACACCTCTATTAAACTTCGTACAAAAGCATTGGAAGTATTAATAATTCTAAAAACAATCAACCAGCCAATTACAGCATTAATAATGACTACCCATAAATAAATTTGAAATAAATTATCGATAAGAATAAAAAGTGATTTCATTTTTCAAATTTTTCCACATACAAAGATTGAGACGGAAAAGCAAACGAAGCACCATTTTTTTCTACAATTTCTTTGACTACCAAAACAAGTCTGTCCTTAACAGACAGCCATTCATAATAATCATTTGTTTTGGTGTAACATCTTATTTGAATATCGATAGAACTTGCTGAAAACTGTTTTAACTTTACTATCAAATGAGCATCTTCAGAAATATAAAAATCTGGACTATTTTTAATATATTGCTCTATGTTATCTCTGCATTTTTTTAGTTGATCTGAGGTACTCCTATATTCAAGTCCAATAGTCCAATCTATTCTTCGATTTGTAGTTTGCGTAATATTAGTAACGGCTTTTTCAGCAAACTGAAAATTAGGAATGATCGCGAGAGATTTATCAAACTTTCGAATTACAGTTGAACGAAAGCCAATTTTTTCAACGGTTCCCTCAATAACTCCCTCGACAAATATCCAATCTCCAATTTTAAATCGTTTTTCAACTAAAACTAAAATACCAGAAATTAAGTTTTTAAATAAATCTTGAGCTCCTAACGCTACAGCCACTCCAAATAATCCTAAACCAGCTACTATTGGTCCGATTTTCACTCCCCAAATTTCTAATACAGCTGCAAAACCAAGAATAATAATTATAATTCGAAATGCTCTTAAAATCCAACTTAGCAAATCTTTTGACAAAAGATCTTCGATTTTTTTTATTAGAAAAGAAATAGGTTCAATGATTTGATGAATAAACCAAAATATTAAAATAGTAATTAGAGATCTATTAAGACTCTCTACAAAAAAAATAAGTTTTCCTTCGAGCTCTACATAATTACTTGCAATAAAAAAACCAACAACTAAAGGAAGAAATTTTACTGGTCCCTCTAAAGCTTCGACTAATTTATTATCAAACTTATTAGAACTTTTTGATACAAATTTCTCTAATCGAGAAATAACTATTTTTGCAAATAAATTTCTAAAAAGCAAAAATAGTAAAAAAATTACTACCGCAATAAAGAACTCAGAAAAATTGATACCTCCAATACCCTTTTCCCAAACATCTGAAAATAAGCTAATAAATTTATTAATTGTCTCCATGATAATAACTGAAAATTATACTCCTATAGAGTTCTAATCAAGGCAAAACTCTTCATTTCCTGAAGAAAATATTTTTATATCCATCCATTGTATTTTCTCAAGGGACTTTAAAACGTTTTCACTGATGCATCTGAGCTTAATAGAATTACATTTTGATTGTAAGTTATTATTTAATATTATCTTAAAAAGATGTTCAGCAGATCTTTTTGAATATACAAAAACTAAATTTACCGATTGTTCATTAAAAATTTTAAAGGTTTTTTTATCAAAGTTAGACGTAGGCTTGGTAGTGTAATTAATCAAACTATCAACCTGATAACCTTCTAGGATTAGGTCTTGTTGCAAATCATTGCTTATGAACTCTCCTCTGAGATATAGAAACTTACCATCATTTTTATTTGAGAGATTGAGTATGGTTTCTTTTAATTGATAATAACTTCCTCCTGCAGTTACCACATTTAAAAAACCTTTTTTTCGAGCATATTCACTCGTTACTGGTCCGACACAAAAACATCTAATGTTCTTAGGAATATCTTGATCCAAAAACATAACTGCATTGGAGCTAGTAAAAACTATAGAATTATAATGATTAAAATTTATCTTACTAACCTTTATTTTCTCAACTTGTAAAATAGAAAAAGTACTAACCTGATGACCAAGCTTTATAAATTTATTAGCTAAGTAAGGTGTGTCTAATTCAGTTTTTGTGAATAGTATGTGCAAGTTTGGTCTCCGAAACTATAAAGTCATGTCCAGCTTTATCTAAAATTTCTTCGGCAACATCTAAACCAATCAATGCTGCTTTTTCTGAAAGACCAGTTTTATGAGCCTGAAATACTTTTGTACCATCTAAAGACAACAGCTCTGCTCTAACAAAAATTTCTCCCTCATCATTTATTACTGCATTAACAGCAACGGGTGTATCGCAAGCACCATTTACACGATGTAAAAAACTTCTTTCTGCATTGACTATAATTTCTGTTTCCTTGTCATTTACTGAATGTACTAATTTAATTGCATCAAAATCATCCGCTCTACATTGGATTGTTACCACTCCCTGTCCTGCCGCGGGTAACATTTTTTCTTTATCAAAAATTTCTGAAACCTGTGTATGAAATCCCAATCGTTGTAAACCAGCGTAAGCTAAAACTATAGAGTCATAAATTCCTTCTTTTACCTTTTCAATTCTAGTATCAATATTTCCTCTCATGCTAATTATATTTAAGTCATTTCTTAATTTCTTTAGCTGAGCAACTCTTCGAACTGATGAAGTTCCCACGGTTGAACCTGATTTTAATTGAGAAAAAGATTTTGCAACTGGAGAAATAAATGCATCTCTTTCATCTTTTCTTTTTAAAAATGCTGCCAAAATCAAGTTATCGGGTCCAAAGGTTGGCACGTCTTTTAATGAATGAACTGCAAAATCAATATTCTTGTTAATTAACTCTTGCTCGATCTCCTTAACAAACAACCCTTTGCCACCTATGCTTGCTAAGTTCTCAGTTTTAAATTGATCTCCAGAAGTTCTGATTATTTTAATTTCAATCTGCTCAGTTTTTAGTCCTGGATTTGCTAACAACAACTCATCTTTGAAATGTTCAGCTTGAGCTAAAGAGAGCCTGCTACCTCTGCTGCCTATAATTAATTTTTCTTTTGATATCATTTTTCCTGTTTAAATATTATTTTCCATTATATTAGTATTAAATATTAAGCGACGGGAGGTCGCATAAAATGAAAAAAGACGTAATTTTTTTAGGTATTGAAACAAGCTGTGATGAGACAGCTGCCTCCATTGTTAGACAAAACAAGCATGGAAAAGTAGAAATTTTATCAAATATTGTATCTAGTCAAATAAAAGAGCACCAACCTTTTGGTGGAGTAGTTCCTGAATTAGCAGCAAGATCTCATGTAGAAAAAATTGATATTATTATCAAGGAGGCCATTCGAATAAGCAATGTTCCTTTAAACAAAATTACCGGCGTTGCAACAACTGCAGGACCTGGACTTTTAGTGTGTTTAATGGTGGGAATGAGTGCTGGGAAAACTATTGCAACATTTTTAAATAAACCCTTTTTAGCCATTAATCATCTAGAGGGTCATGCGCTGAGCCCAAGGTTAATTGAAAAAATAAAATTTCCTTACTTGCTTTTATTAATTTCAGGTGGTCACTCTCAGTTTTTAGAGGTAAAGGGAGTCAATAAATATAAGCGTTTAGGTACCACTATAGATGATGCACTTGGTGAGGCGTTTGATAAAACTGCTAAAATTCTTGGAATCGAGTTTCCTGGGGGACCCAAAATTGAAAAATATGCTGCAAAAGGAGATAAAAATGGGTTCGTTTTACCAAAGCCTATTATCAATAAAAGTGGGTGCAACTTATCATTTGCAGGATTAAAAACTGCTGTTTTGCATGCTTCCAAAAAAATAAAAAACAAACAAGATAAATATAATTTAGCTGCTTCTTTTCAACATACAATTAATGAAATCTTAAAAGTAAAATGTGAAAAAGCTATGAAATTTTTTTTAGAAAATAATAAAAAGAACAAAGAAAATTATTTTGTAATTGCGGGAGGAGTGGCTTCTAATCAAACAATCAGAAAAAACCTACAAGAAGTTTGTAACAAAATGGGATTTAAATATATTTTTCCTCCTGCAGAACTTTGTACTGATAACGCTGCTATGATTGCTTGGGCAGGAATTGAAAGATATCAAAAAAAATTAATAGATGATGTTACATTTGCAGCAAGACCAAGATGGCCATTAGATACAAAAGCTCCTTTTCTAAAAGGCGCAGGAGTGGATCACTCTTAAAAAATTAAACTACAAATAACTTTGATAGAGACTTTTCATTTTAATTCTGTCTTCCATACTAGGAAGTTTGCCCACTAAAGACTTCATATTTTCTTTCATATGATCCAACTTAGAAGTGGCTGGTATTGCGCACGTCACTGCTGGGTGAGATGTTATAAATTTTATAAAGAATTCAGGCCAAGTAGATATTCCCATATTATTAAGCCATACGGGCACTTTTTTGCCCACAACATGATTAAATAAAGACCCTCCTTGAAACGGCCTATTAATGATGACAGCTATTTTTTTTTGCTGCGCTAAGGGAAGTAAGATTTTTTCTGCCTCATCATCAAGAATATTGTATGTGAACTGAACAAAATCAATATCTTCTTGATTCATGATATCGATTAACAATTTATGTTTATTGCCATGCGAAGTAGTAACGCCGATATATTTTAGTTTTTTTTGCTCTTTCAGTTCCCGGAGCTTCTTTAGATGCTCCTTGTAGTTTACTAAATTATGTACCTGAATTAATGAAAAGTAATTTAATTTCCATAACCGATATGAATTTTCAAGTTGTTGTTCTCCATGTTTTTTTATAGGTGTCCACACTTTTGTGGCTGAAAATAATTTTTGTGGATCGTTAATTTTCTCTAAACACAATCCTAAAACTTTTTCTGCGCTTCCGTACATGGGAGAAGAGTCAATTAAAGATCCACCATTAGAAAAAAAGTTTCTTACTATTTGAACTCTTTTATTTACTTCATCAGTATTAAATCCAATATCAAAAGTTATCCATGTGCCCATACCAACAGAGGGTAATAACTCACCTGTTTTGGGAATAATTTTATTAATTTGGAATTGGTTGATTTGTTTAGAATGTGAGTAGCCAGATATAAAGGTATTACAAAATCCAATTAAACTTAAAGCTAAAAATTTTCTTCGATCCACCATAGTAATATATTCAATATTAGCTTAAAACCAAGATAACATAGATCTTAAAAACAAATGAATTATTGGCTGCTAAAATCAGAACCTAATGTTTGGTCCATTGATCAACAGAAAGATGCTGGAGCCAAAGGAACTACTTGGGATGGTGTAAGAAATTATCAGGCCGCAAATAATTTAAAAAAAATGTCTAAAGGAGATTTATGTTTTTTTTATCATTCTAATATTGGCAAAGAAATTGTTGGAATTGTAGAGGTAATCCAAACTGCTTTTCCAGATATTACGGATAAAGAAAAAAAATTTGTTGCGGTACAAGTTAAGTTTAAACAAAAAATACCAGAGCCCGTAGCTTTAGAAGTAATCAAAAAAACAAAGGAATTAGCCAATTTATCACTGATAAAACAAAGCAGATTATCCGTGATGCCCATTGATCCAAAAAGCTGGAAAATTATTTGTAAGATGGGTAAACTATAAAAAATTAAGGGGGCACAGATGTCATCAGATAATAAAATTTTTAAAGTTACAGACGAATGGTCTAAAATTGGTTTAGTAAATAAAGAAAATTACGAAAAAAAATATAATGCATCCATAAATGACAATGATGCCTTTTGGGCTGCTGAAGGAAAGCGAATTGATTGGATCAAGCCTTATACCAAAGTAAAAGATGTAACTTACGGAAAAGCTAAAACTGAGATTAAATGGTTTTATGATGGTACTTTAAATGCATCCTATAACTGTATTGATAGACATCTAGCTAAAAAAGCAAATCATACAGCTATTATATTTGAAGGTGACGATCCTTCGGTATCTAAAAAAATTACCTACCAAGAACTTAGTGACGAGGTTTGTAAATTAGCAAATGGCTTAAAAAAAATTGGAGTAAAAAAAGGTGATAGAGTTACTTTATACATGCCAATGATCCCAGCTGCAGTTTATTCTATGCTTGCTTGTGCTAGAATTGGTGCAATTCATTCGGTAGTATTTGGTGGATTTTCCCCAGACTCTTTGGCGGGAAGAATAATCGATTGCAAATCAGAATACATTATTACTGCAGATGAAGGAGTGAGAGGGAAAAAATCAATACCTCTCAAAAAAAATACAGATGATGCTTTAAAAAAATGTCCTAATGTTAAAAAAAATATTGTGTACAAGCATACAGGTGGAAAAATAGATTGGAATGATAAAGTCGATGTTTGGTATCACGATCTAATTAAAGATGAATCTACTACGTGCAAACCTGAAGAAATGAATGCTGAGGATCCTCTTTTTATTCTTTATACATCAGGATCAACTGGAAAACCTAAAGGAGTAATGCACACTACTGGTGGGTATTTAGTTTATGCTTCCATGACCCACGAATATATTTTTAATTACAAAGATGGAGATATTTATTGGTGCACTGCGGATGTGGGTTGGGTTACAGGACACAGTTATATCGTTTATGGTCCATTAGCAAATGGAGCTACTACACTTGTATTTGAAGGGGTTCCAAGCTACCCAGATGCAGGACGCTTTTGGCAAGTATGTGATAAGCATCAGGTCAATATTTTTTATACGGCTCCCACTGCATTGCGAGCTTTGATGAGAGAAGGTGATTCTTTTGTTACAAAATACAGTAGAAAATCTCTCAAGCTTTTAGGCTCTGTGGGTGAACCTATTAATCCTGAAGCCTGGCTTT
The DNA here is from genome assembly GCA_965235745.1 of Candidatus Pelagibacterales bacterium. Taxonomy (GTDB): domain Bacteria; phylum Pseudomonadota; class Alphaproteobacteria; order Pelagibacterales; family Pelagibacteraceae; genus IMCC9063. The sequence goes on from CBDDYY010000001.1 coordinate 173,082, forward strand.
GGTACCATAAAGTAGTGGGTGATTCACGGTGCCCCATTGTAGATACATGGTGGCAAACAGAGACAGGTGGTATTTTAATTTCTGCACAACCAGGCGCTATAGATCTTAAACCTGGATCTGCAACAAAACCATTCTATGGAATTAAGCCTGTTATAGTTGATGAAAAAGGAAATGAATTAGAAGGAGCATGTTCTGGAAACTTATGCATAGCTCAGTCTTGGCCTGGACAAATGAGAACCGTGTATGGAGATCATCAAAGGTTTATTGATACGTATTTTGCTGCCTATGATGGAAAATATTTTACAGGTGATGGCTGTAGAAGGGACGAGGATGGTTACTACTGGATTACTGGACGAGTAGATGATGTAATTATTGTCTCTGGTCATAACTTAGGAACGGCAGAAATTGAAAGTGCTTTTGTTGCTCATCCTAAAGTAGCTGAGGCTGCAGTAGTTGGTTATCCTCATGATGTTAAGGGAAATGGTCTATACTGTTATGTTACTTTAAATGCTGGAGAACAGGGCTCGGATGATCTTACGAAAGAACTAAAACAATGGGTAAGAACTAACATTGGCCCTTTGGCTACTCCTGATCTTATACACTTTACTCCTGGTCTTCCAAAAACAAGATCTGGTAAAATCATGAGAAGAATTTTACGAAAAGTTGCTGAAAATGATTTTAGCAATTTAGGCGATACTTCAACTCTTGCTGATCCAAGTGTGGTTCAAAGTTTAGTGGATAACAGATTAAATAAATAAATTAAAAATCGGTAACAATACCTTTTTTTTCCCAGTCACCATAACGAGTTGGCTCTGGTCCTTCACGACCATTTATTTCCTTCTGGTTATTCGTGTGATCAACATTGAACGATAAGGTTTTTGAAATTTTTTCACGCTCTTCTAATAAAAAATTAAATTGAGCATCACAACCTGCTATGGGGGTTGGGTAATTTGCTATTTGATCGTTAAGAACTTTTAATTTATTGGCTAGAGCCTGCGTATCTTCCTTTTTTCTTAGCTCTGCTTCTTGTAAAGCTTGCTTAGCATTTTTTTCAAAACTTGAGCTCATTTTTTGTTACTTGCCGAAATGAATGATATTAAAAAACTCTTTCACGACATTATCCCATTTTAGCTGCATAGAATTAATCACTATCTGCTTGTCTAAATTTTTCAATTCAGGAGCAACCGGAGCCCAAAAAAATAATGCCTCTGAACTAGTTTTAAAAGGATTGTCTTTATAAAAAGAAGTCCAGCTCAAGGTATTAAATCTTTCTTCAAATTGATTTTTTGCTTTTGTATAAATATCTTCAGGCAATGGATATTCCTCATTTTTTAATTCTTGATCCAGTATTTTCTCATAAACATCCTTTGCTAACTGATTATTAAGAAATTCATCTTTAACATAAAGATAAGAGAAGGAAAAAAAAGTCAGATCTTGAATTGCTGTCATGTAAATATTCCACTTCGCAATATTAATTGATTTAATAAAATCCTCATTGTCATACATTTTGACATAATTAATGCCAATTCTTGTTTTTAGATAACCAAACAAGGTTTCTTGTGTAATAAAAGCAGATTTTCTTTGGATATAATCCTGAAGATCATCTAAGTTTTGAATTTTTTTCTCTCCAAATACTAGTCCAATGAAAGGCTTGATCACAAATAGTTGGATAGACTTTTTAATCTCAACTAAAAGCTGTGTAAAATTGATATCCTTTAATTTTTCGAACATAATTTCTTCTACATCAAAAGCTTTATACTTAATACTTACAGTATTTAAGATTTTTATTGAAAAACAATGGTTTTCTGGTCCCAGCATGCCCAAATATGTGGCATTTTGGCTTTGACAACTAAAAAAAGTTAAGTAGGGTCTCACTAATTATTAATTAACAAGGGGGAAATCAATGGCGTCAGCTAAACAAGAAGCGCATTGGAATGATACCAAAGGACTAATGAGAATTACATTAGCAATTTGGTTCTTCTTTTCGATCGTTATTTTTATGTTCGGTCATGAATTAAACTCCGTAAAGGTTCCGTTATTGGGATATCCATTAAGTTATTATATGACATGTCAAGGCTCACTCCTTGCATTCGTAATTTTAATTTTCTGGTTTGCTGGTAAACAGGAAGCTATCGATCAGACTCACGGTTTCAGTGATGCTGAGAGAACGGAGGATTAATTATGTTTAAAGGTAAATTTGTAGATAACCTTCCGAAGATTTATGGAATGTACACTGGAGGATTTGCTTTATTTTTTATAATAATGGCAATCGCAGAACAAAATGGTGCTTCCGCTAAATCTATCGGAGTGATGTTCTTAAGTTTCACTATATTAATTTATGCATTAATTGGTGTGCTATCAAGAACCATGCAGGTCAGTGAGTATTATGTTGCTGGTCGAGAAGTGCCTACGGTATTCAATGGAATGGCGACAGCTGCGGACTGGATGTCTGGAGCTTCATTCGTTGCAATGGCGGGTGGTATTTACTACGGCGGATATACTTACATGGCGTTTTTAGTGGGATGGACAGGAGGATACGTTCTTGTTTCTACTCTACTTGCGCCGTACCTAAGAAAATTCGGTTGTTACACGGTTCCTGATTTCATTGGAACTAGATACGGCGGAAACTTTGCTCGTTTCTGTGCGGTCATAGTTCTAGTGTTAGCATCGTTCACGTATGTGACAGCTCAAATTAACGCAACTGGTACAATTGCTTCTAGAGCACTTGATATCCCATTCGCTACAGGGGTATGGGTTGGTCTATTAAGTATATTACTATGTTCAATGCTAGGTGGTATGAGAGCGGTTACTTGGACCCAGGTGGCTCAATATATCGTTCTGATTATCGCTTACCTACTTCCGATTTTCTGGATTTCATGGAAAAGCGGTTTTGGTATCTTCCCTCACTTACAATTAGCACCTGAGGTCGCAAGAATAGCAGAACTAGAAGCACAATACGGACTAGTGAAAAACAGTGCAGCTGCAATTAAAGCTGCTGGAGTTCCTGGTGGATTAGCGTACATTTCTAATCCTCACTCGGCTGCTCCTGCAGGTGCAATGGCTGCTTGGAAATATATATCTTTAGCGATCTGTATGATGGTGGGAACAGCTTCTCTACCTCACATCCTAATGAGATACTTCACTACTCCAAACGTAACGTCAGCTAGAAGATCAGTGGCTTGGTCATTGTTCTTTATCTTCTTGCTGTACTTCTCAGCACCTATGTTAGCGACTCTATCAAAAATTCAATTGATAGATCCTAAATTACCAACTTCGATCATTGGAAAACCAATCGATCAAGTAATGGCAGTTGAATGGGTGAAAAACTGGATCTCTGTGAAGCAAGCATTTATTGCTGACTTTAACAAAGATGGAATACTTCAGTTGAACGAGTGGTTCATGCGAGGTGACGTTGTGGTGTTGGCTACGCCAGAAGTTGCGGGATTACCATATGTAGTTTCAGGACTAGTTGCTGCTGGAGGTATGGCAGCTGCGATGTCTACTGCGGATGGATTGATTCTTGCAATTGCAAACGCTTTGTCTCACGATCTATATTACAAGATCATTGATCCAAAAGCAGACGTGAAGAGAAGGTTAATTGTTGCCCGAGTGCTACTTGTAGTGATCGGTGCTTTAGGAGCATACATCGCTTCTATGAGATTAACTGGAATTCTTGGTGCTGTTGCTTGGGCATTCGATTTTGCAATGTCAGGTCTATTCTTCCCATTAGTACTAGGTGTATGGTGGAAGAGAGCTACAAGACAAGGTGCGATCGCAGGAATGTTACTTGGACTTGCTTCAGGAACAGCGTATTTAATTTACGTTGCGCCAGCGTTCATGAACAAAACTCCTTGGTTAGGAATTGACCATTTACGATTTGGTATCATCGGAGCGTCAGTAAGCTTAGTTGCAATGATTGTTGTAAGCTTAGCTACTGAAGAGCCAGATGCTGCTACTCAGAAGATGGTTGATGAAGTCCGTATACCAAGCGGTAGATCAATTATCGGCAAACACTAAATAATATATTTTAAGGGGCGATTTTTATCGCCCCTTAATAATTTTTCATGCAAATACCCATTTACATACTCATTATTGATTACATTCTGGGGATTGTAATGTGGACACTAATTGGCAGATCTGCCATGAATTTTTTTCAAAAAGAAGACTCTGAATTTTTCTTTATGAAAGCTTTTGTAAAAATGACCAACCCTTTTCTTAATGCTTTCAATATTATCACGCCCAGTTTTTTAGTAAGACCCCTGGTTCCTCTTTATGTTGCCTGGTTTTTTTATATGTTTCGATTTTATTTAATGCCCTACCTTCTTGGCTATTCTGTGATGGGAATGTTATCCTTTCCACTTGAAAGTGAAATTACACAATTCTTACTTACTCTATTTAGCAAGACTCACTAAACAATTCACAGGTCTAATTTAAGAAATTTTTTTGTTTTTTTTCTTATTAGGATTATAAGTAATTTAACTTATAAATGACAAAATCAATAAAAATTGCCCCTTCCATTTTATCCTCCGATTTTAGCAAATTAGGAGAAGTACTTGAAAGTTTAAACCAATCAGGAGCTGATTTAGTTCATGTAGATGTAATGGATGGACACTTTGTTCCCAATATTACTTTTGGCCCTCCGGTAATAAAAAAAATCAGACATTATTCCAAACTACCTTTCGATGTTCATTTAATGATAGCGCCGGTTGAACGCTATATTAAAGACTTTTCTGATGCAGGAGCAGATATCATCACCATTCATCCAGAGGCCACGGACAATTTAGTACAAAGTGTACAGCTCATAAAATCTTTAGGGAAAAAAGCTGGAGTTTCTCTAAATCCAAAAACAGATATTGATCAGCTTATGCCAGCCATTCATTTAATAGATCTTATTTTAATTATGAGCGTTAATCCTGGTTTTGGTGGACAAAAATTCATGCCTGAAGTTTTAAATAAAGTAAAAGTGTTAAGAAAAAAAATAGATGAAGAAAAGCTACCGATTGAAATTGAAATTGATGGCGGTATTGATTTTGAGACAGCCAAACTGGCCGTAGATGCTGGTGTAGATATTTTAGTATCTGGAACGACTTTGTTTAACAACAAAGAAAATCTCAAGGATAACATCACTAAATTAAGAAATTGTTAAGTTTGTAAATGAGAGTTAGTTTTATTAAATTATGGCTGACTGCTTTGTGGAGGTATAGCAAAGAACAATTTAGAAATATTTATTTTAATTCTAAATTTTATAACAAATCTTTAAAAGCTGAACCTGTTGCAAGAATTTATGACATTCATAATATTCATATTCTTGGTGAGCTGCAGGATAAAGATAACAAAAACTATTTATTATCTAAACAATTCAAAAAAAATATTTGGAAAATTAACACCTTAAAAAAAAATAAAATTAATGATTTGCATAAATTCTCGTGGTTACCACTTATTGATATTAAAAAAGATAAAGAGCTATGTAAAATTATTATTCAAGAATGGTTAGATCATTATTCTAATTATAAATCTGATATTTGGCATCCAACCACCATTGCCCATCGATTAATTTTTTGGATTACAAGTGCCCCCATAACTATACGTAATGAAGATTTAATATTTAGAAGCAAAATTACTAATATTGTTTTAAAACAAGCGTTACATCTTTCTAAAAATTTATCTCTGATAAGAAGCAAAATAGATAGAGTTTTAGCCATTTTTTCTTTGATTTTAGTAAGCACTGCTTTTGAGGGACATAAAAAATTATTAGATTCATCTCTTAAAAAGCTAAATGATCAAATTAAAGACATGCTTGATAAGCAAGGCTTAATTAAAAGTAAAAACTTAGAAGATCAGTTTTGGTTATTGCACCATCTCATTATCATAAAAGAAAGTTTAAGAACTTCACAAAATCCTGTTCCTGAAACACTGGAAGATTTTATAGAAATTATCGGAAAAAATTTCTCTTCCCTTCTTTATTCAAATAATACTTTGCCATTATTTAATGGAGCAAAACACTATGACTGTTCTAATTTTTTGCAATTTATAAAACTAAAAGGCTACAAATTTCATACAGATGCAAATGATACCAATTTTTTATTTGGAAAAATAAAAAAATTGGAAATTATAATGGATGCTAACAATCCTCCTCCAGATGAATTTGCTCAGAACTATCAAGCTGGATCGCTTTCTTTTGAATTGCTAAATGCCGGCGTTAAAATTATTACTAATACAGGTTCTGCAAATAATTTTTCTAAAGAACTTGCTTATATATCGCAGTCAACAGCCGCCCAATCTTCATTGGTTATTAATGATACTTCAGCGTGCTTATTTCAAAAAAGTCCCATGCTCAGAAAATACTATGGAAATGCCTTACTAGAAAAATCCAAAATAATTAAAAAAGAATTTGCTCAAGATAAAGTACTAACAACTCTGCGAGCAGCTCATAATGGTTATGAGCAAAAATATGCCACTTTATTTGAGAGACACTTAGTTCTGAATGGGGAAGAAACTTTATTAAGTGGAGTAGACACGCTTACAGTAGCTAGAAATGAATATGCTTTTTTAAATTTTTCCTTACGATTTCATGTAATGCCTGATGCAAGATTAATTCAAACTAATGGGGGTGATATTTTAATCAGTATTAAAAATCAGGGGTGGAAGTTTCAATGTAAAAACCAAGACGTTAAAATTGAAAATAGCCTTTATTTTGCTGAAAAAGAAAAGGTTCTAGAAACCACCTGTATTGTCGTGGAAGGAACCCTAAAACAAGAAATAAATAAAATTACATGGTCTCTAGAAAAAACCAATTAAACCTTTATAAATTCAAAACTTAAATGGAATTAAAAAAAATAACCAGGGCCCTTATCTCCGTCTCAGATAAAGATTACCTAGAAGATGTACTTACTATTTTAGCAAAGTTTAATGTTGAAATTATAAGCACAGGTGGAACTTACCAATTTATCAAAGACAAGGGTTTCGATTGTACAGAAATTTCTAACTACACTGGATTTCCGGAGATTATGGATGGACGAGTCAAAACTCTTCATCCAAAAATTCATGGCGGATTATTAGGAGATATAAATAAAGATACGCACAAACAAGCTATGACTGACAATCATATTCCAGAAATTAATCTAGTAGTGGTAAATTTATATCCTTTCGAGGAAAAACTCATGGATCCAAAATCCACTAAAGAAATTTTAATTGAAAATATTGATATTGGTGGACCTTCTATGCTTAGGTCTGCAGCCAAAAACTTTAAACATGTCACTGTTTTGCCATCCATTAAATACTATCAAGAATTTATAAAAATAATGGAAGAAAATAATGGATCTGTAAATTTAGCCTTTAGAACCAAAATGTCTAATCAAACTTTCAACGAAACGGCTTACTACGATGCTATGATTTCTAACTGGATGAATCAAAGTAACGATGAAAAATTCTCTGATAAAAAAACAATTGGTGGAAAACTAGTTTCACAATTAAGGTATGGAGAAAATCCTCACCAGCAAAGTTCTGTATATGAAATACCAAGTGCTCAACCTGGTTTTTCTCAACTACAACAGCTCCAGGGAAAAGAGTTAAGTCACAATAATTATTTGGATAGCTATAGTGCCTATAATTTAGTGACCGATTTCGACCCAAAAGCCCAAATTTGCGCCATTATAAAGCATAATAACCCTTGTGGCTGTGCTGTAGACCAAAATAAGAAAAACGCCTATTTAAAGGCCCTCAGCGGCGATCCTGTGAGTGCTTTTGGAGGGGTTGTAGCCTTTAATTACGGTATAGATGAAGAAATAGCCACAGAGCTTGTCAAAACTTTTTATGAAGTAATTTTGATACCAGAAATTACAGATGGGGCCCTTGCAATTTTGGCACAAAAGAAAAATCTCAGGGTATTAAAATATACCATCCCAGAAAAAAACTTAACTCAACATTTAACTTTCCTGCAGAAAACTTTTTTAGCGCAAGACGAAAATACTAAAATAATATCTGAACAAAATTTAAAAATTGTTACGAAAAAAAAACCCACTCAACAAGAGATAGAAAATTTATTATTTGCCAATCAAATTTGTAAACATGTAAAATCTAATGCAATTGTAATAACCAAAAATAACCAAACTATAGGAATCGGTGCTGGACAAACAAGCAGAGTTGGATCAAGTGAAATTGCATGTGACCATGCCAGAAAGTTTTTCACACATGATCTAGATAATTGTGGTGCTGCATCAGATGCGTTCTTTCCCTTTGCAGATGGACTGGAAGAATTGATAAAACTTGGAGTAAAATCAATTATACAGCCAGGAGGATCCATTCGCGATCAAGAAGTAATTGATGCTGCAGATAAAGCTGGTATCTCGATGGTATTTACAGGTATTCGAAATTTTAAACACTAATTTGGTCTATTTTAGCAGCAAGTATAAAATCACTTTCAGTCAAACCTTTAACGGCATGCGTAAAAATTGTAATATTTGCATAACCCCAACCAAACGATAAGTCTGGGTGATGTCCCTCTGTCTCTGCAATATCAGATACTTGATTAATAAAATTTAAGCTATTTTTAAAATCGTTAAACTTTATATATTTAGTAATCATTTTAATATTATTTTCATTTTTAATAACGGTCCAACCTTTTACTTGGGAGATGAAATTATCTATTTCTTGATCATTAAGAGCGGGGAGATCACCACTGCAAGCTATACATTTTTTTTTATGAAGATTGCTCATGAAACAAGGTTACTTTTTATCAAAAAAATTTAGAAATAAATTGACTGTATCTTTTGGCTGTTCCTCTTGTATATAATGCCCACAGTCAACAGAATGTCCCAAGGGTTTACTAGAACAATAATTTTTCCAAACATTTTGAACATCCCCCCAAACAGTTCCTGTGTCACTTTTTGAGCCCCACAAGATTAATGTTGGACAATCAATTTTATTGTTTTTGTCAAAATCAAGGTTATCCATATCTAAATCACAAGACGGTGATGCTCTATAATCTTCACAAGACGCCTTGATGGTTTTTAAATTAAAACATCTTACATACTCTTGGAAAGTCTCCTTGCAAAAATCTAAACCACCACCTCTTTTGGACATCTTTTTTTCTAAATAAAAATCAGCCGGTACAGAAGAAAGCATTCTTTCAGGTAAGTCATATGGTTGCATCATAAGTAACCAATGCCATTTGCTTTTGGCCCAATCTTTTTTTTGAACAGTCCAAATATGTCTGTTTGGCATAATATCTAAAATTGCTGCTTTTTGTATTTTATCTTTATGGTCTAGACACATTCTATGAACAGTCCGAGCACCTCGATCGTGTCCTGCAACTTGAAATTTATCAAAACCAAATTGTTCCATAATATAAACTTGATCACTTGCCATAGCTCTAAATGAATAATTAATATGGTTTGTACCTCCACTCTCTGGTCCAATACTGTCTCCGTAACCTCGAAGGTCTGCTGCAATTATATGAAAGTGCTTTTGTAATTCTGGGATTATTTTGTGCCAAGTAATATGAGACATTGGATTACCGTGTAACAATAATAAAGGCGGACCTTCTCCACCTCTTCGCAATCTAATCGTGGCTTCACCAAAACCATGATCGGGAACCTTTACATCTATTTTTTCAAAATTCTCAAACATGTTTATTGGAGCGGGTGAAGGGAATTGAACCCACGACCTAATCGTTGGCAACGATTCGCTCTACCACTGAGCTACACCCGCTTGTAATTTGTCTTTAAAGTAATATTTATAATGTGTATTTTCAATATAAATATTAAATGAAAAAAAACAAAATTACATTAGAAAATATACCAGAAGATATTCCGGTCTTCCCTTTGCCAAACACTATTTTTTTCCCCGGAACGGTATTGCCCCTAAATATATTTGAGCCTCGCTATAAACAGATGACAGAAGATGCTTTGGCAGAAAAAAAATTTATTGGAATAACTCAGCCAAATATACAAATTGTGTCTAAAGAGAAAACGGCTGTATTTGACACAGGATGTGTTGGGGTCATCCAAAAACATACTTCAACACCGGATGGTAGATATTTGATTAATTTAGAAGGGGTAACACGATTTAAAATTGTAGAAGAAATTCAAACTGAGAAATTATATCGAACATTTAAAGTTTCTTACAAAGAATATGAAAAAGATTTATTAGAAGAAGAAAAAAGAGAGAAAAATATCAATCAAGATCAATTGTTAGAATTAATTGATAAAACTAAAAAGTTTTTTAAAATGTTTCAGCTATCTACTGATTGGAGCATTGTAGAGAAAGTTGAGCCAAGCCAACTTATTAACTCTTTAGCCATGATATGTCCTTTCACAATTGGCGAAAAACAAAGATTATTAGAGACTACCTCTATTGAAGAAAGAAATAATATTTTAAACCAAATAATTAATTTTTACATCTTGGGTAATGGTCAAGATTCTGGAAAAAAAATTCATTGATATGGTAATAAATAAAAGGCTAATTTCTATGTTGGTATGCCCTTTATCAAAAGAAAAGCTTATTTATGATGAAGACAAGCAAGAGCTAATTGCAAAAAAATCTGGACTAGCCTATCCGGTTAAAGATGGAATTCCCATTATGCTTCCGGAAGAAGCAAGAAAAATAAAAAAATAATTAAGATTTATTCATAGAGTCAAAAAATTCTGCATTATTTTTTGTCTCTCTTAATTTACCAATCATAAATTCAACGGCATCCATAGTCCCCATCGGATTTATAATTCTTCGAAGTACATTCATTTTGGCAAGCTCGTCTTTGCTTAGAAGTAGCTCTTCTTTTCTTGTGCCTGATTTAGTTATATCAATTGCTGGGTAAATTCTTTTATCGGCAACTTTCCTGTCCATGATAACTTCTGAGTTACCAGTTCCTTTAAATTCCTCAAAAATAACCTCATCCATTCTTGATCCCGTTTCAATCAAAGCAGTTGAAATAATAGTTAGTGAGCCACCTTCTTCAATATTTCTTGCAGCACCAAAAAACCTTTTCGGTCTTTGTAATGCATTGGCATCAACACCACCGGTTAATACTTTACCAGAACTTGGAACCACAGCATTATAGGCTCTTCCTAATCTGGTTATAGAATCTAATAAAATAACAACATCTTTTTTATGTTCTGCCAAACGTTTTGCTTTTTCTATGACCATTTCAGCAACTTGAACGTGACGCATAGCCGGCTCATCAAAAGTTGAACTGACCACTTCACCCTTCACTGAACGTTGCATATCTGTTACTTCCTCTGGTCTTTCATCAATAAGCAAAACTATCAAATAAACTTCTGGATGGTTTGTTGTGATGGAGTGTGCAATGTTTTGTAAAACCACTGTTTTTCCGGTTCTAGGCGGAGATACAATTAATGATCTTTGCCCTTTTCCAATAGGCGCGATTAGATCGATTAATCTTGTTGTAACATCTGCTTTTTTTTCAATTTTTGTTGTCTCAATTTCTAATTTAATTTTTTCCTGAGGATAAAGAGGAGTTAAGTTATCAAAATTTATTTTATTTCTTGTTTTTTCAGGATCCTCAAAATTAATTTTATTAACTTTTAATAATGCAAAATATCTTTCCTGTTCCTTGGGAGCCCTAATTTCTCCTTCGACTGTATCTCCTTTTCTCAAACCAAATCTTTTTATCTGACTCGGGCTTACATAAATATCATCAGGACCCGGTAAATAATTAGACTCCATAGCTCTTAAAAAACCAAAACCATCTTGTAATGTTTCTAATACACCGCTTGCAGTAATCTGTTCATTTTTTTCTGCAAATTTTTTAAGAATAGCAAAAAGGATTTCCTGCTTTCGCATTGTGCTAGGATTTTCAATGCCTAGTTTTTCTGCTTCTAATATTAAATCAGCCGGCGACTTATCTTTTAGTTCTTGGAGGTTCATTGTTAAGGAAGTTTTTTTGACTTATGAAATTATTATATAATAGATATTAGGTGTTTTGCAAGACTAGATTGGTTTAAAGATTACTAAAAAAACAATAATAATCATTAAAACAGTTGGTATTTCATTTATTAATCTATAAAATTTTTCTGTTCTTTGATTGTTATTTGCCTCAAACTTTTTTCTACAAGAACCAAGAAAACCATGAAATCCTGACATTGCCAAAACCAAAACTAATTTGGCCTGCACCCAGAACTGCATAGAGGCTTGGTGACCGAGCTGGAGCAAAAGAGCAATGCCCAAAATCCACGATATAATCATCGCTGGGTTCATAATATATTTTAATAATCGATATTCCATTTGAACAAATTTCTCATGAGCTTCTGAACCATAAGAAGTCTGACAGTGATAAACAAAAATTCTCGGAAGATACAAAAGGCCTGCCATCCAGGCAATAATTGCGATTATATGCAAAGACTTAAGCAATAAATAAATATTCATTTAAACAATATGTTTTTTTATTAAGTATTCTAAAAGATTTATATGATCTTCGCTATCATTTAAACAGGGCACCATAGAAAAGTTTTCTCCCCCGTGCTCTTTGAAGGTTGCCTGTCCTTCCATCTCAATTTCTTCCAGCGTCTCCACACAATCTGCAGCGAAGCCAGGACAAATCATTAAAATATTTTTTTTACCGTCTTGAGCCAGCTTTTCTAGAGTTTTGTCTGTATATGGCTGAAGCCATTCTGCAGGACCAAATCTGGACTGGAAGGAAATTTCTATAGGAATAGAATTACCAAAATGTTCTTTTAATAATCGATTAGTTTTGTGACAATAACATTGATAGGGATCCCCTTTATCAAAATACTTCTTAGGAATTCCATGAAATGAAGAAAGAATAACATCCGGTTTCCAGCTTAATTTTTCAAGTTGTGCTTTAATACTATTAGATAGAGCTTCAATATATAAAGGCTCAGACTCATAATGTGGAATAATTTGTAAACTTGGTTGCCATCTCATTTTCATGAGACACCTGTATACTTCATCACAAACCGTTGCCGTAGTAGCTGCTGCGTATTGCGGGTATAAAGGCAAAATAATTAATTTTTCACACCCCTGTTCTTTTAATAAATTAAGTTTTGATTTTATACTTGGGTTTCCATAACGCATTGCGAAATCGATTATGACATTTTGCGTAGACCCAAATTTATTACATAATTTTTCCGTTTGTGATCTTGTGTAATAACGAAGAGGAGATTCATTCGTGGCTGTCATCCATATTTTTTTATATGCTTTTGCAGTTTTGTGTGGCCTCAAATTAAGGATAATTAAATTTAAAATAAACCACCATAAAATTGGGTTTGTTTCTATAACTCTCCTGTCTGATAAAAACTCTTTTAAATAGCGCCTAATATCTAACCATTTTGTACTGTCCGGCGTTCCCAGATTAACAATTAAAACACCTGTTTTGCCAAAATTAACTTTGGGGTGACCAATTTTTTCTAAGCGACCATTCATTTAAATGTTCTTACTATGTTAACTAGCCTTTGAACAGCTTCGGGCTTGGTTTCTTTTGCTACTCCGTGTCCTAAATTAAAAATATAATTTCTTTTGATAAATTTTTTAAGATAAAAATGAGCTTTCTTTTTTAAAGTTTCTTTTCTTAACAATAAGAACTTGGGATCCAGCCCTCCTTGAATAACTATATTTTTATTTATTTTTTTATTAACAAAATCGGGGCTAACTTTGCTATCAATATTTAAAACATCTGGCTTAACAATTTTACAAAACTTGCTTATATTTTTTCCTATTCCCTTTGGGAAACAGATTATCGGTATGCTTGGGTATATTCGCTTAATATTTTTAATTATTCTTTTGGTTGGCTGAAAACAAAAATTGTTTAGATCCCTTTCTCTCAAAAGTCCTGCCCAACTATCAAATAATTGAATTGTGTCTGCCCCGGCTTTTATTTGTTCTTTTATATGAATAAAAATAAATTTTTCTATTATAGTTAAAAGTTGCTTAGTCTGTCTTTTGTTTTTTAATATTTTTTTATAGACCTGCTTTTTTTTTGGTGATTGTCTATTTATTATATAAACCAAAATAGTCCAGGGAGATCCTGCAAACCCAATAAGCGTTTTTTCTTTGCTAAGTTTTTTTCTTGTTTTTTTTATTGCTAAATAAATATTTTTTATTTTTTTTTTAAATTGTTTTGCTTTTATTTTTTTAAAATTTTCTAAATTAAAATCACCAAGAATTGGTCCTATATTTTCTTCAAATCTTACATCTTGTCCCAAGGCATAAGGTATAACCAAAATGTCAGAAAATATAATTGCTGCATCAAAATTATATCGTCTAATAGGTTGCAAAGTTACTTCTGTTGCTGCATTAATATTTAAACAAAAATTAATAAAATTTTTTTGAGTTTTTCTTATTTTTTGATATTCCGGTAAATATCTGCCTGCTTGTCTCATGAGCCAAATAGGCCTTATTTTATTTGAAGATTTTTTAATTAAAGAACTCATATATATAATATTTAATTATAAGTATTGGTATTGGTAGGCCCAGTTAATATCGTGGTTAACTTTTTATTAACATTTTATACATAAACTATTCTTGTTAATTTTAACAATTTTTAACAAATTTTATACTTATAAACACAATTAAGTTTTAAGCGATTTTTTTATAAAGTTTAACAAATTTATGAAAACCCAATATGAAATTATCACTATCTATCTGGGCACAGATGATAAATGTATGGATTTAGGTTATAGATATTTACCAACAGGCTTATGAACAAGAAATATAATTTTTTTTTAGTATCAGATTCAACTGGTGAGACGTTGGACAGGATATTTTTGGCAATAAAGGCACAGTTTCGGGACATGGAGTTTTCTATTCAGCATTTTTCTTTTATTAGAACAAGCGCACAAACAGCACAATTAATGGAACAGTGTAGAAAAATAGAAAATCCAATTATAATTTATACCTTGGTAGAGTCTTCTACTTCTAATTTTATTAAAAATGAGTGTAAATCTCACAATATTCCTTGCTTTGGTGTTTTAGATCACCTTATTCCACAATTTGAAAATCTTTTTGGAAAAAAAGCAACCAGAAGACCAAGCGGACAACATGAATTAAATTTAGAATATTACAAAAAAATAGAAGCTATACAATTTACCCTTGCACACGATGATGGCCAGCAATTAGAAACCATGATTGAGTCTGATATAATATTACTGGGAGTAAGCAGAACAAGCAAAACGCCAACCTCTATTTATCTTGCAGAAAAAGGATTTAAAACTTCAAACATTCCTTTGGTTTCGCACCAAAAGCTACCTGATTATATTTTTAAATCAAAAGCATTATTGGTTGGCTTGTTTATAGACCCAGAAAGATTGGCCGATATTAGAAAAACAAGAATGAATTTGCTGAATGATAAACAACATGACTATGCTAATATTGATTTTATAAAAGAAGAAACAATAAAATCCAAACAACTTTTTGCATCACAAAAGATACCAACCATTGA
This sequence comes from Candidatus Pelagibacterales bacterium, assembly GCA_965235745.1. Taxonomy (GTDB): domain Bacteria; phylum Pseudomonadota; class Alphaproteobacteria; order Pelagibacterales; family Pelagibacteraceae; genus IMCC9063. The sequence goes on from CBDDYY010000001.1 coordinate 188,494, forward strand.
TGTAACAAGAAAATCTGTTGAAGAAACAGCTGCTGCAGTAGTTAAAATGTATGAAATTAAAAATAATAAATGATTAATAAAATAATTTTAGCTTCACAAAGCCAAATAAGAAAAAAAATTTTAGAAGAAAATGGTTTTACAATTTCAACCGAAGTTTCGTTAGTTGACGAGGAGGAAATAAAAAAATCCATGCAGGCTAATAAAGCAAGTTGTGTTGCTATTTCAAAAAGCCTGGCCGAACATAAAGCCAATAGAATAAGCTCAAAATTTCCCCAATCTTTTGTATTAGGCGCTGATCAGGTTTTAGATTTAGAAGGTGAGTGTATTAGCAAACCAAAAAATGCTGAAGAGGCCAAAATAACCTTAAAAAAATTAAATGGAAAAACACATAAGTTACATAGTGCTGTTTGTGTTTCAAAAAACGGAAGCATGGTTTGGCATCATCATGAAACCTCTGCTTTAACAATGAAACAACTAACAGAAGATGAAATTGCAAATTATTTAAATCTTGTGAGTCTTGAGACCATGAAACAATATGGTGTTTACCAAATAGAATCTCATGGAAAAAACCTTTTCGAAAAAATAGACGGAGATTTAAACTCAATTCTTGGGATGCCCGTTTTGGCTGTTATCAACTATTTTCAACAACAAGACTTATGAAAAACTTTTTAGTTATTGGAAATCCAATAAAACACTCTTTGTCACCATTGGTTCATAACTATTGGATAAGCAAAGCAAAAATACAGGCAAGATATGAAAAAAAACAAATAGAAGAAAAACAACTTCCACAAGTTATAGAGGGAATCAGAGAAAATAAAATTAGTGGAGTTAATGTTACGGTTCCTTTTAAGCAAAAAATAATACCTTTGTTAGATGAACTAACGGAAATTGCTAGATCGACTAATTCCGTAAATATTCTTTATAAAAAAAACAATAAAATTATTGGTGATAATACTGATGTTTTTGGCTTTAAATCTTCTTTGCAAGACCAATGGCCCAATACAAAAATGAAGTCAGCATTATTAATTGGAGCAGGAGGAGTTGCTCCGTCTATTATCTTTGCTCTTAAAGAATTAAATTTCGAAGAAATTTATCTTTCCAATAGAACTAGTCATAAATTTGATACATTTAAAAATAAATTCGGCCCCATTTTAAAAGAATTGGCCTGGGAGAATTTGGAGCATCAAAATACGCCCGTTGATTTGGTAATCAATGCAACTAGCCTAGGGTTAAATGATCAAGATCAAATACCCTTTAATTTTGAAACAATTAATAAAAATATAATTTTTTATGATGTGATTTATAACCCCGAGCAGACAAATTTTTTAAAAAAAGCCAAAAGCAAGGGACATATTTGTATTAATGGATTAATGATGTTTTTGTATCAGGCTCAATTATCTTATAAAATTTGGTTTGATGCAGAGCCTAAAATAGATGCGGAATTAATAAATTTAATAAAAAAAATAAATGATTAGAATTTGTGTAATCGGAGAAATTGGTTCAGGAAAAACTTATATTTCAAAATTACTCGCAGGAAATAAATTCCCCCTGTTTAATGCAGATCATGAAGTTAGTAAATTATACGTATCAAACAAAAAAGTTTTTTCTCAATTAAAAAAAATTTTTCCGAATTTTATTACTACTTTTCCTTTAAAAAAAAATGAAATTTCCAATATTATTTTATCAAATATAAAAAATATAAAAAAAATTATTAAAATTGTTCATCCAGAAGTTAGAAAAAATATGAATTTATTTCTAAAAAAAAATATTAAAAAAAAGGCTGTAATTCTAGATGTGCCCTTACTTTTAGAAAATAAATTAAATCAAAAAACAGATGTGATTGTTTTTGTGGATGTAGAACAAAAGTTGCTTTTGAAAAGATTAAAAGAAAGAAAAGGATATAATTCAAAAATTATCGATATTATGAAAAAACTTCAAATGCCCGTAGAACAAAAAAAACTAGCCGCTGACATTGTTATTGATAATAATTTTAATCCACAAAAAACTAAGTTGAGAGTTAATAGGGTAATAGATACAATATTAATTTAATATGTATGAAGTTATACTAGATACTGAAACCACGGGTTTATCGTTTAATTCAGATAGAATAATTGAGATTGCCTGTGTTGAGCTAAAAAATCAAATACCAACCAAAAACGTGTTTCATGTATTTATTAACCCTGAAATGGATATTTCTGAAGGAGCTTATCAAACCCATGGCATTACTAGGGAATTTTTAAGAGACAAACCTACTTTTAAAGATGTGGCCAAAGACTTTTTGGCATTCATAAAAGAATCTCAGTTAGTGATTCATAACGCAGATTTTGATTTAGCTTTTTTAAACAAGGAGCTGCAAAATATCAATTTACCAGCCATACCCAAAGAAAAAGTAGTAGATACACTTTTTCTTGCAAGGCAAAAATTTCCTGGTTCACAAGCCAGTTTAGATGCTCTGTGCAAAAGATTTAAAATTGATATTTCAGCGAGAGAAAAACATTCTGCACTATTAGATTGTAATCTATTAACCCAAGTTTATATCGAGTTGCTTGATAAAAAAGAGCCTTGGCTAGATCTACAAGAAACAGCTGAAACAGTTAGTGAAAAAAATGCTCCCAGAAAAATTAACCAGAACAGAAAAAAAATTATTATTTATCCTACAGAAGAGGAATTAAAATTACATCAGGATTTTTTAAAAAATCATGTGCCAAAATCTTTTATGCTGAAGTAGGAAATTGTTGTTTATATAAATCTTCAAAATTTACTTCTTTATTAAAAGCAAAGTTTTTAAAACCAGATTTTTGGAAAAGATGCGTTACCATTTCCTGCATAAATGGAAAGTGTTCCGTTGGCATTGTAACTAAAATTAATTTTTTTACCTGCTCAGATGTTAGTTTTGTATTATTAATTTTAAATACAATGGCTAAACAAATTTCAGCATATATTTTTTTTTCTATTTTTTCTGGAGCTTCTAGTACAAACTTACAATTAAGTTCGATTAAATTATTTTTAAATGGCTTACTTGTTAAATCTAGTTTTGTAATATATTCACTTAGTTTTTCAGCAGCTGAAACAAAGCAGTCAGGATCCGGAATTTCAAAGGATATATCTTTAATATATTTGGCTACAACCTCATAATCATTATTTAAATTTGTCATGTTCTTCAATCTCCTCGGGGTTAATTTCTATAATATCAATGTTGTTATCCCTTCTTGCTTTGGGAAAAAAATTTTTTAAAATTAGATTTCTTGTATAAGGTATTAATAATAAAAATCCAAAAAAATCAGTTAAAAATCCAGGTAAAATTAATAAAAAAGCGGCAATTACCAAACAAAACCCGTGAGCAATTTCTGCAATTGAGCTTTTGTTAGCTCTTAAGTTCTCAAGAGCTGACTTTAGGGTTGATAAACCTTGTAACTTTACAAAGTACATCCCAATTATTGCGGTAAGAATAGTTATAAAAATGGTATTAAACGCCCCTATTACCGAGCCAACCTTAATCATTAGGTATACTTCTAGTAGCGGCAAAAAGATTAAAATTAATAGTGTTAATTGCATATAGATGATTTATTATTACATATAATTACTAAATTATAAAATTCAAACATGAGCGAAAACTTTGGTTATATAGATATAATTTTGTTAGCTATGCTAGCAGGTTTTATTTTTTTACGATTACGAAATGTTTTGGGTAAAGGAGCGGACAATTCTCCCATTAAATCAAATTTTGTTAACAAAACGGAAGATAATTTTTCTTTTGTAAACGAGGTCAAAGAAAAATCTAAAGAACAAGTTTTTGATGAGGCTTCTTTTTTAAAAGGTGCTGAGTATGCATATGAAATGATCATAAATTCTTTTGCCAATGGTGATAAAAATACTCTTAAAACTTTATTGACAAAAAAACTATATGAAGATTTTGCCAAAATTATTGATGAACGAAATGAAAAAAAACTTAAATCAGATCTAACTTTTATAGGCATTCAAAAACTCTCTATAGACAAGGTTACTAACGTTGATACAAAATACAAAGTAACAGCCAGATTTATTAGTCAAATTATTACTTGCTTAAAAGATGAACAGGGAAATGTGGTAGAGGGCGACCCGGAAAAAACTAAAATTACTACTGATGTATGGAGTTTTGAAAGAGATCTTAAAGATAAGGACCCTACTTGGTATTTAACCGAACTTTCTGCTGAAACTAGTTCTAGTGGTAAAGAAACGAAGCACTAAAATTTCCCAAGAAGACATAGAAACTTGGAATAAGTTTATTTCTGAAACAAAATCAATTGAAGATAAAGATAAAGATTTATTATTAACCGAAGACCAACGTTATCAAAGAAATTTTGATTTAAAAGTAGATTTACACGGTCATACGATCGCTGAAGCATTTGATAGAATTGACCACTTGTTTGAATTTGCAAAAGAAAAAAAAATAAAAAGAATTTTATTAATTACAGGAAAAGGGCTGCACTCAAACAAAGAAAACGACCCTTATGCATCAAAAGATCTAAGCTTACTTCGTTATGCCGTACCTGATTATATCAATAAAAATTATTCAAATTTAATTCATACCATTGAAACTAGCCCTATAAGTTTGGGAGGTGAGGGCTCAATGATTATAGCTTTAAAAAAAATTACAGAATAAATTTTGATAGGTCTTTATCTTTAATTATTTTACCAAGATTTTTTTCAACATAATCTTTATTAATAATTATTTTTTCACCACTTTTGTCAGATGCTGTAAAGCTTATATCTTCTAGAACCTTTTCTAAAATAGTATGCAATCTTCTTGCTCCAATATTTTCAATGGTAGAATTAATGTGGGTTGAAATATCCGCAATTGAATCGATACCTTCATCAGTAAATTCTAAATCAACATTCTCAGTTTTCATTAATCCTATGTATTGTTTAATTAAACTGTTATCTGGCTCTTTTAAAATTTTGATAAAATCTTCCTTAGTAAGCGGCTGTAACTCCACTCTTATTGGCAACCTTCCTTGTAATTCAGGCAAAAGATCTGATGGTTTGCTTAGTTGAAACGCTCCCGAGGCAATAAATAGTATGTGGTCTGTTTTAATGGGACCATGTTTAGTATTAACGGTAGTTCCTTCAATAAGAGGCAATAAATCACGCTGGACCCCTTCCCTAGACACATCTGCTCCAGACCTTTCATTTCTTGCAGAAACTTTGTCAATTTCATCTAAAAAAACAATTCCATTGTTCTCTACTGCAAATTTAGCTTCTTTAATAATTTGGTCTTGGTCAATCAGTTTGTCAGACTCTTCCTGGATTAGGTAGGTATAAGACTCTTTTACAGTCATTTTTTTCTTTTTCTTTTTACCACCCATTCCTTTTCCAAATATGTCTCCAATGCTAACCATTCCAACGCCACCTTGCATTCCTGGTATTTCGAAAGAAGGCATAGTTGGAGTTTCTTGAACTGAAATTTCAATAATATTATTATCTAGGTCTCCAGCTCTTAATCTTTTTCTGAAACTTTCTCTTGTTGCAACACTTGCATTTTTGCCCACTAGCTCATCAAGCACTCTTTCTTCAGAAGATAGTTGAGATTTTGCTTCTACTTCTTTTCTTTTCTTTTCTTTAATAAGAGATATTCCTATTTCAATTAAATCTCTAATAATTTGTTCGACGTCTTTTCCAACATATCCTACTTCTGTAAATTTAGTTGCTTCAACTTTTATAAATGGAGCCTCAGCAAGCTTAGCAAGTCTCCTGGAGATCTCAGTTTTACCAACACCTGTTGGGCCAACCATTAATATATTTTTTGGCATAACTTCTTCTTTAAGATCATCTGGTAATTCTTGTCTTCTCCATCTATTTCTTAAAGCGATTGCGACAGCTTTTTTTGCATCACTTTGTCCAATAACATATCTATCTAACTCTGAAACAATTTCTCTGGGAGAAAATGAAACTATTTTTTGTTCTGTTTCCATTTATAATTTTTCGATAGTGATGTTATTGTTTGTGAAAACACAAATTTCAGAGGCAATTTGAATTGATTTTCGAGCAATCTCCTCTGCAGATTTATTTGTTTCTTCTAGAAGAACTCTTGCAGCTGCTAGTGCATAATTTCCTCCAGAACCGATAGCTATTATGCCATGTTCGGGTTCAAGAACATCGCCATTGCCACTTATGATAAAGCTTTTATCTTTATCTGCTACGGCCATAAGCGCTTCTAATCTTCTAAGATATTTATCTGTTCTCCAATCTTTGGCTAATTCTACAGCGGCTCTAGTAAGCTGTCCTCCGTGCTTTTCTAGTTTCTCTTCTAATCTTTCAAACAAAGTAAAAGCATCAGCTGTTGATCCTGCAAATCCAGCAATGACACCTCTATCCTCAATCTTTCTAACTTTTTTTGCAGTGCTCTTCATCACTGTGTTGCCAATACTTACCTGTCCATCACCAGCAACCACAACTTCTTTATCCCTTCGAACTAAAACAATGGTTGTTCCGTGCCAGCTATTGTTATTATTGTTGTCCATATTTTGCTCTATTTTATTAGTTATCTTTATGTGGTTATAAAACTTATATCTTCAAGGTATAAATTTTAAGATATTTATTATAATAAAGCAGAATAAATTTTATGAGAATAGCAAGCGTAGAGCGCAAAACCAAAGAAACCAGTATTAGCGTAGAAGTCAATATAGATGGTACAGGTAAGTACAATATACAAACAGGAATTGGTTTTTTAGATCATATGCTAGAACAAGTTTCTAAACATTCGCTTATTGACTTAACTGTCAAAGCTAAAGGTGATCTTCATATTGATTTGCACCATACCACTGAAGATACCGGTATTGCTATTGGAGAGGCAGTATTAAAAGCGTTGGGAGAAAAAAAAGGCATCAAAAGATATGCTCACGCTCTTATTCCTATGGATGAAACCTTAAGCAGAATTGCTTTAGATGTTTCTGGTCGACCTTACTTAGTTTGGAATGTGAAGTTAAAAGTAGAAAAGTTAGGGGAAATGGACACTGAATTATTTAAAGAGTGGTTCCAAGGATTTGCCCAAGCTGCGGGAATAACTCTGCATGTTGAGAATATTTATGGAGATAACAGTCACCATATAATTGAGTCATGCTACAAAGGATTGGCAAAAGCTTTACGAAGCGCTTTTGAAATAGATCTAAGACAAAAAGATTCTATTCCATCTACTAAAGGTACAATTTAAATAGTTTTAATGATTGTATCCATTTTTGATTATGGATCTGGCAATATCAAGTCAGTTTCCAAAGCCGTAGAGTTTGCTGCAAATAATTTACAAAAAAATATTTCAGTTCAGGTGATTAGTAGTGCAAATAATATAAAAAAAGCTGATAAAATTATTTTGCCTGGGCAAGGATCATTTAAGCAATGTTCTAGTAATTTATTAGAAATAGAAGGAGCTTGGGACGAACTTAATGAGTTTGTTCTTGCTAAGAAAAAACATATTTTTGGTATTTGTGTTGGAATGCAACTTTTTGCTGATTATGGCGAGGAAGATGGTGGCTCCAAAGGTTTTGGGTGGATTGCTGGAGATGTTAAAAAAATAAAACTTCAAAACAAAGAATTAAAACTACCCCACATGGGCTGGAATGAAATTAAGATCAAATTAGATAGTCCTCTTTTTTCAAAATTGAGCCAAGATAAGCATTTTTATTTTGTTCATAGTTATGAGTTTATTGCCAAAGATCAAAAAAACGTTGCGGCATCTACATTCTATCAGGACGAGGTTACCGTTGCCTTATGTAAAGATAATATATTTGGAACTCAGTTTCATCCGGAAAAAAGTCAAAACAATGGAATTCAAATTTTGGAAAATTTTATAACATGGTAGTTCGATGATTATTTATCCGGCTATAGACTTAAAAAATAAAAAATGTGTACGACTTTACAAAGGAGACTTTGCCAGAGAGGAAATATTTAATCATTCGCCCTTAAATCAAGCACAGCAATTTGAACAATTAGGATTTAAAAATCTTCACATTGTTGATCTTGATAGAACTTTAGATTCAAATAATTCTAATTTAGAGGTAATAAAAGAAATTGTTAAAAATACTTCTTTAAGGATACAGGTGGGTGGAGGACTAAGAACAATTGAAAATATAGAGGAGGTTTTAAATCTTGGTGTTGAAAATATTGTCATGGGTACTGCGGCCGTTCAAAATATTTCGTTACTAGAAGAGGTTTCCAATAAATATCCCAATCAAATTTCTGTAGGAATGGACGCAAGAAAAGGGCTTCTTGCTTTAAAAGGGTGGACAGATCAGACAGAATTATCAACCTTTGATTTTGCAAATCAAATTAAAAACTTTAAAATTAAAAGTATTATTTTTACTGATATTGATAAAGACGGAACAAAAGAAGGGGTGAATTTAATTGAGACCGAAAAACTTGCAAGCTTAACGAAAATTCCTGTAGTGGCTTCAGGAGGAGTAGCAAAAATTGAGGATGTTTTAGCAATTAAAAAAACTGAAAAAATTTACGGAGTTATTATAGGTAAGGCAATTTACGATCATTCGATTAACCTTAATGATTTAGTCAAAATTATATAAATGTTAAAAAAAAGAATTATCCCATGTTTGGATGTAAAAAATGGAAGAGTTGTAAAAGGTATTAATTTTATAAATTTAGTTGACGCAGGTGATCCTGTAGAACAAGCAAAAATTTATAGCGATAGTGGTGCAGATGAGATTTGTTTTTTAGACATAACTGCTTCAAATGAAAATAGAGATATTTTATTAGAGACTGTTCAGAAGACAGCCGAACAGTGTTTTGTTCCGTTAACCGTTGGTGGTGGTGTCAGGTCTATTCAGGATATTAGAAATTTACTTATGGCCGGTGCTGACAAAGTATCGATTAACACGGCTGCTATTCGTAATCCTGATTTAATCAAAGAGGCCTCTATAAAGTTTGGTTCACAATGTATAGTCGTTGCAATTGATGCAAAAAAAACATCAGATAACAAATGGAATGTGTTTACACATGGAGGGAGGGAACAAACCAGCATTGACGCTCTAGAATTCGCTTTAATGGCTCAAAATAACGGGGCCGGTGAAATACTGCTTACTTCTATGGATAAGGACGGAACCAAATCAGGTTATGATTTAGAATTGACCAGGACTATATCTGATACCCTATCTATACCAGTTATAGCCTCTGGCGGAGTGGGAACTTTAGAGCATATTCAGGACGGTATAGTTAAAGGAGGGGCAAGTGCAGTTTTGGCTGCTTCTATCTTTCATTTTGGTGAATTTTCGATCAAAGAAGTAAAAGAATATTTGAAGTCCCAAAGTGTTTCTGTAAGAATATAACAATGTTTAAAACTTTAGAAGAACTTATAAAAACAATTAGGTCTAGAAAAAACTCTACGGAGGAAAAGTCTTATACTAATAAGCTGCTTAATAATAAAAAATTATCCAAAGAAAAAGTAGAAGAAGAGGTTCAGGAGTTAATAGAGGCGATCCAAGAAAATACAAATGAAATTCATGAGGCAGCAGATCTTCTTTATCATTTTTTAGTTTTATTAGAGGCTAATGATATTAAAATTGAGGATGTGATGAGAGAGCTAAAAAAAAGACAACACAAGTCCGGACTGGAAGAAAAAGCGAGTCGTTAAAAATGAAATACGATGGAAATAATATTTTTGCTAAAATTTTACGAAATGAAATTCCATGTCACAAAGTGTACGAAAATGATTATGCTCTTGCTTTTAATGATATTAATCCTCAAGCAAAGAAACATGTTTTGGTAATTCCAAAAGGACCCTACGTGAATATGGATGATTTTTCTCAAAATGCTAAAGAAGAAGAAATTGTCGGTTTAATAAGAGCTCTTGGAGAAGTAGCTAAAATTGTAGGAGTTTCAACTTATTCTAATGGACAAGGGTATAGGTATATAGGAAACAATGGTCCCGATGGTGGACAAGAGGTGCCTCATTTGCACTTTCATATTGTTGGCGGAGAGCCTTTGGGAAGAATGGTTTCTAAAAAGTAAATAATGGAAAAAAAAATTCAGCGTTATTTTTTAGAAATAAAAAATAAAAAAGAATTTAATCCTGCTGTTTGTGGCATTTATAATCTTAAAGTCCTTGAACAAGGAAAAGAAGATACTCAGTTTTGTAGATTTTTATATCAAAAAATCGGAGAAGATTTTCATTGGAAAGATAGATTAAAATGGACTCTTGAGGAGTGGAGGCAATATTTAGATAGTGAAAAACTAAAATTTTTTACGGCATATGTGGGCGATGAACCAGCAGGTTATTATGAATACTTAAACCACGAAGATATTGGAGAAGTAGAAATTACGTATTTTGGAATTTTTAAAAATTATTTTGGAAAAAAATTAGGAGCATATCTTTTAAGTCACGCTTTAGAAACAGCCTGGAAACACAATCCTAAAAGAATATGGGTTCATACATGTACCTTAGACCACCCTAATGCCTTACGAAACTATATTGCAAGGGGAATGAGTATTTTTAAAAAAGAACTAGTTTCGGTTTCCAAATAGATCAAAATTAGGTATTTCAAATTTCTCTTGATTTTCAACGTTTTTTTGGCTGTTTAGAATTTTAAAATCTACTATCTGTGAATCATATCCTATTGTTTTCCAACCAGCTATATCAAGAGTATCCTTAGCAATAAAAAGATGAAGGCTAGGGCTTTCAGGGTCTGATGAAAATTTTAAAATGAATACATTATTTTCATTTATAATTTCTTTAATATTCTTTATTTGATTTATAATTTTATTTTTATCCAGAATAGTAGCAAAGGGAGAGTTGGCAACACGGTAATAATATACTCTTTGAAATTTTCTTTTAACAATTACTAATGCATCATTTTTTACAATTATTTCTTTTCCTTCATCGCCTTCGTATCTACAAATTAGTTTTTTAGGATAGGATAAAAAACACCTACCTTTTTCAACAACGTCCCCAGACGCTTGGATAAAATTAAATTCAATATTATTAATGGATTTAAATTTGGTTAAAAATTTTTCAATTAAAATATTATTATTGTCTGAATATGATATGGAAGAGAGTAAAAAAAATATAAAAAAAATAATAGTTTTTTTTATCATCAAGAAGGAAGTATATCTCTTTTGCCAGCATGATTAGCAGGACTAATAATTTTTGCCTCTTCCATTTGGTCAACAATCCTTGCTGCTCTATTGTAGCCAATTAAAAGCTTTCTTTGTAGATAGCTAGTAGATACTTTTCCCTCCATTTTAATTAATCTTACTGCTTCATCAAATAGTTCGTCTTTTTCATTATTGCCAAGCTGGTTTCCATTTTCATCATTATTTTCTTGAATTTTAGTAACTTCATCGAGGTATTCCGGTGAACCTTGTGATCTTAAGAATGTAGTTATTTTTTCTATTTCTTCATCAGATACAAATGGTCCATGAATTCGTATAACTCTACTTGCCGATGACATAAACAACATGTCTCCCTTTCCAAGCAATAGCTCAGCTCCCTGCTCTCCCAAAATAGTTCTACTGTCTATTTTAGAGGTTACTTGAAATGAAATCCTTGTTGGAAAATTTGCCTTAATAGTTCCTGTGATTACGTCAACGCTTGGTCTTTGTGTTGCCATAACTATATGTATACCTGCAGCTCTTGCCATTTGCGCAAGTCTTTGAATATAATTTTCAATTTCTTTTCCAGCAATCATCATTAAATCTGCCATCTCATCGACGATTACTACTATGTAAGGAATAATTTTTTTTGGATCTTCACCCATTTTTTCATTGTATCCAGAAATATTTCTAACCCCCTCCTCTGTCATCCTTCGATATCTACTTTCCATTTCGCCTACGACCCACTTTAGAGCAGCAGTAGCCTTTTTGGGTTCGGTGATAACAGGGCTTAATAAGTGAGGAATACCTTGATAAATAGACAACTCCAGCATTTTAGGATCAATTAAAATTAATTTACAAAATTCCGGCTTATGGCGATATAGCAGGGATAATATTAATGTATTAATACAAACCGATTTTCCAGAACCTGTGGTTCCAGCAATTAATAGATGAGGCATGCTGACTAAGTCTCCAACTATTGGAAATCCAGAAATGCTTTTTCCTAGCGTGATGGGAAGTCTAATATTTTTATTAGAGAATTCTTTGCTCGATAAAATTTCTTTTAAATAAACTGGTTCAATATTTTTGTTTGGTATTTCAATACCAATTGTATTTTTTCCAGGTACCGTCGCTACCCTAGTGGCAATTGAGCTTGTGCTTCTTGCAATGTCGTCAGATAAATTTATTATTTTAGAAGTTTTAATACCTGCAGCTGGCTCAAACTCGTAAAGAGTCACTACTGGTCCAGCACTTACTCTTTTGATTTTACCCATAATACCAAAATCAAGAAGTGTATCCTCTAAAAATTTTGATTGTTTTTCAAAGGTGTCACTTAATTCTGTATCCGAAGTTTTGTTGTCGGGATCTTTCAAAAAAGCCAAAGATGGCAGTCTATATTCAAAAGATTTAGGTCTAGAACTTTCTTGTAAGGGCAAACTTGGCTGAACTTCTTGAATTATATTTTCGTAATTCCCTGAGGCTGCATTATTAATTTCTAAATCTTCCACCTCTGATGTTTGAATATCTTGCTTCCGTTTAGGTATAAAGCCAATTAAAAATGCAATGGGTTTAAAAATAATTATGAAAATTTGTTTCCAATTTGAAAAAGAAAAACTCAAACTAGAAATAAAAAAACCAATACCCAAAACAAGAGAAATATAACCAATAATAACAATCTGTTCTTTAAATGATTGAATTAAACTTAAAGTATAGCTGCCAACAAAACCACCATTGCCATTATCCGGAAGCCAAAAACTTTGATCGTAAAAAATTTTAAAAAATAATGAACCGAAAACTAAATAAAAAATAATAAATAAAAGTTGTAACCACAGATTGGTAATTCTTTTTTCAATAGTAAGTTTTCCTCCCCAGGCAAAGAAATTAATCGCCAATCCATAAGCAGCTAGGCCAAAGGCTTGAAGAATAAAATCAGCAAAGTTCGCACCATACTTTGTAATAATATCTCTACTATCTGCATTTTCAGGGAATATAATTGTCGGATTGCTAGCTGAATAAGTTATTATGCTGTAAAAAATAAATATACCAAGTGCCAAAACTACCAAACCAGCTGCCTCGGTAAGTCTTAGTTTTATGAAATTTAGTATTTTTTGCATAGTTAACGAATCATTTACTGTTGTTTTTTAACATTTTTTGTACAATTGATGAAAATTAATCGTGAAAACCTTGAATAAACAGAAGATAGCCATTTTGGGCTCCGGATTGACTGCAAAAGCTATTGCTTTGGGGCTTTCAGATCTAAATGTAGATATTGATATTATTAAGCAAAAATCCACACCTAATCTTGCACCCTCAAATGCAACTCTGTCTATTAGTGATGCATCGCTTCAAATCCTTCAAAAGATAGGAATTAAAAAAAGTCAAAAAACTTTTTGGCCTATTAGCAAAATAATTCTTTTTGATGGAATGAAAAATGAGTTAGTTGCTGATGCAGAATTTTATCATAAAAAAAATAAAAAAAATTTAAGTTATATTGTTAAAAAAGATTATTTAGAAAAAGAGTTACAAAAAAAATGCAATAAGTTTAATGTAGTAAAAGATAAAATTGTATCTATCAACAATGATACTTTTTTAAAAAAAATATCATTTCAAAATAAAAAAAGCACTGATTATAATTTAATCATTGCAACTGAATTGGATAACTTAAAAATTTTATCTAATGAAAAAAAAATTAACTGGGACTATTCTGAAACAGCTTATACGTTTTTAGTGAAGCATAAAAAAATCCCCAATAACTCTGCAAGACAATTTTTTTTAAAGGATGGTCCCTTGGCCTTTTTGCCCATTTCGAATTCTACAACTTCAATAGTTTGGTCAGTTAAAAACAATTCTGGATCAGATAAAATTATTTTAAATTTTAATGAAAGATTTGATTTTATTAAAAATATTTCATCAAAATTTTTAGAGGTACTGGATGTTAGCAAAAAAATTGAAAAATTTGGTCTAACCTTTGAATTTTTGAGGAAAACTGCGCTTTTTAGAACCATCTTTATGGGTGATATTACTCACAAAATACATCCTATAGCAGGGCAAGGTTGGAATATGACCCTCAGAGATATTGATATTTTAGTTAAAGACTTAAGAGAAAAGATTACCAAAGGTTATGATATTGGAGACATGAATCTTCTCAAGGAGTTTGAAAAAAAAACTAAAACTAGCAATTTGTTATTTTCTGTTTCAATCGATCTTATTAGAAAAGTATTTAGAGCTCAATCCCCTGCTATTTTAAGTTTGCGAAAAAAAGGTTTTTCGCTGGCATCACATCCAGATGTCATGAATAAAATAATAAATATTGCAGACAGAGGATTGAGAATTTAAGTATGACTATTTACGCTTTATCAACCCCTCCCGGAGTTTCAGGAATTGCAATCATAAGATTGTCAGGAAAAAATTCTCTTAGTATCGCAAAGGAAATAGTCAGAGGATCCATTGATAATCCAAGAATGGCTATTTTAAAAAATTTTTACGATTCAAAAAAAGAAATAATTGATGAAGGAATTCTTATTTGGTACCCGAAAGGACAGAGTTATACAGGCGATGATCTTATCGAGTTTCATGTTCATGGTAGTAAAGCAGTTATAAATAAATTTTTAAATGAGTTATCTTTTAGGACCGATTGTCAATTAGCTAAACCAGGAGAATTTACCAAGCAGGCCTTTTTAAATAATAAAATTAATTTGTACGAAGCCGAGAGCATTGCTGATTTATTAAATGCTGAGACCGAGGGACAAAGAGCCCAGGCTTTAAGGCTAAAAAATAGCTCTCCTTTATTCATGAAGTGGAGGGAAAAAATTTTGGATGTTATGAGCAAATGTGAGGCAGCTATAGATTTCTCGGAGGAGGATTTGCCAGCTAATATTTTGGAAGGTAATGATCAAAAAATCAAGGAAATATGCGAAGAAATTGATGATATGTTAGGAGATCACAAGATTGGAGAGATTATTAGAGAAGGCTTTAAAATAGCTATTTTAGGCGCTCCTAACTCTGGAAAATCTAGTTTTTTAAATCTTATGGCCAATAGAGATGCAGCCATAGTTTCTGATGTTAAAGGAACGACTAGAGATATTATTGAAGTTCAGTTTCAACTGAAAAATTTGCCCATTGTTCTATATGATACTGCAGGAATAAGAACTACCAAAAACAAAGTTGAAAAAATTGGAATCAATTTAGCATTAAAAAAAGCAAAAGAATCAAATTTAAATATTTTAATTATAGATGGAACTCAAAAAAAAATTCCAAACGAAATAAAAAAATTAATAAATGAAAAAAGTTTATTGATTATTAATAAGCAAGATAAAAAAACGTTTGTAAAAAATTTTTATTTAAAAGAATTAAAAAATAAAAAATTTATTGGTCACTATGATTTTTCAACAATTACAAAATATGGTTACAATCATTTTATAAAAGCACTAGAGGATTTGGTTGGTGAACTTTATTCAAATCATACGAATACTCTTATATCTAGAAGTCGTCATAGAAATTTACTTATTAAAACTTCCAAACATTTAAAAAATTATTTACGAATTTCAAAGTCCAAAGATATTGAAAAAGTGGCTGAAGAACTAAGGATTTCTTCCAATTTCCTAGGCGAAATAGTCGGCTTTATTGGAGTTGAGGAAGTTTTGGGAAAAATATTTAAAGATTTTTGCATCGGAAAATAGATAAACGGCTTATCAATTATATTAATACTCTCTTGTAAATTAATTCCTTCGATATACATTTCGTGCATGGAAAGTTTTGATGTCGTAGTCATTGGTGGAGGACATGCAGGCTGTGAGGCTGCAGCTGTGTCTGCGCGAATGGGAGTTAACACAGCTCTGATTACTACCAATAAAAATTCTATCGGCGAGATGTCATGTAACCCCGCAATTGGTGGATTAGGAAAAGGACATTTAGTAAGAGAGATAGATGCCTTTGATGGTGTCATGCCAAAAGTTTCTGATGCATCAGGAATTCAATTTAAATTATTAAATGCAAGCAGAGGCCCAGCAGTTCGTGGTCCAAGAACACAGTCGGATAGGGCGCTTTACAAAAAATACATGCTTGAAAACCTAATAAGTTATTGTAATTTAAGCATTATTTATGATCCTGTAAAATCATTTGTTTTTGAAAAAAGTGAAATTAGAGCAGTAATTTTAGCTTCAGGAAAAGAAATAAAATTTAAAAAAATTATTTTAACAACTGGAACCTTTTTAAATGGAGTCATTCATGTTGGTAATAAGATGACACCAGCTGGAAGATTTGGTGAAGCTCCCACCTTAGGTCTAACGGAGCAATTACAAAAATTTAATTTAATGTTTGGAAGATTAAAAACTGGAACGCCTCCAAGATTAGATTCTCGAACAATAAATTTTGAAGGTTTAGAAAAACAAGTGGCTGATGAAAATCCTTTTTTCTTTTCGACAGACACAAAAAAAATTAATGCAAAACAAGTTGCCTGTAGCATTACGTATACAAACGATGAGGTTCATAAAATTATTTCTAAAAATATAAAAAAATCTGCAATGTATTCTGGAAATATAAAAGGAGTTGGTCCAAGATATTGTCCTTCAATTGAAGATAAGATCGTCAAGTTTGCTGATAAGCAGAGACATCAAATTTTTTTGGAGCCAGAAGGTCTAGATGATTATACAATTTATCCTAATGGGATCTCAACATCTCTACCAGAAGATGTACAGTTAGAAATATTGTTTAAAATCAATGGCTTATCTAATGTTAAAATGATTAGAGCTGGATATGCTATAGAATATGATTATGTCGACCCTAGAGAGTTAAAATCTACTTTAGAGCTAAAAAAAATTAAATCATTTTATCTTGCGGGACAAATTAATGGCACTACAGGGTATGAGGAGGCAGCTGCCCAAGGTCTTGTTGCAGGGATCAACGCAGCACTATCATGTCAGGGAAAGGATCCTTTTATACTTGATAGGTCTCAGGCTTATATAGGTGTCATGATAGATGATTTGATTACCAAAGGAGTAGCAGAGCCATATAGAATGTTCACTTCGAGAGCAGAATATAGGCTCACATTGAGAGCTGATAATGCAGACATAAGACTTTCATCCATTGCGAAAAAAATAGGTTGTTTAAGTAAAAATAGGGCAAAAAATTACGAAAATAAGGTAAATAATATAAACAAAGTTAAGAATTCATTGTCATTAATAGGTTTGACCCCTAATCAGGCAAAAAAACATAATATTTCAATATCTATGGATGGTGTTAGGAGAAATGGAGTAGAATTGATGGGATACAAGAATGTCACATATGAAAAATTAAGATTAATATTTAATGATTTACCAGATGCTACAGAAGATGTGATAAATCATATTAAAATAGATAACCATTATAGAGGGTATTACTCAAAACAAGAATCTGACATTAGAAAATTCAAGAAAGATGAGGGTTTAAAAATCCCAGAAAACATTGATTATGATAAAATTAGCGGTTTGACAGCTGAAGTTAAGAAAAAACTTGAATTAATCAAACCAGAAACTTTCGGTCAGGCAATGAGAATGGAAGGAATGACACCTGCAGCAATTAACCTTTTATTAGCTTATACAAAAAGATATAAATTTAAGCAATCTGCTTAAATGATTCGAAAATCATACATTGAAAACATTGTTTCACGTGAAACATTTAAAAATATCATTAAATATAGTGAATTTCTCATAGATTATAATAAAAAACTAAACTTAATATCAAAATCAACAGAAAAAATAATAATGAAAAGGCACTTCGAAGATTCTGCTCAATTGATTAAATTTATTGATAAAAATGACAAAAAAATACTAGACATTGGATCTGGAGCTGGATTTCCTGGAATTGTACTGGAGTTAATTAAAAAAGATTTAAATCTTAATTTTAAGACTGAATTATCTGAAAAAAGTATAAAAAAATGTACTTATCTACAGGAACTATGCAATTATCTGAAAATAGATGTGGTAATACATAATGAGGATGTTAGAAAAATTAAAACAAAAGAATATACAACTTTGGTAAGCAGAGCTTTTAAACCTATTGGGATATTTTTGGAAATTTTAGAGCAGGGAAGAATAAATTTTAATAAAATTCTACTTCTTAAGGGAGAAAATTATAAAAAAGAGATTGATGAGGCTTCGAAACATTGGGAAATAAATTGTGATGTACATGATAGTATCACAAATCAAGCTTCGAAAGTTTTTGTAATAAATAGTGTTAAAAAAATTTAAAATATGAATCATGTAGTTTCAGTGATAAATCAAAAAGGAGGGGTTGGTAAGACAACTACAACCATAAACCTTGGTTGTGCATTTGCGCAACTTGGACAAAAAACTCTAATCATAGATTTGGACCCACAAGGAAATGCTTCTACAGGAGTTGGAATTGAAAATAATGAAAGAGAAAATTCCATTTACAAACTTTTGAGTGACAGAAATAATTCGCAACATTATGTGAAACAAACTAAAATCGAAAATTTGGATATTATTTGTGCGAACGTAGAACTTTCCGGATTTGAAACCGAAGTTGCCGAAGACAAAAATAGAGCTTTTATTCTTAAAGAACTTATGAACGATATAAGAGAAAAAAATCAATATAATCAAATACTTATTGACTGCCCACCCTCACTAAGTTTGCTTACAGTGATGGCTCTAGTTGCTTCTAATTCTGTTATCGTGCCTTTACAAACAGAATTTTTTGCTCTTGAGGGGCTAACTCAATTATTAAAAACAATTAATAGAATTAAAATAGGTTTAAATAAAACTTTAGAAGTTGAGGGAATAATTTTAACAATGTTTGATAAAAGAAATAAACTATGCTCACAGGTCGAGGCTGAGGCCAGAGAGTTTTTTGGTGAACAAGTTTATAAAACAGTAATACCAAGAAATATTAGGATATCAGAAGCTCCTTCCCATGGTCTTCCAGTGCTTGTTTATGATAAGTATTGTACAGGATCAATTGCGTATGAAAAATTAGCAGAAGAAGTTTTGGAAAAACAAAAAAAATTTAACTTTGCAGCATAATGGTACTAAACAATTTCAAAAATAAAGGACTTGGTAAAGGACTGGCGGCATTGTTAGGAGAGTCTGAAGTTAAAGAAAAAGAAATAAAGCAAAATTTTAATATTGATAAATTATCAATTCATTTTTTAAAACCAAATAGATTTCAGCCCAGAAAAAATTTTGATAAAAAACAATTAGAGGAACTGGCTCAATCTATTAAAGTAAGAGGAATTATTCAGCCAATTGTTGTAAGGAAGTCAGATGAGAATACTTATGAGATTATAGCTGGCGAAAGAAGATGGAGAGCAGCACAACTTGCGCAGCTTCATGAAGTGCCAGTTGTAAAGTTAGATGTCGATGATACTTTAGCTGCAGAATTTGCTGTTCTTGAAAATGTTCAGAGAGAGGGATTAAATGCTTTGGAAGAAGCAAATGGTTTTGATTTATTAATGAGTAAATTTAATTATACTCAAGATAAGCTTTCTGAAATGATAGGAAAGAGCAGGGCACACATTGCTAACACTTTAAGACTAAAAAAATTACCTCAGGCTATTCAAGACATGATAGTAAGCGGTCTTCTTACCCCTGGTCACGCAAGAGCCCTTATAGATGTGGAGGGTAATGTTGAATTAGCAAGGAATATCGTGAATAATAATCTATCTGTGCGACAAGCTGAATTTTTAGCCAAAAAAACACAATCTCTTGGCGTTCAAAAGGAAAAGAAAAAAAATTCTTCACAAGATCCTAACATCATATCTTTGGTTGAAGATATTCAGAACAAAACTGGGATGGCAGTGTCAATTACTCATAAGAAAAACAAAGGTGGTCGCATCAATTTTGAGTATTCTAATCTAGCACAGCTAGATCATTTAATTAAAACCATTAAGGATAATTACTAGTATAATTTATTTTCCAGACAGTTTTTTGTAGAAGTAGCGACTATAAATTGTTGTAAAATTGTGGATGATATATCATAATTTTTTTTACAATTCATTTCTGTTTCAAAAATAATATTTTGAAGTAAATACAATTCTTTAATATCCCACCTGTTAAGTTGCTCTTTAATAATATTTTTTTCTTTCCAGAAAATTGGTGGTTTGTAGTTTTCAACTAAATTATTAATACTTAATTTATTATTATTGGACTTTAATATTTCAATCAATTTATTTACTTTGTATTTTAGTGCGGCAAGTATTTCGTTAAAATTTATTCCTTGAGAATATATATTTGTCAGAATTTTATTTATATTTTTTTTATCACCCAGAAGGCAATAATTAACGATTTCAAAATTATCATTTTCGCTTGAGGAATGAAAAATATTTTTAAGATTTTCATCATTTAATGACGACGTTTCCTGCAAAAGCTTAATTTTTACAATTGAGTCATTAATGTCTTGCCTATTAAGGGAATATGTTTCTGTAATAGAATTTAATAGTTCCCTTGAAATTGGGACTTTATTTTCTTTTAATTTTTGGATTAAAATATTTTTTAATTGTTCCTGTGTATCATTATAGCAGACGATAGTAGCAAAATTATTTGAATTTTCTCCCAAGATTCTTAGCCTTGATTTTTTTGTAAGATTTTCTGATAAAAATATTATTTTTTTATCACTATTATCAATAGCTTCTTCACTTAATATTTCTATTATTTTATCCGTAGCTTTTCCAATTATTAGAATTTCCTTTTCTCCAAAAAGATTATCAGAATTAAGCAACTGTTCAATTAGCATAGGATTTTGTATTAAATATTCTTCTTGATAGCGCTTAGACGTCAGTCCTAATTTTAAATTAGATTCAGATATAATTTTTTCACTAATTTCTGTAATTAAAGAAAGATTTTCCCCATACAGTAAAAAATGTTTTCTTTTGATTAGATCATTAAAGTTTAATCCAAAACTTTTAAATATCATTAAGTTTATCTAACCGCTGTTTGTATTCTGAATTTTATTTTTTGAGACAAGCTTCTGATTAAATTATTTTTTTCTATATTTCGAGTTTGTTCGTCTGTACTCATATTATTAGTAATACTGAGCCTTTTCGTTTCTGAAATGGTATCCGTTAGTAAATCATTGTTTTGTTCATTTTGAATATTTATTGTAATTATAATTGTCAAATCTTCTTCAGTAGAAATGCCGGATGTATTTTTTGTTGCAGATGATATACTTTCAGCAATAGATAAATTGATAACAATTCCCTTGTTATTGTTTTTTTCCTCTAAATTTAGAAAGTTTTTCAGCAAATAATTTAGATCGTTTTTGCCAGAATAATTAATTTTTTTTATATTGAGTTTTGAAATATCGTAGTTTTTTAACATTGGTTGAAAACCACAAGAATAAAAAAATAAGCAGATTATGATAAAGATTATTTTTTTATTCATTCACAACTATATTTATTAGTTTATTTTTTACGTATATTTTTTTGATAATATTTTTATTTTCGATAAGTTTTTTAACATTATCTGTCTCTAAACACATATTAAATAAGCTATCTTCGCTTGTATCTTTTTTTGCCAGTAAAATGGCTCTTTTTTTACCATTTACTTGAATAACGATATTAAATTCCTCCTCTTTTAATAGTTCTTCCTTAAAATCAGGCCATTTTTGTAAATGAAGATCTTTTTTGTTTGTTATTTTTTCCCATATTTCGAAAGATACATGTGGAGTAAATGGATAAATTAATATTAGGAATTTTTTAAATACTTCGATAAATTCTTGTTTGTCACAATCATAATCTAGTAGCGCTTTATTGAAATTATTTATAAATTCATAAAATTTCGCTACAGCTACATTGAAATGAAAATGTTCAATATTAAAAGTAATCTCTTTTATTAGTTTATTAATTAATTTTTCTAAATTATTTTTTTCATTTTCAGTTATTTTTTTTTTATTTGAATTATTTAATATTTTTTCAGAAGTAGACCATATTTTTTGTATAAACTTGTAGCAACCTGCTATACCTTCGTCGCTCCATTGAATATCTCTTTCAGGTGGACTATCTGATAACATGAACCATCTAACTGCATCTGCACCATACATGTCTATTACAGACTGTGGATCAACCACATTCTTTTTTGATTTAGACATAGACTCTGAAGAACCTACTATTATTTTTTTATTTGAATTTTTATCAAAAAAATTACCATTTTTTTCAACTACATCCTCAGGATAAGTCCATTGTCCATCTTCTGTTTTAAATGTTTTGTGACAAACCATTCCTTGAGTAAACAAACCATTGAATGGCTCTTTAATTTCAAATTCACTTCCTTGACTAATTGCTCTTGAAAAAAATCGAGAATATAAAAGATGTAATATTGCATGCTCAACACCTCCTATATACTGATCAACAGGCATCCAGTATTTAGCGTCATTTATGTCATAACCACTCTGTTCATTTTGACTTGAACAAAATCTTAAAAAATACCAAGAAGAGTCAACAAAGGTATCAAGGGTATCGGTTTCTCTAATGGCTTTCATTCCTGTTTCAGGACAAGTAGTATATTTCCAAGAAGGATGATGTTCTAACGGATTTCCAGGTTTATCAAAGCTTATATCTTCAGGTAGTTTAACAGGGAGGTCTTTTTCTGGCACGGGGATTATCGTACCATCTTCTCTATATAAAATAGGAATTGGGCATCCCCAATATCTTTGTCTTGAAATTCCCCAATCCCTAAGTCTAAAAGTAATTTTTCCTTTTCCCTTTTTTTCTTTTTCAAATCTTTCTATTACTTGTTTTTTGGCATCTTCAGTATTTAATCCATTTAAAAAGTCAGAATTTATCAATGTTCCATCCTCAGTAAATGCTTCATTTTTAATTATAAAGTCTTTTTGACTTAAGCCTTTAGGAAGAATTACTGGAGTAATTTCTAAATTATATTTTTTTGCAAAGTCCAAATCTCTTTGATCGTGAGCCGGACATCCAAAAATTGCACCCGTTCCATAATCCATAAGCACAAAGTTTGCAAAATAAACTGGAAGTTTTTTATTTGGAATAAAGGGGTGATCTGCAAAGTATTCTGATTGAAAACCAAACTTGTCGGTTTTAGCTATCGCTTCATCAGTATTTCCAATCTTGTAGCACTGGTCTTTAAACTTAATGAATTCAGCATTTTCTTCATATTCTTTGGAAATAGGGTGATCTATAGCAAGTGCAATAAATGAAGCCCCAAACATTGTATCTGGTCTTGTGGTAAAAATGGTAATTTTCTTATTTTGACTTTTTGATGATAAATTAAATTCAACTTCACATCCTTGAGATTTTCCAATCCAATTCCTTTGCATTAATTTTACTTTTTCTGGCCAGTTGGTAAGCGTATCTAATGAATGATGTAATTCATCTGCAAATTCTGTAATTTTAAAAAACCATTGAGACAATTTTTTTTGGATAACATCCGCTCCTGATCTCCATCCTTTTCCATCAATTACCTGTTCATTAGCTAATACCGTGTTATCAATAGGATCCCAATTAACTAGGCTTTCTTTTTTATATACAAGTCCTTTTTTATATAGTTCTAAAAAATACTTCTGTTGATGTTTGTAGTAATTTTCATCACATGTCGAAATTTCCTTATCCCAATCAATAGAAAAACCTAAAAGTTTTAATTGTGACTTCATTGTTTCTATATTTGAGAGCGTCCAATTTTTTGGGTGTAGCTTATTTTGTATAGCAGCATTTTCTGCAGGCATGCCAAAGGAGTCCCAGCCCATGGGATGTAGTACATTGAAACCACTTAATCTTTTGAAATTAGCTATCACATCTCCAAGAGTATAATTTCTAACATGTCCCATATGTATTTTTCCAGAAGGATAAGGAAACATCTCTAGGCAATAAAATTTTTTTTGTGTTAGGTCACTCTTTGGTTTGAAAATTTTATTTTCATCCCAGAATTTGTGCCACTTTTTTTCTACAACTGAATGATTGAATTTTTCTGATGACATTTTTTTACAATTAACCTATTCTATTTCAACGCGCAATTAAATTAAGAAAGTCCAGCTTTTTTTGTTTTTGCTTTTGTTCAAGAAAAGTTTTTAACCCTATTCCCGCAGGATTTAGATAGTTAATTTTATTTATATTAGTGCAATTTATCCCACCCAAAGCGTATATATTTATTTTGGATTTGTAATATTGTTGAAAAAAAATAAATTTTAAAATTCCCAAAGATTTTTTTTTAGGGTGAGAGCTAGTTGGATATACAGAAGACATAAAAATGGAAGAGCATCCTTGTAGTATTTTTTTTTGAATTTCTAAATAGTTATGTGCAGAGCCTATTACTTTTATTTTTTTTTTATTATTTTGATTAATATATTTTAATGTTTTGTTAAAAGCGGGAATATAAAGATTGGCAGAAAGTTGTGTTGCCAAAGATAAGTCATTAGAAATAAATAATTCGTGACGATATTGTTTTGCAAATTGTTTAATTTTATAGGCTCTATTTATGTAATTAACTTTAGAATAATTCCTATAAATTAAGGAGATTTTTTTTAACTTTTTTAGATTCAAAATATTGATACTATTCAATTCTTCTAAAAAAAAATAAATTTGTGTCTTTTTCATAATGAACAACATAATACAAAATTTTATAAATATAAGAGATGAATTAAATGGTATCTCACCAACTCCAAAAATAATTGCAGTTAGCAAGACATTTCCTCTCAGTCATATTCAGCCATTAATAGATTATGGACATCAAGTTTTTGGTGAAAATAAAGTTCAAGAAGCCAAACAAAAATGGACCGAGGTCAAAAAAAAAATAAAAAATATAGAATTGCATTTAATTGGTGGATTGCAGTCTAATAAAGCAAAAGACGCAGTTACTTTATTTGAATATATTCATTCTGTTGATAGCTTAAAATTAATTAAAGAATTAGCAAAAGCAGAAGATAAGTTAGCCATTAAAAGAAAGTATTTTATCCAAGTAAATATTGGTGAGGAAAAACAAAAATCTGGAGTATTAGAAAAAAATTTACCTAATTTATTTGAAGAGTGTAGTCTTCATAAATTACATGTAGTTGGCCTAATGTGTATTCCACCCATAAACCTAGATCCTTTACCTTTTTTTTTAAAACTAAAGAAGCTTAACGAACAGTTAGGACTTTCAATGATGAGTATGGGGATGAGCAGCGATTTTAAAGAAGCAGCAAAATTAGGATCAACACATCTTAGAATTGGAAGTAAAATTTTTGGTAATAGATCTATCCAGTAATTTTGATTTTTTGATTTGGTTTTAATGTTTGCAAAATTTCTAGAAAATTCTTTTTGCTTAAGCCAATGCACCCAGCTGTAGAGCTATAATTGGGTTTTGCAATGTGCATAAAAATAGCGCTACCTTTACCCTTAATAATTTTTTTAGTATTAAATTCTATTACTAAAATCAAATCATATAAATGATCTTTTCTTTTAAGTCTTTCCCTATGTGTTATTTTTTTTAATGTAATTAATTTGTTGTAGTTTTTCTTATTGGGGTTGTCTTCCCAAGCCATATTATCAAGAATTGGAATATATTTAAAATAAGTTTGAATATTTTTAATGCGATCTGTTCTGACGAACAGTCTTTTTACTATAAAAGTACCGATTGGTGTGCATCCGTCACCCTCTTTTTTATGTTTTACAAAGCCATTTCTGCCATAGGAGCATTTATACCGTTTTTTATTGTACCAAAGTTCACCCTTATTATTTACTATCATCATAAAAATTTATAATTTCATTGTATGCAAAATTATTCAATAGTTACAGTAGGGTCTGATATTTTTTTTGAAATTATAAAAGAGCAAAAGCTTGATTATAGCGTTAATAAACTGCAAAATTTCAAGGAAGTAAACAATCTTTTTAAAAACTATAATGTTAAAGATGGTTTTGTTTTTTTATTTTTCTTAGACAATATAGAGAAAATAAAACGAAGTGATGCTAAAAAAATTATGTTCCCAAAAATTTTTTTTTCTTCCGACCCTAAAAACTTTCAAGATTTAAAAAAAGATAATTTATTTAGTACTTTTTTGCAGCTACCAATAAATTTTTTTGATTTAGAAAAAATAATTAAACTTTCTATTCTGAAATTCAAATTTCATTTTCAAACTAAAGTAGAAATGGGGCAGTATGTGTTAGATAAAAATAAAAGAACCCTTTCATTAGGAAGAAAAAGTATAAAACTCACTGAAAAAGAACAGGATATAATTGTTTATTTATTTGGAAAAAAAGAAGGTGCAAGTAAAAAAGATATAATGAAGGATATTTGGTCTTATTCAGATGAGGTTGATACGCACACATACGAGACTCATTTATATAGATTAAGACAAAAAATTCAGAGCAAACTGAAAGATAAAAAATTTATTGAAATAAAGGATGGAAGATATTTTCTTAATCAATAAAGTTATATGAGTAAAAAAAACCCAATAGCTAAAACGCTAAGAACACCAATGTTTAAGAAAAAAGTAGTAAAACCCAAAAAGGGCAAGGGTAGCTTCAAGAGGAAAAAGTAGATTAATTCAGTCTGGCGCCAATTTTTTGTATAATTTTAGAAGCCATCTCTGTCCCTTTGTGTAAACTTTCTTTAATAGACATTTTGTTGATATATCCATGTAAAAAACCTGCAGCAAATAAGTCACCAGCACCAGTTAGGTCAACAATAGAAAGCCCCTTTTGACTGTCACACTCAAATACTTCGTTATTTAAAATTGCAATACTTCCTTTTTCTGATCTTGTGATAACCAGTAATTTTTCAAGATTTTTTCCAAATTCTATAACATCATCAAAAGAATTGGCATCGATTAAATGAAGAATTTCTTGCTCGTTTGCAAACGTAATATCCAGTCTGTTACTCACTAAATCTAAAAAGCTATCTTTGTGTCGTTCTACACAGAACTGGTCTGATAACGACATTGCTGTTTTATTTGCAATTTTAAAGGCTTTTTCAAAGGCAGACTTTGGTTCACCCTCATCCCACAGATATCCTTCTAAAAAAACTAATTCACTTTCTTTAATTGCTTTATCATTAATATCATTTTCATTTATTTTTCCTGCAATACCAAGGAAAGTGCACATTGTTCTTTCCGAGTCAGGTGTAATTAATATCAAGCATGTACCTGTTGGAGTATCTTCATTTTTTTTTTGGTAATGATAGGTAACTTTTTCTTTTACTAAACTTTGCTCATATTTATTACCAAGCTCATCATTATTTACTTTTCCAATAAAAGATACTTTATTTCCGAGCTGAGACAGTCCCACAATACTGTTAGCGACAGAACCTCCTGCTATTGTTTCTTTAATAGACAAGCTAGATAAAAGTTTTTTAAATTCATCCTCGTCCACTAATTTCATAGTACTTTTAGTCAAATTATTTTGTAATAGAAATTCATCATCGACCATACAAATGACATCAACAATTGCATTTCCAATTCCAATTACTTTCATTTTAATTAAACACCTTATCTTTGAAGTTACAGTATTTCTCTATTATACAATTCTTGCAGTTCGGAGTTCTTGCTTTACAAGTATATCGTCCATGAAGCAATAGCAGATGATGAGCGTCTTTTAAGTATTTTTTTGGAACCACTTTATATAAATTTTGTTCTACTTCGTCAGGATTTTTTCCAGGGGCAATTCCAGTTCTGTTGCTTACTCTAAATATGTGAGTATCAACTGCAATAGTTGGTTTTCCAAATCCTTCATTTAATACAACATTTGCAGTTTTTCTTCCTACACCAGGCAACTCAAAAAGTTTTTCAAAATTATTAGGTACCTTGCTTTTATATTGTTCTAATAAAATTTTAGAGAGAAGATAAATATTTTTTGCTTTATTTCTATACAAACCTATTCGGTTTATTAATTTTTCAATTTTTTTTTGACCTAATTTTACAAAGTCTTCAGGTTTGTTGTATTTAGAATAGATATCTTTTGTAACATTATTGACATTTACGTCTGTACATTGCGCTGACAAGACAACAGAAACAAGGAGTGTAAACTTGTTAGTGTATTTTAGATCACTTTTAGGGTTTTTAATAACTTTGGATAGTCTACTTAAAATGCTGTTAGTTTGAATATTCACTTATTTAATTTTAAGCACATCATGCATATTATATAATCCTGGTTTTTTATTTGCTAACCACTTTGCTGCATTAATAGCCCCATCTGCAAATAAATCTCTTGATTTTGAAATATGCTTTAATTCAATAGTTTCTTTTGGTGTTTGAAAAATAACAGAATGCGTACCAGGGATTTTTCCTTTTCTTTTAATAAAAAAATTTATTTTCCCAGTTTTGCCCTTTCCTCCTTTGTTTAAAAAAATATTTCCTGTAATTTGATCTAAATTTTTGCCTTGGCCTTTAGCTACCGCATTAGCTAACATGAGCGCTGTACCAGAAGGGTAGTCAACTTTCATTTTATGATGAGCATCATGAACCTCCATTTGATATCCTTTAATTATTTTTTTTGACAAAATACCAGACAAATACTGAAGGAGGTTAATTCCTAGACTCATATTTCCAGATTGAAGAATAGGAATTTTTTTAGAGGCTTTGATAATTTCACTCTGTTGTTTTTTACTAAAACCTGTAGTCCCAATGATTACTTTTTTTTTAAGCTTTGTTGCTATTTTAATAATTTCAGACGTACACGCTGGTCTTGTAAAATCAATAATAACATTGGTATTTTTAAGAGATTCTGTTGAGTTTTTTTTGAAGTAGATTCCATTTTTTTTTATTTCTTTTTGTTCAGTTACGCTTTCAAGCGATAGATTTTTGTCTTGGAGCGTTTTTTTTATAAGTAAAGAGCCCATTCTGCCAAGGCCACCACTAATTGTAATTTTAATTTTTTTCATTAATTTAAATTATCCCAAAAGTTTTTAGCTTTTTTAAAAAAAGATTCATTTTCTGGGTTATTTTTAGAGTCTTCTAATTCTTTAAATTTTTCAAGCAGTATTTTTTGTTCTTTATTTAAATTAACTGGGATCTCTACTTTTATTTGTAAATACAAATCACCAAAACCACCTCCTCTTAGCCCCGGCATTCCTTTATCTTTTAATCTAAGTTGCTTTCCGGTTTGTGTTCCAGGAGGAATTTTTACTTTAGACCTTAATCCATCTATGGTTGGAATTTCAATTGTTGTTCCAAGTGCTGCATCAGCTATAGAAACAGGTAATTCAAAGTATAAATTTTCTTCTGATCTTTTGAAAATTGGATGTTTTTTTAAAGAAATATAAACATATAAATCACCCTGGGTTCCACCTCTAGGTCCAGCTTCGCCTTTGCCAGCAAGACGCATTTGAGTTCCATCATCAACCCCCTTAGGAATTTGAATTGATAGTGTTTTGTTCACTTTATTAGTTCCGGCTCCTCTACATGTTTTGCAAGGATTGGAAATAACTTTTCCTTCACCTGCGCAATCAGGGCATGTTTGTTGTAAAGTAAAAAAACCTTGTTGAGCCCTTACTTGTCCATGTCCATCACAAGTATCACAAGTTTTAGGCTTGGATCCCGAAGCCGCCCCACTTCCTGAACAATCAGAACACTTTTCAGAAGTTGGAACATTAAAAGTTTGTTTTTTACCCTGATAGGCTTCTTCTAAAGTAACTTCAATATTAATTTTTAAATCTGAACCTCTTTTAGATCTAGATGAAGATCTTCTTCTTCCACCTCCGGTAAAATCGCCAAAAAAGTCATCAAAAATACTAGAAAAAGATCCAGAATCAAAACCACCAAAATCTTCAAACCCACCAAATCCACCTCGACCGCCGCCTCCATTTTCAAAAGCAGCATGGCCAAATTGGTCGTAATTAGATTTTTTTTGAGAGTCCGAAAGTACTTGGTAAGCCTCAGAAGCTTCTTTAAATTTTGATTCCGCAGTTTTATCTCCCGGATTTCTGTCCGGATGATATTTCATTGCTTGTTTTCTATAAGCAGATTTTATTTCTTCTTTAGAAGCATTTTTAGAAACTCCTAATGTTTCGTAATAGTCAGCTTTAGCCATGCTCCTATCTACTGCTTAATTAATAATTAAGCACTATCTTTTTTATCGTCTTTAACTTCTTCAAACTCAGCATCAACAACATCTTCTTTTTTTTCATCAGATGTATTTTTGTTTTCTGCCCCACCTTCCGGTTTTGCCTGTTGAGCTTTATAAATTGCCTCTCCCATTTTCATTGAAGATTGCATTAAAGATTGGGTCTTTGTTTTTATATCTTCAACATTATCAGCTTTTATGGCGTCTTTTAAAGACTGTAGATCAGTTTCAATAGCTTTTTTATCTTCAGCAGAAATTTTATCACCATGTTCTTTTAAACTTTGTTCAGTAGAAGCCACTAAACTATCAGCACTATTTTTTGCATCAATCTCTTCTCTTTTTTTCTTATCGGATTCTTTATTTGCCTCAGCGTCTTTGATCATTTGCTCGATTTCGGCATCAGTTAGACCACCAGAAGCTTGGATCTGAATCTTTTGTTCTTTACCAGTTCCTTTGTCTTTTGCGGATACATTTACAATACCATTGGCATCAATATCAAAAGTTACTTCAATTTGAGGAACGCCTCTTGGTGCAGGTGCAATTCCTGTTAGTTCAAAGTTACCAAGCAATTTGTTATCAGCTGCCATTTCTCTTTCTCCCTGAACCACTCTTATTGATACGGCAGGTTGATTATTTTCCGCAGTAGAAAACACTTGGCTTTTTTTAGTTGGTATTGTTGTGTTTTTTTCAATTAATTTAGTTGCAACTCCACCCAAGGTTTCGATTCCTAGAGATAAAGGAGTAACATCTAATAACAAAACATCTTTTACATCTCCTTGAAGAACACCCGCTTGAATAGCAGCACCCATCGCAACCACTTCATCAGGATTCACGCTTTTGTTTGGTTCTTTGCCAAAAAAGTTTTTGACAGTTTCTGCAACTTTTGGCATTCTTGTCATTCCTCCAACAAGAATTACTTCGCCAATTTCACCGGCGCTTAGTCCTGCATCTTTTAAAGCAGTTTTGCAAGGCGCAATTGTCCTTTCAATTAAGCTTGCAACAATTGATTCTAATTTAGCCCTTGTTAGTTTTAAATTTAAATGTTTTGGCCCTGTTTTATCAGCAGTGATAAAAGGTAAGTTTATTTCTGTTTGTGTAGCTGAGGATAATTCAATTTTCGCCTTTTCAGCAGCTTCCCTTAGTCTTTGAAGAGCAAGCTTGTCTTGCTTAAGATCAATAGCATTATCCTTTTTAAATTCTCCAGCAAGGTAATCGACTATATGAGCATCGAAATCTTCACCCCCAAGTGTAGTGTCACCGTTTGTTGATTTAACTTCGAACACCCCATCACCTAATTCTAAAATAGAAACGTCAAACGTTCCTCCTCCTAAATCATATACGGCAACTGTTTTTGCATTTTTTTTGTCTAGTCCATAAGCTAAAGCCGCAGCAGTTGGCTCATTGATAATTCTTTTTACATCTAAGCCCGCAATTTTTCCTGCATCTTTAGTAGCCTGTCTTTGAGAATCGTTAAAATATGCAGGGACTGTTATTACAGCTTCTTTCACTTCCGCTCCTAAATATTTTTCAGCAGTTTCTTTCATTTTCTGTAAAACAAAAGCTGAGATTTGACTTGGTGAATATTTTTTTCCTCTGCTTTCAACCCAAGCATCCCCATTGTCTGCTTTAATTATTTTGTATGGCAGTCCTTTAATGTCTTTTCTTACAGCTTCTCCATCAAATTTTCTTCCAATTAATCTTTTTACAGCAAAAAAAGTATTTTCTGCATTAGTCACACCTTGTCTCTTTGCAGACATTCCTACTAATTTTTCCTCACTGTCTGTAAATGCTACAACTGAAGGAGTAGTTCTTGCACCCTCTAAATTTTCTAAAACTTTAGGTGTAGCACCGTCCATTACGGCTACACATGAATTTGTTGTACCTAGATCAATTCCTATAATTTTTGACATAATATAAAATCCTTTTCTATAACTTTTCTTAATTGTTAATTTGATATGGGGGATATTTTTAGGATTACAACCTCTGTAGCGAATTTATTTTTTATGCTTTTTTAGCTGATTTTGCTATGTTTACTAAGGAAGGTCTCAATAGTCTGTCGTGTAAAAGATAGCCTTTTTGAATTTCTTGGACAATTGTACCTGGTTCTTTGTCACTTTCAATTTCACTTAACGCTTGGTGAAAATTAGGGTCAAATTTTTTGTTAAGACAGTCAATATAATTGATATTATTTTTTTCTAAAGTCGTATTGAGCTCTTTTTCTATTAACTCTATTCCACTTGTTATCTCTAAAAAATCTTTATCTTTAAATTTTTCATTGTTTTTGAAAATAGCAAAAGCTCTATCTAAGTTATCGGTAAGGCTAAGTATTTGGGATGCAAAATTAAAAGACCCATATTTTAAAATATCTTCTTTTTCTTTTTCATGATTTTTTCTTAAATTTTGATTTTCAGCTAGTAATCTTAACGATCGATCAGTTAATTCAGCAATTGTTTTTTCTAGTTTTTTGTAATCATCTTCACTATTTTCACTAAGATTTGGTGAAGCTTGATCATTATTATCTGCATTATCATCGGGATTATTATCCGTTGAATTTTTTTCG
This sequence comes from Candidatus Pelagibacterales bacterium, assembly GCA_965235745.1. Taxonomy (GTDB): domain Bacteria; phylum Pseudomonadota; class Alphaproteobacteria; order Pelagibacterales; family Pelagibacteraceae; genus IMCC9063. Next base: position 221,112 of record CBDDYY010000001.1, read on the forward strand.
AATTCAGTATTTTCTTTTTTTTCTTCTGTATTCATTTATTTTATTACTTATAATGCAAGCATATATAGTAACTAAAAATTAAATTCCAAGAGTAAATTATGAGAAATAATAGAAAAAATTTAGAATTAAGAAAAATTGAAATTATTACAGATTATATAAAAAATGCCGATGCATCCTGCTTAATTAAAGCGGGAGATACTCATGTGGTTTGCACTGCATCTATTGAGGACAAAGTTCCAAGATGGCTCAAGGGTTCTGGAAAAGGCTGGATTACCGCAGAATATGGAATGCTTCCAAGGTCTACGCATGAAAGAATGCGAAGAGAGGCAAGCAGTGGAAAAATTGGAGGCAGAACATCAGAAATTCAAAGATTAATCGGTCGATCATTAAGGGCTAGTGCTGATCTTGATTTGCTAGGAGAGTACCTTATTACGATTGATTGTGATGTGCTCCAAGCAGATGGGGGAACTAGAACTGCATCTATTACGGGTGGCTTTGTTGCTTTAAAAAAATGTATAGATGTTATGATAAAAAAAAAACTTATTAATCAAAATCCTATTAAAAATTATATTGCTGCAATTAGCTGTGGAATTGTCAATGGAGAAATATTGATGGATCTTGATTATAATGAGGATAGTAAGGCTGATATAGACTCTAATTATGTAATGAATGATAAAAATCAAATTATTGAACTACAGTTAACAGGTGAAAAAACAACATGTAGTGAAAATGAATTTTTAGAGATGTTAAAATATTCACAAAAATCTATCCAAGAAATTATTTCGATACAAAAAAAAGCGTTAAGTGAATAAATTAAAAGAATTAAAAAAAATAAAGTCTATACTGATTGCAACGAATAATCCTGGAAAATTCAAGGAAATAAAGGAGTTGCTGCCCAAAACAATTAGATGTTTTAGACCCAAAGACTTTGGTCTTAGAGAGCCAAAAGAAACAGCCAAAACGTTTAAAGGAAATGCTAAAATTAAATCTTTATACTGCTCTGTTAAAACCGGATTAATTTCAATTTCAGACGACTCTGGACTTGAAGTTCAGAAACTTGGTAATCAACCAGGAATTTATTCAGCAAGATGGGCCGGTAAAAATAAGGATTTTAGCAAGGCAATTGAAAAGGTAAAAAAATTACTAATGAAAAAAAAATTAAACTATTCGAACGCAAATTTTACCTGTTGTTTGTCGATAGGATTTCCAACTGGGAAATCTTTTGAGTTTGAGGGTAAGATTTATGGCAGAGTTGATTTTCCTTCAAGAGGTACCCGAGGCTTTGGTTATGACCCTATTTTTACAGCAAAAGGAGAGAAGAAAACTTTCGGTGAATTATCACCTAAGTACAAAAATCAAATTTCTCACAGATCTAATGCATTTAAAAAAATAAAAAAATATTTTAATTTTAATTAATTTTTATAAATTCACCATTTTTTACTTGATATAGTTCCAAGTTTCTTTCGGCAAAATTTAAATTATTGATTTTAAAAATACCACTTTTTCCACGAAATTCTTTTCCTACAAAATCCTCGATTGCAAAAAAATTTTCATTTTTGTCAAACCATAAAGATGCCAGGAGAGGAATAGTGTCATAGGCTAAAATTTCAATATTTGAAACTTCTAAGTTATAATTATCTAATAATTTATTATTTAGTTCTTTAAAGTTTTTATAACTAATAGATGGAAAGATAATATTTTGCAAAGACGGTTCATTTAAAATTTTTTTATTGAACCATTGATTAAGTGTTACAAAAGTTGCATCTTTATAGTTAACATCATAGTAATCAAAAAAAGAAATAATACTTATCAAATCATCATCAAAAGCAGGTACAATTACTTGCTGGTAGTTAACGCCTCCTATCGTATCTAATTTTTCTAAAATTTTTAATTTTTCTATATCGTTAGGATTTGTGGAATTTTTTGTTTCACTGATAAGATCTTTTAATTTTTTATTTCGGTAATAATATGAAGTAGCAATTTTCGATTTTTCATTCATTTCATCAAAGTTAGAAAAGTGATATTTCGATTTTATGGGAATTTTTAAATCTTCTATCTTTTTTAAAAAAATTTTTGAAAATAAGCTGTTATCAGAAAAAAATATTTTTGTTTTTTTTTCGTTTAAAATAAGTTTTAAAGCTGCGATTTGACTATCAATGTTTATTCCAAATGAAATAACGTTTTTAGGAAGGGTAATGTTATTATTGCTAAGAGAAATAAAAATATACTTAGAAAAATTTTCATCGTTAGTAATGCTCAATAAATTTTCCATAAAAACTGGACCAATTACGATGTCTATCTTTTGATTTTGCAACTCTTGAAAAGCAAATTTGGTTCCAGATTTAGTGCTTTTGTTATCGAATGGCAAAAGACTTATGTTTGCATTTGACAATTCAAATATTGTTAATTCAAATGTTTTTAATATTTTTTTTCCTATCTCCTCATAATCACCTGAGAGAGGTAAAATAGCAGCAATTCGAAGAGATTGATTTTTACTTTCAGCCATAAATGTTAAATTTAACAAAAAGAAAGAAAGTAAAAAAAATTTAGTTAAAATTTTTTTCATTAAAATATGATATTAATCTAGATTATATGTTGCAAAATAAAAAAAACAATCAACTTAGTCCTGCTATATATGTGGTTTCTACACCCATTGGAAATTTATCTGATATAACATTTAGAGCTATAGAAGTATTAAAAAAAAGTGATTATATTTTATGCGAAGATACTAGGCATTCATTAAAGCTTTTAAATTTTTATAATATTAAAAATAAGTTAATTTCTTTTCATAAATTTAATGAAAAAAAAAATTGTGATGAAATCTTTAATGATATTAGAAATGGAAAAAGTATTTCTTTAATTTCTGATGCCGGAACTCCATTAATATCAGATCCGGGTGAGTTTTTAATCAAATCAGCCCGTAATTTAGGTATTCAAGTTATCCCAATTCCAGGACCTTCGGCAACTATAGCTGCGATTTCAGTATCAGGCTTTGATACAAAATTTTATTTTTATGGTTTTTTGTCTAAAAAAAATAATGAGAGAGATAAGGAATTAGAGATTTTATCAAAAATAAATTCTAGTATAGTATTATATTTACCAGCAAGAGATCTTAAAAAATATCTTAATCAATTTTTATTATTTTTTAGAGATAAACAAATATTTATTGCCAGAGAAATTACAAAATTGCACGAAACTTATCTATCAGGAACTGCAGACGAATTAATAAAAATAATATCGAAAGATGATTTTAAGGGTGAAATAACACTTGTTATTGATAACAAATTAGTAGATTCTGCTGTTAGTAATATTGATCTTAAAAATGAAATAAAGTTATTGCTTAATAAAATGTCTTCGAAAGATATTGCAGAATATCTTGCTGTAAAGTTTAAAATGAGTAAAAAAATTATTTATCAAAGCATTATAGATTTAAACAAATGAAAAAAATAATTATTACTATCTTCTCTTTTTTAATTCTAACAGGATGTGTGGGGGTAAGCTCAGAAGGTGTTCTTGGCACTGGAGTGAGTATTTATACTGACCCAAGGACACTCGGAACTCAGATCGACGATTCTATTATGCAAAAATCTATTTTATTGAGAACGGCACAAATAGATAAAAAATATGTTTTAGACATATCATCAAAAGTGATTGATGGTCATATTTTTTTAACTGGCAAAGTAGACAAAGTAGATGAAAAAATTTTAATGACTAAATTAGCTTGGAAGACGGAAGGCGCACGATCTGTAAAAAATAATATTGAAGTTAGAGATAAGTTTTCACTTAAAGATTATTCTAAAGATCTTTTAATTACTTCACAAATGAAAGTTGCTATGTTGGCTAATAAAAAAATTGCTTCAGTAAATTATAATATAAATACTGTAAATCAGGTTATGTTTATTTTTGGAATTGCTGCAAATGAGTCAGAAAGAAGAGAGGTTATGAATGAAGCCTCTTTAATTAAGGATGTAAAAAAAGTAGATCCTAGTATTTTTTTAGTAGATGATCTTTCAAAAAATAAAAGATAAAATTAATATTTTATAGTCTCAGCAGAATAAGCAGCTATTGAAGCTAAATTTAAAATTTCATAACTTGTAGATCTTAAAGGAGCAACTTCAATTGGCTGAGCTAGTCCTATCAGCATTGGTCCAATTACTTTTCCTCTACTTAATTCTTTCAATAATTTTATAGAAATTGCAGCAGCATGAATTGATGGCATAATTAAAATATTTGCATTACCAACTAATTCTGAAAAAGGGTAAGTAGATTGGTATTTTTTATTTAAAGCAACATCTGGTTGCATCTCTCCATCAAAAATAAAATCTGCCTTTTTATTTTTTAAAATTTCTACGGCTTTGGCGACACGTTTTGTTCTATCAGTTTCTGGCTGACCAAAAGTCGAATGTGATAAAAAGGCAACTTTAGGATCAAGACCCAGTAGTCTAGCTACTCTCGCTGAAGACATTGCCATTTGTGCTAGTTGTTCTGAGTCTGGATATTCAATTACATTTGTATCTGCAATAATGATGGTTTTTCCTTGTTGAACAAAAATACACATTCCAAATACCAGTTCATTTTCCCGCGCTCCTACTGATAGCATTAACTTTTCTACAGTTGCAGCATAATGTCTAGTATTACCTGTAACTAATGCATCTGCATGACCACATGAAACCATGCACGATCCCCAGGTAGCTCTATCGGTTTTTACAAGCTTATTACAATCAGCCTCTAGAACTCCTTTTCTCTGAAGTTTGTTGTATAAAAATTTAACATATTCTTCACTTCTAGCCTTATCTGATGAATTAGAGATTTCTATTTTATAGTTTTCATCTAATCCTATTTGCTTAAAAGTTTCTTTTAACTTTTCTTCATTTGCAATAAGTACAGGTTCGCCTAATCCACTATTTTTAAAAGCAACAGCGGCTTTAAGTGTTTCTGCATCCTCTCCTTCCGCAAAAACCACTCTTTTTTTCTTACCTTTGATAGTAGTATTTATCGCTTTCATAAAGTTCATAGATTGGTCAAGTCTAGAAGCTAGTTGATTTTCATATTTATCAAAATCTTCAATTGGTTTTCTAGCTACACCACTATCCATTGCCGCTTTCGCAACTGCCATGGGAATTACAGTGATTAATCTTGGATCAAAAGTTGAAGGAATTATATATTCTCTTCCGTAAACTGGTCGTTCACCCCCATATGCGGCCACAACTTCGTCAGGAACATTGTCCCTTGCAAGTTTTGCAATAGCATGCGCAGCAGCAACTTTCATTTCTTCATTGATTTCTTTTGCTCGAACATCCAAAGCTCCTCTAAAAATATATGGAAAGCCAATCAAATTGTTTACTTGATTTGGATAATCTGATCTTCCAGTAGCTATAATTGCATCATCTCTTACTTCCTGAACTAACTCTGGTTTAATTTCTGGATCAGGATTTGCACAAGCAAAAATAATTGGATTTTTTGCCATCGATTTTACCATATCTTTGGTTAAAACATCTTTAGCTGACAAGCCTAAAAAAACATCAGCACCTTCAATTGCTTCTGATAAAGTTCTTTTTTTTGTTTCAACAGCATGTTTCGATTTCCATTGATCCATGCCTTCCGTTCTTCCTCTATAAATAACACCTTTTCTGTCCAGCATAATCACGTTCTCGTTTGGAACACCACTGTTTTTAAAAAGCTCCGTACAAGCAATTGCTGATGCACCTGCACCATTAACTACAATTTTTACATCTTTGATTGATTTTCCAGAAATATCCAATGCATTGATTAATCCTGCTGTGGTAATTATGGCAGTCCCGTGCTGATCGTCATGAAAAATTGGAATATCTACAAGCTCTTTTAATTTTTGTTCAATAATAAAACAGTCTGGTGCAGCAATATCTTCTAAATTTATCCCTCCAAACGAAACGGCAATTTTTGATATAACATTAATAATTTCCTCTGCATTTTTTGAATCAACTTCAATATCTATTGAGTCTATGTCTGCGAATCTTTTAAATAAAACTGATTTTCCTTCCATAACAGGTTTGGAAGCAAGTGCACCTAAATCACCCAAACCCAATATTGCTGTTCCGTTACTAATTACGGCGACTAAATTTCCTTTACTTGTATAATCGTATGCTGTTTCAGGATTTTTTCCAATTTCAATACAAGGAACCGCAACTCCAGGAGAGTAAGCCAAAGCCAAATCTCTTTGCGTAGAGAGATTTTTAGATGATATTATCTCTATTTTTCCTGGTTTGCCTTCAATATGAAAATCTAAAGCTTCTTTATCTGTATATTTTTTATTTGGATTTTTATTTGTCATTAAGTTTTATTCTGTACATTAAAAAGTCAATTTTTATTTGTAGGAGGGAATTTAGAACATTAAGATTGTAAAACAACAGAAATATTAAAAAAAATGAATATTTTATCGTCGGTTAGTTCGTTCGGATTTTTGACATTATTAAGTAGAATTCTTGGTTATTTAAGAGATATTTTAATAGCAATGTTTCTTGGAACCGGGCCAATAGCAGATGCGTTTTTTGTAGCCTTTAGACTGCCCAATACGTTTAGAAGGTTATTCGCAGAGGGATCTTTTAATTCTGCTTTTGTTCCACAATACTCCAAGCTTGATATTGAGAATAAGTCTTTTGAATTTTCTAATTCAATTTTTAATTTTTTAGTTTTAATTTTATTTATATTAGTTTGTTTCGCTGAAATTTTTATGGGTGGAGTTATTTATTTAATATCTCCAGGTTTTTCAGGTGATAAAGAAAAATATGAGCTCGCTGTTTCGCTTAGCCGGATCATTTTTCCATTTTTGCTTTTTGTATCTTTATCATCATTTTATTCTGCAATTTTAAATACAAAAGGAAAATTTGCAGTAGCTGCAGCAACTCCTATTATTTTAAATTTAATGCTTATAGGGTCGATTTTGTTTGCAGCTTTTTTTGATGAGCAGATTGTTGTTTATATGGCTTGGGCTGTAAGTATAGCCGGATTAGTTCAATTATTATTTCTTATTTTTTATACAAAAAAATATTTTAAGCCAGTTTTGAAATTTAATATAAAATTTTCAATCGAAACTAGTCAATTTTTTAAAAAGCTTGTTCCGAGTATTTTTTCTTCAGGAGTAATGCAAATAAATATTTTAATTGGAACTGTTATTGCATCTTTTGAGGCTAGTGCTGTTTCTTACTTATATTATGCTGATAGAATTTACCAATTGCCTTTAGCAATCACTGGAATTGCTGTTGGCACAGTTATTTTACCTTCTTTATCAAAAGAAGTTTTTCAAAAAAATGATGAAAAAAGTTTTTTTTTACAAAATAGATCAATAGAATTGTCATTATTCTTATCTTTGCCCGCAACTATTGGAATTATAATGATTGCTGAGCCAATTATTTCTACACTTTTTGGTTATGGATCTTTTGATAATGATAGTGTTTATCAAACTTCAAGAGCTCTTTATATTTTTGGATTCGGGCTTCCAGCTTTTTCTTTATTAAAAATATATTCAAATTTTTATTTTGCAAGAGGTGATACAAAGTTTCCTTTTTATATTTCCCTTTTAACTGTTGTGGCAAATATAACTATAAGTTTGAGTTTATTTTCTCTTTTAGGATTTATTTCTATCGCTCTTGGCACTACAGTTTCTTGTTGGCTAGGAGTTTTAATTTATCAATTTTTTTTACTAAAAGATAATTTACATAAATTTGATACAATTTTTAAAATTAGAATTTTTAAAATTATTTTATGTTCAATTATTATGGGGTTTTTTATTTATCTTTTGACACCAGAATTTGATTTTGTAGTAAGTGATGGTTACTCCAAAAAAATTGGAAATTTATTAGTAATATTAACAAGTTCTACCTTAATTTACTTTGTACTTTCAATAATTTGTAAATCTTTTAGTATTAAGGATTTTAAACTAGAAAATTATGAGCCAAATAAATAATAGAATTTTATCAGGGATTCAGCCAACGGGGAATCTTCACCTTGGTAATTATTTAGGTGCAATAAATAACTTTGTAGCTCTGCAAAAAAAATTTGATTGTTTTTTCATGCTTGCTGACATGCATGCGATTACAGTCAGGCATGATCCAAAAATTTTAAAAGACAATATAATTGATACTGCAGCAGCATTTCTAGCTTCGGGTATCGACCCTAACAAGAATACAATTTTTATTCAATCATCTGTAGGTGCTCATGCGGAGTTGGCATGGATTTTTAACTGTGTTGCTAGAATTGGTTGGATAAATAGAATGACTCAATTTAAAGAAAAAGCAGGTAGCAACAAAGAAAAAGCTAGCGTGGGCTTGTATACTTACCCAGTGTTGATGGCTGCAGATATACTGCTTTACAAAGCAACACACGTTCCTGTAGGCGAGGATCAAAAACAACACCTTGAACTTTGTAGAGATATAGCGGTCAAATTTAATAATGATTTTAATGTAAAAGATTTCTTTGTAACTCCAGAACCTATAATTCCAGAAGAGATATCTCGAGTGATGAGCCTAAGAAACGGGACTCAAAAAATGAGCAAGTCAGAAGAATCGGATTTATCCAGAATCAACCTGAGTGATGATGAAGACCTAATTTCAAAAAAAATCCAAAAAGCAAAAACCGATAGTGATCCAATAAATATTGAAATTTTAAATGGAAAAAATAGACCCGAGGCTAGAAATTTAATTAATATTTTTGCAGCTCTAAGTAATAAAAAATCAGCAGAAATTATAAATAGCTGGGATGGAAAAACTTTTTCTGATTTTAAAAAAGAGTTAATTCAGTTATTAATAGAAAAAATTTGTCCAATAGGAAGAGAAATGCAAAAGCTAAAATCTAATAAAGATTTTTTATTAAAAATTCTTGAAGAAGGAAGAAATAAAGCCAATTTAGTTGCAAGTAACAATTTAAAAGAAATAAAAAAGATTGTAGGATTGTCGGAGTGAAAAAAAAATTTTTAGTAGTAGTAGATGATAGCGATGAATTAAAAAACGCTATTTATTTTGCTGCAAATAGAGCTATTCATACTGAAGGAAAATTATCACTCTTATATATTGTAGACCCAGCTATAGACGCCCAATGGGCAAGAATTGAGAATTTAATTGAACAGGAGGCCACAAGTGAGGCAAAAAAAATTTGTAGAGGATGGTCTCAAAAAATTAAAAAAAGATTTAATATAGAAAGTGAAATAATAATTAAGATTGGGGATCGTTCAGAAGAGTTATTAAAGTTAGTAAAAGAAGATTCCAATATACGTTTTTTGGTTTTGGCTTCATCAGCAAATAATGAAAATCCAGGACCATTAATTACAAGCTTAACAGGTAAAAAAATTAAAGATTTATCCATACCTATTGTGATAGTACCAGGTTCATTAAGTGAAAAAGACATTGATTTAATTGCTTAATAAGTAAGTTTATCTTCAAGTTTAATTAAGATAAAATGATATAGCCTATATAAAAATAATTATGATTAATATTATCGATACTCCAAATCCAGAGTCAAAAAAATTTGTATTTGATTTTGATATTGTTGAATCTGGATCAAAAGAAATTAAATCGCATACAGATTGCGAAGAAATTATTTTTGCTAAAAAAATTTGGGAAACTGGTCTTGCTGAACTAATTTATATTGATAAAGATTTTATAACAATTAAAAAAAATATAAAAGAAAATTGGAATGAAATAAGTCAAACCATAATTGAAATTTTGCAAAAAGAGGTAGGTCCTAATTTCAAAAAACTTTCTTTTCAAAAAACTAATCAATTTAAAGACGAAATTTCTCAAAGAATAGAAGAGGTTTTAAATGAAAAGATCAGACCTGCTGTTGCTATGGACGGTGGTGATATTCAATTAAAATCTTATAAAGACGGGGTAGCAGAAGTTATGCTTAAGGGCAGCTGTGCTGGCTGTCCTAGTTCAGTAGTTACATTGAAACAAGGTGTAGAGCGTATGATAAAACATTATGTTCCTGAGGTAAACTCTGTAACTGCGGTAAATTTAGATTAGAATAAATGATTCAATTAAATTTTTTTGATTTTAAAAAAAAATATAGCATTAAAAATCAGCAAACTTATTGTTAAGGTTAGTATCGGTTTAGCTAATTTTTTACGTTACATTAATATTTTTGAAAAATTTAATAATCAGATTGTAGGACGTTCAAAAAAAAAATTAGATTATCGTTTGAGACAACATTATAGTTTGTCATATGCCAAAGGTAGCGTCGTAACAATTTTTATTTTTATGTTACTGTTCCGCTCAGGATATGAAAATACAAATGTTGCCCAAATTAATGGAGATAAGTCTCTTATTGTTAATAATTACTTGAAGGAAGATGTTTTAGTGATTGATCAAAATTTGTTTAATAGAAATCAAAATCTATCCAATTCTAAAATAAATGAAAATGAAGCCAATTTTTCGGATAAACAGATATTAGGTTTTGGAAATAATATTGATGCAAGAACAGTAATTAGTTTGTTTGAAGAAGAAAATTATAATTTAAAAGATATTAGAGACGGAAAAGCGGTCGAGCCTATTTTTTTATCTAAACTTCCAACAGGAATTGATAAGATTGATAATATTACAGATAGAAAAAAACTTTTTATAAAAGTAATTCTTCCCTTAATTATTTATGAAAATAATCAAATTGATGAGGATAGAGATTTTTTAAATCAAATTTTGAGAGAAAAAAACATAACCCCAGAAGAATCTCAATGGTTAGATAAAAAATTTACCGAATATAAGGTAAGCAATAAAAATATTGAGGAACTCAAAGTTAAAATGGATATAATCCCCCCTTCGATTGCTTTAGCTCAGGCTGCATATGAAAGTGGCTGGGGAACTTCAAGATTTGCGATGGAAGGTAACTCTTTGTTTGGGGTGCGGACATGGCAAAAAGGGAAAGGTATGGTGCCGCTTGAAAGAGATGAGCAGTCAAATTTTGAAGTAAAAAGCTTTAAAATAATTCGAGCATCTATTTCAGCTTATAAAAAAAATCTTAATACACATGCCTCTTATAAAGAATTTAGAGAAGCTCGTGCTGAACAAAGAAATAAAAAGAATAAAATTTCAGGTTTAGAGTTGGCAAAATTTTTAGATAAATATTCAGAAATTGGATATGAATATGCAGATAGATTACAAAAAATTATTCAACAAAACTCATTGACTGATTTTGATGATTCAATTTTATCTAGGAAGAAAAAACCAAATATAGTTTAATCATTAATCACAAACTGTCTTCCAAGCCAACCCCAGCTTCCATCGTCAAGTTTAATTGTGCAATTAATTTTTCCTCTTCTTGGTTTGAACTCATCTTTCAAAAGAACTCTAATCCAGTTTTCTTCTAAATAAGTAATTTCACTATTTTTCCATTTTCCACCCTCGTTTGTGAAACAATTTATATTTTTAACGCTATTCTCAAACTCTATTTCAATATTTGGGGGATTATTGTCATTTATTAATTTATTTTCTGGTTTAAAAAATTTGAATGGTAGTGGGCCTGTGTTCATAATAAAATTAAATCTATCCATTTTTCCATAATCTTCATTTATTGGAAATCTAGGAAGTTCAAATAAATCTTCTTTTTTATGAACAACCCCAGAATGCTGACCGAAAGCCATGATATATCCAAAATTTTTGATAATTTGCTTTATATCAAAGCTATATTCTCCAAATGGATAAGAAAATATTTCAGGGACAGATCCTAATTCTTTCAAATAATCATCATTTGACTGCTTGATATCTTTTTTTAAATCTTCAATGTTCAATTTGACTAAATAATCATGACTATAACTATGTGCTCCTATAACGCCAATTTTAGAATTATGTATTTCCCTTATTTGGTCCCAATTCATATAATTTGGATGATTTACATTAATTTCTCTGGTGTTGACAAAAAGTATAAATGGAATCTTATTTTCTTTTAAAATTGGCCAGGCATTTTTATAAAAAGACTTAAAAGCGTCATCTATAGTTAGTAATATTTTTTTATCTTTATACTCTTTCTTTTCTATTAATATTTTTTTTAGTTCAATGATATCAATAAAATTTAATTTTTCTTTTTTTATAAAGTCAATTTGTTTCTTAAAATCAAGCAATCTAATATTTGTGGTTGGGTACTTATTTTCTTCAAATCTATGATACATTAAAGCAATAATACCAGGCTCTTTTGTTTGATCTGCCCACAGTTTTAAAGGATGGAAAGTTATATAAAAAAGAAATATGTAGATAATGAATTTTGTAAACATGCTAAAATTTATATCAATCGATTCAACTCTTAACTCATTAGTTATTACATCAAATCTTCAAAAGAAGAAAACAATTCGTATCAAAAACTATTATAAAAGTGATAATTTTCCACAAGATTTCCAAAAAATATTAGCAAAGAATGAAATTAATTTTTTACAAATAGACCTGATGCTTGTTAATCTTGGTCCCGGTAGTTATGCAAGTATTAGAAATATACTATCTAGTCTAAAAATTTTTTCTATTATTTTTGGAATTAAACTTCTTGGGTATACAAATAAATCAATTAGCAAGATTTTTTGCGCTAATAGAAAATTGAAAAATTTAACTATTCTGTCCATTGGAAATAAATTTATAAATCTAAATTCTAATAAAGTTTTAAAAATTGAGGAATTTAAAGACATTTTGTTTAAAAAAAAAGTAGTGTCCAATTTCAAATACAATGGTACTTTTAACAATAATTTAGTTAGCTTTGATTATAATATTGATGATATTGAAATCCTTTTGCAAAAAAAAATTTTTATAGAAAAAAATATAACTCCAAAGTATTAAATATATGCTTAATAATAAAAAAACGTCTCCTTTTGCGGTCAATCTTGAAAAAAAATGTTTAGATAAAGGATTGAGACTTACAGACCAGAGAAAAATAATTGTTAAATTATTAGAAGAAACAATCATGGATACCAAATTTCATCCTGATGTGGACGAGTTACATAAGAGAGCTATTATAATTGATAAAAAAATTAGTATTGCCACTGTTTATCGAACAGTTAAACTTTTGGAAGAAGCAAATATAATTGATAAGCATGAATTCAAAGAAGGAAAATCAAGATACGAAGCAGTAACAGAAACACATCATGACCATTTAATTGACATTACCAGTGGTGAAATTATTGAATTTGTGGATGAGGAAATTGAAAAATTAAAAAAAAAAATTGCAAACAAGCTTGGCTTTGATCTTGTTGATCATCGATTAGAATTGTATTGCAAAAAAAAGAAAAAATAATTGTCTAAAAATTTTGTTATAAAAACTTTCGGTTGTCAAATGAATGAATATGACTCAAATCGTATTTCTGACTTAATGACGTCTATCGAATATAAACAAGTAAATGATATTGAAAATGCTGATTGTTTTATTTTTAACACTTGTCATATAAGAGAAAGAGCTACTCAAAAAGTTTATTCTGATATTGGAAAGATAAAAAAAATTTTTAAAAATAAAAAACAAAAACCAATTTTTGTTTTAGCAGGATGTGTGGCACAAGCAGAATCCTCCATGGTTTTTGAAAAAAGTGATTTCGTTGATATTGTTGTTGGTCCTCAAGCTTATCACAAACTACCTGATCTAATAAAAAATTATCATAAAAATATTGATAAACTGCTAAACACAGATTTAGATGTATCGGAAAAATTTGAAACTTTAAAGAACTACGAAAGTTTATCTTCAAAAATTTCATCGTTTATTACTATTCAAGAAGGTTGCGATAAATTTTGTAAATTTTGCGTTGTTCCTTATACAAGAGGGCCAGAATTTTCTAGAGATCCTGATCAAATAATAACTGAAATTTCGCTACTTGTAAGCAAGGGAACAAGAGAAATTACTTTGCTGGGGCAAAATGTTAGTGGTTATAATAAAGAAAAAACTAATCTTGCAAAATTAATAAATCAGATTGCATTAATTTCAAAATTAAAAAGGATTAGATTTACCACATCCCACCCCAATGACTTTGATGATGAATTAATTAATCTTTTTAAACATGAAGAAAAGCTCATGCCACAACTTCATTTACCAGTTCAATCTGGATCAAATAAAATACTTCAACTTATGAACAGAAAGCATACTAGAGATTTTTATTTAGAACTGATTGAAAAATTTAGAAATGCCAGAAAAGATATACAGTTTTCAAGTGATTTTATAGTTGGATATCCTGGTGAGACCGATAAAGATTTTGAGGACACTTTAGATCTAATTGATAAAGTGAAATTTTCAAATTCTTTCTCTTTCATTTACAGTCAAAGACCAGGAACTCCCGCTGTAGATTACTTGCAGATTCCCAAAGAAATTGCCCAAAATCGGCTTGAAGTATTGCAGAATAAGTTATTTGATCTACAATTGAAGTATCATGAAAGCGAAATTAACAAAAAAAATAAAGTTTTATTAGAGAATTTGACTTCTAGGGGTGAGCAGTTTTTTGGAAGGAATCAATACATGCAGCCTGTTTTTGTAAATGGATCTCAATTTACACCAGGTGAAGAAATTGATGTAATAATAGAGTCTTGTAATAAAAATAATTTATTTGGATCTGTAAAAAATTAATGAACAAGTTGGCAATCTCAAATGATTTGTTGCAAATTCTAGATACCAAAAAAGATTTAATAAGCATTCATATAAAAAATAACCATTTATTAGCAAAAATAAGCGGAACTATTGATGAAAATTTTTCTTTACTTGAAAAACTTTCACATACAAAAATTAGTTTAAGAGGCAATCTTATCACAATCAAAGGTAATAAAAAAAATTCAGAAATAGTGGTTAGAACAATTGAGACTTTGTTAAAAAAATCTTTTGAAAAAAATGATTTTGAAGAAGATGATATAATTTCGGTTTATAGTATTCAGTCTAATAATTTTAATAAAAATTATGAAAATAGTGATGATGATTTTTCTATTGAAAATAATTTTGTCATAAAAACTCCAAGAAAAACTGTATATGCAAGAACAGAAAAACAAAAAAAATATTTAGAAATTTTATCAAAATATAATATTATTTATGCATTGGGACCAGCAGGAACAGGAAAAACTTTTTTACCTGTTGCGGTAGCAGTAAAAAAACTTATTGCAGGTGAAATTAAAAAAATAATCTTATCAAGGCCAGCAGTAGAAGCTGGAGAAAACCTTGGATTTTTACCAGGAGATTTAAAAGATAAAATTGATCCTTATTTAATTCCACTTTATGATTCTTTAAGTGAGCTTATAGGTCAGGAAAAAATGAATAAAAAAATAGAAGATGGTTCAATTGAAATTGCTCCATTAGCTTTTATGAGGGGAAGGACGCTAAAAGACTCGTTTGTTATCTTAGATGAGGCGCAAAATGCGACAGAAACACAAATAAAAATGTTTTTAACTAGATTAGGAAAAAATACTACAATGGTAGTTAATGGGGATCCGACACAAATTGACTTACCCAATTCTAAAATTTCAGGATTGCTCAATTCGGCAAATGTTTTAAGTGGAATTGAAGAGGTAAAAATTGTTAAATTTGATGCTCAAGATGTTCAAAGGCACCCACTTGTGAGTAAAATTATTGAAGCTTACAAAAAAAATTCTTTTGATGTTTAAGATTAATATTAATGTTGAAGGAGGAAGATGGAAAACTAAAGTACCAAAAATTGAAAAAATTTTATCTAAAAATTTTAAAAGCACTTTTAGTAACTTAAAAAAATTTCATCATAAAAATTTAGAAATGTCTGTATTGCTAACAGACAAAAAAAATATGAAAATTTTAAATAAAAAATTTAGAAAAACTTTTAAAGACACAGACGTATTATCTTTTCCTAATTATGAAAAAAAGTTTTTTTTAACTAAAATTACAAAT
Source organism: Candidatus Pelagibacterales bacterium (assembly GCA_965235745.1). Taxonomy (GTDB): domain Bacteria; phylum Pseudomonadota; class Alphaproteobacteria; order Pelagibacterales; family Pelagibacteraceae; genus IMCC9063. Next base: position 236,937 of record CBDDYY010000001.1, read on the forward strand.
AATTATTTATATTTAGGTGATTTGGCTTTGTCTTATGATTATATAATCAAACAAAAAAAAAATTTTTTAGATTATTTAAATAAAATTTTTATTCATGGATGTTTGCATTTAGTTGGCTATGAACATAACAATGAAAAAAATTTTAAAAAAATGAATTTATTAGAAAAAAAAATAATTTCTAAAATATGAGATATCAAAAAAAAGATAGTTTAATAGGAAAAGTATTCAGATTTCTTTTTAAATCGCAAGATCAAAATAATTTAAGAGAAAGTATACAAGATGTTATTGAGGAAAGTTCTAGAAATGGTGATGCAAGTTCTAATCTAACTAGTAAAGAAAAAACTATTTTAGAAAACATATTAAGTATTAATAAATTAAAAGCATTAGATGTTATGGTTCCAAGAGCGGAGATAGTTTGTGCTTCACATAATTCTTCTTATCAAGAATTGATTAAAATTATTGAAAAAGAGTCTCATTCTAGAATACCTATTTATCGTAAAGACTTAGATGATGTTTTGGGAATGGTTCACATTAAAGATTTAATTAAGCTAAATTTTAAAGAGACCGATAAAGAGTTTGACTTAAAAAGTATTTTAAAAAATGTACTTTTTGTTCCACCGTCAATGCCAGTATTAAATATTCTATTAAAAATGCAGTCAACCAAACTTCATATGGCTCTTGTTATTGATGAGCATGGAGGAACAGATGGCTTAGTTACAATTGAAGATTTAGTTGAGGAGATCGTAGGTGAAATTCAAGATGAACATGATCACGAGGATTTGGTTGAATTCAGACAGGTTAATGAAAATACTTTTATTGCAAATGCGAAAATGGAATTAGAAGACTTTGAAAAGAAAATTAATTTTAATTTTAATGCTCTTAATGTCGATACTTTAGGAGGATACGTTTTTTCAATTATAAATCGCGTACCCCAAAAAGGAGAAATTATTAAAACTAATACAATTTATTCGTTTGAAATCCTGGACGCAGATCCAAGAAAAATTAAAGTTCTAAAGATTTATAGATCTTAGAGAATGAATAATTATTTATTTAATTTTAAATTAATTATTTCTTTTTTATTGGGCATAATACTCTCATTTTCTTTACCCCCTTATAATTTGACAATCTTATCATTTTTAGTATTTCCATTTTTCTTACACTTGCTTGTTTTAAGTAAAGATTGCTTCAGGTAAAGTAATTTTTTTTATTGGTTTTCTATTTGGTTTTGGTTACTTTATATCCAGCCTTTATTGGATATCTTTTTCGTTAAATTTTGATGATAATTTAAAAATTTTAAAACCTATAGTTCTATTTTTTATACCCGCTATTTTAGCTTTATTTTATGCAATAAGCTGTTTGCTAATCAAAAAATTTATTTCTCAATCCTTTTATTTTATTTTAATTTTTTCTACTGTTTTCGCTTCTATTGAATTTATAAGAGGCTTAATTTTCACTGGATTTCCATGGAATCTTTTTGTTTATACTTGGAGTTGGTCATTAGAAAGTCTCCAAATTTTAAGTTATATTGGAACTTATTCTTTAAATTTTTTATCATTAATTTTATTTTGTTCTTTGTTTTTAGTATTTTTTAGAACTGGCTATAAAAATTCTTTTATAATTATTTCCACAATTTTTTTAGTTTTGCTTGGTAATTATTATTTTGGTTTTTATTCAATTAAAAAAAATAATTTAACTAAAGTACCTAATTTTAAAATTGTTCTATTGCAACCTAATCAAAATATTGAAGAGCTACAAAAAGATAATGGGTATGCTGTATACATTGATAAATTAATAAATCTAAGCAATCCAAAAAAATATAATAATCAAAACACATTATTTATTTGGCCGGAAGGAGTTTTTGCAAATTCTCAAGATATAAGTCAATATTCAGATTTATTTGCTAATAATTTTTCAAGCAATCATCAAATTGCATTAGGAGCAACAAAATACAAGGGAGAAAATTTTTATAATAGTTTTTTTTTACTCAATAACAGTGCTAAAATTATTACATCTTATGATAAAATTAATTTAGTTCCTTTTGGAGAATTTATTCCATTTTATAATTTTTTTGAAAAAATAAATTTGAAGAAAATTACATTTGGTTATGGATCGTTTTCAAGTGGACAAAATAGAGTTCCTATCAAAATTGAGAATGGTCTAAATTTTTTACCTATTTTGTGTTATGAGGTTATTTTTTCTGGAAAAATTAATTTAGATAAAATAAATTATGATTTTATCATAAATATTTCAGAGGATGGTTGGTTTGGTAAATCTATTGGAACGATCCAACATTTTGTCCATTCACAGTTTAGGGCTATTGAGGAAGGTAAGCACATTGTGCGAAGCACTAATCAGGGAATTAGCGCAAGTATAAAGCCCAATGGGATAGTTGACTCAAGTATAAATTTTAATGAAACTTCAAGTATTGCTGTTGATGTATATAAAAAGAATGAAAAGACTCTATTTAGCGTTTATTTGAATAAAGTTTTTTATTTACTAATATTTTTAAGTTCTATATTTCTTTTATGGTTTAAAAAAAAAAATGAATAAAGATTATATATTTACCAGCGAGTCAGTTTCTGAGGGTCATCCAGATAAGATATGTGATATCATTTCTGACACAGTACTAGATTTATATTTAACCCAATTTAATGAAAGTCGCGTGGCTTGTGAAACTTTAGCTACTACAAATAAAATTATCATCTCAGGAGAAACTAGAGGCCCCAAAATTAGCTCAGACGAAATAGAACAAAATGTAAGAAAACAAATAAAAAATATTGGATATGAACAAGAGGGCTTTCATTGGAAAAATCTTAAATTTTTTAACTATCTCCATGAGCAATCTGCGGATATCGCTCAAGGAGTAGATTCAAGTGGTAATGAAAAAGATGAAGGTGCGGGTGACCAGGGTATCATGTTTGGTTATGCTTGTAATGAAACTAAAGAGCTTATGCCAGCTCCCATCATGTATTCTCATAAAATTTTGGAGGAATTAGCCAGAGCTAGAAAGAGTGGAGAGCTAAGCCTACTTGGTCCAGATTCAAAAAGTCAAATTTCTGTAGTATACGAAAATAGTAAACCAGTAGGTGTAAGTTCTGTAGTTGTTTCTACACAACATGATCAAACTATTAATCAAGATCAAGTTAAAGAAATGATTAGACCATATGTAAAAAAAATTTTACCATCAAATTGGATTTGTGCAGAGGAAAATTTTTATGTGAATCCAACGGGTAAATTTGTAATAGGTGGACCAGATGGAGATACGGGTTTAACAGGAAGAAAAATTATTGTTGATACTTATGGTGGAGCTGCTTTACATGGCGGTGGAGCTTTTTCAGGAAAAGATCCAACCAAAGTTGATAGGTCAGCAGCATACATGGCAAGATATCTTGCAAAGAATATCGTAGCATCTGGAATTGTTGATAAGGTCGTAATTCAGTTGTCATATGCAATTGGAGTATCGCAACCATTATCTATTTACCTTGATATTTTTCAAGATAATGAAAATTTAATAAACAAAATTACAAAAGTAATAAAAAATAATTTTGATTTAAGCCCTCGAGGGATTAGAAATAAATTACAATTAAATAAGCCAATTTATAAAAAAACTGCTTCTTACGGTCATTTTGGAAGAGTTCCTGAAAATGACGGTTCTTTTAGCTGGGAAAAAATAGACTCAGCTGAAATCTTTAAAAAAGAAATATGATCATAAAACAAAAAGTTTTTTTTGGACGCTTACAAGCTCGAAAGATTTCACAAGAAAAAAAAAATTTTTAAATAATCATTTAGATAATTATTTATTTCATCCAAGTAAAATAATTATTTCTAAACCTATTTTTTTAGAAATTGGTTTTGGTATGGGGCATAATCTGCTTCATACAGCTTTGTATAATAAAAATAATTTAATTATTGGAGTAGATCCATTTTTAAATGGAGTAGCGAGTGTAATTGAAAAGTGTGTACAAGATAAAATTAATAATATTTTAATTTATCCTCATCCAGTAGAGTTTTTTTTTGAAAAATTTAAAAAAATATTTTTTGAAAAAATTTTTATTCTCTTTCCTGACCCCTGGCCAAAAAAAAAACATTATAAGCGTAGATTGTTCAAAAATAAGTTTATCATAACTTTATTAGAGAGGCTTAATGCAGGTGGGAAAATATACTTTGCGACAGATAATCAAAGTTATTATAATCAGGCATTAGAAGAGCTTGAGATTGTAAAGCAAACAATTGCTATAAATATTGAAAAATTAGATAATAATGAGCTTGTTTTAACTAAATATTTTAAAAGAGCAAAAAAATTAGGAAATAATGTAAATTTTTTTGTTATTGTAAAATTATAATTATTAGAGTAATTTCCACACAAATTAACAATTAAGAAACGGGCTTAGGCCCTTTTTTTTTACTAAAAATCAAAATGCTAAATAATAGAATTGATAGTACTGAATTAATAAGAATAGCTGATGCTGTTGCAGACGAAAAATCTATAAGTAAAGATCTAGTTCTTACTTCTATGGAGAGTGCAATTGAGAAGGCAGCTAAAACGAGATATGGCAATGAAAATGAAATATATGTTCAGATTGATCGTTCTACTGGAAAGATTGAGCTAGGCAGAAGACTTAAAGTAGTAGAAAAGGTGATGAACAGTCACTCAGAGATTAGTATTAAAGATGCGTTGAAACAAAATAGCGAAGCAAAGCTAGATGATATAATCAATGAAGAACTTCCACCTGTTGATTTTGGGAGAATCGCCGCTCAAACTGCCAAGCAAGTTATATCGCATCAAATAAGAGACGCTGAGAGAGATAGACAATATGAGGAGTTTAAAGACAAAGTTGGTGAGATTTTAAGTGGAATAGTAAAAAGATCTGAGTATGGAAATATTATTGTTGATCTTCAAAAATCAGAAGCAATTATAAGAAGAGAAGAGTTAATCCCAAGAGAAAACTTAAAAAATGGCGATAGAATTAAAGCTTATTGCTACGATGTAAGAAGAGAAACCAAGGGGCCTCAAATATTTTTATCAAGAGCCCATCCTCAGTTTTTAGCAAAACTTTTCTATCAAGAAGTTCCAGAAATTTATGAGGGAACAATCGCGATTAAATCAGTGGCAAGAGATCCTGGGAGTAGAGCTAAAATTTGTGTACAGTCAAAAGATAGCTCTATAGATCCTGTAGGTGCTTGTGTCGGTATGCGCGGAAGCAGGGTTCAAGCAATCGTAAACGAACTTCAAGGAGAAAAAATTGATATAATTAATTGGACAGAAGACGCAACATCTTTAGTTAAAAGCGCTTTATCACCTGCTGAGGTTATGAAGGTAGTTATTGCGCAAGATGAACGAAGAATAGAAGTTGTTATAGATGAAAATAATCTTAGCAAAGCAATTGGTAGACGTGGTCAAAATGTGAGACTGGCATCCAAGCTTTTGGATTACGAAATTGACATTTTAACTGATAAAGAAGAATCGGAAAAAAGACAATCTGAATTCAAGATAAATACAGATAAGTTAGTTAAGAACTTAGAAATTGATACGACCATGGCTCAATTATTGGTGGCTGAAAATTTTTCAACCATTGACAAAATAGCATCTGCATCTGTTGAGGATTTTCTAAAAATAGAGGGCTTTGATGAAGAAACAGCTACTGAACTTAAGAATAGAGCTAAAGAATTTATAGAAGAAGAAGCAGAAGAAATTTCTAAAAGAGTTAAGGAATTGGGCATACAAGATGATCTTGCAAGCCACAAAGGATTGAGTCTTGGGATGTTATTAATTTTAGGCGAGGATAATATTAAATCACTTAAAGATTTTGCTGAACTTTCCACCGATGAACTTATTGGTGGCTATGATGAAATCAAAGGGAAAAGAGAAAAATTTGACGGTATACTTGAAGAATTTGATATTTCTAGGAAAGATGCTGATGATTTGATTATGAGAGCAAGAAAAAAAGTTTTTGATATTTAGTGAGAACTAAGGTGAGAAATAATGAGCACAAAAGAAAAGAAAAAAAAATTAACATTAAAGAATTTTACTGGCAGTGCTCCAAGCTCAGTTAATAAGGCGCCATCACAAAAAACTTCAGCGATATTTGGAAAAAAAACAATTGTCGAAAAAGAAAACACAAATCTAAATAACTTAGAAAAAAAAATAGTTATTGATTCTGAAAAAATTGTAACCAAAACTGTCGTCAGCGAGGCTGAAAAGCCCAGATCAACTAAGGAATGGGCAAAGAAAAAAATTCAGGAAGAGCTATCTCTTAAGGCTGATAAAAAATCTGCCATAAAAAAAAGAGATTATCGACTAACTGTAACTAAAGCTTTATCTGAGGATGAAGAGGAAGAAAGTAGAGCTAGGAGCTTGGCTTCAGTCAAAAGAGCAAGAGAGAAGCAGTTTAAAAAACAGTCAATATCTTCTGATAGTCAGGCACAAAAAATAGTAAGACAAGTAAAAGTTCCTAAAGTTATTACAATTCAAGAATTGGCAAACAGAATGTCAGAAAGAGCAAGTTCTGTAATCAAATTTCTTTTAGAAAAAAATGTAAAAGTTACTATTAATCATAGCATAGATCAGGATACAGCAGAATTTATTGTTAATGAGTTTGGTCATCAAATAATCAAAGATGAAGAGCCCGATAAACTACTTAAAGAAATTCTCTCCAAAGATAAAAATTTAAAAAATGCAGTTTCAAGACCACCAGTTGTAACTATCATGGGTCATGTTGATCATGGAAAAACCTCTTTATTAGATGCTTTTAGAGAGGCGAATGTAGTTGCTTCTGAACACGGTGGAATCACACAGCATATTGGAGCTTATCAAACTAAAGTGAGCGATAAAAATTTAATTACTTTTATAGACACACCAGGTCACGCAGCTTTCACAGAGATGAGAGCTAGAGGCTCTAAGATTACAGATATAGTAATTCTTGTTGTTGCTGCTAATGATGGGATTAAACCACAGACGATTGAAGCTATCCAACACTCTAAAGCTGCTAAAGTTCCGATTATAGTTGCGATCAATAAGTGTGATTTACCAGGAGCGGATGCTAATAGGGTCAGAAATCAATTGTTAGAACATGAGTTAATAGTTGAGGAAATGGGCGGAGATATATTAAGCGCAGAAATTTCTGCTCTTAAAAAAACAAATTTAGATAAACTTAAAGAATTAATTATACTTCAAGCTGAATTATTAGATTTGAAATCTGATCCAACAGTATCGGCTGCTGGAGTAGTTATTGAGTCAAGACTAGATAAAGGAAGAGGTCCAGTATCAACAGTATTAATCACCAAGGGAACTTTGAAAAGAGGTGATCTTTTTGTAAGTGGAGCATGCAGTGGTAAAGTGCGTGCTATTTATGATTATACAGGAAAACAAATTGATGAAGCTACACCTTCAACACCCGTAGAAATCGTTGGTTATCAGGGAGTTCCAAATGCAGGAGATGATTTTATTGTAGTAGAAGATGATTCAAAGGTTGAAGAGATTGTTGAGTTTAGAAAACAAGAATTAAAAGACAAAAAAATAGCTGCAACCAAAAAAGATGATATTTTTGGAGAGGCAACTACTGAGGAAAGTTTCAATATTATTTTAAAAACAGATGTAAACGGATCCTTAGAAGCCTTAGCCAATGCAATAGAAAAAATTCAAATAGAGAATATAAAACCAAAAATTATATTATCATCAGTTGGGCCAATTACTGAAACAGATGTAACTCTAGCAAAAGCTTCCAAGGCTATTTTGTTAGGATTTAATATTAGACCTAATAAAGAAGCAAAAGATCTTGCCCGAAGCTATAAATTAGAAATTTTGTATTTTAATATTATTTATGAAGCACTTGATCATATAACAAAAAAAATAGCAGGACTGTTAGAGCCTGAAATGAAAGAAGAAAGCCAAGGAACCTGCCAAGTTCTAGAAGTGTTTTCTGTTTCTAAAGCTGGAAAAGTAGCAGGGGTGAAAGTAACAGATGGTGAAATTAAAAATAGTTCAGAAATAAGATTAGTGCGTGATGGTGCCGTTATTTATACTGGAAAAGTAAATAGTTTATTTAGAGAAAAAAATGAGGCTAAAGAAGTTAAAGCCGGATTAGAATGTGGAGTCTCGCTTAAAGATTTTAATGATATTAAAAAAGGTGATATTTTAGAGGCATTTAAAACAACAACAATCGAAAGAGAAATTTAATGGATTATGAAAATACTTCCAAGCCATTATCTCAAAGACAGCTTAAAGTAGGAGAAACTCTAAAAAAAATTATAGCTAATATTTTTATCAAAGACCAAATTATTTTACCTTCTATTTCAACAAGAAATATTACTATAACCGAAGTTAGAGTAAGCCCTGATTTAAGACATGCAAAAGTTTATTTCATGCCTCTTTCAGGTGACAAGGCAGAGTTAGCACTTGAGGTACTAAATCAATTTTCCTATGAAGTTAAAAAAAAGGTCCAACCGTCCTGGACAGCAAAGTTTTTACCGAATTTGAGATTTGTTTTAGATAAATCATTTGATTATGCTGAAAAAATTGAAAAAATAATAATAATGAATTCCAAATAAAAATGAATGGATGGATTAACATTTATAAGCCTAAAGGATTTACATCTACCTATTGTTTGAATGTACTTAAATCTAAGTTTAAAATAAAAAAATTAGGGCATGCTGGCACTTTAGATCCTTTAGCAGAGGGAATTTTGCCGGTAGCTGTGGGAGAAGCAACCAAATCTATCCCTTATTTATCTGAGATAGATAAAATTTATTTTTTTGAAGCAACCTGGGGAGAAGAAACTTCAACCCTAGATTCAGAGGGAACAATTATTAATTCATCAAAAATAATTCCTACCAAAAAAGATGTTGTAAATATTTTGAATTCTTTTGTAGGAGTGATTGACCAAATTCCACCAAAATATTCTGCAAAAAAAATTAATGGACAGCGCTGTTATAATCTTGCGAGAAATAATCAAGATTTTGAATTAAAGGCGCAAAAAGTAGAAATTAAAAATATCAAAATTGTTAAACATATTGCCAATAAAACTTCTTTTTTGGTCAAATGTGGCTCCGGAACTTATATTAGGAGTCTAGTGAGAGATATTGCTTATTCATTGAATACCTTTGGTTATGCAACAAAAATAGTTAGAAGAAGGTACGGGCTTTTTGGTCCAAAAACCTCATTAAATATGGAATTTTTAGTAAAAAACATAGGAAAAGATGAACTTTCTAAATACTTACTTGAAATTGATAAGGTTTTAATACATATACCATCCATAAAATTAGAAGATAAAAGAATAAAGCTTATTAAAAACGGAATGAAAGTAAGCATGTTGGAAGAGTTTGGAGAGATTGATCTTAAGAAGTTGATAGCCCAAAATCAAAACCAGGTACTCGCATTCGGAGAATTAAAATCTGGATTTTTTTATCCTAAAAGAATTTTAAACATATAAAAACTATGCCAAAGAAAAAAATTGAAAAAAAAGAAATTATAAACAGTTTGCAAAAACACAAAACAGATGTGGGGTCTTCAGAAGTTCAAATTGGAATTTTAACTGAACGAGTTAAATACTTAACAGCACATTTTGCAAAAAATAAAAAAGACAAACACTCCAATACTGGATTAAGTAAAATCATATCACGAAGAAAAAAGTTATTAGATTACTTAAGCAAAAAAGAGCCTTCTACTTATAAGAAAGTTTTAGAGCAGTTAGGTCTGCGTAAATAGAATCCCATGTTTAACATTGTAAAAAAAGAGATTACCTGGGGTGATAAAAAATTAATTCTAGAAACAGGAAGAGTTGCGAGACAAGCTGACGGAGCCGTCATGCTGACTTGTGGAGATACTGTAATTTTGGCAACAGCAGTTGCTGCAAAGCAAGCAAAACCGGATATTGATTTTTTTCCTTTAACAGTAAATTATCAAGAAAAATATTATGCTTCAGGTAAGATACCTGGAGGTTATTTTAAAAGAGAAGCTAGACCCACAGAGTCCGAAACTTTGATTTCAAGATTAATCGATAGACCCATTAGACCTTTATTTCCAAGTTCATTTAGAAATGAAGTTCAAGTCTTACCTACTGTAATTTCTTATGACAAAGATAATGATCCAGAAATCTTAGCACTAATTGCAAGCTCAGCTGCTTTAGCGATATCAGGAATTCCCTTTATGGGCCCTGTTGCAGCAGCTAAGGTGGCAATGATCGATGGAAATTTTGTTTTAAATCCAACTAAAGAACAATTAATTAATTCCTCATTAGAATTAGTTGTTGCAGGTACAGAAGATGCAGTTCTAATGGTTGAATCAGAAGCTTCAGGTTTAACAGAAAAACAAATGTTAGATGCTGTTAAATTTGGTCATGATCAAGCAAAACATGTAATTAATTTAATTAAAGATTTTGCTAAAGAAGCTTCAAAACCAAAATGGATAATTGAGGAAAAAGATTATTCAGATTTAGAAAATAAAATTTCAAAAGAGGTTTCAGAGGATTTGAAAAAAGCTTTTAATGAAAAAGATAAGCAAATTAGAGGCTCTTTAATAGGTGAAGCAAAAGAAAAATTAAAAAAATTATTTGAAGGCGACGAAACATATTCAACTGTAGAAATTAATGATCAATTTAAAAATGTTGAGAAAGAAATAGTAAGAACTCAAATTTTAAAAGATGCTAAACGAATTGACGGAAGAAAACTTAATGAAGTTCGTAATATTAAATGTGAAGTGGGAGTTTTGCCAAAAGTTCACGGTTCAGCATTGTTTACAAGAGGAGAAACACAGGCACTAGTGGTTGCTACATTAGGTACCCAAGATGATGAACAAAGATTAGAAACATTGGACGGATTAGTAAGATCTAGATTTATGCTGCATTATAACTTCCCCCCTTTTTCTGTTGGAGAAGTTGGAAGAATTGGAACTGGCCGAAGAGAAATTGGTCATGGAAAATTAGCATGGAGAGCAATTAATGCTTCTCTACCTTCAAAAGAAGAGTTTCCTTACACATTTAGAATAGTATCTGAAATTACAGAGTCGAATGGCTCTTCATCCATGGCAACTGTTTGTGGATCTTCACTTGCTTTAATGGATGCTGGGGTTCCAATCAAAAAACCAATTGCAGGTATTGCAATGGGATTAATTAAAGAAGGAGATGACTATTCTATTCTTAGTGACATTTTAGGTGATGAAGATCATTTAGGAGATATGGATTTTAAAGTTGCAGGAACAGAAGATGGAATTACCTCGCTGCAAATGGATATTAAAATTACAGGTATTACATTTGAAATTATGGAAAAAGCTTTAGAACAAGCCAAAGAGGGAAGAATTCATATCCTTGGTGAAATGGCTAAGACTATAAAAGAATCTAGAACAGAATTATCGAAAAACACACCAAAGATGGAAAAAATGCAAGTAGATAAAAAAGATATCGCTGCAGTCATTGGAAAAGGTGGAGCTACTATTAGAGAGATTGTAGAATTGTCAGGAGCAAAATTAGATATTAACGATGATGGTATAATTACAATTGCTGCTGCTGATGAAGAATCAAGAAATAAAGCAGTTGCAATGATCAACGATATTATTGCCAAACCTGAGCTTGGAAAAATTTACAAAGGTAAAGTAGTAAAAATTATGGACTTTGGTGCATTTGTTAATTTCTTGGGAAAACAAGACGGCTTGGTTCACATTTCTCAGCTTGCAGCAAAAAGAGTAGAAAATGTATCTGATGTAGTTAAAGAAGGTGATGAAGTGTCTGTTAAAGTAGTGGGATTTGATAGAGGAAAAGTCAAATTATCCATGAAAGAAGCATTAGAAGACTCAAAATAATATAACCATAATTTTTTTATTTAGGAGCGGAACTCATAAGCCCGAGGTCAATATTTTATAATAGTCACTAAGAAGTAATATTTTTTGGATCTGGCATGCCAACTTTATTGTAACCAGCATCTACATAGTGAATTTCACCTGTCACTCCACCAGATAGATCACTGACCAAATAAACAGCAGAGTTTCCCACATCGTGAATATCAACGTTTCTTTTTAACAAAGAATGGTCTGCATTCCATTTATATAAAAATTTAGCATCTCCAATCGCAGAGGCTGCTAATGTTTTAATTGGTCCAGCGCTAATTGCATTTACTCTAATTTGTTTATGGCCTAAGTCTCTAGCCAAATATTTGGTGCTTGTTTCTAAAGCAGATTTACAAACACCCATGACATTATAATTAGGAATTACTTTCGTAGATTCGTAAGTTAGTGTTAATAAACTTCCACCTTCATTCATAATTGGTGCAGCTTCTTTTGCAATTTCTGTAAAAGAAAAGCATGAAATTAACATACTTCTTAAAAAATTATCTCTTGTTGTATCTAGATAAGATCCAGAAAGTTCTGATTTATCCGAAAAAGCGATCGCATGAATAACAAAATCTATGTTACCCCATTTGTTTTTGATATCTGAAAATGTTTTTACAATTTGTTCTTTGTTTTCAACATTGCAATCTAATGTAAACGTAGATCCTAGAGACTCTGCAAGTGGCACCACTCTTTTTTTTAGGGCATCCCCTACGTAAGTAAATGCAAGTTCAGCGCCATGTTCAGATAATTTTTGGGCAATTCCCCAGGCGATAGACCTTTCGTTGGCAACTCCCATAATTAGACCTTTTTTATTTTCTAATAATTTCATAATTATAATTTTTCAAAAATTAACGCAGCGTTTGTTCCGCCAAAACCAAAGCTATTAGACATAATAGAATTAAGTTCTACATTTTTTTGTACTTCAGTAACGATCGGAAATTTTTTAGCCTCATCATCCATATCTGTAATGTTTGCAGATGCTGTAATAAATTTATTTTTCATCATGATTAGGCAATAGATCGCTTCATGAACAGAAGCCGCGCCAAGCGGATGACCAGATAAAGATTTAGTAGAGCTAATTTTTGGAATTTGATCTCCAAAAACTTCCCCAACCGCTCTTAATTCAGTTATATCTCCGACAGGAGTAGATGTTCCATGAGTATTAATGTAATCAATTTTATTTCTCGCAGTACTAAGTGCCATTTTCATGCATCGTACAGCACCTTCACCTGATGGAGCTACCATATCATAACCATCTGAAGTTGCTCCATAACCCGTCAATTCTGCATAAATTTTGGCTCCTCTAGCTTTGGCGTGTTCAAGTTCTTCTAAAACTAAAACACCAGCCCCTCCCGCTATAACAAACCCATCCCTTGTTTTGTCATATGCTCTAGATGCTTTTTCAGGTGTATCATTGTATTTTGAAGATAAAGCTGTCATTGCGTCAAACATAGCAGTCATCGCCCAATGAAGCTCTTCGCTGCCACCAGCAAACATAATTTTTTGCTTTCCCATTTGTATTATTTCCATTGCATTACCGATCCCATGTCCACTTGTGGCACAAGCTGAGCTTATGGTATAATTAGTTCCTTTAATTTTAAAAGGTACAGCTAAAGTTGCAGATGCGGTACTTGCCATTGTTCTTGGAACAATAAAGGGACCCATTAGTTTTGGAGTTTTTGCTCTTGTCTTGTCTACTGAAAGAACGACATTTTCAATTGAAGGACCTCCTGATCCCATAATAATTCCTGTATTAATATTGCTTACATCTTTTTCTTCTAAGCCAGAGTCATCAATAGCTTCTTTCATTGCTATATAGTTATAGGCAGATCCTGCGCCCATAAATCTGATAGTTTTTCTATCTACAAAATCTTCAAGTTTAATATTGGGTTTACCGTGAATATGACTTTTTAAATTATAGTCTTTATATTCTTGTGAAAAAGAAATTCCTGATTTGCCATTTATCAATGATTGAAAAACTTCCTCTTGATTATTTCCAAGACAGGAAACTATTCCAATTCCAGTAATTACAACTCTTTTCAATTTGCCCCCTTAAACAATCCTACTTTTAAGTTTTTTGCTTTATAAATTTCTTTATTATCTGCCAAAAGAACCCCATCTGCAAGCCCCACAGAAGTTTCGCCTTTCTTAAGAATTTTTTTCATACTAATTACATATTTTGCCATTTTCACACTTTGCAAAACCTCGCCCACAAACTTTACCTCTCCAACACCTAGCGCCCTCCCTTTACCGGGGTTTCCTATCCAACCAAGATAAAATCCAACCAGCTGCCACATTGCATCTAATCCTAAACAACCAGGCATTACAGGATCATTTTTAAAGTGACAGTCAAAGAACCATAAATCTTTTTTAATTTCCAATTCTGCCTCTATGATACCTTTTCCAAACAAACCCTCGTTGTCATTTATTTTATTAATTCTGTCGAACATAAGCATGGGCGGCAGAGGCAACTTGGCATTCCCTTCGCCAAACATATCCCCATTTCCGCAGCTTATAAGGTCTTCATAACTGTAATGATTTTTTTTTGTCATTGATTTGGAAAACACTCGTTTGTTGATATAGGAATTATAATTAATTTTTATCAAGAAAACTAGTTCATAATATCTTTTTTATTTAAGCCCCATATTGAATTTTTTTTAACCCATCCTGAAAATATATTATTTTTCACCTTACACCATTCAATGTCACATTTTGTTATAGTTGCAACTTCCAATTTGGATACTCTAAAAAGAGGCTTTGAAAAATTAGTTGGCTTTGAAAAAACCAAAACATTATCCTCAATAAACAAAACAGACCTTTTTTTTGATAATTGGGAAACATGAACCCAGCCACTATCATTTTCAAAATCTTTTATTTTTCTCCAATTATAATATTCATCAATAATTAAAACTGGAAGCCCTTTTTTTTCATAAACCCATTTCACAGGAGATGTTTGGGATGGTGCGATTCTTACATTCACTTTATTATTTTTAATGCTTAAATATTTAAAATTATTATTAATATCTGCAAATGAATTAGCATTGAAAAAAAGCAATATCACTAGAAATAAATAAATTACTTTATTCATTATTATTTATGATTTGTGCAGTTATTTTTTAAATCCACTAATCTAAAAGTTGTTTTTTCTAAATCTAAAATTAATATCTTTCCACACAAGGAGTTAGGAAAAGATAAAATTTCTTTAATTGCTTCATTGGCCATTAATGTACCAATAGTGCCTGCAACGGTCCCAATTATTCCCTCAGCTTGGCAATCTGCATGATCATTTTCTGGTGCTTTTGGCATAAAGCATTTTAAACATGGAGATTTGAGTTTTTTATTTTTAAAATTAAAAACAAATAATTGGCCCACAAAACGACTGATAGCTCCTAAAATTAAAATTTTTTTACTTTTTTTGCAAAAGTCATTAATTTCTAATTTACTCTTGAAACTATCAGTCCCATCTAAGATTATATCGTAGGGCTCTGCTATTAATTTAATATTATTTTTATTAATTTTTTTTTTGTAGGTCTTTATTTTAATTTTTGAATTTATCTGAAGAATTTTTTTTTTAGATATGTCTACTTTGTATTTCCCCACATCTTTTTTGTCGTATAAAATTTGTCTATGTAGATTAGAAAGAGATATTTTGTCAGAATCTGCAATTCCTATATTTTCGACGCCTGATCTTGCTAAATACATCAAGGCTGGTGTTCCAAGGCCACCAGCACCAATAATTAAAATTTTACTATCAATGATTTTTTTTTGACCAATAATACTGATTTTTTTTAAATTTATTTGACCTGAATATCTTTGAATTTGATCCTTATTTATCAGCATTATTGACCTGTTGATCCGAAACCACCTGATCCTCTGATAGAACTTGGAAGATCATCAGTTTCTACAAGTTTTGCTTTAATAATGGGACAAATTACCATTTGAGCAATTCTTTGAAATTTTTTAATAACAAAATTTTCTTGTCCTAAGTTAATTAGTAAAACTTTTATTTCTCCACGATAATCAGCATCTATCGTTCCTGGTGTATTCACAACTGAAATCCCATTTTTATAAGCAAGGCCAGAGCGAGGTCTGATTTGAACTTCAAAGTTATCTGGCATTGCTATACTTATACCAGTTGGTATTAGCTTTCTTTCACCTGGTTTTAATGTAATTTCAGAATCTACAAATGCTTCCAAGTCAAGCCCAGAGGAACCATTAGTTTCATATTTTGGCAAATTAACTTCTTTAAATAATTTTTTAACTAATATTTCTGACATATTTATTTTCTGTAGCACTTATAATTCTATTTGTAATTTCGCTGGCAATTTCAGTTTTTGAGACTTTAGAAATTTTTTCAATTTTTTGATTCTTATAAATTATCATAACTTCATTATCATCTGAATTAAATCCAATAGATTTATCAGATACATCATTTGCGATAATCCAGTCGCAATTTTTTTTGTTGAGTTTTTTTAAAGCGTTTTCTAATATATTCTCGGTTTCTGCGGCAAATCCAATTACTAGTTTTGGCCTGTTTTTGTTATGATTAGAAAGATATTCTAAAATATCTATATTTTTGTTTAATTTTAAATTGTACTCAGATAGTTCGTCTTTTTTTATTTTCTCATTTTTATATTCAGGGTTAAAATCTACAATAGCAGCTGCACATACGGCTATATCAACAGGTAATAAATTTTGACAAGCATCTAGCATTTGCTGCGCGCTTATTACTTTAATTACATTTAATTCTTTGGGATAATTTATATTAGTAGGTCCAGTGACAAGCGTAGTGTCAAAACCAACTTCAAGTAGCTTTTTTGCTATTTCAAACCCCTGTTTTCCAGATGACTCATTAGATAAATAACGAACAGGATCAAGGTATTCTCTTGTTGGACCAGCTGTTACTAGCGCTTTTTGTTTATTAAACTTTTTATTTTTTTTAATAAAATAATACTCAAGTGTTTTTTCTATTTCATTTATCGAAGACATTTTACCTTCACCTATTTCACCACAAGCAAGTTCACCAGAAATAGGTCCAATAAATTTATAATTAAAATTTAATAATTTTTTTATATTATCTTGTGTTGCTGGATTGTTCCACATCTCTACATTCATAGCTGGAACTAGAAAAATGTCTTTATTAGCTGCAGAGACTACAGTTGAAATAAAATCGTCAGCGGACCCACTCGCTAATCTTGATAATAAATTTGCAGTAGCTGGTGCAATTAAAATAATATCACACCATCGAGAAAGAGCTATATGGTCCATCTCTAACTCATTGCTAATATCAAATTTATTATCATAAACTTTATTTTGGGATAGAGAAGCTATTGATAAGCTTGTAACAAATTCTTTTGCAGATTCTGTGAGGATTGTTTTTATTTCACAATTTTTTTTTTTTAAATTTCTAATTAGATCTAATATTTTATAGGCAGCTATACCTCCAGAAACTATAAGTAGGATTTTTTTATTATGTAAACTTTCCATAAAAATTATTTGAATACTAACAAGGCAATTACAGCAACAACTAAAAATTTAATAATAAATGAATTTTTTTCATCCTTGAGTTTATTTTTTTCCATTTCTAAGTTTTTTGCAATAACAGGATTAGAATTAATAGAGGCTGATTTTGTAACGAAAAGTTCTAAAGCTTTTGTGGCTTTATCCATTAGATGAGGAATTTCAGGAAGTCTTTCTATTACCTCCCCAGTAGTACTGATGGCTTGTTCAATTTTAGCTTTTGGGCTCATTTCTCTAGTTAGCCATCCTTCCAGAATAGGCTTGGAAATGTTCCATATATTTGCATCTTCATCAAGGGATCTTGCAACCCCTTCAACAACAACCATATTTTTCTGTAGCAGTAATAGCTGGGGTTGTGTTGTCATATTAAATTTTTCAGTAATTTCAAAGAGTTGAGCTAACAGTCTTCCAGCAGAAATATTCTTAATTGATTGACCAAATATTGGCTCACCAATAGATCGAAGTGCTTGAGAAAAAGAATCTTTTGACTCATTACTTGGGACTAAGCCAGCTTTAAAATGAACATCGGCAACTTTCTCATAGTCTCTTTGAATGAATCCATAAAGAATATCTGCTAAATATTTTCTATTTTCCTTGTCCAGTCTACCCATGATACCAAAATCAACAGGTATTATGTTTCCATCAAGATCGACAAATAAATTACCTTGGTGCATATCACCATGAAAAAAACCGTCACCAACCGCCTGTCTTAAGAAATTTTGAATTACTGATTTTGCCAGTTCCTTTTTATTAATCTTTGCATCGTTAATTTTTTCAATATCCCTTATTGGTATTCCCTCTACTTTTTCCATTGTTAAAACTTTTTTACTGGTAAAGTCCCAGTAAATAGAAGGTACTTTAAAGAACGGGTCGTTTTCAGTATTGTTTTTTAGCTCACTTGCTGCTGCAGCTTCAAACCTTAGGTCCATTTCAATACTAGTTATTTCTTTTAATAAATGGACGACCTCAACTAATTTAAGCCTTCTAGTTTTGGGTAAAAACATTTCAGTAAAATATGCAAGTAACATTAATGCATCTAGTTCTTCATTAAATATTTTTTCAATGTTAGGACGAAGTATTTTAATTGCAACTTCTTTTTCATTGTTTTCAATATTTGCGAAATGAACTTGAGCTATTGATGCTGCGGCAATTGGTTGTGATATATTGGATATTTTTTTAAAATTTTCTTCCCCTAGTTCATTTCTTAAGCTTTCTTTTGCTTGCGTTAAGCTAAATGCTGGCATTCTATCTTGGAGTTTTTGAAAGTCTGAAGCCAATATTTCCCCAACTATGTCTGGTCTGGTTCCTAAAAATTGTCCTAGTTTAATAAAAGTAGGACCCAATTCTTTAATTGCGCTTATAAATTTTTCATTAGAGGGCAATGCATTGTCAGAAATTTTAGAATTAATTTTTAGCCCCAGAACTTTAAAAAAAATTTTTATAGATAAAGGAGGACTATAAATTTCTTCAATATAATCAAGAGCATCAGATTTAGCTAATGATCTTCCTATTTTAAAAAGAGTGTATAATTTTTTAATCATTTAAAATTTCCAGGCAGTATGAATAGAAACAATGCCTCCCATCAAATTTATATAGTTTACATTATTAAATTTTGATTTTTCTAGCATGTTTTTAAACTCATCTTGAGTAAAAAATTTTTGTATACTAGATGTTAGATATTCATAAGGCTTTCTATCCCCTACCACAATTTCTCCTATACTAGGAATAAGGTTTGAATAGACTTTGTATAATTCTTTTAATATTGGTTTTTTAATTTTATAAAACTCCAAACACACAAATTTTCCGCCTTTTTTTGTTACACGGTAAGCTTCATTTAAAGCTTTTTGCGTATCATAAGTATTTCTTATTCCAAAACTTATTACGTATGTATCAACTAAATTATTTGAAAGTGGAATATTTTCTGCCGTTGAACAAATTTCAATTATTTTTTTATTTTTTTTAAAAAAATCACTACCTTTTTTAAGCATTAGGTAGTTAGGATCTATACGCATTATTTTTTGATCAGAATATTTATTACAAATTATTTTAGAAATATCTCCTGTTCCAGAAGCCATATCTATAATTAAATCATTTTGTGATGCGTTTATAATTTTAACTAATTCTTTTTTCCATAATCTATGAGACCCAAATGACATTATATCATTCATTAGATCGTAATTATCGTGAACCTTATCAAAAACATTTCTAACTATTTTTTTTTTAATTTAGATGTTTTCATTTTAATATATACAAATATAAAATTAATATTTTTAATACTCTATCTTTATGCCCGAATTACCTGAAGTAGAAATAACAAAAAAAACACTGCAAAAATATGTAAAAAATCAGTATATCCTAGGTGTTGAGATTAACAATTATAATTTGAGATATAAAATAGATAAAAATTTTTGCAATAATTTAAGGGGAAGAAAAATTAATAAAATAACCAGAAGATCTAAATATTTAATTTTTCATTTATCTGATAGCAATTATTTTATTATACATTTAGGAATGTCCGGTAGAATATTTATTTCCCAAAAAAAAAATCAAAAACTAAGATTGGATACTAGTTTTTATTCTAACTCAACTCCAATTACTAAACACAACCATGTTTACTTTTTTTTTAAAAAAAACATCGTTATTTATAATGATGTAAGAAGATTTGGTTTTATTAAATATTTTAAAAATAAAGAATTAGAAAAATCTGCACATTTAAAAAATCTTGGCATAGAGCCTTTGTCTAAAGATTTGACCATTTCTTACATAAAAAAAAATATTTATAGGTTTGATAAATCAATTAAAAATATTTTAATGGACCAGGCTTTTATTTGTGGCTTGGGTAATATTTACGTTAATGAGATTTTATATTTATCAAAAGTTCATCCTTTAAGAAAATCTAATTCTTTGAATAATTTAGAAATAAAATCCTTATTTTATTATATAAAATTTGTTTTAAAAAAATCCATACAACTCGGCGGTTCTACAATAAGAGATTTTCACAACTCCGAAGGGAAAAGCGGTACATTTCAAGATACTTTTAAGGTTTACGCAAAACAAGGTGAGAGATGCATAAAAAAAAATTGTAAAGGGATTATTAAGAAAATAGTTATAGGTGGTAGAGCCAGCTTTTTTTGCTCAAGTTGCCAAAAAGAATAGTAGTTGACCACTTTTAAACCAGCATATATAAGCTACCGCGATTATGGCAAATACTAAATCAGCAAAAAAAAAAACAAGAGTTATCAAGAAAAAAACTGCCATTAATAGAATTCGTATCGGTAAATACAAAGGAGCGGTCACTCAAATAGAATCTTTCATTAAGAGTGGAGACAAGGAAAAAGCTTTAAAGTATTTTGATACTTTCCAATCCCAGTTAATGAAGGCATCTAAAAAAGGCTCAATAAAAAGACAGACAGCTTCAAGAAAAATATCAAGAATTTCGAAAAAAATAACGGAATTAAAATAAATCGTAAATTTTTCTTAAATAGTAATCAATTTGTTACCTAACAATCTTGAGTTGATATTTTTTTTATAATTTTTATTTATATAAAGTTAAATAAATTTTTATAAATTTTTTTTATTTTTATTATTTTAAAACTTTTTTTATTTCACTTTTTAGGAGATATTTTTTTTATTTCACTTTTTAGGAGATATTTTTTTTATTTCACTTTTTAGGAGATAATTTTTTTTTTAATTTGTTAAAAAAAATTCTTGCCTTAATATCTTAATTCTGTAAAACAACGCTCTCTTAAAAATATGACAATAATTACAGCATTAAAAGATAATGGCGATTTAAAAAAAAATTGGTCAGAGGTTCAGCTTAAATTAAAAGAAGTTTATGGAATTGATGTTTATAAAAGCTGGATTCAAAATGTTGAGGCAAAAGAAATTCACCATAATTCTTTAACTTTAATTGTAAAAACACGTTTTGTAAGAGATTGGATTGTTTCACATTATGCAGATAAAATTTTAGATTTTTTTCAAAAATTAGACAGTTCTGTAACAAGAATACAATTTGAGATACATGAAAATTTTTATAATGAAAAAAATTCACAAACAAATATCGTAGACTTTGCAACCGGTTCTCAAGTTTTAGACTCTAAAGATTTAGGATATACGGCAAATAGATTAGATCATAGATTAACATTTTCTAATTTCGTTGTTGGAGAAAGTAATCAATTAGTTTTTTCTGCAGCAAAAAGAGTAACCGAAACTTTAGGGCATTATAATCCACTTTTTATTTATGGTTCCGTAGGACTTGGAAAAACTCATATCTTAAATGCAATTGGAAATGAACTGAAAAAAACAGAAAAAAAAATTATATATTTATCTGCTGAGAGATTTATGTATCAATTTGTTAAATCTATAAAAAATAAAGATACTCAAAAATTTAAAGATGCATTCAGAAATGCTGACGTTTTGATATTAGATGATGTTCAATTTATAAGCGGTAAAGAGGTTACTCAGGAAGAATTTTTTTATACCTTTAACAGTCTTATAGAAAATCAATCACAAGTTATTATTTCATGTGACAGATCACCCAATGACCTAGATAGAATTCAAGACAGAATAAAGTCTAGACTATCTGGAGGATTAGTAGTGGATATACAGCCTCCTGATATTGCTCTGAGACTTCAAATCCTAAAAAATAGATGCAAAGCAGAGGAAGCGTATTTCGGCAAAGAAGTTTTAATTAATGACGATATTCTGAGCTTTATTGCAAATGAATTTAAATCAAGCATAAGAGACATGCTTGGTGTTTTAAATAGAATTATTGCCTCATCAAGAATTCAGAATAAAATACCAACTTTGCAAGATGCTAAATTAATACTTAAAGACCTGTTAAGTAATATGCAGTCCGTAGTTACAATTGAGGATATTCAGAAAATAGTTGTAAATTATTATAATTTGTCCATGTCTGATTTTTTATCGTCAAGAAGGTCTAGACATGTGGCAAGACCAAGACAAATTGCTATGTATTTATCAAAAAAATTAACAACAAAATCATTACCTGATATTGGCAGAAAATTCACTGGAAGGGATCATACTACAGTAATTCATGCAATTAAAAAGATAGAAGAGCTGATGGGAGGAGATAAAAAATTTGAATACGAAGTTCAAGACATAAGCAATAAGATATTAAAAAGTAACTAGATGGAAATTAAAATTGATAGAGATATATTTCTCAAATGCCTTACTCATATACAAGGAGTAGTAGAAAAAAAAAATACATTACCTATTTTAGCGAATGTATTAATCGAGGCCTTTGAAGACAAAATACAAGTTTCAGCCACTGACCTAGATATAATAATTACTGAAAAAATTGATGCAGAAATTATTAAGCAGGGTTCGACTACTACTACAGCGCAAGTTTTGTATGATTTAGTAAGAAAATTGCCATCTGGATCAAATATTCATTTAAATTTACAAAACGATAAAAGATTAAAGCTTATATCGGGTAAATCAGATTTTAACTTAACCTGCCTACCTGCAAGTGAGTTTCCAATTTTAGAAGACTCAATTGAAAATGATTATGTGGAGGTAAAAGCAAAGCATTTATTAAAATTATTAACTAAAACAAAATTTTCTATTTCGAATGATGAAACAAGGCATTATCTTAATGGAATTTACTTACATAAAAAAGAAGATGAAAATCCCAAATTAGTTGCCGTTGCAACTGACGGACATAGATTAAGTAAAACGCAAATTAGTTTAGAAACAGACAAAAATTTTCATCCGGTAATTTTGCCTAAAAAAACCATATTTGAAATAATTAATATTATAAGTGAAGAATCCGATACAGTTATAAAAATTGTATCAGTAAGATCGAAAATTAAGTTTGTTATTAAAGATATAATCCTTATATCAAAAGTTATAGATGGAAAATTTCCAGATTATGAAAGAGTAATACCAACTGATAGTAGAAAAGATGTTAGTGCTAATCTTAAAGATTTTATAAGTGCAGTAGACAGAATTAAATCTTTGTCCATTGATAGAAAAGGCGTAATAAAAATTAATATAGAAAATAACAAGATACGCTTTTTTGTTAACGACTCCTCCTCAGGAGAAGGAATTGAAGAAATAAATTCTGCATATATTGGTGAAAATCTAGAAATAGGATTTAATTCTGGTTATTTAATGGATATAGCAAATAACATTGAGGATGACAAAATAGTTTTGAAGCCAAAAGATGCAACATCTCCGATAATTATTAAAGATCAAAAAGATTTAGATACCACTTACGTTGTAATGCCAATGCGTGTTATCTAATGAGTAATGGCCTTTGTTGAAAAAATAAATATTATAAATTTTAAATCTCATTCCACTTTTCAATCAGAAATTTTAAGCTCCAACGTAGTGGTTTGTGGAAATAATGGAATTGGAAAAACTAATTTATTGGAATCTTTGTCTTTTTTTACAAATTCTAAAGGGATGCGAAGTAATAAGTTAGAAAATTTTTTTCATAACAAAGGGGAAATAAATACAAAATATTTATTAGTTGAAACTTGGCTTAAGCAGAAAGATTATTCTACAAGCATATCTTTTGAAATTAAAAATGATTTAAATAATTTAAATAAAAATTTTTTTATAGATAAAAAAAAAGTATCTAATCAAGAAATTTCAAAATTAGTAAATTTTATTTGGCTTTCTCCTCATATGGATAGAATTATGTATGATGGCAATACAACAAAAAAAAATTTTATAGATAAAATTATATCTAATTTTGATATTGAATTTAAAAAAAGTATTTCTAATTATAAAAAACTTGCTGAAGAAAGATTAGCTTTGTTGCTAAATAATAATGATAATAAGTGGATAAGTATAATTGAAAAAAAAATGTCAATTTTTTTTTTAGATATTTTAAAAAGAAGGAGAGAGAATATATATTTACTAAATGAAATATCTGAGCAATTACTGGATAATTTTAAAAAATTTAAAATAAATATTAATAATAGTTTTGAAAATATTTTAGAGAATCAGCAAGCTTGTTTAGATAAGATAGTTGAAACAATGTTTAACAATAGATCAATTGATCGTTCGATAAAAAGAAATTCTTTTAGCCCAGGTATTGATCAGGTAAGTTTTTATGATTGTAGCAAGCAGCTGAATGCGGATTTGTGCTCTACAGGCGAACAAAAATCTATTCTTTTAAGTATAATTTTAGCTTTTGCCTGGATGTATAAAAAAAAAAACGTGCCTTTTATTTTACTCTTTGATGAAATCTCTTCACACATCGATGAAATAAATATCAAAAATTTTTTTGATGAAGTCGTTAAATTTGAAACACAAGCTTGGTATACTGGAACCAATAAAAAAATCTTTCAACCTATTGAAAATAAAGCTTTTTTTATAGATTTAGTCTAATTGCTTGCTCCTATTTAAGTAAGAAAAATGTTATAAAACAACTTCTTTTTAATTCAAAAAAATGAGCAAAAATTTAGAAAATATAAAAAAAATAGAGTCGTATGGGGCAGATTCTATTAAAGTCTTAAAGGGATTAGATGCTGTAAGAAAAAGACCAGGTATGTATATTGGAGATACCGATGATGGAACGGGTCTTCATCACATGGTTTTTGAAGTAGTTGATAACTCAATAGACGAAGCATTAGCAGGCCATTGTACTAAAATAGATGTGAGTATTAATAGTGATAATACGATCACTGTCTCAGATAATGGAAGAGGAATACCAGTAGATATTCATAAGTCCGAAGGCATTTCAGCAGCCGAAGTGATTATGACCCAGTTACATGCAGGTGGTAAATTTGATCACAACACTTATAAAGTATCAGGTGGTTTACATGGTGTTGGTGTGTCAGTGGTAAACGCACTATCAGAAACTTTACAATTAACTATTTCAAGAGATAAAAAAAAGTATTTTGTTGAATTTAAAAATGGTTTTGTTGTTAAACCCCTTGCACAAATTGGCAATTCAGATGAACGCGGGACAACTATAACCTTTGCTCCTTCAGCTGAAATCTTTAATTCAATCAATTTTGAAATTTCAATACTAGAAAAAAGATTAAAAGAATTAGCATATCTTAATAAAGGGTTGGAAATTAATTTAGAAGACAAAAGAAAAGCAAAATCTAAAATTTTCAAATTTAAATTTGATGGTGGAATTAAAGAATTTGTTGAAGACATAAATAAAAATAAAGCTAAAATAAAAAATGATTCAGATGAAACCATATTAAATGAGCCAATTTATTTTTCGGGATCAAAAAATGGAATAGAAGTAGAGTGTTCATTGTTATGGAATGCAACTTATAATGAACAGATTATATGTTTTACAAATAATATCCCCCAAAAAGATGGCGGTACGCATTTATTGGGATTTAGAAATGCCATAACGAGATTAGTAAATAAATATGTTTCAGATAATGGTTTGGGCAAAAAAGAGAAGGTAACTATATCAGGAGATGATGTAAGAGAAGGTTTGGTTTGTGTTTTATCTACTAAGGTTCCTGATCCTAAATTCTCTTCTCAAACAAAGGAAAAATTAGTTTCATCTGAAGTTCGCCCAGTCGTTGAAACAATAACAAATGAAAAATTATCGGTTTGGTTTGATAAAAATCAAAAAGAAACAAAAATAATAATTGGAAAAATTATTCAGGCTGCTGTTGCAAGAGAGGTCGCAAGAAAGGCTCGAGAAAGCGTAAGAAGAAAAAGCGCTTTAGACATAACTAGTTTGCCAGGAAAATTAGCAGATTGTCAAACAAATGATAAAGAAATGGCCGAGTTGTTTATAGTCGAGGGGGACTCAGCTGGAGGGTCGGCCAAACAAGCAAGAAATAGGGAGTTTCAAGCTGTATTGCCATTAAGAGGTAAGATTTTAAATACTTATGTAGAGCAGAAAAATGATCCTGGTGAAAAGAAAAAAGTCTTTGCGAAGATGTTATCATCTAATGAGATTATAACTTTAATCAATGCTTTGGGAACAGGTTTTGATCCTTTCGAAATAGATAATTTAAGATATGGTAAAATTGTAATAATGACAGATGCTGATGTTGACGGATCTCATATAAGAACTCTTCTTTTAACTTTTTTTAATAACGAACCATTTAATCAATTGATTAAATCAGGAAGAATTTTTATTGCTCAGCCACCATTATATAAAATTACTAAAGGATCAAAATCAATTTATATTAAGAATGAAAAAGCACTAGAAGATTTTGTTATTTCCAATTCTGATGAACTTAAATCCTTAAAAAAAGAATCAGTAAATTTTAAAGAAATTTATGAAATTGAAAAATCAAAATATACATTGCAAAGATTTAAAGGTCTGGGAGAAATGAACCCGGAGGAATTATGGAATACTACTTTAGATCCAAAAAACAACACTCTTTTGAAAGTTAATTATTCATCTTCAAGTGATAAATTGGCAATGATTGGAAATGAAGAGACAGCTCCTTCAGCAGAAGACGTGGAGATATTTGATATATTAATGGGCAATGATGTTTCAAAAAGAAAAGATTTTATCAATACCAATGCAATCAATGTCAATAATTTAGACATTTAGAATGAATTTCAAAAATATTTTTGGATCAAGCGAAGAAAATATTAAACTAGAAACTTTAACCAATATAAGATGGATTGCGATAACAGGGCAGCTGTTTACAGTTTGCTTAGTTTACTTTTATTATAAATTTGAATTTTTATTTTATTGGTCAGTAGCTGCAATTTTTTTATCTATTGTATTAAATATTGTTCTAGAATTTTATAAATTTTACATACAAAGATTAAATAATTTTTGGGCTAGCCTGAGTATTTTGTATGACCTAATTCAATTATCATTTTTGCTTTATTTAACAGGAGGTCTTACAAATCCATTTTCTATTTTAATTTTAGTGCCTACTACAATTGCAGTAACTTTTTTATCAAAAAGGAGCAGCATTATTATTGCTGCAGTATCTATTTTTATGTTATCAATTTTAGCCATTAAGCACTATCCATTGCCAGGACCAGCTATAGTTCTTCCAAAACATTATCTCATTGGTTTGTGGGCCTCATTAACTATAGGTATTATTTTTCTTGGTAATTATGCTTATTCTATAACCATTGAAGATCGAAAAAGATCGAAAGCATTTGATAATTTAGAAAAAGCACTTTCCAGAGAAAGAGAATTAAAGTCATTAGGTGGATTAGCCGCTGCCGCCGCACATGAATTAGCCACACCGCTTGGTACTATTACCCTAGTCATCGAGGACTTAAAAAAACAATTAGGAAAAAATCCTAAATTTAAAAATGATGTAGAATTACTTAATTCACAAATAAAACGATGCAAAGTTATATTAAAGGACTTATCTACGGATCCAAATAAGCAAGACTCTTTTATAGAAAATGTAACTTTAAAAAATTTGATACAGGAAATTATATTTTCTTTTGAAATTCCAAAAAACAAAAATATTAAAATTGATAGATAGTAGAATTCGAAAATAATTTTATGGTTACAAGAAAAATAGAACTTATTTATGCAATGAGAAATATTATAGATAATGCAATAAAGTTTGCTGAACAAAAAAATTGAAATTGAAATTTCTAACACTAAAGATAAAAAAATAGAATTAAATGTAAGCGATGATGGCACTGGTTTTTCACAAGATATTATTCAAAAATTAGGTGAGCCATATATAAAATCCTCCTTAGTGGCAAAAAATAAAAGATGGTTTGGGACTTAGGAATATTTATATCCAAAACCTTATTAGAAAGAACTGGGGCAAAGGTTCTTTTTAAAAAAAGTAATTTGGGGGGTGCTCTTGTTAATATTACTTGGAAAGAAAATAGTTTAAAAATTTAATTTTTTTTATTTACAAATCTATAAGATAAAATTTTATAAGCAAGCTTTGCCGCTAGGAAGTCACATGCATGACAGATTTTTCTTTGGTCGCTAGTTCATTTATATCTGCACCAACAATGTTAGAATTTTGAGAAGCTATTTTTAATATTTTAATTGCATCACTCCATAATAGCCCTCCTGGTTCTGGAGTGCCAGTTGCAGGTATTAAACTAGAGTCAAAACCATCAATATCAAAAGTTATATAAACATTTTTGTTTTTAATTAATTTTTTAAATAAATTTAAATTCCATTTTTTCATATCTTTTCCCCAAAAAATTTTCATTTTTTTTGGAATAGTCTGATAATATTTATATTCTTCAAAACATAGATTTCTAATTCCAAAAGAAATAATTTCAACATTGGGAAAATCAAGGCACCTTCTCATAGCTGACGCATGGGAGTATTTTTCTCCCTCGTATCCATCTCTTAAATCTGCATGAGCATCAAACTGCAAAACAGTAATTTTTTCGTATTTCTCTGAGAATGCCCTCACAATTCCTGGGGTAATAGAGTGTTCACCGCCAAATATAAGTGGAAATTCTTTTTTTTCTAAAACTTTTTTTATAATCAATGTTAATTGATCAAGAGCATCTTTTAATTTTTTTTTGATTGACAATTCCTGGGGTAATAGAGTGTTCACCGCCAAATATAAGTGGAAATTCTTTTATAAGTTTCTTCAAGCATTTCTTCATCAAATCAATGTCAACTTGATCGAGAGCGTCTTTTAATCATGGCTTTTGGTCGCAAATGGTTTTAGTGTTCCAATTTGAGAACCTTTATAAGTTTCTTCAAGCACTTCTTCATCCAATAACTCAACTTGATGAGACGCTTTACATCATGGCTTTTGGTCCATATTTGGTTCCAGAGGCATGACTAACACTTTTGCTCCAATCCTAAATGGAACCAGACAAGCGTTATTTTTAGAGGATGTTTCATTTGAATCATCCCAATTTTGAATTTTGAACTCATTTTTTGAATATATTAGAATAGTTTCTTCTTTGTCTATTTTTCCAGTTCATTCGGTGGTAAGCATCGCTTGCAATTAAAGGTAATACACTTGTGGCTTCTGCAAAAACCATTTGTTCTTTAGAAGTGTCGACTTTACCCCATGAGCTAGCTTCTTTTAACGTTGAGCTACTGCAGGCTCCATCACGAGAGTCGGCAACAGTAATTTGAATAGCATATTTATGCATTTCAACGTTTTTTCCCAAAAGTTCAGCACATATAACCGTATCTTGAATAAAGTTTTTTGGAACTCCACCTCCAACCATAAATAGTCCTGAGTTTTTTGATTGTATTTTGATTTCAGTAAGTTCTCTAAACTCTCTTATTGAATCTATGGTTAAATAATTATTGGGGTTTTGTTCTTGATGCATTACCAATCCAAATCCAGCCGAACTATCTGTGAACGCGGGACAGAAAATTGGCACACCATGATCATAAGCAGTTTCTATTAATGATCCTTTTTTCTTAGAATTTTTTTTTAAATATTTTCCTAACTCCCATATAAATTCACGAGAAGTATGAGGTTTGGGAGGTAAAGAATTGGCTACATCACAAATAGTTTTGTCACAAGATTGTAGTTCATCTTCGTCAATATAAGTATCGTAGATTCTATCAATATAATTTTCTCTTAAAACGTTATCGTCTTGAAACTGATTACCTTGGTAATGTTTAAAGCCTAGTGCTTCAAAAAAATCCATATCGATAATAGAGGCACCAGTGGAAACAATGGCATCAACCATGTTGTATTTAATTAGGTCAGAATAAAGTTGCATACAACCACCTGCAGAAGTTGATCCAGCTAGAGTTAAAAAAATTGTGCAATCTTTATCGTTTACCATCTCATTAAAAATTTTAGCTGCATTTCCTGTTTCTCTGGATGTGAACGACATTTTTGACATTGAATCAATGATGGGTCTTGCATCAAACGAAGTAATATCAATATGTTCAACAGGAGTAGTTAAAAAGCTAGATTTATTGTGTCCCATATTGTTTAAGTAGTTTTAGGCAACAAGATAGTTGCTGTTATTCTCTTCTTCGAAAATAGACATGATTGGCTTATCATACACTTCGTGAATCTCATTAGAATAAAATCCGTTAAATTGTGTTCTAAGACTAATTCCATAAGCGCCTAGTTGACCTATTTCCACGTAATCTCCCTCTTTAATATTATTAGGTAATAAGAATGGTCCTTTCATAAAATCAATTCCATCACAAGTTGGACCATAAAAACTAAATGGTGTTAGTCTTTTAGAAAAAGATTTTTCTATTTGAATCATTCTAGTCGGAAAAATAAAGTTAGGAGTTCCAGCATCAAATAATGATCCATAGGTTCCATCATTAATGTACAAAATTTGTTTTTTTCTTAGTTCGACTCTAACAACTGTTGAGCCACTTTCTGCAACCAGTGCTCTTCCTGGTTCACAAATTAGCTTTGTAGTTTCAGGTAAATTAAGTTTAGCAAATGCATTAGAAATTTCTCTTATATATTCTGTAAGAGGTCTTGGGTATAAATCAGGATAAGTGGAAGGAAAACCACCCCCGACGTTAATAATATCTGGATTAATTTCCGCTTTTTTAATTAGTGTTCCAATATCTTTAATTGCTTTTGCGTATGAAATTGGATGCATACATTGAGACCCAACATGAAAACTCACACCAACTTTATAAGCAACTTCTTTTGCATTTTTTAATAAAGTTACTGCTTCAGATATCGAAGCACCAAATTTTTTTGACAAATCGATTTCAGCATGTTCATTTGAAATTGCAATCCGCAAATATAAAGTTAGATCTTTTGCGTGTTGAGTGACTTCTAGAATCTTTTCTAATTCAAATTTACTATCAAAAGAAAAATCTTTAACACCATAATTAAAATATGCCTCGTAAATACTTTCTTTGCTTTTCACCGTATGCATAAAATAAGCTTTTGCTTCTGGCAAAACTCTTTTTACTAATTTTATTTCTTCTAGAGAGGCTGTATCAAAATTGGTTACACCACTTTCAAAAATTGTTTTTAAAACCTGTTCATTAGAGTTGCACTTAACTGCGTAAAGAGTCGTGCCCGGAAAATTTTGAAGAAACCACTTAGAGGCTGTTTGGATGCTTTCTTCTCGTATGCAGTAAACTGGATTTACTGGTCTTGTAGTTTTGACCAACTCGTCAACAGACTGAAATTTTGCCATCTCATAAAACCTCTCGTTAGTTACTAGTCAGCTATTTAATTTTATATAAAAAAGCCATCTTGATTCCGCAATTAAGGTTATTTTGAATTAATGTAAAGATAAAAAATACCCACAAACATATTTTAAATTTTTTATCTTTCAGACAACCTCTGATTAAGAGTTGCAAAATTTAACCTTGAGATTGAAAAATTTCTGCCTATATTAGACTTGTGAAATTAAACAATAATTCCTTAAAAATAAGCGATTTTGAAGACACTAGCCTACTCATAGTTGATGATGATGATCCATTTAGACTAAGGCTTGGAAGGGCTATGGAGGCAAAAGGA
Source organism: Candidatus Pelagibacterales bacterium (assembly GCA_965235745.1). Lineage (GTDB taxonomy): Bacteria > Pseudomonadota > Alphaproteobacteria > Pelagibacterales > Pelagibacteraceae > IMCC9063. Next base: position 268,617 of record CBDDYY010000001.1, read on the forward strand.
TTCAAGCCTTTATTGGCGAAAGGAGTCGAGGAAGCTAATTTGCTAGTAAAAAAAAGGCCACCAGCCTTTGCTGTAATTGATTTAAGACTTTTAGATGGTAATGGACTTGATGTTGTTGATGAAATTCACCGAATCAAAAAAGATAGTAGAATAGTAATGTTAACCGGATATGGCAATTTACCTACAGCTGTAGCAGCAGTTAAGGCAGGCGCAATTGATTACATCTCTAAGCCTGCTGATGCTGAGGCAGTAGAGGCAGCCTTGTTGGCTGCACCAGATAAAAAAGCAGCTCCTCCTGAAAATCCAATGTCAGCAGATAGAGTTAAGTGGGAACATATTCAGAGAGTTTTCGAACTTTGTAATAGAAATGTATCTGAGACAGCTAGAAGATTAAAGATGCATAGAAGAACTTTGCAAAGAATTCTTTCAAAAAGATCACCTAAATAAATTTATTAAATAAATTCGAATTATTTGTTTTAAAATAGTGTGAGTTTATAAATAGATTTTTATTTTTACCTTTTATTTTATGAGTTATACGAAAATAGTTTTTTGTTAGCCAATAAATATTCGTTACGTAGGTATCCCTTAAACAATAGTAAAAAGAACTCTTTGGGAAAAATTTTAATTCAAATTTTTGGAATAATTTTCCACAATTTGGACCCGTATTAAAAAAAAAAAGTATTTTGCTTTTTGTTATTTTTATTAAATATTCATTATAACCAGAAATTTTATTTTGGTTATGAATAGTTAGGAACTTTTCGTTTATGATTATTTCTGAATTTTTATTTTTTGATATTTTTGCATATCCTTGAGCACTTGTGGCGGCTGACACCTTTCTATTAATTTTCCAGATGCCATTTATATTATTGATAAAATTCAAAAATTTAAATTTTATTAGAAATGAATTTTCGGTAGCTTATTAACTTAGGAATAAAAATAGCTAATAATGCTATTTTAAAAATTTCGGCTAAAACAAAAGGAACAAATCCCCATTCCAGTAGTGGCTTGTCAAAACCAAATAATATTCCTAACCAAGTTAATCCTAAAATATAAACTGGTGACAAAGCAACAACTAATAAAAAAAATCTTATTGGTAACGAGTAGTTAAAATTTATCTTTCCAGCAAGATATGCACTCACAACATATCCAAGCAAGTATCCTCCTGTTGGTCCTATAACATAAGTAATACCAATTCCTTTTTCTGGAGTTCCAGCAAATACTGGCAATCCTATTAGACCTTCAAATATATAGCTTATTAACGCTATTGATCCAAATCTTGGTCCTAATGTTATTCCAATTCCTAAAACAATAAATGTCTGCATTGTCATTGGAACAGGATAAAATGGTATTTTTATTTTTGATGAAATAGTAAGGAGGCATGTTGAAAAAAATATCAACAAAATAGTTAAAACTATTTTATTAAGTGTAATTTTTTCAAAAGTTTTATAATTAGTTATTTTCATTTGTTATTTTAATAAACACATCCTCTAAGTCAGCATCTTCTGTCATTATATCTTCAATTTCAAGGCCTTTTTCTTTAATTTTTAGGATAATGTTTTCAATATTTATCTTAGTTTTGTCATATTTTATAGAAATTTCATTATTCTTTGAATATTCAATTGCAAGATGGTTATCTAATTTTTCTCCAATATTTTTAAAATTTTTTATTTTAAATTTTACTTTTTTTAGATGAATTTCAGCTAGTAAATTTTCTGTTTTGTCCAATGCTACTATTCGTCCATGATTGATAATTGCTATTCTATCGCAAAGATCTTGAGCTTCTTGAAGATAGTGAGTTGTTAAAATAATAGTAACGCCTTGCTTATTCAATTCTTTAATATTTTCTAAAAGTTTTTGTCTCAAGTCAACATCTACCCCAGCTGTTGGTTCATCTAAAATTAAAATTGGTGGTTGATGAACCATGGCTTTAGCAACTAATAGTCTTCTTCTCATTCCTCCCGATAGAGATCTCATATAAGCATTAGCTTTATCGTCAAGATTAGTTAGTTTAAGAATTTGATCAGTAATTCTATCTTTTTTTGCAACACCATACATTCCAGCTTGAATATCTAGTAATTTTTTTGGAGTAAAAAATGGATCAACATTTACTTCTTGAGGAACAACGCCAAGCGAAGCCCTTACTTGTCTAGGATTTAAATCAAGATCAAATCCCCAAACATTCACATTTCCTTCAGTTTTAATTACAGTTCCTGCTAAAATGTTTATTAAAGTAGATTTTCCAGCTCCATTCGGTCCTAATAAACCAAATATTTCGCCTTGCTTAACTTCAAACGTAATATCTGATAATGCCTTCAAAAATTTATTATTCTTTAATTTATAAATTTTATTAAGGTTAGATATTTTTAAAGCTATTGAATTATTCATCAAGTAATATTTGTATTAATACTGAATTATTTCTATAAAAGAAATTAGTTTTATGCCCAGTACTAAAAATCATATTTATCTTATAGACGGCTCTGGTTATATCTTCCGAGCTTATTATGCCCTTCCTCCTTTAACTAGAAAAAGTGATGGAATGCCGGTGGGTGCAGTTAGTGGTTTTTGTAATATGCTTTATAAATTCTTGGAAGAGGCAAGATCCCTAGACAAAGCAGATAGGCCAACACATTTGGCAGTTATTTTTGATAGTGCCAGAAAAAACTTTAGGAATGAGATTTATAAAGATTATAAAGCTAATAGACAAGAAACTCCGGAGGATTTAATTCCTCAATTTAATTATATTAAAAAGGCAGTTGAGGCGTTTAATCTACCTAGTATTGAACTACTTAACTACGAAGCCGATGATATAATTGCAACTTATAAAGAACAGGCTTCCAAACAAAATATCAAAGTTACCATAATTTCCTCAGATAAAGATCTTATGCAGTTAGTTGATGATAATACTTTCATGTTTGATGCGATGAAAGATCGTTTTATTGGCAGGGAGGAAGTAAAAGAAAAGTTTGGTGTTTATCCAGAAAAAGTAATTGATGTTCAGTCTTTATCAGGAGATTCTTCGGATAACATACCAGGTGTTCCAGGAATAGGTATTAAAACTGCTGCAGAGTTAATAAATGAGTATGGTAGCCTAGAACTACTTCTAGACAATGCATCTAAAATCAAACAACCCAAAAGAAGACAAACTCTTTTAGACAATCAGGACAAAGCTTTAATAAGTAAACAACTTGTAACTTTAAAAAAAGATGTTCCAATTAAAAACACAATAGATGAATTTTTACTTAAGCCTATAAATTCTGAGAAAATTTTAAAATTTTTACAAGAGATGGAGTTTACTAGGCTATTTAATCGTTTACAGGCAGATTATGGAAGTCTTGGCTTGAATAATGAATCCATTCTAGAAAAAAACTTAAGTAAAAAAGAAATTATCAACGATGTTTTATCACCAGATATTAAAGAATATGAAAATAATTTTTCTCTTATTTTAGAAGAGGAGCAATTAAAAAAAATTCTAGATCAATGCGATGAAAAAGGATTCTTTGCAATTGATACCGAGACAAATTCATTAGATATTATGGTTGCTGACTTAATAGGTATTTCTCTTTCATATAAACCTGGAGAGGCATTTTATATTCCCATAGGACATAAAAACAAAACAGATCCTATGGTAAAAAAACAATTAAAATTAAATAAGGTAATTTCTATTTTAAAGCCATTTTTAGAGGATCCTACTATTAAAAAAATAGGTCAAAATATAAAATATGACTATAGAATTTTTTTAAAGCATGGAATTAAAATGAATTCTATAGAGGACACGATGCTTATGTCCTATTCCTTAGATGCTGGTAAAAATAGACACAATATGGATTTATTATCAGAAATACATTTAAACCATAAAACAATTTCTTTTAAAGATGTTGCGGGTATTGGAAAATCCCAAGTTACTTTCGATTATGTTGATATAGAACAAGCAAAAAATTATGCCAGTGAAGACGCAGATATTACTCTTAGATTATATGAATTTTTTCAAAAACGATTATTTGGAGAAAATGTTTTGAGCGTATATGAGAATTTCGAAAAACCATTAGTGGAAGTCTTATCCTCAATGGAAAATAATGGCATAAAAATTGATCAAACTATTTTAAAAAAATTATCTAAGCAATTTGAAGTTGACATTAAATCTTTAGAAAAAAAAATTTTTAAAATTGCAGGACAAGAGTTTAACATTGGATCACCTAAACAATTAGGTGATATTATTTATGATAAGTTAAAAATAGCAGGAACTAAAAAAACTAAAAAAGGAAATTTAGCAACTAATGTTGCTGTATTAGAAAATCTTGCAGAGCAAGGTCATGAATTTCCTAAACTAGTTTTGAGCTGGAGGCAAAAATCAAAATTAAAAAACACATACACAGATACCCTACCAACCTTTGTGCACAGTAAAACTAATAGAGTTCATACATCTTTTTTATTGGCAGCTACTAACACGGGCAGGCTGGCAAGTGCCAATCCTAATCTTCAAAACATACCGATTAAAAATTCAGAAGGCAGAGAGATTAGATCTGCTTTTGTTGCAGAAAAAGGATTTTCTCTTATTTCAGCTGACTATAGCCAGATTGAAATGAGAATTTTATCTCATATGGCTAATGTAAAAGAACTAAAAAAAGCTTTTTTAAATAAAGAGGACATACATAATTTAACAGCGAGTCAAATATTTGGAGTTTCCAAAGATAAGATAGATGAAGATATGAGAAGAAAGGCTAAAGCAATTAATTTTGGTATTATTTATGGAATTTCTTCATATGGTTTAGCAAAGCAAATTTCAGTCAGCAATTCAGAAGCTGAAAGTTTTTTAAAATCTTATTTTGCAAAATTTCCAGAAATTAGAGACTATATGAGTGAAACAATTAATTTTTGCAGAAAAAATGGTTACGTTAAAAATTTATTTGATAGAAAATGTCATTTTCCAAATATTAATGATAAAAATCATACTTTACGAACATTTCAAGAGAGAGCATGTATCAATGCCCCTATACAAGGAACTGCTGCTGATCTTTTAAGACTGGCAATGATTAAAATAAATAAGAAAATTGAAACAAAGTTAATTAATGCAAATTTATTAATACAGGTTCACGATGAACTTTTATTAGAGTGCAGAGACAAAGATGAAGTATCTGTAAAAAATCAAATTTCGCATGAAATGGAAAATGCATCTGAACCTTTAATTAAATTTAGCATTCCGCTTACAGTTGATATAAAAAGTGCCAAAAATTGGAGTGAAGCACATTAATTTCTAGTCTTTTTTTTGACTTTTTTTGATAATATTAACCCTTAAATATGAATAAAATAATTGCTTTAGTGGATGATGATAGAAACATTTTAACCAGCGTTTCTATGGCTTTAGAAAATGAAGGATTTAAAGTCCAAACTTATTTAGATGGTGAAAGTGCTTATATAGGTATAACTCGGACACCTCCAGACTTGGCTGTTATTGATATTAAAATGCCAAGAATGAACGGAGAGGAGCTTTTAAAAAAGCTAAGAAAAAAAACCGATATACCAATTATTTTTCTGACATCAAAAGATGAAGAGGTAGATGAGTTGCTGGGTTTAAAATTAGGCGCAGATGATTTTGTAAAAAAATCCGGTGGCTTTTCAATCAAAGTTTTAATTGAAAGAATAAAAGTTCAGTTTAGAAAAAAAGAAAACAATATAGTTGTAAATAAAAATATCATACAGCAAGGTAAACTAATATTAGATCCTGAACAATTGGAGTGCACTTGGGACAATCAGCCGTTGCCTGACAAATTAACCACTACCGAGTTTCAAATAGTATATGAATTAGCAAAAAGACCAGGGGTCATTAAGGAGAGATCTCATTTAATGACTATTGCTTATAGAGAAAATAATGACATTGAGGACAGAACTATAGATAGTCATGTAAAAAGAATTAGAAAAAAATTTAAAAAAATTGATAAAAATTTTTCAGCTATTGAAACAAGATATGGAAGTGGTTATCGTTGGAATGTAGGTCAGTAATGATTTCAAGGCTCTTATTATCTAGGTCCTTGCTTACTCAATTTTTGGTTTTTAATTTTTTAATCTTTACTATTCTTAGTTTTTTTACTTTTTTATATCTAAAAGCTATAGAACCAGAACTAATATCACAAAGATCAAGTCAGCATCTTAAAGTTATTAAAAATATTGAAGCTAATCTAAATATTCAAAAAACTAGTATTGATAGCAAGAGTTTAAAAGAGTTTTTAACAAGATCTAAATTTTTATTAGATGAGGTCGATCAAATACGTTTTTTAAATAAAGAAAAGAAAGTTTTATTTGACTCAGTTTTTTTAGATTTAGAGGAAGGTGTATTTTCTCAATCTTTAAAAATTGAACAATTAAGTTTAAAAAATCAAATTAAGGAAGAAGAAAAATTAACAAAAGAGATACCAAGAAAAGAGTTTTTTAATGAAAATTTTTTTCAACTTCAAATTTCTAAATTAAACGAAAATAATAATTTTAGTGCCTCAGAGGTTGTAAAAAAAAATTTTATAGTACACACTTTTTCAAACATTTTGCTCGAAAATAATGAGCAAGTTATAATTGCCATTTCTGAAATTTCTAATGAAATAATGTTAGCAGTCGAAGAGAGGAAAAACTTTGTAATTCGATCAGTATTTGTGGCTGCTATCATTATTTTGATTTTTTCTCTTTTTTTAAATGCATACATAATCAAGCCAATTAGAGAATTAAATATTTTTGCAAACCAAGCATCTCCAGAAAGAAAAAAAATTAATCCCATTAATAAATTACAAAATAGAGATGATGAAATTGGAAATTTATCTCGCTCGTTAAATGAAATGACGGATATATTGTATAATAGAATAGATTTAGCTGAACGATTTGCCTCAGATCTTACGCATGAAATTAGAAATCCCCTTGCCTCTTTAAAGGGTGCTTCTGATTTGCTTAATAATACTAAGGATAGTGTAAAAAGATCAAAGTTGTTAAAAATAATTTCCAATGATGTTGGTAGAATTGAAAGATTAATAACTGATTATTCACAGGTACTTAAAGATGAAGCAACCCAGTCCAGATCTATACCAAAAGAATTTGATTTAATTATTATGATAAAAAGTGTGATTGAAGACTTTAACACAGATGCCAAAACTTTAGCCAAGAAAATATCTATTCAATTTAAAAATTTATCAAAATTAAAATCAGCAAAAATTTTTGGAATTGAAAGTAGAATTGAACAAGTTGTGGCAAATGTTTTGGAAAATGCTATTTCCTTTAGCCCTAAAAGAGGGGTTGTAAAAATTTTACTTTTTCAAAAAGATAAGAAATTACAAATTCTTATTAAAGACAGTGGACCAGGTTTTGATAAAAATAATTTAGATAAAATTTTTGAGAGATTTTATAGTGATCGTCCAGATGATAGTTCAGTTGAACATTCTGGCTTGGGCTTAAATATTGTTAAAAATATAATAGATTCTCATAAAGGAACGATCGAGGCTTATAACTCTAAATCAAAAGGTAAAGGAGCAATTATTGATATTACTCTTCCTCTCCGAAAGTAATTGATTTGCTACAAGTAAGTTGTTAAAGGATTAAAAACATTATGGATTATAAAGTTAAAGATATTGCATTAGCAGATTTTGGAAATAAAGAGATTTCTCTTGCGGAAACAGAAATGCCTGGATTAATGGCTTTAAGGCAAGAATACAAAGATAAAAGTCCTCTAAAAGGAGCAAACATTCTCGGATGTTTGCATATGACCATTCAAACAGCAGTTTTAATAGAAACCCTAGTTCATTTGGGGGCTACCGTAAGATGGTCTTCATGCAATATATTTTCGACGCAAGATCATGCCGCTGCGGCCATTGCAAAAAAAGGCATTCCTGTTTTTGCCTGGAAAGGTGAAACTGAGGAGGAATATTGGTGGTGCATAAAGCAAACAATTGAAGGAAATGCAAATTGGAAGCCAAATATGATTTTAGACGATGGAGGAGATCTTACAGCATTAATGCACAAAGATTACTCTCATTTATTAAAGTCAGTTAAAGGTGTTTCAGAAGAAACAACCACTGGTGTTTTGGCACTAAAAAAAATGGAAGCTCAAAAAAAATTATTAATTCCTGCAATTAACGTAAATGACTCAGTTACAAAATCAAAATTTGATAACTTATATGGTTGTAGAGAAAGTTTAGTAGATGGGATCAAAAGAGCCACAGATGTAATGATGTCAGGAAAAGTAGCAATTGTTGCTGGATTCGGAGATGTTGGAAAAGGAAGCGCCGCATCACTTCGACAAGCAGGAGCGAGAGTAATGGTGACCGAAACAGATCCAATTTGTGCATTACAAGCTGCTATGGAAGGTTACGAGGTTGTTTTGATGGAAGAAGCTATAGCAAATGCAGACATTATTGTTACTGCAACTGGTAATAAAGATATTGTGACCGCTGATCACATGAGACTTATGAAAGACAGAGCTATTTTATGTAACATTGGACATTTTGATAATGAAATCCAAGTTGATGCACTAAAAAATTATAAATGGAATGAAATTAAACCACAAGTTCATGAAATAGAATTACCAAGTAAAAAAAGAATAATTTTATTAGCGGAAGGAAGGCTTGTTAATCTTGGTTGCGCTACAGGGCATCCAAGTTTTGTAATGAGTGCATCATTTACAAATCAAGTTATTGCCCAAATTGAATTATGGAACAATAGTGATAAATACGAAAACAAAGTTTATGTTTTACCAAAGCATTTAGATGAAAAGGTTGCATATCTTCATTTAGAAAAAGTTGGAGCAAAATTAACGAAACTTAGCAAAGAACAGGCTGATTATATAAGCGTATCACCTCAAGGACCGTTTAAGCACGATAATTATAGATATTAAATAAAATGGAATTTATTTCCATAAAACAACTCCAGTCGTTTGCTAAAAAAGTATCAAAAAAAATTAGAGTAGGAGATTCAATTTATTTGTATGGAGATCTTGGTAGTGGGAAAACTACATTTGCTAGATTTTTGATAAATTCAATTCAAAGCAACAATAAAGTTAAAAAAGATGAAGTATTGAGCCCAACTTTTACTCTAGTTCAGTATTATAATATTAAAAAAATATCTATTGCACACTATGATTTGTACAGAATAAAGAAAAAAAAAGATTTATTTAATTTAGGTCTTTTTGAGCAGGAAGATTCTTATATAAATATTATTGAATGGCCTGAATTAATTGAAAATAAAAACATAGATAGAATAGAAATTTTTTTAAAATATACAAAAAACCAAAAGTTAAGAAAATATTATGCAAAGTATTTTGGAAGATTTAAAAAAAAATAAATTTGAAAAAGTTGCTGGGGACGCTTCTTTTAGGAAATTTTATAGAATTAAATTAAATGATAAAAACTATATTTTAATTTATTGTTCTAAAGAAAAAAAAAATAATTTAGAAAACTATGCCAAAGTAAATTCTTTTTTAGTAAAAAATAGAATATTAGCACCCAGTTTATATAAAATTGATCAAAAAAAAAATTATATGATCATCGAAGATTTTGGATCAAAAACTTTTTTTACTATTATTAAAGAAAAAAAAAACAAATTAAATTACTATAAGAAAATTATAGATTGCTTAATACAAATACAATCTATTCCTTTTGATCAAAGTTTAAAAAGAAATATTAATAAACAATATAATAACAAAATATTGTTCAAAGAAAGCAATCTTTTTTTTGAATGGTATGTTCCAAAATTAATTCCACAAAAAAAGGAAATAAAAATTTTTAAAAAAAAAATTAATGTAATTTTATTAAAATTATTTACAAAATTATTTTTTCAAAATAAATTTTTTGTGCATAGAGATTTTCACGTCTCTAACTTAATGTCTGTTGATAATAAAATTGGGGTTATAGACTCACAGGATGCTTTAATAGGAAATCCTTCTTATGATCTTGCATCACTGATTGACGATGTAAGAATTAAAACAAACAGTAAATTAAAAAAACAAATTTATGAACTATTATTTACTTAAATGTAATAAGAATATTAAAAAAAATAAAAAATTCTTCAAAGATGATTTTGACATCTTATCAGTTCAAAGAGGTCTTAAAATTTTGGGAATTTTTAGCAGATTGTATTTAAGAGACGGAAAAAAAAGTTATTTAGCTTACATCCCTTACATGTGGAAATTGTTACACAATCGATTAAAAAATCCTTTGTTTGATGAGTTAAATGATGTTCTCAATCATTATATTCCAAAATCAAAAAGGGTATAGTTCATTATGAAAATTAACAAAGCTATGATTTTAGCTGCAGGGTTTGGTAAGAGGCTTTTGCCACTCACGAAGCAAACTCCTAAGCCACTCCTAGAGCTTAAGGGTAAGAAATTGCTCCAATATTCTATAGAATTTTTATTAAGTAATAAAATTAATGATATTATTATTAACACCCATTATCTTTCCAAACAAATTGAAGATTTTATTCATCATAATTTTCCTCAAATAGTTATTTCTTATGAGAAAAATATTCTTGATACAGGCGGAGGTATAATGAATGCAATTTCTTTTTTTCAAGGTGAAAACTTCTTGGTATTAAATAGCGATACTATCTGGACCCTTCATTATCAAAAAGAATTATCCAGGCTTACTGAAATTTTTGAAAATGGGAAAAGTAAAGCAGCCTTACTACTTGTCAAGAAAGAAAATAGTTTTGACCCAAATTTTATTGGAGACTTTGATTTAGATAATAAAAATTTTATAACAAAAAAAAATAAACAATATATTTTTACAGGATGTCAATTGTTAAATCCAAATATTTTCGAAAATTATAAGAAAAAAATATTTTCCATGAATGAAATTTGGCATGATCTGATAGAAACTAATTCCCTGAATGGCTATTCTTTCAGAACAAAAATTTTTGCATGCTACTGATTTAAATATTTTTAATAAACTAAATAATTCAAAGATTATTGATTTGTAATAATTTCTTTTGCTCTTGATTTATCGAGATACTTGAAAACTTTGAATTTTATTTTCTTGCATTTTGATTAGAATAGGGTTGCCAGTTGGTATTTCTAATTTTGTTATCATATTATCAGAAATATTAAAAATTTTTTTACAAATAGCTCTAAGACTATTGCCATGGGCTGAAACTAAAATATTTTTTTCATTTTTTAATAATATTTCAATTTCTTTAATATAAAAAGGAACAGCGCGATTATAAGTATCTAGCAAGGATTCGGTATCTGGAATTAAAGCTGGATCAATACTTTTATAAATTTGATTGTGTATTGGATGACTAGGATCATTTTTATCTAATTTTGGTGGCTGGGTTGCATAACTTCTACGCCATCTCATGACCTGTTCTTTTCCATGCTTCAATTCTGTTTCAGCTTTATTAAGTCCTTGCAATCCGCCGTAATGCCTCTCGTTCAGCTGCCAGGCTTTTATAGTTTTAATATTAGCTTGATTTATTTCGTCAAGAATAATGCTTAGAGTATTTATTGCTCTTTTTTGAAATGATGTAAAAGCTAAATCAAAATTGATTTCTAGATTTTTAATTAACTGCCCTGACTTTTTTGCCTCTTGTTTGCCTAATTCGGTAAGATCTGCATCATACCATCCAGTAAATCTATTCTCCAGGTTCCACTGGCTTTGACCGTGTCTCACTAATATTAAATTTGCCATTTTAAAGGTTTTATTTATTGTATTATAAAAAATGAGCAACATAAAACTTGTTTATATTACTTGTAAAAATGTAAGAGAAGCTAACGACATAGCAAAAAAATTATTAAAGAATAGATTGGTTGCTTGTTCTAATATTATTTCAAATACCACTTCTTTTTTTAAGTGGAATAACAAGCTAAAAAAAACTAGAGAAAGTATATTAATAGCTAAAACTATAAAAAAGAAAAAAATGAAAATTATTGATATGGTAAAAAAAAACCATTCTTATGTGAATCCGTGTATTATTTTTTTTGATGTTGAGAGTGGAAGTGAACTTTTTTTTAATTGGATTAAAAAATGTTTAAAATAAATTTTTTTAAATTTCTTTTTTTTCTCAATATTTTTTTCTTAAGCTTAATTTCTTTGTACCCTGGAAATCTTATTGGATTAATTTTTTTTGGTGATGATACAACCTTCCCAGGTTCTGATAAATTGCATCATTTTTTGTCTTATTTGATTTTAAGTGTATTGGGATCATTAGCATATTATGAAAAATTTTTTTTTTATAAATTGTTGATTTTTTTAATATTAATTGGCTTTCATTTAGAATTATTTCAAATTTGGATACCAAATAGATATTTTGAATTTTTAGATATTTTTGCTAATTTATCTGGTATAATTGTGGGCATGTATAGTTTTAAATTATTTAAGATAAAATATGACAAAATTTGAAGATAGAGAAAAAGGATTTGAAAAAAAATTTATTCTAGATGAAGAATTAAAATTCAAAATAGAAGCAAGAAGAAATAGATTAATTGGCGAGTGGGTTTCAAGCATTCTTGGCTTTAATGAAAATCAAAAAGAATTGTATATTCAAGAGGTTATTGTTTCAGATTTTAAAAAAGCAGGAGATGAAGATGTTTTTGAAAAAGTAAAACATGATCTTGAAGGCAAAAATATAAGCGATGAAGACATCAGAAAAAAAATGAATGAATGTTTTGATCAAGCAAAATTAACCTTAAAATAAATAAAATTAATAATTAAAATTATTAAGTCCATGCTTTATAGTGAAGCCATGATTCGCTATAAAAATATTATTAGCTTTATTTTTATTGGCTTTTTACTTTCAGGGTGTGTTTCTATTCCTAAAAATGTTTCAAATGTGTGCGAAATTTTTTCTGAAAGATATTTTTGGTTTAAAAGTGCCCTTGCTACTGAAAAAAAATGGGGAGCTCCTATTGAATTGCAAATGGCTATTGTTAAAAGAGAAAGTAGTTTTGATTGGTTAGCCAAACCAGAAAGAACTAAAATATTTAAAGTAATTCCATGGACCAGGCCCTCCAGCTCTTTTGGCTACTCTCAAGCAGTTGATGGGACTTGGGATATGTATAAAAAAGATACAGGTAATGATTTTGCATTAAGAACTTCTTTTGGAGACTCATCAGATTTTATTGGTTGGTACGTTCATAATACTTATAAAAGATTAAAAATTAGTAAAAGGGACTATTATAGGCAATATATTGCTTATCATGAGGGATGGAATAATTACAAAAACTATAAGCAAAAACCTAATGTTGTATCTTACGCAAGAGAAGTAAATAACCAGGCCAAAAAATATAAAAGGCAGCTAGATAAATGCAAATCAAGTTTGGATAGAAATAAATATATCTTGTTTTAGTGAGAAGACTTAAGTTGTTTTTCTAATTCAATATCAATCGCATCAATACGCTGAGTATTTTTTCCTATCATAAGATAAACTACAGGTATTACATACAATGTGAAAAAAGTAGAAAATATCATTCCTGAAAAAATTACTACACCAATAGTCAATCTGCTTGCCTCGCCTGGTCCTGATCCTAAAATTAAAGGAAGTACACCCACAATAGTTGATAATGAGGTCATTACAATTGGTCGTAATCTAATTTTACATGAGTTAATAATTGCTTTTTGAATATTTTGTCCTTCAATACGAAGCTGATTTGCAAACTCTACAATCAAAATACCATTTTTTGCAGCTAGTCCAATTAATATAATTAAACCAATTTGGCTATAAATATTAAGGGAGCTTCCAGCAACAAGTATCCCTATAATTCCTCCAAAAATTGCAAGTGGAACAGTTAACATAATAGTAAATGGATGTACCCAGCTCTCAAATTGTGCAGCCATAGAAAGATAAGCAGTCAAAAGGGCTAAAGCAAAAATTAAATAGATTCCTAAGTTAGTTTTCTTATACTCCTCAGATTCACCTTTGTAAGCAATTCTTACTTCAGGAGGTAGTTTTTCTTTCACTACATTCTGCAAAAACCCTAATGCAGCATCCATTGTATATTCTCCACCAAGTCTAGCAGAAATCGTTACAGCTCGTTGTCGATTGTATCTATTCAAGAATGGTGCAGCAGCGCTTTCAGAGATAGTGACTACCGATGATAAAGGAATTAGTTGCCCTGTGCTATTAGATCTCACAAATATCTTATTTAAACCACTGGCATCTTTTCTATTATTTAGATCAGATTGAAGAATAATATCATATTCTTTTCCATCATTTGTGAATTTAGTAACACTTCTAGAACCAAAAAAAGTTTCTATAGATCTTCCTATTGATTCAATTGATATTCCTAAATCAGCAGCTTTTTGGTTATTAATTTCAACTTTTAGTTCTGGTTTAGTAATTGAATAATCATCTTCAACACTATTTAGTCCTGGATTTTTTCTAGCCTCTGCTTTAACAATTTCTTTCCATTCACTTAATTTTTCATAAGAATTTCCAAGCAAAACAAATTGAATTGGTTTCTCCACTCCGCCACCTCTTATTGATTGGGGCATTACCGGAAATGCTAATATTCCTGGAATTTTACTTATTTCACCAAAAGCTGAACGCATAATTTCCTGACCTGATCTTTTTCTCTTAGCCCAATCCTCCAATAATACAATGATAAAGCCAGAATTTAATTGTTTAGCACTACTTCCAAAACCAGGAACTCGTAATAACAATCTTCTGATTTCACCTTTGCCAACTTTTGGTAAAAACATATTTTCTATTTCTTGTGCTTTTCCTGCAGTAAAATTAAATCCAGAACCATCAGCAGCTTTAATGATTACGAAAAAAACACCTCTGTCTTCACTTGGCATTAATTCTTTTTTTGAAATTTTAAATAAGAATATATTTGCACATAAAATGATTATCAAAAATCCTACTATTGATTTTTTTTTGTTTAATATAAATTCCAATGTTTCTGAATAAAAAGTTTCAAATTTTGAAAAATATTTATTAAATTTTTCTGTGACAAAAGAAGGTTTTTTGTTAATCGTTAAATACTTAGAACCAATCATTGGTGACAAAGTTAAAGCAACAAAACTTGATATAATAACAGCAAAAGACATGCTTACGGCCATTTCTAAAAACAATCTTCCGATTAATCCTTTAATAAATATTAATGGTAAAAATACAGAAACCAAAACTATTGTTGTTGCTATAATTGCAAATGCAACTTGTTTTGAACCTTTAAAAGCAGCCACCAAAGAAGACTCACCCTCCTCCATTCTTCGATAAATATTTTCTCCCATCACAATTGCATCGTCCACGACAATTCCTATCGCTATTACAATAGCCATTAGGGTGAATAAATTTAATGTAAAGCCAGCAAGATAAATTGCTAGGAAAGTAGAAATTAAACAGACGGGTATTGCAACAGCAGGTATTATGACAGCGGTTAAATTTCCTAAGAAAAGATAAATTATAACTATGACCAAAATTACTGCTACGATAATTGTTCTATAAACCTCTTCAATTGCACCCTCAATATAAGTTGAACGATCGAAGGCTACTTCTAAGCTAGATCCAGAAGGTAGAGTTGGAGAAATCTCTTTGATTTTCTCTCTAATAAGTTTTGCTACCTCGATCGTATTTGCCGTGGACTGCTGGTAGATTCCTAATCCAACATTCTGTTTGCCATTTCCTTTAAACAATGTGCTTGTATTGAGAGCACCGAATTCTACTTTTGCAACATCTCGTAATTTTACTAGAGACCCATCATTATTTCTCTTGAGAATTAAGTCTTTATAATCTTCAAGTTTTACATAGGCCTTTTGAACTTTGATAATTAAGTCCATATTTTTAGATTCTACTTTGCCCGCTGGAAATTCTACATTTTGTTTTCTTAACGAGTCTTCTAGTTCTTGGACTGTAATATTTCGAGCTGCCATTGCTGTTGGATCAAGCCAGATTCTAAGAGAAAGCTCTCTCTCCCCGCCAAGATTGATTTGCCCAACACCATCTACGTTTGCAAAATAATCTTTTAAATATCGATTTGCATAATCAGTTAGTTCTAAGTCTGACATAGTAGGACTTTGAAAAGCAAGCCACATTGTCGTAGTTCTCGCAGCAGATGCTTTCGTAATTTCAGGAGGATCCGCTTGATCAGGTAAGTTATCTACAATTCTAGCTATTCTATCTCTAACGTCATTAGCCGCAGTATCTAAATCAATTCCTAGATCAAATTCTAAATTGATTGTTGCCCTTTCGTCTTCACTTTTTGATTCTATGCTAACAACACCCGGAGTTCCACCTACTCTGTCTTCAATTTTTTGAGTTATTTGTGCATCAATAATTGAAGCAGACGCTCCTTTGTAATTAACTCTTATTGAAACTTGTGCAGTCTCAATGTCAGGTAATTCTCTCAAAGGAATTTTATTAAATGTTACAATTCCAAATAATACCAAGACTAAACTTAGGACCGTTGCAAAAACTGGACGTTTAATAGAAAGATCAGTTAAAAACATTTTTATTCTACAGTTTTGATAATTTTTACTTTTCCTTTTGGCCTTACTTTGTTTGTTCCTTCGGAAAGAATAGTTTCACCTTCTTGCAAACCTGAAACTATTTCTACTTTGTTATCATTTCTTCTTCCAATTTCTATTTTAGATCTTTCAATAGTATTATCTATTATTTTAAAAATAAATTTATCATCACCCTGAATTAGTAAAGCCTGCTCTGGAATAGATAATGATTTTTTTTCATTAAAAATTACTTTTATATTTAATAGCATTCCAGGGACTAGTTTTTCTTCATTATTATCAATTTTAGCTTGCACGAGAATTGATCTCGTAGTTGGATCTACTCTAGAGCTTATAGAGGTTATTGTTCCACTGAAGGTTTCTTTATAGGCATCTGTAGTTGCTAAAACTTTTAAACCTTTTTTTATTATTGAATAATAATTTTCTGGAAGCTTAATATCTACTTTTAAAAACTTTATGTCATCTAAATTTGCAATAATTGAATTTTCCCCACCGAGTATTCCTGGTGTTATTTCTCTTTTTCCAACTCTTCCAGAAAAGGGAGCAACTATATTTTCTCCATTAGTAAGTTTTGCTATAACTTCATTTTTTTTTACAAACGGATATTGATCAAAATTGACTGACTGAATTAAATTTTCTTTTTTAATTCTTATAGAAAAAGATTGATTTGCAATAGCTGTGCCAAAAGTATCAATTTGATCATAAAAAGAAAAATATTTAATCTTAGTTGCAATCACTCCAACCGGAGCTCTTTTTTGAGCGGCAACAGCAGTTTCTATTTTTTTTGAAATTATAGATCTACCAACAATTATAGATGTAATAATTATTGTAATCAAAGCTAGAAATATAATTATTTTATTTTGAGTTTTCATTTTTAAAATTCCGCTCTTAGATATCATTTTCTTATAGTGATTAAAATCAGCATAATTTGGCGAAAAAATGATATATTAGGTAAAAAGACACTCTTTTAAGGCCCATTCTGACCAGGAACCATCGTATATCATCACATCTTTATTAGAAATGATATTAAAGGCTTTTCCAATCACACAGGCTGACACACCCGAACCACAAGAAAAAACTAAAGGAAGTTCTGGGTTGATTTTTAATGATTTAAATTTTTTTTCTAAGATCGATTTTTCTAAAAAACATTTTGTCTCAGAATCTATGCATTCATTCCATGGTAAATTTATACTATTGAGTATTGAGCCGCTCTTTAAATTTTTTCTTGGTTCAGGTTCAGTTCCTAGAAATCTACCTTTACTTCTTGCGTCTATAATCTGAAATGTATTTTCTGAAATATTATTTTTAATATCACTATAAGTTTTAAGTAATGATAAATTTTCATTAACTTTAAATATAGTTTTGGGATATTTTTTTCCTTTACCAGCTTCAGTTTCTTTTTTTTCTTTTAACCATTTGACTAATCCTCCGTCTAAAATTGAAACTTCTTTATGACCATAGTAATTTAGCATCCACCATACCCTTGGCGAGCTAAAGACACCAAGAGCATCATAAACAATAATATGATCTTGATTTGAAATACCTAAATTACCGATCATTTCCGAGAAAATCTTTCCTGATATAATAGCATGAGGCGCTTCGTTATTTTTATCTGAAAATTCATCTATATCAAAAAAAATAGATCCAGGAATATGTACGTTTTCAAATTCTAATTTTCCTGATCTTTCCGTATTAGGCATGTGCCAAGAACAGTCTAATATTTTTATATTTTTATTGATTAGGTTTTTTCTTAACCAATCGGTACTAACTAATCCCATATTTTTGTTTAAGTTTTTTATTATAATGCTGGTGGTATTCTTCTGCTTCAAAAAAAGTAGAAAATTTTTTTATTTCAGTAACAATTTTTCCATTAAATTTATTTTTATTCATGTTTAGTTTTGATTGTTCAGCAATTTGTTTTTGATGTTCATTGGTATAAAAAATTGCAGACCGATACTGAGTACCAATATCAGGACCTTGTCTATTTAATGTTGTGGGATCATGTATAGACCAAAATTCATTTAATAGTGTTTCGTAAGTTGTAACTGTTGGATCAAACTCAATCAAAACAGCTTCTGCATGTCCAGTTGTTCCAGAACAAACTTTCTCATAATTAGGATTATTTGTTGTTCCCCCCGTGTATCCCACAACAGTTTTGAGCACACCAGGAATAGAGTTATAAAAATCTTGAATTCCCCAAAAGCAGCCAGCAGCAAATATAGCTTTATCCATTTTCAAATATTTATACTAAGGTCTTGAAGTGTGGTAAATAAAATAGAATGTTTTCACCAAATCAAATCGGCATCTTTTATATGGCCATAAGTGCCATAAGCTTCTCTATTATGGATATATTAGTGAAACTCATGTCGGCATCATATCCGATAGGAGAGTTGGTGTTTTTTCGAGGTTTTTTTGGATTAATACCGATATTTTTTATCATTCCAAAAGAAAGATACAAAAATTTTTTTCAAACAACAAAATTAAAACTTCATTTAAGCAGAGCTATTTTAGGTACACTGGGTATGGTTTCTATTTTTTTAGGTGTTAAATTTTTACCTATTGCTGAGGCGGTTACTATAACTTTTGCAGCACCTATATTTGCAACCATTTTTTCAATGATTTTTTTAGGAGAACAAGTAAGAATATATCGCTGGATTGCGATTGTTATTGGCTTGATTGGTGTTGTTATCATTTTAAAACCTGGAACACAATTTTTTACTATTTATTCTATTTTTCCACTTTTATTTTGTGTATTTTTTGGAAGTATTGCAGTTTTAATTAAACAACTATCTAAAACAGAGCCAGATTATTTAATCATTATTTATTTTACCCTTACTCTTATATGTTGTGGATTTGTTTCAATGTTTTTTGATTTTAAATTACCTGCATTGAATGATTTATTTCTTCTTATTCTTATAGGAATTGCTGGTTCAACAGGAAATATTTTTTTAACCATGTCTTTACGGCGCGCATCAGTTTCTACCGTTACTCCAATCAAATATTTAAGTTTAGTCTTTGCTACGGTGGCAGGTATATTTATTTTTAATGAAATTCCTCATCTAACTACCTTTGTGGGAGCTACATTAATTATATTAAGTACATTGATTATATTTAAAAGAGAACAAATTAAAAAAGTTAGTCCAGTTATTACAAGGCAAATATAATGAAAAAACCAAAGTATTGGAATTTGGCTAAAAAAACTTTGTCCAAAAAAGACAAGGTATTAAAAAAAATTATAAAAATTTATAAAGGAAATCTTGTGTCTCGTAGTGATCCCTTTTTTTCATTATGCAAATCCATTGTGGGACAACAAATATCTGTTCAAGCCGCGGATTCTGTTTGGAAAAAACTTTCTTCTAAATCAAAAAAAATTATTCCAAAAAATATTTTAAAATTGAGCAAACAGCAATTATCTTCATGTGGTTTATCAAGACAAAAAATTGAGTATTTAAAAATTTTGTCAAAAAAATTTGATGATAAAAGTATTGATATTAAACAACTAAAAAAAATGAATGATGAAGATGCGATTAAATATTTAAGTCAAATAAAAGGTATAGGAAGATGGACTGCTGAAATGTTTTTATTTTTCAATCAGCTTCGCCCTAATATTTTTCCTGTTCAAGATATTGGCTTATTAAAAGCAATATCTAAAAACTACAAAACCAAGTATCCTCCCAGCATTTCTAAATTGTCAAATCTAAAAAAAACATGGTCACCTTATGCTACGGTTGCAACCTGGTATATGTGGAGAAGTATTGATCCTGTTCCAGTTAAATATTAAACGCCTTCAACAATTTCCAAATCTCTCGTTGTTGTAGATTTTGCTAGTATCCAAGCATCTTGATATTCTTTTGAATTATAACAATTAATTGCTGCATCATAACTAGGAAATTCCCAAATTACAGTTCTGGGAATATTATTTCCTTCGAGAGTTTTGTACTTCCCACCTCTTACCAATGGTTTTCCACCATGATCAATTATAGCTTGGGTGGCTTTTTTTCCATAATCACCCAAATTTTCCTGACTTTCAATTTTTTTATAAATTGCAATCCAATACCCTTTCATTTAAACGCTCCTTCTAATAGATTAAAATTAAATATGGTTAAAAAACTATTAATTAATTGGGATGATTATAATCATACGGTAGAAAAACTTGCAATCCAAGTTCACGACAGTGGTTTTAAGCCAGATTTATTGATTGGAATCATGAGGGGTGGGGCACCTATCATTGATGTTTTAAGTCGAATTTTTAAAATCAAATGCGCCTATTTAGCAGTTGAGTCCTATAGCGGAGAAGAGGTGGAGGATCAGCAGGGGCAAATTGTTTTTTCAAGAGAAATGAGTTCCACAGTTCATTCAATGGGTGGAAATATTTTATTATGCGATGATTTATCTGACACAGGCGTAACCTTAACTAGAAGTATTGAATGGTTAAATAATTATGCACCTATAAAAGATAGTATTAAAAAAATTAAAACCGCAGTTCTATGGAAAAAACTTCATTCAACCTATGAACCTGATTATTGTGCTAATAAATTATCTGACAATCCATGGATTGTGCAGCCTTTTGAACACTACGAGCTTCTTTCAATTGAAGATATTAAGAAAATTCATTTAAAAAATTAAAAAGGGCTATCTAATTGACAGACAGCCCTTTTTAAAAAATTAATTATATAGCAAAACTAATTGCCCCAAGGATTGCGATTAACCAAATTGCTGGTGACACACCTTTTGCTTTTCCACTTAACAATTTAATTAAAGCATAAGAAATAAATGCTAAAGCCATTCCATTACTGATGCTATAAGTCAGTGGCATCGCAATCATTGCAATTATTGCAGGCGCAGACTCTGCTATATCATCCCATTCAATATCTACGATATTTCTAACGAATAAAATAGCAACATAAACTAAAGCTGCTCCGTCTATTTCTTTAGGAAGCGATGTTGCAAGGGGAGCAAAAAATAAACAAGACAAAAACAAAACTCCTATGACAATAGAAGTCATTCCTGTTTTGCCCCCAGCCTTGACGCCAGATCCTGACTCAATATAGCTCGTAACATTTGAAGTTCCTAAGACCGAACCAGCAACTGTTGCGACACTGTCTGATAGCATAGCTTTTTCAATATCCTTCACGTTACCTTTTGAATCTACTTTACCGGCAACGTTCGCTACAGAAGTTAGTGTTCCCGCAGTATCAAAAAAGTCTACGAAAAATAAAGTAAAGACTACTGTAACCATACTTGCTGATAATGCTGCGCTTAAATCAAAAGTAAATAAGTGAGTCATAGGTGGCACTGATCCCACAACACCATTGAATTTAGCAATTCCTGACACCCAGCAAATTGCACTAAAAAATAAAATACCAATTATGATATTTCCTTTAACTTTTAATTTTTCTAGTACGATCATAGAAACAAACGCAAGGCATCCTAATAGAACAATTGGTTTTTTTAAATTACCAAGTGTAACCAGTGTTACGGGATGATCAACAGTGACGCCCATAATTTCAAAACCGATGATTGCCAAAAACAGACCAATACCAGCTCCTATTCCCAACTTTAAGCTTCTCGGGATTGAATTAATAATCCAAGCTCTTAATGGAGTGAGTGAAATAATTAAAAATACTGTTCCTGATACAAATACTGCGCCAAGTGCTTGTGCTGGTGTGAAACCCATTCCTTTACAAACTCCAAATGCAATAAAAGCATTTAACCCCATTCCTGGAGCAAGTCCTATTGGCCAAGTTTTTCCATAAAAGCCCATAATAAAGCAAGCAAGTGCTGCTGCTAAAATAGTTGCTGTAAAAACTCCCCCAAAGTCAAAACCACCATCTGATAAAATGGCTGGATTTAAAAACATAATATATGCCATGGTAAGAAAAGTTGTAAAACCAGCAGTTACTTCTGTTTTAAAATCTGTATTATTTTTTTTATATTGAAAATAATTGTCCAACATTTAACCTCCTATTAATAACGAACATAACTAGTTTGATTCTTATTAAAAGTTTATCAATTTCATTGAAAAAATATAAATTTTACAAACCTAGGTTGAATTTAATTGTAAAATTAAAAATTTGAATGCATAGTTGCCCTCATGAATGAGAAATTTTTCCAAAGCAAACAGGCAGTAATCGTTTTAGTTGCAGCTTCGCTTGTTGTTCTAGTTTCTATGGGCATAAGACAAACATGGGGTTTGTTTTATAATTTTTTTGAAACTGATTTAGGATTTAGTCGAGAACAGTTTGGATTGGCAATTGGAATTCAAATGGTTTTTTGGGGATCGCTTGCTCCTGTGTTTGGATTATTTGCTGACAAATATGGAGCTAATCGAGTCGTTATTTTTGCATTTGTACTTTATATACTTGGTGTTTATTGGATTTTACAAGAACCAAAAACTGTATTTGGTTTTCAAATGAGTCTAGGAGTTTTAGTTGGTTTTGCTTTAGGTGGAACAGCAATGTCAGTTCAGGTTTCGACAGTAGGAAAATTTTTCTCAAATAAAAATAGAACTATAGCAACAGGCTTAGTGACCGCTTCTGCATCGATTGGTTTTTTCTTATTACCAATGTTTGCAAAATTTTCTAATTCCACATTTGGTTGGAAGAGCACTTTAGAAAATTATATTTACCTTTTAGTTTTTGGAGCAATTTGTTCACTGTTTCTTTTAAGAAAAGAATATGTGGATGAAACTAATAATCAATTTACAAGAGAGCAGACTGCAAATAGAGCCTTAAAAGAGGCTTTTAGTCATAAAGGGTATAAATTGCTTGTCGCTGGATTTTTTGTTTGTGGCTTTCAAATTACTTTGGTTGCAACTCATTTACCTGGATATATTCAGCAAAAAGGATTGCCAGATTGGACGGCTGCAGGAATTTTATCTTTGATTGGATTATTTAATATTTTTGGAACTCTAGGAATGGGTTATTTGTCCACCAAATATAGTAAAAAAATTTTACTAAGTTGGTTATATTTTTTAAGAGCAGTGGCTATATTATTATTTTTATTTTTACCTTCATCTATTTATGTAGCGCTAGGTTTTGGAGTTGTTTTTGGAATTTTGTGGTTAGCAACTATACCGCCTACCAATGGTATTGTTGCACAAATATTTGGAACTAAATATTTAACTACTTTATTTGGAATAGTTTTTTTTAGTCACCAAATTGGATCATTTCTAGGTGCATATTTAGGTGGATATTTTTATAATGAATTTGGCAGTTATGATTATGCTTGGTATTTATCAATTATGCTGTCTATTTTTGCAGGGTTTGTTCATCTCCCCATTGATGAAAGACCTATTGTCAGAACAGCTGCTACTCAAATTTAACTATTGTTTAAAATAAATTGAAATAGATTTTTTAAGTTTATCCATTATTTCATCAATATGTTTTTTCTCACAAATAAATTGTGGAGCTAAGATTAAAGTATCACCAATTGATTTGAGATTAATTCCATTATTATAACAAATTTTAAAACATTCAAATCCTGCGCTACCAGGTTTCCCTTTGTTATTCAAATCGATAGCTCCCAACAATCCATAGCCCCTTATATTTTCAACACCACTAATTTCTTTTAATGAAAATAAACTATTTAAAAAATATGGAATTAATTCTTTAACTCTAGATAGGATGTCTTCTTTTTCAAAAATATCTTGAACGGCCAAACCAGCTGCAACAGCCGCAGGGATTCCTGAATAAGTATAGCCATGAAATAATTCAACCATGCCTTTAGGAGCGTTATTTATAATTGAGTCATAAATTTTATCTTTTACAGCTACTACTCCCATGGGCATTATTCCGTTTGTTGTAGCTTTTGCTAAAGTTATAATATCTGGAGTCACATCAAATTCTTCTGAACCAAACATTGATCCGGTTCTTCCCCAGCCAGTTACCACTTCATCAAAAATTAAAATTATTTCATACTGGTCACAAATTTCCCTTAATCTTTTTAAATATCCTTTTGGCGGCACTATAATACCTACCGATCCTGAAATAGGCTCCACAATGCAAGCGGCGATACTATCGGCTCCATATTTTTGAACAAATTTTTCTAGATCGTTTGCAAGTTCTACCCCAGTTTCTGGTTGACCTTGAATAAATTGATGCTCGGGTAGTTGCGTATGTCTCATACGCAAAACTCCTGGCATCATAATAGGATCATAACCTTTGATATTATTTGCCATTCCGCCAACACTCATCGCTCCAATATTCATTCCATGATAGCCTTTTTCTCTTCCAACAAATCTAAATCGATTTTCATTTCCTTTTGATCTTTGATAAGTAAAAGCAATTTTTATTGCCGTCTCCACCGCAGTAGAACCGCAGATGGTATAAAAAATTTTATTTAAATCGCCGGGGGTCTTGCTTGCAATTTTAGTTGCTAATTCAAAGGAACCACCAAAACCCTGTTGGAAAGGCTGACAATAATCAAGTTGCTCAAGCTGTTTAGTAACAGCAGTTATGATTTCTTTTCGTCCATGACCAAGTGGATTACAATACAATCCAGAGCTTGCATCAATCTGAGATCTTCCCAAATGATCTTTTAAATATACTCCACTAGCACCAATTATTAATCTTGGATTCTCTTTAAAATCACGATTGGAAGAAAAAGGCATCCAATGTTCATTTAATGAATTTGGTATGTTGCTATTAATTTCTTGGCTCATTAAAATTTACACTCTATTACAATCGATACTCTTGTAAGATTTTTAATATAAATTAACAATATATTATAAATGATTGTTACATTATGACCATGGAAGTATTAGATAGTATTATAACCAATAAAGAGCAGCTTATTAATTACTTTAAAGCTGGTTCCAAGTCTTCATCTTTAAAAATAGGCACTGAGCATGAAAAGTTTTTATTTAATACAAAAAATAATAAACCAATTTCTTACACGGGACCCCAAAGTATTGAAAAGATATTTCAATTATTAGAAATGAATGGATGGATTCCTATTCAGGACGGAAGCAGCGTTATTGGTTTAAAAAAAAATAATAAAAGCATCACTTTAGAACCAGGTTTGCAAATTGAATTATCAGGAGATGCTTTAAGCAGTATTCATGAAACTTGCAAAGAAGTTAATGATTATCTGAAAGAAATATCCGCAATTTGTAATAAACTTAATATTGGTTTGTTAGGTTCTGGCTTCAATCCTAATGCAACAATTAATGAGATCGATCGACTTCCTAAAAAAAGATATGAAATAATGAGAGCCTATATGCCCAAAGTAGGATCTCATGGATTAGATATGATGCATCGAACTTCTGGAACTCAAGTTAACTTAGATTATAAAAATGAAGAGGATTTTAAACATAAGACTAGAGCTGCAACTTGTATAATTCCCATTGCCTTATCTATATTTTCAAATTCACCATTTACCGAATCTAAACTTAATGGATTTTATTCATACAGAGCATTTATTTGGCAAAACACGGACAAACAAAGATCTGGATTGTTAGATTTTTTTATGGATGAGAGTAATAGTTTTGAGAGATATGTTGAATATGCTTTAAACGTTCCCATGTATTTTACTAAGCAAGAAGATAAAATTATAGATGTTAGTGGAGAAAGTTTTAAAGATTTTTTAAAAGGAAATTTAAAAAAAATACCCAAAGTTAAACCAACCTTACAAGACTGGGAGACGCATATTTCTACGATATTTAATGAAATTAGATTAAAAACTTATCTTGAGATTCGGTCAGCAGACTCGTGTTCTTGGTCTGGAATATGTTCGGTTCCTGCATTTTGGACTGGTCTTTTGTACGATGAGGAAAGTTTGCAATCTGTTTTAGACTTAACCAAAAATTGGAATTTTGAGAATGTAAACAATGCATATTTAGATGCTGCAAAAAATGGACTCGATGTAGATTTGTACGGAAAACCAATTTACGAGCATGCAAAAAATTTTATTTCTATCGCGAAACAGGGGCTTGAGCGAAGAGCAATTCTTAATAAGCAAAATAACAGCGAGTCTATATTTTTGAATGAAATTGAACAAATGATTCATAATAGAGAAACTCCAGCCTCTTTTTTAATTAAAAAATTTAAAAAAGAATGGAAAGAAAATATAAATAAAATTTTTGATGAAGAAGCCTTTTAAAATTGCAATCCAAATGGATCCCTGGAGCGTCATCAATGTTAGTACTGATAGCACTTATTTAATTGCATTAGAGGCGCAAAAAAGAGGTTATGAGTTATTTAGTTATCAACCAAATAATTTAACTTTAAATCTAGGAGTGGTGAAAGCAACTGGTAATTTTGTTTCTCTCAATTCTGGTAGAAAAAATTTTTATAGTTTAAAAAAAACACAAACGATCAATCTAGATAATTTTGATGTGGTTTTAGTAAGACAAGACCCCCCTTTTGATATGAATTATATTACTGCCACTTATTTACTGGAGTATTTGTCTAAGAGGACATTGGTCTTAAACAATCCTAAATATATTCGAGATTATCCAGAAAAATTATCGATGTTTCTTTTTAAAAAAATTATTCCAAGAACATTGATTTCAAAAAATATCGATGAAATCATTAAATTTCACAAAACCAACAAGACCTCAATTATCAAACCTTTATACGGCAATGGTGGTGAGGGTATTGAAAAATTAGATTCTAATTTGATGAGAAGTAAAAAGTTAATAAACAACTTATTAAAAAAATACCAGCTTCCCATTGTTGTTCAAAAATTCATCAAAGATATTTCATTAGGAGATAGAAGAATTATTTTAATAGACGGAGAGTATGCAGGATCAGTTGCTAGGATACCTTCTAAAAATAGTATTAAAGCAAACTTTCATGCAGGTGGAGTTGCAAAAAAAACAGGATTAGTTTTTAGAGATAAACAAATTTGCAATATATTAAGTCCCTTTTTAAAAAAAAATGGATTATTTTTTGCTGGTATAGACATTATCGGCAATTATCTAACAGAAATAAATATTACTTCCCCAACTGGAATTCAGGAAATTAACAGACTTAATAAAACAAATTTAGAAAAATTATTTTGGGATAAAGTAGAAAAAAAATTAAAAAATAGATGAGGCGGATAAACCGCCTCTATCTATAGTTTTTTAATTAATCAATTTGTATAGTTCTTGGTTTTTTTGAATCTGGAATAATTCTTTCAAGAGAAATTCTTAATAGACCATCCTTTAATTCAGCACCCTTAACCTCAGTATCATCTGATATTGAAAAAGATTTACTAAAGTATCTTTGAGAAATTCCTTTATGAAGAATATTTCCCTCAGCATCTTTTTGTTCAGACTTATCTTTTTTAACAGATTTAATTGTCAATAAATTATCAGCATACTCTATACTGACATCTTTCTTATTAAATCCTGCTAATGCCAACTCAATATCGTACTTATTTATACCAGTTTTAACGATATTATATGGAGGATAATTGATAGTAGGTGTTTCAAAGAAATCGCCTTCAAACATTTTTTCAAAATGATCGAAAACATTATCAAAACCTACCGATATAGGTCTTAGTTGATTAAATATAGATAAAGCATTCTTACTCATATTTTTCTCCTTTTGTTAAGCAAGTTTTTTACAAGTCCCATAAGGCAACCTGTGAAATTTATATAGGTGTGGTTAAAATATTTTCAAGTGGATCTATTATTATTTTGAAATAATGGACAAACAAAATGTATAGTCTAGCGCTACTTCTTTTAAATAATCATATCTTCCACTAGCACCGCTATGACCTGCATCCATATTCATTTTAAGCAGTAATAAATTGTTGTCAGTTTTGAAGTCTCGAATTTTAGCTGCCCATTTAGTCATTTCCCAGTAAGTAACTCTTGGATCTGTGATTCCTCCAGTGATGAGCATGTGAGGGTAATTTTGTTTTTTTACATTATCATAAGGAGAGTAGCTTCTAATATAATTAAACGCTTCTTGATCATGTTTAAGATCACCCCATTCTGGAATCTCAGTGACAGTTAGTGGCAATTCCTCATCCAACATAGTGTTACAAATGTCCACAAAAGGAACTTGGGCAATAATTCCAAGAAATAAATCTGGTCTTTCATTGGCAATATAGCCCATTAACAAACCCCCAGCAGACCCACCTTGTGCAACTATTTTTTTTGGTGAGGTATATTTTTTTTCACATAAAAATTCAGCACAACTAATAAAATCTAAAAAAGTATTTTTTTTCTTTAACAATTTTCCGTTTTCGTACCAGTCCTGACCTTTTTCTCTGCCACCCCGAACATGAGCAATTGCATAAATAAAATCACGATCTATCAAGGAAAATCTATTTGCCGAAAAAGAGTCAGGGATAGTAATTCCATAACTTCCATATCCATAAAGCAGTAAAGGGCTATTTCCATTTAATGTTAAATCTTTTTTGTGGAAAACGGTTAAAGGAATTTGCTCTCCATCATGACCATTGCACAGAAATTTTTTACAGGTGTAAAGATCAGGATTAAAGCCCGAAGGCACTTCTTGAATTTTTTTTAATATTTTTTCTTTAGTTTTACAATTATAATCAAAAATAGTTTTAGGTGTAATAGGGGAAGAAAATGAAAAACGTATCCAGTCAGTATCAAATTCATATTGGCCCACTAAACTTAAGTCATAAGCCTCTTCTACAAATTTAATATTATGATTTTCATTTGAAGTTAAATTTTGAATAATAATTTGATTTAATCCATCTTGCCTTTGTAAATAAATAATCCAATCTTTTAAAATTAAAAAATCAAGAATAAAAATATTTTCTTGATAGGAAATAAAGTCAGACCAATTATTTTTGCTGAAGTTAGATTCTTCACAGCGCATAATTTTGAAATTTTTACAATTATCTGTATTAGTCAAAATATAAAAAAATCCATTTGCATGATCTATCTCATACTCTTGTTTTTCAACTCTTGGAGAAAATACTTGTAAGTTTTGTTGAGTATTTTTAATGTTTTGAATAAAATATTCAGAAGTTTGATGGTCGCCTGATCTAATTAATAGAAATTCTTTGCTTTGACTTAAAGAAACACTGCAAAAAAATGCAGGATTTTTTTCTTCAAAAATTAATTGGTCATTTTTATAATCTTGCCCTATTTGATGTTTATAAATTTTATTAGGTCGGTGATTACTATCTAATACAATGTAATAAATATGCTGATTGTCAGTGTCCCAGATAATTTCACCGGTAGTATATGGAATTTCTTTGGTTATAATTGTTTTGCTTTCGATATTTTCAACACTGAGAAGGAAATTTTCACTTCCATTATAATCAATATTATATGCAAGATATTTATGATCATGGCTATGACTCACAGAAGCTATATTAAAAAATTTTTTTCCTCGTGCTTTTTTTTCTCCATCTAAAATAATTTCTTGATTATTGGTTTGATCTATTCTTTTAAAACAAGGGTATTCAGATCCTTCTAAGTATTCAGAAAAATAACTATATAATCCATCTTTTGCAGGAACTGTTGAGTCTTTGTCTTTAATTTTATTTTTTAGCTCTATAAATAAATCTTTTTGAAGTTTCTCTTTGTCTTTCAATTGTTCTTTTACATAATTATTTTCTTCCTCGAGGTACTTTGTAATTTCTTCATTTAGTTTGGAGGGATCTTTGAGAACTTCTTGCCAATTTTTTTGTTTAATCCAGGCATAGTCATCAAATAATTCCTTATTGTGAATAGTTGTGATATTCGTTTCTTTTCTTAATTTAGGTATTGTAGACATAACTATGAATTTAATTTTTTTTGGAATTTTAATTTTTTTAATTATATATGGGTTTTTATGGCTAATGGCCAATGCCAAGTCAGAAACATTTTCTAATTTTTTTAGATTTTTCACCATTTTAGGATCAATTCTGGCAATTATTTTTTTGTTTATGGTAGGCAGATATCTTTTGTCGATCCCCTTTTTTGCACTGATGTTCGGTGCTTTAAAAAAAAGAGTATTTAATATTTTTAATATTCTTTATTTATTTAGACTTATTTCTTCTCGAAAATCTTCTGGATCAGGTTTTTCTAATCGTTTTAATACCAACCAGAGCTCAATGAGCAAAGACGAGGCATATAAAATTCTAGGTTTGCAGCCAAATTGTAACAAACAAGATGTTATCAAGGCACATAAAAATTTGATACTACATATGCACCCCGATAAAAAAAGTGGAAATAATTATTTAGCCAGCAAAATTAATGAAGCAAGAGATGTATTGTTAAAAATAAAATGAAAAAATTAATTATCTTCTTAATTGTCATTTTGCTAGCCATTGTCGTATGTTTCAAGTTATTTTTTGATCCTATTGCCAAATCATTTATTGAAAAAAACTTAAGCAAAGATACTGGAAGAGTAGTTGTGATCGAGAGTGTGGAGACCGATTTGTTTGAGGGTGTATTTCAAGTTCGAAATCTTACGTTAAAAAATGATAAAATATTTTCAAGAGAAAATTTAATAATTATTCCACTACTAGAGATTAATTTTAATATTAATGAACTGTTTTCTAACAAAATTCGTTTTACAAAAATTGTAGTGCACAATCCTTTAATTAATTACGATGTAATTATTAAAGAGGGAAAGCTTATTGATAGTTTTTATTTGGTCGAACAAGCTCTAAAAAAAGAAAACAAAAATCAGATTAATTCCAATAATAATAAGCAAAAAAACGATAACAGTAAAAGTCTTAACAAAGGACCACAAATTGATTTTATTATTGATAATTTAATTATTCCAAAAGTAACGATCTCTGCTTATGCAAAAGACCTGCGATTTGAAAAAAATATAAACATAGAGTCAAATGAATTTTGAGAATGTGGGAAATACTAAAGAATCTAATCATTACAAAGATGTCATGTCAATGATTGTTAGCTAATATGGCAATTCAAATAAATAACGAAGTGATAAAAAGTAATTTAAGAAAACAGTTTGAAAAAAAATTAAAAGAATTATTAAAAAGAGATAATATAAAATCTATTTTAGGAAATGATCCTAATAAAATTTTAAATAAATTAGAAAAATTATTTAAATAGCTCTTTTTGCCTCTGCAAAAACTTGTTCAGTAGTAATTTGATTCATGGCCAAAGAACCGTGCCCTACAATTTGAATATTAGAGGGAGTAATGGCAATAATATTATTTGTATATTCGCTATAATTTTTGGGCGTATCTCCAAATAGTCCAAAAGATAAAATTCCTAAACCTGCACAAATATGCATAAAACCAGTATCATTTCCAATGTAGCATTTAGCGTTTTCTAATAAATTTAACGACTCTTCAATATTCTTTTCACAAAGCGAATAAATACTTTCGTCAGGAAAGGCATTTATAATTTGAGTAGATATCTCTCTTTCAGCAATTCCACCAGCTAGAATAAATTTATATTTTTTAATTTTATTAATATTGTAAATTAATTCTATAAAGTTTTTAGTAGGCCATTTTTTTGTCGGCCCACTGCCTCCGATACCAATAATGATATTTTCTGAAATAGAGCTAATTTTTTTTGGTCTAAATATTTGATAGGAAAATTCTAAATTTTGAGTTTTGAGCCAATCTGAGCATGCAATTTTCGATTTTTCTACAATGTTCTCATTTTTTTTAAGCCAACCGTAAGAGTAAATTTTTTTAATACCTGCTATTTTGCAAATCAAAGGATAACGAATTCCATAATGAAAAATATAAACTTGGTCGTATAAATTTTTTTTTATAAAATTAAACAAGGATAGATTGGAATTATTTAAATTTTCTAAATAAAAAATATTTTTAATATAGGGATCGTATTTTAAAGTTTCTTTAGCATGTGTTCTTTCTTTAGTAATTAGATCAAAAGTGGCTTTAGTATTATTTTTGGCGATGCAGTGGATTGGTGGTAAAAAAACGCATAAATCGCCAATTCCTGGTCGCGCTTGTATTATTAGGATTTTCATTTAATCACAATATAGACCACTGCTTAATTAAATAAATTACTTATTTTCTATAAAATATTTTATTATTTGTTATTAAATAAGTTATTAACTATCTTCATTTTATGGAAATGAGAAAAAATATTTTTAAAGAAAAAATATCTAAATTTGACAAGCAAATAGGTATTTGGAGTTGTTTGTCGAATAATATAGTGGCTGAAATTTTATCTGTGGTTGGGTTTGATTGGATTGTCATAGACATGGAACATTCTCCTAATGATATTCAAGAGGTACTAAACCAACTGCAAATTATTCAAGGATTTAAAAGTGAGCCTGTAGTAAGAGTTCCCTGGAATGAGCCAGTAATGGTGAAAAGAGTTTTGGATATGGGAGCACAGACAATACTATTTCCATATATTGAAAATGCTGAAGAAGCCAAAGCAGCAGTTTCGGCTACCAGATACCCCCCAAAAGGAGTAAGGGGTGTTATGTCTGCAGCAAGAATGAACAAATATGGGACTGTTAAAAATTATTATACAGAAGCTGAAAAAGAAATTTGTGTTTTAGTTCAGTGTGAAACTAAAACAGCAATTGAAAATATTTCTGAAATTGCAGCAATAGATGGAATTGATGGGATTTTTTTAGGGCCAAGTGATTTATCAGCTTCAATTGGAAAAATTGGACAATTTGAAGATGGAGAAGTGCAATCTCTAATAATGCAAGGATTGGAAGATTGCAAAAAAAATAAAAAAGCTGCGGGTATTTTAACTGCAAAACTAGATTATGCAAAAAAATATATTTCTGACGGCTTTACCTATGTTGCAGTCAATAGTGACACGAACTTATTTGCTCGCGGGGCAGAAAATTTATTAAAAGAATTTAAATAATTTTTTTAATCTCAATGAAAGTTGAAATTTTTATAGATACCATTTGTGGATGGTGTTTTGTTGGCATAGACAGACTTAATCTTGCATTAAAAAAAATTGATAAACCTTGTGAGATTTTGTACATGCCCTTTTTACTAAACCCTTCGATGCCAGAACAGGGATTGAGTCGAGAGAGTTACTTAGTAAATAAATTTGGAAGTGCAGATAATGCAAAGCCAATGTACGATAGTATGGTTCTGGAAGCTAAAAAAAATAATTTATATTTCAATTTAGAAAAAATAACCAGAACTCCCAATACTGTTCTTTCACATATTTTAATTGATGTAGCTAAACATTATCATCTTCAAGATAAAGTTCTAATTGAGATTTTTAATAACTATTTTATCCAAGGAATAGATATTGGTGATATTAACAATCTACTTAAAATTGGAGCAAATCATGGTATTAAAACAGAAGAACTAATTAGAGAATTTGAGTCAGAAAATAATAAGACCAAAATAAAAAAAATGGATGAAATCGGTAGAAAAATGGGAATAAATGGAGTTCCTTTTTATATTTTTAATGAAAAAGTTTTGTTAGCAGGAGCTCAGCCAGTTGATGCTTTGGTTCAAGCCTTAGAAGAATCTAAATGAAGAAGAAAAAAAGAATTAAAGTAAAAAAACCAATTAGTAAAAAAAATAAAGTTAAAATTATTAAAAAAAAAACACAAAAAGGAAATAAATCTTTACTAAAAAAAAATTTAAAAAAAACAAAATTTATTAAAAAAAAAATAACTAATTATAAAAAAACCAAAAAAGTTAAAATAAATTTAAAAAAAAATAAAATTAAAAAAATAAACAAAAAATTTAAATCTAATATTAAAAATAATAAAGTTAAAAAAAAAAATAAAACAAAACTAGTAAAAAAAATTAAAGTAAAAAAATCTATCTACGAAAAAAAAATCAAACCAATTATAGAAAAAGCAAAGAACTTATTTTTTGATTTTTTTGGTTTAAAAACGTTTGCTATAAAAAAGATCGAAACAATCAAAGAAATCCTTAAAAAAAGAAAAATTGCAAAACAAAAATTAAAAGAGAAATTACTTATAAAGTTAGCTAAAGAGAAAAAAAAGCAACAAATTATCGAACAAAAATTAAAAAAAAGACAGACCATTCTTGAAAAAAAAAGACGTATACAAGAAAAAAAAGAATTAAAAAAAATACAACTAAAGCAACGACGAGAAAAAGAAAAATTAAGAATTCGCAATCAAAAAGAGAAAGAAAAAATAAAATTAGCTGCTTTAAGACAAAAGGAAAAAGAATTTAAAATCAAGCAGAAGCAAAAACTTTTAGAAGAAAAAATTGCTCTACGAAAAAAAATTAATGAAGAAAAAATTGCTGAACGACAAAGAAAAGAAAAGTTACAAAATTACAAAAAAGAAGAAAAAGAAAAAATCAAGCTTTTAAAAGAGTCGCTTCAGGCAGTTGTTGTTCGATTAGGTTTTATTAAGGACAAATACCAATTAATTAAAGATAAAAAAAAAGAAGAAAAGCTCAAAGAATTAGAATCTAGAAGACTAGCTAAAATTGAAGCTAGAAAGATATTTGAAGCAGAGAAAGCAGAAGAGGCTCTTAAACAGAAAGTTGTAGATCGGCTAGAGCGCTATTCTCGAAATATGAAGTCTATTGTTTTCCAAATTAATAAAAGATACTTAACATTACGACGTGCACCTCTGCGCTTTGTAGATCGAATAGCTGAAAATGGCGAGTGTTACATAAAAAATGAAGACGCAGTAAATGAAGAAGAATATTTAATTTTACTTTTTATTGACGGTGAAAATGCCAAGCAACGATTACGTCGTAAAATAAGCCTAGAAGACAAAACCGATCCAAATGAAACAAAACTATTTAGGCCCAAAAATGTTTTTGATGCTTCTGATTATATGATTGACCGATTAGCGAGAATGTTTGAAAAAGAAAGGCAACTAAAAAAAGCTAGTTAGTTTTTAACTGTTGCTTGCACTGAACCTAGAGATTGAATTTCACCTTTAAACAACCCTACTTTTTGTATTGGCACTACCCCAACGGTTGATCCTGTAAACACTAAAAAATCTTTTTTTAAATTCACTTTGTCTTTTTTAATTTTATTTAAAAGCCAAATGAGAGATTTTAAAGGACTGTCATAAACTGCTTTTGTGTTACCATTTGCTGTTTGTCCACTTTTTTTATTATACAAAGTGGTAGCTAAGTTATGAAATGGTAATCTTCTAAATTTTTGTTTTTTTCCAATTAAAAATTTAACATTAGCCCCAAAATCACTTATTAAATCACCAAGACTTGTTAAGCCTTTTTTCTTTTGTCTATAGCCAACGATCTCAATGCAGGGACCAACATACTGGATAATAGAAGAAATATTTTTATCTGTAATTTTTTTCTTAGTATTGAAAAATGATTTTTTTATTTGAAAAAAAACTTCTAATTCGATTCCCAGTGTATACTTATTAATTTTAACTGAACCATTACTTTTTAATAAATTTTTTTTGAAAATTGCAGCATAAAAAGGCTCTTTTTCTCCCCACTTTTTTAACATTGCCTTACCAGTTCCACCTGCCTTAAATCCTATAATGGGAGATTTGACTAAGCTTTCACACTCTGTTCTGAGCTGATTGGCAATGGTCGAGTTCTCTGTAAATTTATTTGCTAAGGGAGCTATTAATTGTCCTTTATTAAATGCATTTACTAATTTTTTAGCTGTAATTTTTATTTCTTTATTGATCATTGCGAAGACTATTAATCATAAAATTCATTTATATAAAAGATTTTTCATACTTTATTGATAAATTGTATGGATGCGATGTTTATTTAAGGATACACTTGAAAAAAAACATTATTTTCCTAGATTATTTGTAAATTATGGTTGAAATTGTATTGAAAATTGCAAAAAAATTTCCAAGCCTAAGGCTTGCAAAATTTTTACTATTTATAATTTTCATAGGATTATTAAGTTTTTCTTCTACTAGGAATATTTTTTTTAAGTCAGCATCTAACGCTTTTATCTCTGTTACTTCTTTTGTAGCAATAACTGTTTTAGTTTTTCACTTATTGCAAAAAACTAATTTTAATCTTCAGTCTATTTTAGAAAAACATCATAAGTTTGATATTTTGATTGCTGCCTTAATGGGAATTATTCCAGGTTGTGGAGGAGCCATTATGATTATGACTTTGTATGTTAGAAAGGCTATATCATTCAGTGCTGTTCTTGCTACTTTAGTGGCAACGATGGGTGATGCAGCATTTTTATTAATTGCCTCCAAACCAAAAGCTGCTCTTATTATTTTGCCACTAACTTACCTAGTAGCAATCATTACTGGATACATAGCAAAGATTTTTGAAAATACTATAGCACCAAATTTTAGTCCTAGAACGGTTGCTTTAGACGATGAAATTCCTAACAATACACCAAAAAGTGTTTATTATTTTTGGCTTGTATTGATTATACCTGGAATTATTTTTGGATTTTATAACGCTTTAGGAAAAAGTTTTGAATTTAATTTATACAACTATGATGTAGTAACTTTAATAAGCTTTATAGGAGCACTATTATCAGTTTTCATTTGGTTGTTTAATCCATCTTCAGATGTGCAAATTGCAGAGTGTAAACAAACAACATTAATTTCTATAATTGACTTAACTTGTTTTGTAACAGTGTGGGTTATTGTTGCGTTTGTAAGTTTTGATTTACTAGATAGTTTTACAGGTGGAAAATTATTTGACCAAATATTATTTTTAGGACCTCTCGTTCCTTTGGCGGCAATTTTAGTTGGATTTATTCCTGGCTGCGGCCCTCAAATAATGATCACGACACTTTATATTGGTGGACATATTCCTATGGCTGCTCAAATTGGCAATGCTATATCTAATGATGGCGATGCATTATTTCCAGCAATTGCTATTTCACCAAAAGCTGCAATCCTTGCAACTTTGTATAGTGCCATTCCAGCAATAATTGTTGCTTACTCTTGGTACTTTTTTGTTAGCAAGTTTTAGTCTTTTACCACCCATGCGCGGTGATAATAATTATCTATATTTTTTTGAATTAATCGCTTAGCTATCTGGTCAGCCTCCTCTTCGCTTGCAAAAGGACCATGGCTGATTTTAGTTTCAAGATAGAGTGTTTTTATATCATTGGGATCTTTGTGAGTTCCCTCAATGACTTTAAATGTCGTCATTTATTTTTTTTTATTTTTTTTTTGATTTGTTTTGAAAGTTTAGGTTTTTTATTAAAATTACGATCTTTTCCTGATTTTCCAGAGTATCTTTTGCTCATTTAGTCTCTAAAATTTGTAAATTCTACTGGTCTACCAATATCAATCCCTCTAATAAGTTGCATGGTATCTTGAAGATCATCTTTCTTTTTTCCATCTACTCTAAGTTCATCACCTTGAATTTTTACTTGAAC
This sequence comes from Candidatus Pelagibacterales bacterium, assembly GCA_965235745.1. Taxonomy (GTDB): domain Bacteria; phylum Pseudomonadota; class Alphaproteobacteria; order Pelagibacterales; family Pelagibacteraceae; genus IMCC9063. The sequence goes on from CBDDYY010000001.1 coordinate 306,216, forward strand.
TTTAATTTTTGATGATTTTACTTGTGAAATAATTTTTTTTGCACTTTCCTGGTCAATACCTTCCTGTAAATCAACCGTTTGTCTTTTGGAATTACCGGTTGCATCTTCTACGTTTTTAATCTTAATAATTCTTGGGTCTATTTTCCTTCTAACTAAATGTCCAGTAAACAAATCATTTATTTGTTTTAATTTCATATTATCTGGAGCGAGAGTAATAATTTGCTTTTCTTTTTCCTTGAATTCAATTGCAATATTTAAACCCTTAAAATCATACCTAGTATTAATTTCTCGTAAACAATTTGAAAGAGCGTTGTTTAATTCTTGATAGCTAATTTTACTCACGACATCAAAAGTTGGCATGCTGTACAAATATCATATTTTAAAAAAAAACAAAGTTGTGCTTTACAATTGAATTGGATTATTTTTTTAAAATAATTAAAGATTTAGACCAAATTTTTTAAATTTAGGTCTAAAACTATAAAATAAAGAATTATGATTACCGGTGTCTTTTTTGATAGTTTGTTGCCACAAGTGAATCATTTCATGTCCAAGAGTAGTTAAAAATTCTTTTTTATTTGGGTATTCTTTTTGCATTTCTAGACAAAAAAACTTTGTACCTTTTCTTAAAGAGTAGTCTTCTACGCATTGACCCCAACAGCCATTCATTTTTTTTAATTGAATATCATTAAATGGGTTAAGTTGATCTTTGAAAAAAGCCTTATTAAAAATCTTAAAATATTTTTTGATATCTTTAAAGGTAGTTTTGTAGTTTTTTTCTAAATCTAAAGACTCTTTGATTATGCGTTTTTTAATTTTAATAATTTTTTCTTTTTTTTCTTGAGTAAATTTTTTAGTCATATTTTTTTATTATTAGGACGCTGGGTTATACGCCAAATTTTTGGCAAAGCTAGTATTTAAAGTTGTTAAGATTGTGAATTTTTAATATGTTTTAAAAAAAGGACTTTATAGAGACCTTATTTTTCTTTGGCTTTCTGTTTTAAGCTGACCACAGGCACCCAATATATCCTCTCCCCTCGATTTTCTTAGAGTTACCGTGTGACCAGAGCTTTTGATAGCTTGGTAAAATTTTTGAACTGTTTCTTTGCTAGATGGTTCATACTGTACACCAGGCCATGCATTGAATTCGATCAGGTTAAGCTTGCTTGGAAATTTACTCATAAGTTTTATTAATTGTTTGGAGCAATGATCTGTATCATTAATATTTTTTAAAAGAACATATTCTAAAAATATCTTTTCTTTATTTATTTTTGCATAATTAGCGCAGCTATCTACAAGATCTTGAATTTTGTATTTTTTATTAATAGGCATTATTTTTTCTCTCAACTCATCATTAGGCGCGTGTAAGGATAAAGCTAGATAAGTTCCAATCTCTTTTGCAGCATGATTAATTTCAGGAGCAATACCTGCTGTTGAAACAGTAATTTTTTTGGAAGAGTAATCTAATCCTTGGTTATTTCTAAGAATATCGATAGATTTTTTAACATTAGCATAGTTATAAAATGGTTCTCCCATGCCCATATAAACAATATTAGTTATTATTTTTTGCGATCCCCAATCTTTTAATTCATCTTTGGCTAGTAATATTTGATTAATAATTTCATCAGTGGTTAAATTTCTTACCATGAGTTGTGTTCCTGTATGACAAAATTTACAATTTAATGTGCAGCCAACTTGAGAAGATATGCATAAGGTGCCTCTTTTGTTTGATGGAATAAATACGGTTTCAACTAAATTATTATCATTAAGTTTTAATAACCATTTGATAGTACCATCTGTAGATATTTTTTTTTCAGCAATATCTAGTCTTTGTAAGTTTATTTTTTGTTTAAGGTTATTTTTTAATTCATCAGGTAAATTAGTAAAATCTAAAATATTTTTTAAACCATTCTTGTAAACAAATTTCCAAATTTGATTGGTTCTCATACCAGATTTCTTTAAGTCAATTAAACAATCTTGTATTATGAAATTTTTTAGCTCTTCATAATTGAAATTATAAAAATTTGATTGGGGCATGATTCAAAATATTTTAAAATAATTTATTTATAATTGTATTATATCGAAATTTATAAAGTTTAATTCAAATTATTTAATTTTTGCTAAGTTTATCAAATGGTCAGCAAAGGCAAAAGATGCAGTCCAAGCAGGGCTTATTGCATTTAACACATGTGTAGAGTGTTTTTGATTGATAACAACAAAGTCATTTACGAGAGATTTAGATTGAGGGTCAAATATTTGAGACCTTATACCAATTTTTTCCAAAGAAGGCTCGAGCTCCTCTTTGGAAACATTATTGATTAATTTTTGTACTTCATTAAAAAAACCATTTTTTGTTAATAACCTAATTTCTTGCAAAGCTAAGGATCTTAACCTGTTCTCGTTTTTAAAAATTTTTATACCAAAACTTAATGCTAAAGATAAAGCTTCCTGTAATCTAAAATTTTTATTTAAATGATATTGTTCTCTTCCAAACACAGGAGTGGAACTTGGTCCAATATAAAAATTACCATCTTTCTTGTGGGAAGTATGAAGACCTAAAAAAGGATAGCGCAAATCTGGAATAGGATAAATTAAATGTTTTAATTTAAAATTTTTATTATTTATTTTCCAGTACTTGCCTTTGAACGGTAAAAAGCTATAGCGAAATTGTAAACCAGAATTTTTAGCTACGACATCAGACTGTAGGCCAGAGCAATTAAAAGAATGATCACAAAAATAATTATTATGTTTAGTGATAATATTTTTTCCTTCATTGATTATTTTTGTAACTTCTTCATTATAAATAATTTTAACTCCTAAATCATTAAGGTCATTGATTAAAGCCTTGGAAACCTCCTTGGGATCAGCAACAGATGTAAAAGGAATAAAGAGACCAGAATCAAATTTAATATTTGCATTTGGTTCTAAGTTTTGAATTTCTTTTTGAGATATTTTTTTTACTTCAACTCCATTTTGAATACCTCTTTGATATAAATTATCAATATTCTGAAAGGATTGTATCGAGGTGGGAATAAGAATTTTTCCACATTCATCCATCCATAACCTTTTAGCTTTAATGTATTCTTTAAGTTCAATTCCGCCTCTTACCCCAAGTGTTGCTCTTAAAGAGTTAGGGTCATAATAAATTCCACTATGAATAACACCGCTATTCCTGCCCGAACCATGCTGAATTGAATTATATTCTTTTTCTAGAATAATAATTTTCGAGTTAGATATTGTTTTTTTTAATTTGTAGGCAAGAGTTAGGCCAATAATTCCGCTACCAATTATAATAAAATCATACTTCATAAACTTTGTAGTTATCTGTTATACTTCATTTTTAAATGAGTAAAATATTAGAAATACCATCGTCTCAAGTTAAAAAGTATCTCAGTGAGAATAGTGGTGCCGTTTTAATTGACGTAAGAACCAAGGAGGAGTGGGATACCATAGGAATGCCAAATGGTGAGCCACTGGGAATGTCCACTTTTTTCATTTCTTATCAGATTGGGCAAGAACGAATTCTTAATGAAAATTTTGTTCAGGAATTTAAAGATTTAAATATTGAGAAAACAAAAAAAATTTTATTTATATGTAGAAGCGGGGTGAGATCTTTAAATACTGCAAAAATTGCAGCTGATCTTGGCTATGAAGCCATAAATATTTTGGGTGGTTTTGAGGGTTCGGCGGTTATTAATGATGCTGGATGGAAAGGAAATGGATTACCATGCAAATAAAACTAGTTAAAATAATTCTCTCCTTTTTTTTGATAGCATTGCTTTCTAACTGCGAAACTATTGATAAAAAAGTTACCGAAAAAACTGATAGAGAAAATGAAAAATTATCTAAGTATCTAGGTCTTACAAGCGAAGCAGTAAAAAAAGATTTTGGAGAACCTAATAAAATTATTTTAGAAACTCCCTATAAGGTTTATTTATTTAGCAAAACTAATATGCTTATAACTTGTACAAGAGAGTTTTTTATTAATCCAAAGACTGATGTAGTTGAAAAGTTTAAAAGTCAAAACTGCATTAAATAAGTGTTTAATCAAAATTACAAAGATATAGTTTCAAAAGTTACTCATCAAATTTTAAAACGAAAAAAAGAAACAAAGAATTTATTTTGTCTTGTTTCCGGACCCCAAGGCTCTGGTAAAACAACCTTTACAGATAAAATTAAAAAAGAGTTAATAAAAAAAAAATTAAAGGTTTTGGTTTTGTCTATAGATGATTTTTATTTAAGCAAAAAAGATAGAACCAAACTTTCAAAAAAAATTTCACCTCTATTTCTTACTAGAGGAGTTCCAGGAACGCATAACTTAAAGTTTTTAAAAAAAGTATTAAATATTTTTTTATCCAATAAAAAAAAATATTATCGTTTACCAAAATTTTCTAAAGCAGAAGATGACCTTTTAAAATCAGAATTTAACAATTTAGTATTTCCTTATGATATTTTTATTTTGGAAGGTTGGTGCATAAATTATCAAGGAGAGGGTATTACTAGCTTAAAAAAACCAATAAATTTAATGGAAAAAAGATTTGATCAAAATATGAAGTGGCGCAAATACGTTAATAAAAAAAGTAAGGAATATTTTAAGGAAATATATAAAAAATCTCATTGTTCTATATTTTTAAGAATACCAAGTTTTAAATATGTTTTTCAATATCGAACTAAACAGGAATTGAGCATACCAAAAAATAAAAGAATGAGTTCAAGACAATTAAAAAAATTTATAAGCTTTTATGAGCGTATAACTAAAAATTTATTAATTAGTAAGGCTAATAAGTTTAATATAGAGATTAACATCAAGCCTAATCATAATTATACAGATTTAAAATTTAACAATTTTTAAAAATTACATTGCTTCATAAATTAGATTTTACAAAAGATAAAATTTCTCAATTATTAAAAAAAATTGCTATACCTGCCGCTATAGGCGCTCTATTTCAAAGTTTATATACTTTAGTAGATACATTTTATGCTGGTAAAATATCATCTAATGCATTGGTGGCTCTTTCAAAAGCATTTCCTATTTCATTTTTTATTATTGCATTTGGTGTTGGAGTGTTGGCAGGATCTACCTCTTTAATAGCAAATTCACTTGGAGAAAAGAATTTTCAAAAAGCAAAAATGTATTTAGCTCAATCTGTAATTTATTCAATTATAGTTGCTATAGTTGTTATATTTATTGGAATATTTTTTGCACCGTTTCTTCTTCAAGTTATGGGCACGGAACCAATGAATATATCTCTTACTTTGCAATATACTGACATAATTTTTTTAGGATCTATATTTTTCTTTATTCAAGTTTCTTTAAATTCTAGTTTAAATGCACAAGGAGACACAAGGTCTTATCGAAATATTTTAATTATTAGTTTTTTTTTAAATATAATTTTAAATCCAATTTTTGCATTCGGTTTTGGGTTCATACCAGCCTTTGGAATTGCAGGTCTGGCTATTGCAACTATTGTATCTCAATTTATTTGTTTACTTTATATCTTGTGGAAAGTTTCTCAAACAGAATTAGTAAAAGAAATTACAACACATTTTTTTTATATAAATAAAAATTTAATATCAGATTTATTTAAACAAGGTATTCCAGTAACTCTAACTATGATGTTAATTGGAATTGGAATTTATAATATTTTATTTTTTGTTTCAAAGTTTGGTGACATTGCAGCTGCTGGATATGGTGTTGCTTTGAGAATTGAACAGCTTTTATTGTTGCCAGCTATTGGATTAAATACAGCAGTTCTATCTATTGTTGGTCAAAATTTTGGGGCTAAAGAATTTCGAAGAATAGGTGAGGTTTACTTTAAAGCTATTTTTTATGGCGCAATTTTAATGATTATAGCTGGTTTCGTTCTTTTTTTTGGAGGCGCTTTGTTAGTACAATTATTTACCAATGATCCTAAAGTAATCGATTTTGGAGTTAAATATTTAACAATTGCTGCTTTGATAGGACCAGTTTATCCTATTTTTTTTATTACTAATGCTTTTTTTCAAGGAATAAAAAAGCCGCTGTATGCAACATTAATAAATCTTTTTAGAATAGTCATTGTACCTTTTTTAGTAATGTCACTTATCTTAAGTAAATTTAATGGAAGCTATGAATCATTGTTTATAGGATTGCTGGTTATCAATTGGTTTTTTGGAATTTTAGTAATTATTATAGTAAAGTTTTTTTTCTTAAAAAAAATTACTACTTAATCTTTTTTTAATTTTTTTTCTAATTTCCTAACAAAATAAGAAATCACTAATATTAAAACTAAATATTCAAGAATTAAGAAAGTATAAATTTCTAACGGTCGATAAGTACTCACTACAAGCTCATTTGCCTTTCTAGTTAAGTCTGAAATTCCAATAACCGACACTAAAGAAGACATTTTTAATACATAAACGAATTGATTTCCCAAAGCCGGCAAAGTTATTTTAAAAGCTTGTGGTAATATTACCAATCTCAATTTTTGATAAAAATTTAAACCTAAAGAGCTAGCTGCTTCCCATTGAGTTTTTTTAATTGCATTTATACCACCTCTAAATATTTCGGCTTGAAATGCACTTTCACTAACAGCAAGTGCTATAATTCCAGAAACAAATGGGCTAAAGCTAAACCCGGTTAAAATTGGCAGTCCATAATAAACCCATAAAATTAAAACAAGCAATGGAATAGATCTTATGATTTCAACATAAAGAACATTGAAGTAATTCAAAAACTTATTTTTGGTGATGGAGGGAATTGTTACTAACAATCCAATAAACATCGAAATAATGATAGAAATAATAGAAATATAAATAGTCGTTGTAATTCCACTTATCAAAAATTGAAGATTAGTTAATCCGTTTACATTAGTGGGAGAAATTATGAACCAGCCCCATTCATGTTCTCCACACGAGGTTAAAGGTACAAATAAAATTATACAAAAGTATTTTTTCACTTTTGAAATTATAGAGATTTAAATTAAAAATTCTAATTGATTATAAACTTTTTAGCCCGTATTTTTTTAATAGGTTATCAAAAAAACCAGAGGCTTTTTTAATTTCTATCCAGTGATTAACGTAGTTTAACCAAACCTGATCATCTTGGTCAATGAGCATTGCTAATACTGCTGGATTTTTTCCACCATCTGGAACAATTGCTAATTGAGGATATGTTATAATTAACTTATTGGCCTCCGTTGAGCTTGTGATGTGACCATCAGCTCTACCTGATAAAACTTCTTGAAAATCTCTAGCGGGAGCTTCAATAGATTTTAGCTTTGCATTAGGAAAAAATTCTTTTGCTTTTTCTTCTTGGGATGTTCCCAAAGTAGTCGCAATAGTTACATTGTTTTTGTTCAAAGAGTCCCAAGTGGGAAACTTACTTAAATTTTTTTTAAGAACTAGCGGTACAGTACCGTACTTATAATAAGAATGAGTAAAACCAGCTACTAGTGCTCTTTTTGCAGTTTTGGTAGCACTCGTAGAGATATCGTATCTATTGGAAGTTATTCCTGAAACGATAGTTTTCCAGTCAGTAGGAACATACTTTACTTTAACGCCCATATCTTTTGCTAGTTCAGTAGTCACATCAATATCAAATCCTTTGTATTGATTTGTTGCAGGATCCTTCATGCTCATGGGATCCCAGTCACCAGTAGTTCCAACTCTCAATTCCCCAGAGGATAAAATTTTATTTAGTTTAGATTCAGCATGTGCTGATATGGATATAATAATTAAAAATAAAGTTAGTAAGATTTTTTTCATATAGCTAATTTATATTTATTTTTAAAAAATTATATTTGCAACCTGACGCACCCACGTATTACTTATATTTTGTTATGTTGATAAAATTTCATTCTTAAATTATAACTCTATCGTCGATTTGATACAGCTTGCGGACAAAGTAACAGCTAAAGCTAAATTTCCGAGTTTATGGATATGTTCAAGGTCGATTAAATGACTAATAATGAAAGGTACCAATTATGACTACATCAAGTAAAAATCCAGAAACAATAGCTCTGCACGGAGGAACTTGGAGAAGAGACGAAAGCTCCACTTCAGTTGCGGTTCCCAATCCATCAGACTACTTCTTATCAATTTAATTCAGCAGAACATGCTGCAAACTTATTTGGGTTAAAGGAATTCGGAAATATTTACACAAGAATCATGAACCCAACCACTAACGTTTTGGAAGAACGAGTAGCTGCATTAGAAGGTGGAATTGCAGCAGTGTGTGTAAGCTCTGGTCAAGCAGCATCAGCTTTTGTTGTTCAAAATTTATGTAACGCTGGAGATAACTTTGTTGCTTCAACTGATTTATACGGTGGAACTGTTAATCTATTTAATAATACTCTAAAAGCCATGGGTATAGAGGTAAGATATGCGGATCCTAAAGATCCAGAAAGTTTTGCGAAACTAACAGATAGCAAGACCAGATTATATTATGCAGAAACATTACCCAATCCATCTTTACGAGTTTTTCCTATTAAAGAAGTTGCAGAAATTGGAAAAAAATTAAACGTACCTTTAATTATGGATAACACTGCTTGCCCAGTGATTTGCAAACCATTTGAGCATGGGGCCGCAATCGTGATGCATTCATTAACTAAATTTATAGGTGGTCACGGAACTAGCATTGGTGGAATCATTGTAGACTCGGGAAATTTTGATTGGTCAAGAGACAAATCAAGACAACCAAACATTTGGCAACCAGATATGTCTTATCATGGAGCTGTTTGGGGTGATGCAGTTCCTCAATTAACAGGAGCCAATATTCCATTTATTATAAGAGCCAGAGTTGTTCTGTTGAGAGACCTTGGTTCTGCAATAAGTCCTTTCAATGCATTTCAAATTATTCAAGGATTAGAAACAGTTGCTCTTAGAATGAAACAACATTGTGAAAATGCAGAGAAGGTCAAAAACTTTTTGCTGAAGCATAACAAAGTAGAAAAAGTTATTTATTCGACATTACATGATGGAGAAATAGGAGATCGTGCCAAAAGATATTTAAAAGGTGGAAGTGGCGCTTTGATGGGAATGGAGCTTAAAGGAGGAGTAGAGGCTGGTAAGAAGTTTATTGATAATCTAAAACTTCTATATCATGTTGCTAATATTGGAGACGCCAGATCTTTAGCAATTCATCCTGCAAGCACAACTCACTCACAATTGAATGAAGCAGAAATGCTAAAAGCAGGAGTGACTCCAGGCTATGTTCGCTTATCGATAGGAATTGAGCATGCAGATGATATTATTGCTGATTTAGATCAGGCCCTTAACGCATAATTTAACAATTTAATCAAATGAGTCACAATTAGTTTTGTGACTCATTTTTTTTTAATATTATCATAAAGATGAATAAAAATAATATTGCGGTAGTTATTGGAAATTCAGGATCCATTGGTTCTGCAATGGAAAAAGAGCTATCAGATCAAGGATTTAAAAATATTATTGGATTTAATAGATCATCTAACCCGCGACTAGATTTATTAAATGAACAGACAATTGCTCAGTCTGCACAATTTATAAAAGATAAAAATATTCCGGTTTGTTTAGTTTTTGACGCAACAGGATTATTACACGATGAAAACAATATGCCAGAAAAAACCTATAAAAATATTGATACGATGTTTATGAGAAAAAATTTTGAAATCAATGTGATGGGTCCAGCTTTAATTATGAAATATTTTTTGCCTTTATTAGATAAAGAAGAAAAGTCTATTTTTGCAACTATATCAGCAAAGGTCGGTTCAATCTCTGACAATAGATATGGAGGGTGGTATTCGTATAGGGCGTCTAAGGCTGCTTTAAATCAAATGATCAAAACAGTTTCTATTGAAATGAAAATAAAAAATCAAAATGCAGTTTGTTTGGCTATTCATCCTGGTACGGTAGAAAGTAAATTATCAAAACCGTTTCAAAAAAATGATTTAACAATTCAATCAGCACAAGAATCTGCTAAAAATATTTATAAAATTTTGAATACATCTAATTTAAAAGATACTGGTTCTTTTTATAATTGGGATGGAACAAAAATTGGGTGGTAATTTTTTTAAAAATTAATAATATTATCCTATGTTCATAATTGTGGTGTTTGTAATTGGACTTGCAGCAGGAGCTGGTCCGGATAAAACTAACGAAGTCATAAATAAAGCTTTGTCTAAAGGAAGCGAAATATCTCAGTCTGCAAAAACGAAAGCTACAGAGATCGCAGATTCTGCTAAATCGAAAGCCATTGAGTTAAAAGACAAAGTAAAAAAATAATTTTACTGAATAGTTATTCTGTGCATTACACGGTGCACACCAGTAAAATCATTTACGGGATTATGCAACATGACATGATTAGACCATATAGCTAAACAATGTGGCTCCCATTCAAAGCCATAAACAAACTCTGGTTTTGATTGATGCTGGAACAAATAATCTAACAAAATTTTACTTTCATTTTCTTCCATATCAACAATTTTAGTCACATGCCCAGGAGACAAATAAATAGATTTTTTATTATTTCTTTTGTTAATTTTTATTATGGAATGAATAGCCGACATGGTTTTTGGATCAATACCAGTGCCTTTTTCAGCAACTCGATTATTTCTTGTTTTGGATATCGGACCATCAGCGCTAAAAACAGCTTTCAAATGTTCAATTTTAGTTTTGTATTCTTCTGGTAAATTTTTGTAACTCTCGTATTGAGATGCAAATAAGGTGTTACCCTTCCCCTTAGGAGGACTCTTGATAGAGTACAGCATAGTATATTGCGGAGGTTCTTTGGTATAAGTGGAATCCGTATGCCAACCTTCCCCAAACATAATATTTTCATCAGGTTTTTTTTCAACCACCGTAATTTCGGGAAAACCATCTAAGCCTTTAAGCATTGGATAATCCGCACATTTTCCAAATTGTTTAGCAAATGAAACATAGGAAGCTGAATCTAAACTTTGGTTTCTAAAAAAAACTACTCCATATTCATCTAAAGCAATTTTTATTTCTTCTATTGCTTCTGAGCCAGCATTTTTAAGATCAATCTCAATAAAGGCTCCCACATTATTTTTGCAAGGCGCAACTTTTATAGAATTAAACATGTTTTCATCTTAGTTTTTTCTTAATATAAGAGTCAACAATTATTAGAACATGCAGTTATTCAAATTTTTTATATTAATTACGTTATTTTTTATTAATATTGCTAATGCAGCTACAAGGTTATCTGAAAATGACTATGATCGATTAGTTGATTTTGGTTATAACAAATTGAATGCATATCCCGATGATTACTCTGGCGTGAAAGCTCACTGGTATACATTAGAAGAACAGCTTGCACTTAAACCAAAATTTTTAGCGTTGTTAACCCAAGAAATGCAGCTGGATGGTAAAGTTATTGTTAACACTCATGTTTATAATAGCAGACACCATATATTTGCCACTAAGGATGAAAAGTGTGGAAACCAAAATAAAAAATTATTTGATATTTTAAAAAAATGTGAAGAGTTTAAAATGCCAGTTATTGAGGATGAGGACATTACAATTGATAATTTTGCCAGAACCATCATGGATCATTGTAACGAAACCAAAACAAAAAATCTCAAAACATTAAATGGAAAGTTATTAAATATTTCTCAGGAAAAAAAATGTACCATTAAATATATTAATTTTACACGCTATCATTTTGCTAATGTTTTGCAGAAATCATCGGAACCGAACTCTAGTGTAAAAATAGATAATTCTAATCAAAATCAATCTCTTATAAAAAAAGAAAAAGTTAATAATATTAATTTGGATGTTTTTAAAAAAGAGTGTGAGAACCTAGGCTTTCAGCCAAAAACGGAAAAATTTGGAGAGTGTGTATTGCGATTAGTGGAAGCTGCTAAAAAATAGTTAAATATTTTTTTAACTTTCTGATTAGATGAATTGTTTAATGGTAGCGGAGGAAAGCTTGAATAATTATTTGTTGATATAATTTTTTAGTTCAGCATATTCCGAACATCTGCAATTTTCCAATTTTTTTAAGGTTTGATTGGCAAGATCTAATCTTTTTGTATCGACATATAGTTCGCCGATATATTCAAGTGCTCCCCTGTGCTGAGAGTCGATGGATAACGCTTTAAGATAATATTCTTCAGCTTTAGAAAAATTTTTAGTTTTTCTTAAAGCAAAAGCATAATGGGTTAATATATCAGGATCTTTTTGATATTTACTTTTTTTTAAAATTTCTTCTAATGCCTTGATAGACTCTTCGTATTTTTCCTCTTTAATCATTTTCAAAATAGAAGTGTAAGAAGAGGGCTTTACTACTTCATTAGAAGAATCAGTACCAGCGGCATAAATAGAAGTTGTTAAAATGAACAATAAACTAACAAAGGCAATAATTTTTTTCATAAAATCTTGTTTTACTTAATTTTGACAAATATCTATAACAAAGTTCTTAATATGGAAAGTATATATAAATCAGATGTAGTCGTAGTTGGTTCTGGAATTTCTGGATTAATGGTTGCAATCTCCCTTTATCCAAGAAAAGTAACTTTGGTTACCAAAAAGAAACTGGGAGAAATGTCTTCTAGCTCTTGGGCCCAGGGTGGTATTGCTGCAGCTGTAGGAAAAGATGATCACCCCGATATACATTTTGCAGATACTATTAAAGCAAGTTCAGGACTAAATAATAAAGATGCTGTGAAGATGATAACTTCAGAGGCATTGGAAATAGTTTCCTTTTTAGAAACAATTAATATTCCATTCGATAAAGACCAGAATAATAATTTTTATCTTTCAATTGAAGCGGCGCATTCCAAAAGAAGAGTGTTAAAAATTAATGGAGATCAGTCAGGAAAATTTATAGTTCAAAAATTAATAGAGTATGCAAAATCACAAGATCACATCACATTCGTAGAAGATGTATCGGTAGATCACATTGTTCAAAATGAAAATATGTGCGAGGGAATTGTTGGACATATTAATAAGACAGGCGTTGTAGATAATTTTGTTTTTTTACAAGCTCCCAATGTTGTTCTTGCCACAGGAGGTATAGGGAGCATTTATGCCCACACAACCAATCCAAGAGATATTTATGGAGAAGGAATTGCCATGGCAGCTAAGGCGGGAGCAAAGCTTAAAGACATGGAGTTTGTACAGTTTCATCCCACTGCATTAGATATTGGTTTGGATCCTGCTCCCTTATTAACAGAGGCAATAAGAGGCGAGGGTGCTTTCTTGGTAGATGAAGACCAAAATAGATTCATGTTATCTGTTCATCCTGACAAAGAGCTTGCCCCCAGAGATGTAGTAGCTAGAACAATTTTTAGACAACAAGAAAAAGGAAGATCCACTTTTTTAGATTGCAGGCATTTTACCAAAGGAAATTTTAAAATAATGTTTCCCACTGCAAATGAATTTTTGGCAAAAGCAAATATTGATCCAGAAAAAGATTTAATACCCATCATTCCTGCTGCTCATTATCATATGGGTGGTATACAAGTTGATTTAAACGGAAAAAGTTCTGTAGAAGGTTTATGGGCTTGCGGCGAGACCAGTTCTACAGGGGCACACGGAGCTAATAGACTCGCAAGCAATTCTTTATTAGAGGCCTTTGTTTTTGCAAGAAAAATTGCTCAAACAATTAATTCTAGGCCAATTAGTTTAACTAAGCTCCAAAAAATTAATATTGATAATTATTTTCCTAAAGAAAAAACAATAAGCAAAGTAAGAGCAAAAAAATATATCTGGCAACTTCGATCTAATATGACCAGAAATGTCGGCTTAGAACGAAGTAAGCAAAGTTTAATACAGGCTTTTATTGAATTTGATAGGATCGAAAGAGAGTCCAAACATCTGTCTGCAAAATTAAAAGATATGATTCTTGTTTCTCGTTTAATTACTTATGCCGCATTAGCAAGAGAAGAGAGCCGAGGAACCCATTTTAGAAATGATTTTTCAGAAACGATTCCTCATTTTAATAAAAGTTTAGATTTTGATATAAAAGATATGACAAATTTTTTAAATAATATTACAAACAAGACATCAATTAAGACAGCTTAAAAAATTTTTATGAGAACAGTATATGTAAATGGAGAATTTGTTTTAGAAAAAGATGCAAAAGTTTCTATTTTTGATAGAGCTTTTTTGTTTGCTGATGCAGTTTATGAAGTTACTTCTGTTTTAAACGGAAAATTAGTCGATTTCGATAATCATATGAAACGATTAAACCGATCGATGAAAGAACTTAATTTTGGTCCTAAAATAAAAGAAAAAGAATTTTTAGCATTTCATAGAAAGTTAGTAGATATAAATAAAATAGAAGAAGGAATTGTTTACCTGCAAGTTAGTCGAGGGATTGCTGAACGGGATTTTGCTTTTCCGCCGTCTGACACGCAATTGACCATTACTGCATTTACTCAAACAAAAAAATTAATTGATAATGATGTTGCAAAAAAAGGGATTAAAATAATTACAATAGATGATTTACGATGGAAACGATGTGATATTAAAACTATCCAACTTTTGTATCCGTCTATTGCCAAAAGTGAAGCGATGAAACAAGGGGTTGATGATGCCTGGATGACGCAAAATGGATACATTATGGAGGGAACATCTAATAATGCATGGATTATTAAAGGAAAAAATATTTATACAAGAGAAGCTGATAATTTAATTTTAAATGGAATTACCAGACAAGCAGTAGCTCAAGTAGCAGAGCAATTGAAATATAAAGTAATTCATAAGCAGTTTACAGTTCAAGAAGCTGAAAATGCAGATGAGGCCTTTATTACATCTGCCACTGCCTTTGTTACTGGCGTAATACAAATTAATGATAGAAAAATGAGCAAAGGAAAGCCTGGGATATTTACGCATTCCCTTAGAGAAGCTTACATTCAGCAAGCATTAGCAACGCTAAAGTAGGCTAGAATCGTTTTACGCGATTCCCCAAATAAGTAATTTTAATTTTTGGCAAATACTTTTAACACTTTAAGCAAGTGTGCTTTAGTTATCTCATCAGTGTCCCCTGTTAGTCTAGCTGAGGCACACCCTAATTTTCTATTATCTTTCTTCATAGCAGCTATTCTATTTTTAGATATCTATAACGCACATACCAGTTAATGACTCTTAGCCATACTCATCTATTTCACAATCATTAAAAGAAGAGTTCTAATTAAATTAAGGAGATTGAAATTATGAAAAAATTAACAGTATTGCTTTTAGCAATAGGTTCATTACTTTTCGTAAGTCCATCTTTTGCTGCAGAGGTAAAATCTACAGTAAATGCGGAAACAACATTTATTTTTAATACTTTGTTATTTTTGGTTTGTGGCTTTTTAGTAATGTTTATGGCGCCAGGTTTTGCGATGTTAGAATGTGGAATGGTGACTTCAAAAAGTGTGTCATCCATTGCTGCAAAAAATATATCTTTATATGCAATCGCTGGAATAATGTTTTGGTTATGTGGATATAATCTTGCCTACGGAATATCCGAAGGTGGCTTTATAGGATCTTTTACACCATGGAGCGATACTACAGATATTAAAACAGCAACATATTCAGCTGGATCTGATTGGTACTTTCAGATGGTATTTTGTGCAACAACTGCATCGATAGTATCTGGAACATTGGCAGAGAGAATTAAAATATGGCCTTTCTTTTTATTTACAGCGATCTTAACTGGAGTTTTGTATCCTATTGAAATGGGATGGCAGTGGGGTGGAGGCTGGTTAAAAGTCAAAGGGTTCTCTGACTTTGCTGGATCTACTTTAGTCCATGCAGCTGGTGGTGCAGCAGCTTTAGCTGGTGCAATTATACTCGGGCCAAGATTAGGAAGATTTGTAAAAGGTGCTCATCTAACTCCTTTTGCTGCATCTTCAATTCCATTAGCAACTCTTGGAACATTTATTTTATGGTTCGGTTGGTTTGGTTTTAATGGTGGATCTCAACTTGCATTAGGATCATATGCAGATGCAACTGCTATATCTACTATATTCATCAATACAAACTTGGCTGCGTGCGCTGGTGTAATAGTTAATGCAATGATTACAAGATTTGTCGGTGGCAAAACAGATGTAGTTATGATGCTTAACGGTGCACTAGGAGGTTTGGTTGCTATTACAGCTGAGCCACTAACTCCAAGCCCAATTGCTGCAATTTGTATTGGTGGTATTGGTGCTGCTATAGTCATTATTGTTACTTCATTGCTTGAGAAGTTGAAAATAGATGACGTAGTGGGAGCGGTACCAGTTCACCTAGGAGCAGGAATTTGGGGAACATTAGCAGTATCTATTACTAACAAGGACACAAGTTTTGCTACTCAATTTTTAGGAACATTCTCTGTAGTAGCATTTATGTTTTTGGCATCACTTATTATCTGGCAAATTATGAAAGTTACTATTGGTATAAGAATTAGTGACGAAGCTCAGAAAAAAGGTACAGACGTTGCCGAAATTGGTGTAGTTGCATACGCTATAAGAGACTAAAAAGTTAAACTATAAAAATAGGCCCGCATAAGATTTGTGGGCCTATTTTATTTAGCTAATAAAATAACCACAACTCCAAAGACAAATATAAGTATTCCAATAATTTCTTCAATTTTGATTGTCTCTTTAAAATAATACCTTGAGGCAATATAGCTAAACAATAATTCTATCTGTCCCACAGCTCTAACGATTGCAGCTTGCATAATCGCAAAAGCATAAAACCATGAAATCGTTGCAATAAATCCGGATAGTCCTGCTAAAATACATTGTTTTTTATTGTCATACATTTTTTCAAACTGTTCTTTTTCAAAAATCACAATGTAAATAGTCATAAGAATAGACTGAATTAAAACAGCAACAAATAAAGTGCTCAATGCTTTTTCGAAAGTTAAACTAAACATGGGGAGATTTAATGTTGCTCCTCGATAACAAACCACACTTAAGGCTAATAAAAAACCACAAAACAAACCTACCAAAGTAGATTTGGAAATTAGATTATTTATAAGCACTTTTTTATCTTTAGTGGAAAAAACAATCACACCTAAAGTAGAAATGATAATTCCTATAATAGTCGTTTGGTTAAAATGATCATTTAGTAAAAAAGTTTCCAAAACAGATATTTGCACGACTTCAGTTTTGCTTAAGGTAGTGCCCACAATAAAGTTAGAAAAGCGAAATGAGTATAATAATGTAAAAGTGAAAAATATCTGAGCAAGGGAACCAGAGATTACATAAAGTATAAAAGTTTTTTCTTGTAGTAAAATAAAAAGAGGATCAAAGTTTTTGAAATAAAAAAAAAACAACAATCCTGCAAAAGGTAGAGAAAACATAAATCTAACGTAAGTCGATGCAACTAAAGATATTTCTTTATTTAAATTTTTTTGAATTCCAGATCTTAAATTTTGAAAAAAAGCGGCGATAACAGAAATTAAAATCCAATTCATATATAAGCTTAATTATTGATGAATTACTAATACTTGTGGAAGATAAGTTTGTAAAATATATTCGTAATTTTAAATGCGTAAATTAGGTAATAAAAACAATAATTATATTAATGTGCCTAATTTTTTTAATCTTAGAGATATAATAGTTTTTAGTAAGTGGCTCTCCCGCCGCTCAAGTCAAATACCGCTCCAGTAGAAAAAGAATTTTCCTCACAAGAAAGCCAAGCAACTAATGAAGCTAATTCCTCAACTTTGGCAAATCTATTTCTTGGAATTTTGGAAAGCATGTAATTGATATGTTCTTCGGTCATTTGATCAAAAAGTCTTGTTTTAGCTGCAGCAGGGGTTACGCAGTTAACAGCAATATTTTTATCAGCAAGTTCTTTACCAAGAGATTTTGTTAAACCAATTACTCCTGCCTTAGCTGTACTATAGGCGCTTGCATTAGGATTTCCCTCTTTTCCAGCAATAGATGCAATATTTACTATTCTACCATAATTATTTTCAATCATATGAGGAACTATTGCTTTGCTACAATAAAAAACCGCATTCAAATCTAACTCTAAAACTTTTTTCCATTCATCAACTGGATAATCCCAAACTTTGGCATTCACTCCAGTGATTCCAGCGTTGTTAACAAAAATATCTATCTTTGTATTTTGTGTAATTTTTTTTATTTCTGATTCTACTTCTTTGAAGTTTGTTACGTCGATATTAGAAGCGGATAGTTTTTTATTATTTTTTTGATCCAAAACATTTTGAACAATTTTTGTATCTATATCCCAAATAATTACATTGGCTCCAGATTCCAAAAAACGATTTGTAATTGCCAAACCAAAGCCTTGAGCTCCACCTGTTACAATTGCTGTTCTATTGTTTAAGTCTATTTTATTCATGATCTCTCCTCTTATTAAATTACCTCTTGTTTTTGTTCCCCCAAATAATCTATTGCAAGATTCATTGTATCCCCCTTTTTCAAAAATACTTGTGGTTTCATTCCCATTCCTACCCCAGGAGGTGTTCCTGTTGTTACAATATCTCCTACCTGTAACGACATAAATTTACTTAGGTACGATAGTATAAAAAATACATTAAAAATCATTTTATCCGTATTTCCTGTTTGCATTACTTTTCCATTTAATTGTAAATTTAAAGATAAGTTATTAATATTAGGTATCTCATCTTTCGTAACAAGATAAGGACCAATTGGTCCAAAGGTGTCTCCTGATTTACCTTTTGTCCAATTGCCACCCATTTCAAGCTGCCACTCTCTTTCACTAATATCATTTGCAATACAGTAACCCAAGATATGACCTGGAGCTTGCGCTTCAGTAATATTTTTTGTTTCTTTACCAATAACAAAAGCTAATTCAATTTCCCAATCTAATTTTTTGGATCCTTCTGGTAAAATAACTTGATCATTAGGTCCAGAAATTGAACTAGAAGCTTTCTGAAAAATAATAGGCTCTTTTGGTATAGCCATTCCTGACTCCGCGGCATGATCAGAGTAATTTAAGCCAATAGCTATAAACTTTCCTGGATTTTTAATACAAGGTCCAATTCTAGTATTATTACTTATTTCTTTTAAAGATGTTAGATCTAATTTTTCAATTTTCTTTATTGTTTCAAAATTTAAATTTTTTGAATCAAAGTCATCAATAAAATTTTCTAAGCTTCTTATTTTGTTGTTTTTATCTAAAACAGCTGGCTTTTCTTTTCCTCGATCTCCCACTCTTAATAATTTCATATTTCTCCTATAAATTATTTATCCAGAAAATGTTTTCCTGTAACATTATAATGTTTAACTAAGTTTTTTTGAGCGCTAATAACATCTCTTGCTAAGACTGCATCAAGAATATCTTGATGTTCTTTGTTAACATTTCTTTTTAAGTAATTTTTTTTATTTTTTATAAGTAAAAACCTAAATCTTAAATTTTGATCATAAAGTTGTTCACAAAATTTAGTTAAATAATCTGAACCAGATCTTGAAATTAAGGAGATATGAAATTTTTTATGTATCATTTCCCAGGAGTCAGGATTTTCAGGATTATATTTTTCTGTCCAATCTTTTTTATTTAAACGATGGTTTAAAAGAATTAAGTTTTCTTCCCAGGCTTCCAATCCCTCTTTGTTTTCCATGGATTTTTTGATTGCTATTTCTTCAATCCATAATCTTGTTTTTAAGACTTCATTAAAATGTTTAATTGAAACACTACTTGCTACAAATCCTTTCTGTTCAATTCTTTCAACTAGTCCATCTTTAACCAACGAAGTTAACGCTTCCCGTATGGGTGTATGACCAGTGTCATATTTATCTTTTAAAGTATCAATTTTTAATTTTTCTCCTGGCTTTAAATCACCGTTAATTAAGGATTTTTTTAATTTATTGTAAATTTGTGTGATTAATGATTGAGGAGCGAGTTTTATAATTTCTACAGCAGGTTGTTTGTTTAAATTTGCTATGCTCATAAAAAATCGTTTTTTTATTGATTCTGTATAAAAAATCGTTTTTAATACTAAATAATAAATTTGTAAAATAAAATAAAAAAAAGGAGAAAAAATGAAAAATAAAATTTTAATCTCGATTTTGTCATTTTTTTTAATGACAAGTCTTGGATTAGCTAAAACTGAAATTATAGTAGGTATTAGCGCTAAATCAGGATCTCTTCAGTACACCACTTCAGAAGATTTTGTAAAAACAGCAAACAAAATGTGCGGAAGCAAGTGTGTTGTAAAATTTTTTGGCAACAGTCAACTCGGCAATGACAAAGAACTAATGAGCAAACTAAAACTGGGAAGCGTACACTTGGCTTTGCCCTCTTCAATGATGTCAAGCATAACACCGGAAGCAGGGTTGTTTGATATGCCGTTTATAGTAAAAGACAGAAATCATGTAAAAGCTATTGAGAAAAATGTTTTTTGGTCTGATATTCATCCCAAAATTGAAGCAAAAGGATATACGGTTATTGGTTTTTGGGAAAATGGTGTAAGACACATCTCTAATAGTAAAAAACCAATCAATACTCCTTCTGATTTAAAGGGACTTAAAATAAGAACTCCAAAAAGTACTTGGAGAGTTAAGATGTTCGAGGCATGGGGTTCGTCACCAACTCCAATGGCATTTAAAGAAGTATTCACAGCACTTCAAACAGGTGTAATTGATGGTCAAGAAAATCCGTATACAAATATTGATGGAGCTAAATTTCAAGAAGTTCAAAAATATTTGAGCAAAACTGGTCATGTTTATACACCTGCATATTTGACAGCTGGCAAAGATACATTTGCTAAACTTCCAAAAGACGTTCAGCAAATTTTAAAAAAAGCTGCTGAAGATGTGAGAGGTCGAATGTATAGCGCAGCTGAAAATGATGAAGTTAGTTTAGAAAAAAAACTAGTTGCTGCTGGAATGAAACTTAATGTTGCAGATAAAGCTGCATTTGTAAAAGCTTCAAAACCAATTTATGAAATGTTTGCAAAAGAAGTTGCTGGAGGTCAAAAGTTGGTTGATAAAGCTTTAGCTTTAGCAAAGTAATAAATTTAAAATAATTAATCTCATGTTTTTAGCCCTGGCTACTTAGATTGGTAGTCAGGGCTAGGTTAGGTGTTAATAAAGTTGAACAAAGAATTATCCAAAAAAATTACCTCTGTTTTTGAAAACCTACTTTCTGGTTTTTGTATTTTGCAAATGATTGCCCTCGCATTAGTGGTGATTTTAGCTGTTTTTTTTAGAAAATTTGGACACAGTTTCATTTGGTATGATGAGGTTGCATCTGTTCAACTTGCATGGATTACTTATTATGGTGCAGCGTACTGTGCTTTAAAAAGATCTCATCTAGGGTTTAATGGCTTTGTAGATCGTTTAGATGACAATGTACGAAAAGTTTTAATCATTTTATCTGAAATTATTATTTGTGGTTTTTTTATAACCATTGCTTACGCTGGATACAAAATATTACCAATGTTGCATGAAGAAAATCTTATAAGTTTGCCGAGCGTAACTATTTCTTTTACTCAGTCCGTAATACCTATCGGATGTATATTGTTTGTTATTGCAGAAATTTTATCAATCCAAACTATTTGGGAAAAGGAAACTTTAAAAGAAAAATTACAAGATTAATTTATGATTTTATTATTTATTGCTATTATTCTGTTTGCTCTGATCATGCTAAGGGTTCCAATAGCGATTGCGATTGGAATTATTGCATTAGTCGGAATGATAGAGCAAAGAGGATACGCTGCTATTTATGATGCAGCATTAAAACTTTTTGAAGGATCGACTAATTTTCCATTAATAGCAATTCCACTATTTATATTGGCAGGTTCGTTAATGAACACAAGCTCTATTTCTACAAGACTAATTGCTTTTGTTACTGCTTTAGTAGGTTTCGTTAAAGGAGGGCTTGCTATGGTGAACGTAATGGTTTCCCTCTTTTTTGCAGAAATTTCAGGAAGCGCAGTTGCTGATGTTGCAGCTATAGGGTCAATATTAATTCCATCTATGAGAAAAAAAGGTTATGAGAAAAACTTTGCAGCTGCTGTTACATCTTCATCTGCATCTCTTGCCATAATAATTCCACCTTCCATTCCAATGATATTATATGGAGCAATTTCAGACACATCTATAATTCAACTCTTTGTGGCTGGTATTATTCCTGGTTTAATTGGTGGATTTTTAATGATGTGTCTTTGTTATTATTTTGCAATCAAATATAATTTACCTAGAGACGAGGCTTTTGATCTTTATAATGTTTGGGATAAATTTAAGAAAGCAGGTTGGGCATTAACTCTGCCAATCATAATTCTAGGAGGAATTTTTGGAGGATTTGTAACAGCAACGGAAGGCGCTGGCTTAGCTGTATTAGCTGCCTTGTTTATAGGAGGAGTCATCTATAGAGAAATTAATCTTAAGCATTTAATCAATTCAATGAAAGAAGGTGTTGTTCAAACAGCAGCGGTTATGCTTTTAGTTTCTACCTCGGCTTTACTGGGCTTGTATTTAACTCAAACAGAAATTCCACAGCAACTTGCTCAAGATATTATAAATTTTACCAATAATAAATTAGCGATTATTGCTCTATTAAATGTTCTGCTTTTTATTCTTGGGATGTTTTTACATGGAGCTAGCGCTATCGTCCTTGTGGTTCCTATTGTTATGCCAATTGTAGTTCAAGCAGGTATTGATCCTGTTCAATTTGGAATAATTCTAACTTTAAGTATAGCTTTGGGTCAACAAACCCCACCTGTTGCAAGTGTTTTAGCAACAGCATGTTCAATTGCTAAAGCGGATATGTTAGAGGTTACAAAAGCAAATATACCTTTTATAATGGTCTTAATAGTAGTGCTTCTGATTGTTTCTTATATTCCAGAAGTGCCTTTGTTTTTGGTTGAAATGTTTTATAGAAATTAAATAAAAATAATAGAGGTAAGCAAATGAAAAAAAAAATAATAGCAGTTTTATTAGGCGATCCATCAGGAGTAGGTCCAGAGTTAGTTGTTCGTCTCTTAAGCGAAAATATTACCAATGAGGCCAATATAGTAGTCATCGGAGAAAAAAAAATTTTAGAAGATGGTGAAAAAGTAAGTGGAAAAAAAATTGACCTAAAATTTGTTGAAAAATTTGAAGATATTGTATTTGATGATAGCACTAAATTTTTTCTTGATATTTCCAAAGGTACAAATCGTATTTACAAACGCAGCCAAGTATCAGCCGAGTCAGGCCAGAGCGTTTTAGAAGCCATGGATATGGCTATGGATTTAGCTAAAAATAAAAAAATTCATGCAGTTAATTTTGGTCCTTTTAACAAAACAAGTTTAATGAGAGGTGGATGCCAGTATAATGATGAGCATGATTTTTTCCAAAATAAATTAGAGATCAAAGATTTTTGTTGCGAGTTCAATGTTGTCGATAATTTTTGGACTGCAAGAGTTACGTCTCATATACCCATCAAAGAAGTGGCAGAAAATATTACAAAAGAAAATATTTTAAAACCTATAAAGTTGCTTGATAAAACTTTAAAAATGAGTGGTATGAAAAACCCAAGAATAGCAGTTCAAGCTTTAAATCCTCATGGTGAGTTTGGAACTGAAGAAAAAGATGAGATTATTCCAGCAATTGAAGAAGCAAAAAAATTGGGTATCAATGCAGATGGTCCTTTGCCTTGCGACACATCTTTTATTACAGCCTTTAAAAATAAAAATCATGATTGTATTGTGGGAATGTACCATGATGCGCTTCAATGTGGTTTGAAGGCATTTGGATTTGACCGAGGCGTTACAGTTTCTGGAGGCCTATCTATTCCAGTTACAACTCCAGCTCATGGAACAGCTTTTGATATTGCTGGGAAAAATACTGCAAATTTAGAGCCTACTTTAAACTCATTTAAATTAGCACTTCAAATGAACTCAGGTACTCAAATTAATTAATGACAAAAATTAAATCAGTTAAAACAAAAGTTTATCAATGGAAAGGTAAAACAGTTCCTCCACAAAGTAATTTTTGTACCAATGCATCCGATCTTCTTTATGAGAAAGGAGACAATATGGGGTCATTTCGATTTCATGAGTGGTTGACCTGTGAAATTGAAACAGATGACGGCATTGTAGGTATCGGTAACGCGGCATTAGCACCTCAGGTTGTTAAAAAAACAATTGATCATTATTTAACGCCATTAGTGCTTAATGAAGATCCTTTTGATTATGCTTATCTTTGGGAAAAAATGTACCGAAGAACTTTAGCGTGGGGAAGAAAAGGTGTTGGCATGACTGCAATTTCTGCAGTTGATATTGCTATTTGGGATATTCTTGGAAAAATTACAAAAAAACCTGTGTTCAAATTATTGGGAGGAAGAACCAAAGAAAAAATTCCTGTTTATGCATCAAAGCTTTACAGCCAACCTATAAAAAATTTACAAAAAGAAGCACAAACTTATGTTGATCAAGGATTTAAAATGTTCAAGATGAGGTTTGGCTGGGGACCCAAAGATGGGCCAGATGGAGTTAGGAAAAATTTAGATTTAGTCGAAGCTGTAAGAGAAGTGGTTGGCTATGACACAGATTTAATGTTGGAGTGTTACATGGGATGGAACTTAGAATACACGAAACATATGCTTCCTAAATTAGCTAAGTTTCAACCAAAGTGGTTAGAGGAGCCTGTTATTGCAGATGATATTCACGGTTATGCAGAACTAAACAATATGAACATAATTCCTATTTCTGGGGGTGAACATGAGTTTTCTTTATTTGGGTTTAGGCAACTTTTGGATCTTAAAGCGGTAAGTTATATACAATATGACACCAATCGAGTCGGGGGAATTACTGCAGCTCAAAAAATTAACGCTTTAGCAGAAGCATATCAAGTACCAGTGATACCTCATGCTGGGCAGATGCATAATTATCATTTAACCATGGCAAATTTAAATTGTCCAATTTCAGAATATTTTCCAGTTCATGATGTAGAAATTGGAAATGAGCTTTTTTATTATATCTTTGAAGGCGATCCAGAACCAAAAAATGGTTTTATAGATTTAGATGATAATATCTCAGGATTGGGAATTTCAATTTCGGATAAATATAAAAAAGATTTTATAATTATAGAATAGAAAATACTTTTTTTTTACCTTATAAATTACTTACGCGCCCGTAGATCAACTGGATAGATCGTCTGACTACGGATCAGAAAGGTAAAAAAAACTTTCTCAATTAATTAAGAATCTACGCCGCTCATTAACTGATTGTCAAATCGATCTAACTACCACCACCACCACCACCACCATCACTTCCGGAAGTCGCATTAGCTACACTTTCTATTTCTCCCATTCCCGCAGCGCTTGCAACATAATCACCTGAGGTTGGTACATCAATAGTTTTATCAGCGACTGTAATTGCTGCAGTAGCAGCATTTGGGCTATTTTTATTAACTGCATTTACCCAAATCACTTTTCTTGGAGATGAATTTGGAACAACAAACCTTATAAAATACTTTTCAGTGGTTTGATTATTTTCAGTTATTGTCCATTTTCTTAAATTATCGTTTATTTTAGTTACGGTCACTTTGCTATTTGCAACCTCAACAAGAGAAAATATTGACAAAATTATGAATAAGAAAAATTTGTTTATGTTTTTCATTTAATTCCTTTCACTTTATTTGTGTAAAAAATTATCATGAATGAGACAATAAAACAATGTAATATTTTATAAAATTAAGCGCTAAAATACTTGGTTAAATGAAAATAATTTCGAATTTATATGTCTTTTATCACTTGTAAGATCTTTATAAAAATCAATATTGTTTTGAGGATTGCTAATATAAATTTTTTTAAAAATAGCTTTATGTATTAAATTTAATTCTTCTATTAACTTCAAATATTTATTTAAAATTTTTTCATCAACATACATTTTTTCGTCTTTGATAGTATAAATCCAATAAGGGTGAGAAATTGAAAGGTTTATCTCTAAATTTTTTTTTTTAATTATTTCATCAATTTCTATAATAAAATTTTTATAATCATTTATAATTATTTTATTATTTGTTTTTAAAAATAATCTTTTCATTTTTTCAATATCAAGCCTTTCGGTTGAGCAATTTTTTATTGATGAAAATTTCTTTAAGCAAATAAAAATCATACAGAGGTCGATATTTCATAATTTTTTTAAGTTGAATATGATCTAAACTGACGTAATTTTTTGGATTCCAATTGCTAGAAATTCTAAAAAAATCAGTAGATGCATTAATGTTTAAATGTATTTCTTTATTATTTAATTTCTCTAATGAATTAATAAATTGAATTATCTCATAAGGACCATTATTTGGCGCTGCATAAAGAATATAGTTATTTTTAGGATATATTTTATGAATAAAATGATTTTCATAGTTATTTAATTCTAGCCCGACTAGCTGACTATCCCCAAATATTTCTATAGACGGGTATTGTTTTTTATTAATCAATAATCTTCCTCCATAAATATTTGTTTTGTAAAAAACTTTCTGATTTTCGTTATTAGTACAAAAAGAACTATCGAGGGGTAAGTGTACATATTTGCCATTAAAACCAAAGGGCAAATATGCAAAGCATCCAAAACTTATTTTTACTAAATAAATAGAAATTAAAATTAAAAAAAAAAATACAATTTTTTTTTTCATTATATTGCGATATAAGTAAATGGAATTGCAATTTTAATAAATGTAATTATACCAATTAAAAAAAGGATTGAAAATAATATTAATATTAACAAAAATTGAAATTTAGAATTATTTTGTTTTAGAGAGCTTAGTAAGTGTAATAAAAATTTAATTATATTCATTTAATTTTGTAAATTCCTTTTTTTGTAACTAAATATTTTAAATTCATTCTTTTCATAGATAGGTATGCATCTTCAAAATTATAAACAACTGGATCCCCAGCAATATTAAATGATGTATTAATTAAAATATCTAATTTTTTTGTTTTTGAAAAAATTTTTTCTAAAAAAGAATTTTTTCCACAGATTTGGATTCGGGAAGTTTTGTCTATATGAAGAAAAGGTTTTTTTTTAATATTTTTTTTTTTATAATCAGCAACAACTGACATTGTATCATATAGGTTAGAAATTTTTGAATTTATATTGAACTTTTGTTTTGCTGTTTTTAATGTCATGCATGGGGCTAAAGGTCGAAATTGACTTCTTTTTTTTATCTTAGAGTTTAGTAAATTTACAAGATCTTGATTGTAAGCGTTACAAATCAAGGATCTGTGACCTAAAGATCTAGGACCAGTTTCAATATTTTCGTAACATGTTGCCAGTATTTGATTCTGCTCTAATAATTTTGCAATATTCTTAAATAAATTTTTTGATGAAGAAATTCTTTGGAAAACTAAATTAAAAAAAGTTTCATTTTGAATAAACATACCTGGAAATAATTTTTTTTTAGATGGTTTTTTTTCTTTATTATCTTGCAAGAAACCTAAATATGCTGAACCAATAGCTGCTCCAGAATCACCGGGTGAAGGTGGTATTTCTAATTTATTAATGAATTTCAGTGTTGAAATTTTTTGAACTGCAACACAATTAAGAGCCACACCACCTGAAAATAAAAAATTTTTAATTTTTGTTTTGTTATATGCGTACTCAAAAATTTGCATTAATATTATTTCTACTAATTTTTGTGCAGAAGAGGCAATATTTGCATAAATTTTAAAATTTGAGTCTTTTAGGTCTAAACTGATTGCTCCAGTTCTTGATTTGATTTTAAATATTTTTTCAAATTTTTCTGAAAAAGATCTATCCAATCTTTTATGAAAATCGAAGTAATCCATATCCATAAAAAAATTTCCGTTATTGAAATTAACAATTTTTAACAATTCGTTATAAAATATTGGTTTTCCGTAAGCTGCTAACGCCATTACTTTATGCTCCCCCTCATTTATCTGAAACCCTAAAAAATCAGTAACAGCAGTATAGAATAAACCAAGGGATTGAGGATAAGGTGAATTCCAAATTTTATATATTTGTTTAGAATTTTTTACTAGGTGTATTGATGAGCAATCACAATCACCATATCCATCGATAACTATTGATAGCTTGGGCTCATTTGTTTTAGAATAAAACAATGCTGACAAAGTGTGGCTTAAATGATGATCTGAGTAAAAAATTTTTTTTTTGTCGAATTTAAACATGTCAAGAATATCCAAATAAAAAGAAATGGATGATTTCCAAAAATTTTTAAAAAAATGCAAGTTTACAGAATTTAAAATATTATTATTTTTTAATGAAAATTTCATAATTGTTAACCATGATCGAAATGGTTTTTCATAAAAAACTATAGATTTAATATTTTTAGAAGATATATTTGAATTTTCAAATATCCGCTTTATTGCAAGTCTTGGAAACGATTTGTCACCTTTAACTCTTGAGTGCCACTCTTCTTTTTGAAAGTCTATTAGTTTTCCTTTTGTGTCAATTAAGGCCACTGATGAATCATGAAAATATGCAGAAATTCCTAAGTACAAAATTATATTACTGTTTTAAAATTTGATTTTAACAAATTAATATTATTCTTATTATTATTTGGAATTTGAATATTTGTAATAATTGGTTTGGATATAATAAGTAAAAATTTAACAAAAGGATTGAAGATTTTATCAAGTATAAGAAAATTTTTTAAATATATTTGACGAAATCTATTTTTTAATTTTTCCCTATAAAAAGCTAATTTGAGTTTTGAGCTAGGAAATTTTTTTTCATAAAATTTTTTTGCATACCCCCAATGTCGGTATTCATCTTTCATTATTTCATTTAAAGTTTCTATAGAAGAATTAGCATGCTCATCTTCTTCATTAATAATTTTTTTTAATATTTTATTGGATTGTTTGTGATTAATTTTTTTTATTAACATATCAAAAGATTTTTTCGCTAAAAACTCATTTGAAAAAACAAATTCTACAAATTTTTTTAAATTTAGCTTCTCAACAAGAAAACCTTTTTTGTCCACATAACCTTTAGATATCACATTTAGCACATTGAATTTATAATTTTTTTCAAATCCTTTTTTTAATTGATAAGCTAATATTTTATTTAGTAATTCTGCGTGCCTATACTCATCTAATGCATGATTTATATATCCAACTTTTAAATTTGGAGATTTAACATATTTTGCAGCTGCAAGCATCTCTAGAGCAGACCCAAATTCTGCATAAGAGAATTCGAGAATAGTTAAGGGTAAATTTGATAAACTATTTGGAGTTAAGATCATTTAACATTAACAATATATTATAATTTTAACTAAATCACAAAAAAATTGTGCTACGTTAAATAGACTCTATTATAATAATTTTATCACTTGACCCTCTTAGCTCATTTTGTAGAGCAAGTAATTTCTCATTAAGTAATATTATCATTCTTATAACTATCCTAGAAGAACATTCAGGAACAAACTCCTGGCAGCACTACACGCAGCACTACAAACTAGATCCACTTGATCGAGTCCGTTAATGAATCCGCCGATTCAATTCCTTGTAGAAAGATTGATTTACCTATGTTATTTGTAAGCAATAACACGTGCGCCCGTAGATCAACTGGATAGATCGTCTGACTACGGATCTCGGTTGCTTATTAAATAAGTCTTATAAATCTTATCTTTTTTAATCTTTTTAAGTAGTGCAAGAGTAGCGCAAGATTTGTTAGTCTATTAACGATAAAAAAAACTTTAATTATCTTTATCTAAAACTCTTTTTTCTTAATCTATTTTTAAAGCGATATTTGGAAGTTTATTGGCATAACTTTTTTGAATCACTTCCACTGAATTACCGCAGTTTCTTGCAATGTCATAAATGTTTTCACCATTTTCTAATGCCCAGTAGATATATGTTTTTCTTGTAGTTGTAAGATTAATTTTTAAGTTTGTAGATTCATCAATATCAATTTTTGCAGATCTAAATAATTCTTTTGCACTTTTGATAAAACTTCTGAGAAATAAAAGATCATTTGCAAATTGTGAAATTAAATCTGAATATTTAGAATATAACTTCTATAGGTTTTCAAATGCGTGATAAGCACTAGGTCTTGAGATTACGATGTGTTTACCAGTTTTGCTTTGATTAACTTTAATTTCTTATGTTTTTGTATTATTTGAACTATCAATTTGAATATCTCTAAAACGAAGATGAATAGATCTCATATGATAAAATAATAATCTTATTTTTTCAAAAACAGTTGCAGGCGCTTTCAGATTAGTTGCATTGGTTCCTGATAGATTGTTCGGAGTATTTAAAATAATCATTTTGTATTTAGAAGTTATATTGTTTGCGTCTATTTCAATCTCTTCTAGTGTTACAGCGCCCGTAGATCAACTGGATAGATCGTCTGACTACGGATCAGAAGGTTGGGAGTTCGAATCTTCCCGGGCGCGCCAAATGAAAAATATATGTTTTGGTACATTTTGTTATTACTGGTGTTAATTTATTTATTTGTTTTTTTAACTAATTATCTTAAGCAAATAAAAATAGGTGATGCCGAGCCAAATCCACAGGATTATTGGAAATATACTTATGATATTCCAGATAAAAAAGAATTTAGCAAACCAATTCCAATGGATAATGCAACTTTCACAGCTGTTAAAAAAGACACTCCTTTAATTGAAAATCAAAAAAAATTTAA
>CBDDYY010000002.1:0-283120 GCA_965235745.1 Candidatus Pelagibacterales bacterium
AAGGATGAGTTTCTATCTTTAGAGTGTGATTGCTTTGATCTGGATTGAAATCCATCTCTATTTCTATCTTTAAAGCCACCTTCTCTGCTAGGCCTGTCACCAAAACTAGAGGTGTTTTTTCTTCCATAGCCCTCATTTTTTGGTTTCGATCTAAATCCTTCTTTTCGTTCCGATCTAAATTCACTTGGTTTGCTATCGAATGGTTTCTTGTCTCTGAAATTATTGTTTTTTCTATCTCTAAAACCACCCTCTCTTCTAGGTCTATCACCAAAGCTTGATTTGTTTTTTCTACCGTACCCTTCATTTTTAGGTTTCGGTGTAAATCCTTCAGTTCGTTCAGATGTAAATTCGCTTGGTTTTTTCTCAAATGGTTTGTTGTCTCTAAAATTATCTTTTTTTCTGTCTCTGAAATTAAATTTTCCACCTTTTCGTTTTCCTTTGGCAAAGGATTGTTTTCGATCAAAATTATCTCTCCTGAAATTAGATTTTTGTTGTGAAGAACTTTTTAATCCAGGATTTAATATTTTTTCAATTTCGTGCCATTTTTTTTTATCACTTGGCGTTACATAGCTCCAAGCAGTTCCGCTTGCACCAGCCCGTCCTGTTCGTCCCATCCTATGAATAAAATCTTCTGCTTGTTGGGGTAGATCATAATTAATCACATGTTCAATATGGGGAATGTCTAGGCCTCTAGCTGCAATGTCAGTTGCTACTAAAACATGAATTTTATTAGCTCTGAACTTGGCAATGACTTGATTTCGTTTATTTTGTCTTAAATTTCCATGCAAAGAATCTGATTCAAAACCTTCTTTGAGTAAATTTTTCGCTAATTTTTTAGCATTATGTTTTGTTTTCATGAATACCAAAGTAGATCCTGTATTTTTTTTCACATGTTCTACTAAAGTATTATATTTATCCTCTTGTCTAAGCTGAACGATCTCTTGTTTAATAGTAATGACGGTTGCATTCGCTGGTGCCACACTTACTCGTTCTGCATTATTTAAATACTTAGCGGATAATCGCTCAATAGAGGGGGCAATCGTTGCCGAAAACATTAACGTTTGTTTTTCTTTTGGTAAAAATTTGATGATTTCATCTATCTGAATACTAAATCCCATATCCAACATTCGGTCCATCTCATCTAAAATTAATAGATCTACTTGATTTAATAAAAGAGACTTTCTGTTCAAATGATCATTCACTCGTCCAGGAGTTCCTACAATAATTTCTGGTTTGGTTTTTAATTTTTTTAACTGTTTATTCATGGGCTCGCCGCCTACTAAACAAACACTTCGAATAGCACTTTGTTGAAATAGCAATTTCTCAATGACATCGTTTACTTGTTTTGCCAGCTCTCGTGTGGGAACTAAAATAATTGCTTTCTTTACTTCTTTTCGAGCAATGAGCTCAATCATGGGAATACAAAAAGCTGCAGTCTTTCCCGTTCCTGTTTGTGCAGATGCTAAAATATCTTTTTTTTCTAAAATAAGGGGAATGGCTTTCACTTGAATGGGAGTGGGAACGTCAAACTTCATCTTAATTAAAGATGCATTCAGACTCTGGTTCAAATTCAACTCTTGAAAATTTTGCATGAAAAAGGGGTTTTTAATTTTATGTATTTAATTTTAATGTCCTTAGATAGAGGTATAGAACTAAAGTCAATCAGTATTACGTTTGGATGCAGAAAACCTTACTCTCCCATGATGTGTAGGAGGACTTTTCTAAGATGTGGCTGCAACCTGTGTTCAAATAAGTAAATACCTTGCCACGTTCCTAAGGCAAGATCCGTATTATGAATACTCAAGGTAAGATGGGTTTGCGTAAGTGCTGTTTTGATGTGAGCTGGCATATCATCTTTTCCTTCTGCTCCATGAATATACAATGCTGGATTCATCGGAGCTAGTTTATCAAAATAACTAAGTAAATCTTTTACGACATCCGGATCTGCATTTTCTTGAACTAATAAAGATGCACTAGTGTGCAGGATACTTAGATTAATTATTCCCGTATTTATGTTTGATTGATGGACAACATTAGTTATCTTATCAGTAATTTCAATCAGACGCTGACCATTGGTTTGAATTTCTAATGTTTCTAACAACTGCCTCATAATAAAATAGTAATTCCTGTGGCTATTAATAAAACAGCCAATACTATTTCAACAATTTTTTTTACTTTAGGATTTTCAATAAATCTTCGAATCGAACTTCCAAATAATACCCAGACACTAATCGAAGGTATATTCACCAAGGGTGCAATTCCTGCTAAAAAAAATAAGCCAGTAAGAAAGGGTTCGTCTTTTGGAAAAAAAACACTGACCGCCGTGATTGCAACCATCCAAGCTTTAGGATTTAAAATTTGAAATAACGCTGCTTCATATAATTTTAATGGTCTTCCTGTTTCCTTGCTCTCTTTAATACTTAACGATCCAAACATTCGGTAAGCAAGAAAAAATAAATAAGCACATCCACACACTTTTAATATTTGCTGAATGATGGGATACGTTTGAAATATAAAACCAAGGCCAATGGCAACAGAAGAAATTTGAAAAAAATGTCCGACGGGTATTCCAAAAACATGTGGGATGGTTTTTTTAAAACCATATTTTACTCCCGATGCAAATAACATAACGTTATTAGGACCAGGTGTTACAAACATCACAAAATAAAAAGAAATTAGAGCAAAAGTTAACTCAGTAGTAATCATAGATTAAGAAATGAATAGCTTATACTAAAGAAAAATAAAGTGCTATTGCAGCAAGCAAAATAATAGAACCACAAATCTTGATTTGTCTTAGCTGTGAAGATTTTTTTTCTGCCATATTGTTTTCTAATATAGAAAAAATATTTACCCTTTTGCTTTCTTGAACTGGAATATGAATTTTTTTTGCATAGTCTTTAAAACGAATAATCTTATTGGCTTTAACTTCTTGTACCGTTTTGTTTTTGATTTAAATTGCTATGCGCACTCATTCTCCCGTCCCCTTTTTTAAGAGCCTGATTTAACTACAAAATCAATCATTTTACAACCTATGATACGAATAATTTTTAGTGACAATAATTTTTTTTAATCTAAAAGAGTTGCCATGGGATATCCAAAAAAACATAGGGGTCGAAGAAAAGTAGGCTCTAAAAGAAGAAGAGCTAGAAGAAAAGCTAAGAAAAAATAGCTTTATTTTTTAATCTCCTTTTTCACGAGGTGGACGCAATCCAACCACCACCAAATACTCTCATTCCATTCGCATCTTGTTTATAAAAAACACATGCTTGTCCAGGAGACACTCCTGCCTCACCAGCATCTAAGGTAACGGTACTTGCTTGATCACTCACATCACAAGGAAGTAGTTTTCCCGTAGATCTTACTTTTACTAAAAATCTTCCCTTTAGTTCATTAGGATCACACAAATAATTAATATCTTTCACCTTTATAACAGTTACATTTAAATCGCTTCTGGATCCGACGATTACCTCTTTGGTATCTGGGTTAATTTTAACCACAAAAATTGCCTCTTCTTGTCCTCCAATTTTTATTCCTTTTCTTTGACCGATAGTAAAATTAATAATTCCATTATGTTGTCCAAGGACATTTCCTTTTAAATCAACAATATTGCCAGGATCATAAGATTCTGGTCTTAATTTTTCAATAACAGACTTGTAATTACCATTAGGAACAAAACAAATATCTTGGCTGTCTGGTTTTTCTGCAACAGCAAGTTTCATTTGTTTTGCTATATCTCTTGTTTCTTGTTTAGGTAGATCTGCAAGAGGAAATCTTAAAAAATCAAGTTGTTCTTGGGTAGTTGAAAATAAAAAATAACTCTGATCTCGATTGATATCTACTGGCTGATACATTT
Source organism: Candidatus Pelagibacterales bacterium (assembly GCA_965235745.1). Lineage (GTDB taxonomy): Bacteria > Pseudomonadota > Alphaproteobacteria > Pelagibacterales > Pelagibacteraceae > IMCC9063. The sequence goes on from CBDDYY010000002.1 coordinate 3,854, forward strand.
TTGAATTTGTAATATCTCCTATGCGTTTTACATAATGACCCGTTACTAAAGCATCGGCGCCTAAATCTTTTGCTGATTTAAATAAATCTCTAAATTTAACTGTTTGGTTACAGCTCACGCAAGGAATAGGTGTTTCTCCTCGTAAATAACTATCGGCAAATTTTTCTATCACCTCTTCTTTAAATAAACTCTCGTAGTTAAACACTTGATGCTCAATATCCAATTGTTCACAAACTTTTTTTGCATCATAAATATCTTTACCAGCACAACACGTTCCTGCTGTTTTTCCAATTTTTCCATAATCATAAAGTTGCAAAGTAATGCCAATGACATGATAATGTTGCTGTTTTAATAATGCTGCTACGGTGGAAGAATCAACGCCACCGGACATTGCGACTACTACTTTAGTATCCTGAGGTTTTTTGGCAAAACCCAAGGAATTTATTTCTTGAGAATTTATGGAAGTTGCTAAAGACATAAATGATATATAACACTTTATTATTATAAATTAACAAATTTTAACAATAATGTTTTTTGATTTTGATTTAGGGGATTATGTGATCAATCCTGCAGAAAAAGATTGGGGTATCGGCCAAGTACAATCTATCATAAAAAATAAAATCACCGTAAATTTTCAGAATGCTGGAAAAAAAACCATAAATGCTAATGAAATTCAGCTAGAAAAGTATCATGAAGAAATTTAATAAAAAATATTATCAATATCTAGTCACCAAACTGCTACCAGCTTTTAAGAAAGCGGGAAAACAATCTATCGAACTATCAGGATCTAACATTAAAATTTTCACAAAACCTGATGGCACACCTGTTTCTAATGGAGATCTTGCCGTAGATAAGATTTTACAAGCTGCGATCAAAAAAATTACACCTAGTATTGAAATTGTTTCAGAAGAGACCATTCAACGAAATAAAGTAAAAAAAAGAGAAACGTTTTGGCTCATTGATCCTATTGATGGAACCAGTTCTTATATAAAAAATAAAGATGAATACACTTTAAACGCCGCATTGATCGTAGATAAAATTCCAGCACTAGGAATCATTTTTGCACCTAAAAAGAAAAGATTATTTTACTCTTATGGAAAAGGGTCTGCTTATGAGATTAATGGTAGAACGAAAAAGAAACTAAACTGTTCAAACATAAGAAAAAAAACAATATCCGCCCTTACGAATTCCTCTAACCCTTCAACTATTATCAGGAAAGTTCTAAAAAAACATAAGGCTACAAGCTTTTTAAACGTAAGAAGTTCCTATAAATTTTGCTTAATTGCCTCTGGTGAATTTGATATTTATGCAGCAAGACCAAGGGCAAAAGAATGGGATATTGCAGCAGGCCATGCCATTGCCGAACACGCAGGTGCATTGGTAACCACGCATCAACACAAAAAAATTTATTATGGAAAACCTAGATTTTATAACCCTTCCTTGTTAGTGAGAAGATCAAAGAATATTTAATATGCTCAATAAAATATTAATCATTATCGTATCTGTTTCGATATTTGGAATATTAGTCTTTAGCTTTGTAAGGCAAGCTCTTAAAAGACATATTGATCAATTAGTATTAGAGGAGAAGAAAAATAAAAAAAAGAAAGAAGAAAAAAAATAATTACAATTTCTTTTCTATAATTTTTAATTCTTTTTTATCAATCTTTAATACTTCCACAGAAGTATCATAGCTAAAACCTGCTCTTGCAAGAACTCCTATATCTTTTTTATAAAACATTTCTTTATTAGCGTCAGGTCGGTACGGTCCAATTCTTCGTTTCCTACAAATCTTGATTGCTGAATAAAAATCTGGGTCTTCATTGTCCTCTTTAATTTTATCGATAGTTTTTTTTAACTGTTCACTATCAATACCCTTTTGCGACAGGGTCATTTTAATTTTATTAAGAGAATAGCCTCTTTTTAAAAAATTTTTGGATTTAATCTCTGAATACAAATCATCATTGACAAGACCTAAGCTATCTAACTGATGAATGATTTTATCTATTTGCTCTAATATGATGGATTTATTAGCGCTCCCTTGCTCATCCGATAGTACTTTTTTAAATAAGTATAAACGTAGATCTTTTTTGGATGGTTGATATTTATCTAAATAATTAAGAGCAAGTTCTTTAATTTCTTCATCGGTTTCGTAAGTTTTCTTGCTAGATTTGTAATAATTCATATATAATATTTACCTATCATAACATGGAAACTATCAAAGATTTTTTTACTCTGGAGCACATTTACCTATTAGCAAATTACGGAGTAATTCCATTATGGTTAATGTTAGTTTTTATTCCTAATGCTAGATTTACCAACATTGTTATTAACTCTATTTTTTTACCTATAATACTTGCCTCTACCTACGGGTACTTAATCTATTTAGAATTTTATGCAGGTGGCATGTTTGCTGCAGATGCTGGTGCTAAAGTGATGGAGAATTTCAAATTATATTTAGGATTAGATCAGCTAGCTTCTTTATTTTCAAATAAAATGTTTCTATTAACTTTTTGGATACATTTTTTAACGATCAGTATTTTTACAGGAACTTGGATTGCAAAAGATGCTTTGCGAAATGGTATCCATAAATATGTAACGCTCATTCCTTTAGTATTGACTTATTTCACAGGTCCACTTGGATTATTTTTATACTTATTTTTGAGACTTATCATTATTCAAAGAGTAAGAATTCATGATTAATTATTATGAAAAAAATTGATTTTTATTTTGATATTAGCAGCCCCTACTCTTATTTAGCCCATACCCAATTAAGAAAATATGAAAAAGAGACAGGGGAAAAAATTAACTATATGCCAATCTTTTTAGGAGGATTGCATAGATTAGCTGATATTCAAGCACCAGGATTAAACCCTCATAAAGGTAAATATTTAATCAAAGATTTAAAACTATTCGCTGATAAGTATAAAATTAACTATCAGTTCAACAGATATTTTCCGATTAAATCCATTCATATCATGAGAGGATCTTTAGTAGCAGAACAAAATAATTATTTTCATAACTACATTGATAAATTTTTCGTAGCTGCGTGGGTAGATTCATTAAACCTGAATGATGAAAAAATATTTGAAAAGTTTTTAAAAAATATGAACATTAATTATGCAGATTTTTTCCAAAAACTATCAGAGCCAAAAATAAAAGATGATTTAAAAAACAGGACTGAGGCAGCCTTTAAAAAAGGTATTTTTGGAGCTCCTACCTTTGTGGTAAATGGCAAGATATTTTGGGGTCAAGATAGACTTGAGTTCGTATTTAAAGAAGCAAAAAAATAATTATAAATTGTAACTGCTCTCGCCGTGACTACCAAAGTCAAGACCGGTTCCGACCTCTTCTTCTTCTGGAACTCTAAGACCAACTGTTGCTTGAATAATTTTCACAATAATAACTGTTCCTACAAACGATAATAAGAGCTACTGTCACAATTCCTAAAGCTTGTACCATGGTCTGCTCCATGGCAGTTTTTTCTAAACCTAAACCACCAAACTGAGTGGTTGCTAAAATTCCAGCTAACAATGTACCAATCATTCCACCAACGCCATGAACTGCAAATACATCTAACGAGTCATCAATCTTTAATTTAAATTTAACAAACCCGACGCAGTAGTAACAAATAGATCCAGATAAAATTCCTAAAATAATTGCCCCCATCGGACCAATGAAGCCTGAAGCAGGTGTAACAGTGGCAAGTCCTGCAATCATTCCTGTAATCATACCTACCAATCCTGGTTTTCCATTTTTAAACCAGTCTATAAACATCCATGTAATGGTAGCCGTAGCAGCAGAAATATGAGTGACCAACATTGCCATTCCAGCATTCGCATTGGCAGCTAAAGCCGAACCAGCGTTAAAACCAAACCAACCAACCCACAGCATAGAAGCACCGATCATAGCTAAGACTGGGCTATGCGGAGGACTAAATGTTTTAGGGAAACCATTTCTCGCTCCCAAATAATGTGCGATCACTAAAGCCGAAATTCCAGCGGTAGTATGAACTACTAAGCCACCGGCAAAATCAAATACACCCATTTTTGCCAACCATCCACCACCCCAAACCCAATGAGTTGCTGGAGCATAAACTAGTAGCAGCCACAAAATAGTGAAGATCACAACAGCTGAAAATTTTATTCTTTCGACAAAAGCACCCACAATTAGGCCTGGTGTAATAATTGCAAAAGTCATTTGAAACATGACAAACACAGTCTCAGGAATATCTCCTGTTAAACTTTTTAATCCAACTGTTTTTAAAAATAATTTATTTAAATCTCCAATAAATGATCCCTCTCCACTAAAGGATAATGAATATCCAGCTACAATCCAAACAATAGATGCTAACACGGCAATAACCAGACACTGAGCTAATACGGATAATGTATTTTTAGATCGAACGAGACCTGCATAAAATAAAGCCAGTCCAGGCAAGGTCATAAAAAGAACCAATGCCGTTGATGTTAAAATCCAAGCAGTGTTTGCGCCATTCATAATGTCGGATCAATCTATGTGATTCAAAAAAAATTAGTTATGACAAAATCACATAAGGTTTATGCGACTCATGCATACAAAATTATTTTGGTGATACTTCCTTTTTAACAAACCCAGAATCAATCAGAGATTGATATCCGCCTTCGACATGCATAACATTGTCAAAACCCATACCCATCAATGATTTAGCGGCAAGTGCACTTCTCCAATTCGAAGCACAAAATAATATTTTAGTTAATTCAGGTTTTAACTCAGGTTTATAATAAGGACTTTCAGGATCTAACCAAAACTCAAGCATTCCTCTTGGAATATGTTTAGCTCCCTCTATAGTTCCTGATTTCCATAATTCTCTCACATCCCGAATATCAATCAAAATATAATTTGTACCTTTAGTAATTTTTTTTATTTCATCAGCCTTCACGGTAGTTACTTCGTTCATGGCCTCATCAACTAGTTGTTTGATTGTTTTTAGTTTCATAAAATATCTTTTGAATATATATCAATAGAAAATTATGATCTATGAAAATAAAAAAGCTCCTAACTTCACAATAATCTCTACTACGGGAAAAGATTTTGAATTAAGCAAAAATTTAAAAAAACATTTAATTCTTTATTTTTACCCTAAAGATAACACACCTGGCTGTACTACAGAATCTGTTGAATTTGCAAAACAATATAAAAAATTACAAAAATTAGATGTGGATGTGGTTGGTATTTCTAAGGATAGTATCGAAAGTCACTTAGCTTTTATTAAAAAATTTTCTTTACCGTTTCAGTTACTTTCAGATGAAACTACCAAGGTGTTAAAGCTTTATGATGCTTGGGGTGAAAAAAGCATGTATGGAAAAAAATTTATGGGAATTAAAAGAACCACTGTCTTTATTAATAAAAAAGGAATTATTCAAAAAATTTGGAGTAATGTAAAAGTAAAAGATCACGTTACAGAAGTCATCGAAACCATTAGAACGCTAATCTAACGAGAATTCTTCTTTAGAAATTCCTAAATAATAAAGTAAAGTAGTAAGATCATTAAATAATATTTGATTATCTATTTCTTTTTTCACGATTTCATGAGCATGATATCCAACGCCTAAACCTGCGTGTGCTAACATGCCAAGATCATTAGCCCCGTCACCAATCGCAACCACTTTAGTTTTAGAGATATTATTTTCCTCAGTTAGTTTATTCAAATAATTCAATTTAGAGTTTTTCTCACCAGTAATCGGAATGTATTCTCCTGTGAATACATCACCATCAAACTTAAATTCATTACTAATAATATTTTGAAAACCAAGTTTATTTCCTACAAAAGTAGAAATCGGAGCAAAGCCACCAGTAATAAGACTCGTGATATATTTTTTTTTATTAAGAGTGCTAACAAGAGTTTTAGAGCCTGGATGAAATTTAATTCCTTCTAGCACTTTCTCAATTAACTTTTTTGGTTTATTTTTTAAATAATTCACACGAACACTTAAAGTGGTTCGGATATCAATCTTTCCTTCCATCGCCAATCTACTCGTTTCGTCAATATTGGCATTCACACCACTGATTTTAACTAAATCATCTAAAGTTTCATTTTCAATTATTGTGGCATCCATATCTGACAATAAAATTTGTTTTTCTCTTGTCTCAGCGAGCTGAATGCAACAATCTAATTTTTGAGAAAAAAAATACTTTTTTATTTCTTCTTCTTGTTCAGAAGTTATGGAACTTACAACAAAATCACCAGCAACATTAGAAAGTTGTAGTGTTTGTTGCAACTGTAACGAAAAATTATTTTGAAGGTAAGATGCGATATCATCAAAGGGTAAAGACTTGGAGTCGACTACGGTAATAATTTGACCCTTATTGATCATTAAAAGTCAAATACTTGGCTTGGATCACTAAAGGAATTTTTTTAATATTTTCTAAAATACTCTGCTCGATAGGACTATCAGTTGAAATTAAAGCGATCGCTTCTCCACCTGAAGACTTCCTACCTAAATTAAAAGTAGCAATGTTAATATTATTATCAGCTAAAATTTTTGACAGATCTTTAATAAAACCTGGTTTATCCTCATTGCTAATATAAAGATTGTGTTTAGTTAATTCAGCTTCAATCTCAATTCCTTTCACTTCTACGATTCTTGGTTTTCCACCAAATAAAGTTCCTGAAACAGATCTAGTTTGTTTGTCGGTAGTGATCGATAATTTTACTAATGTTTGATACTCAGATTGTTTCTGATGTTTTACTTCTGAAATTTCAATGGATTTGCTTTTGGCTACTAGTAATGAGTTAATTACATTCACATTGTCCATCGTTGGTTTAAGTAATGCATGTACGATAGTTTGTAATAGTGGCTGAGTATTAATGGTAGATGCATTTCCTTCAAACTCAACTTGAACGGATTTAACAGCATTCTCTGTTAATTGGCCTGCAAATCCTCCTAGGATATTACATAAAGCTAAATACGGTTTTACTGCTGAATATTCTTTTGCAGTTAATGAGAATGTATTCACGGCATTCATAATAGCGCCTGTTTTCAGATAATCGCTTATTTGTTCAGCAATTTGTAAAGCTACTTTTTCTTGCGCTTCGGTTGTTGAGGCACCTAAATGTGGTGTTAAAATTAAATTTTTGGTTCCTAATAAAGAACTTCCTTTAGGTGGTTCATTAACAAAAACGTCTAATGCTGCGCTGGCAACATGACCACTTTCTAAATTTTCTTTTAATGCATCCTCATCCACCAATCCGCCTCTAGCACAATTAATAATACGGACACCTTTTTTCATTTTCTTAAAGGATTCTTTACCTATGATGTTCTTTGTTTTTTCAGTTAATGGAGTGTGCAAAGTGATAAAGTCAGATCGTTTAAACAAATCATCTAACGAAACTTTTTCTACTCCTAATTCTTCTGCTTTTTTATCTTGTAAGAATGGATCGAAAGCTAACACTTTAAATTGCAAGCCAAGAGCTCTTTGCGCAACGATGGTTCCAATATTTCCACATCCTATAATTCCTAAATATTTCCCTGTAACTTCTATACCTTTGATGGAAGATTTTTCCCATTTACCCTCATGAGTAGTTTGACTTGCATAAGGAATTTGTCTGGCTGTAGACAAAATTAATGTGATGGCGTGTTCTGCGGTAGTTATTGAATTTCCAAATGGGGTGTTCATTACCACCTTGCCGTTGCTAGTTGCTGCTTCTAAATCAACGTTGTCTACACCGATACCTGCTCTACCAATAACTTTTAATTTTTTACAAGACTCGATTACTTTTTTGGTGGCTTTGGTTGCTGACCTTACTACTAAACCATCACAATCTTGTAATGCTTCAATCAAAGCAGACTCGTCTAAACCATTTTTGACAATAGCTTCAATTCCATTATCAGAAAAAATTCTTACAGCTTCTTCACTTAGTTTATCTGCAATTAATACTTTATACATTTACGGCTTTATACTTTGGTAACCCCATTCAATCCATGGTAATAACGTCTCAATATCGGAAGCTTCCACGGTTGCTCCTCCCCAAATTCTAAAACCAGCTGGAGCCGTTCTGTATGCATTTATATCATAAGCAACCCCTTCTTTATCAAGCATAGAATTAATTTCTTTAATTTTAGCTTGCTGATCATCCTCTGATAGTTTTAAAAACCAATCAGCAGTAATTTTAAGACAAATACTAGTAGATGAAATGGTTTGAGGATCTTCTGCTAAAAAATCAATCCAATCTTTAGATTGAACCCATTGCTTTACTACCTCAAGATTTTTTTGCGATTTTTTAATAGAGCCAGAATAACCGCCTATGGATTTAATCCAGTTTAAAGCATCTATTGCATCCTCCACACAAAGCATCGAAGGCGTATTAATCGTTTCGCCCTTAAAAATACCCTCAATTACTTTTTTATTATTCGCTAATCTAAAAATCTTAGGAATCGGCCAGTTTGGCTGATATTCGGACAACCTTTGAATTGCTTTAGGAGACATGGCAATCATTCCGTGAGCAGCTTCGCCACCCAACACTTTTTGCCAAGACCAAGTTACTACGTCCAATTTGGACCAATCCATATCCATAGCAAACACAGCTGAGGTTGCATCGCATAGGGTTAACCCTTTTCTATCTTTTGAGATCCAGTCAGAATTGGGAACGCAAACTCCTGAAGTGGTACCATTCCAATTAAACACAATATCGTTATCAAAATTGAGTTTTTTAAGATCTGGTAACTTTCCATAATCAACTTTATGAATTGTTAAATTTTCTGGCTTCAACTGATCTTTAATATCTTTAACCCAATCATTACCAAAATTTTCCCATGCTAAAACTTCAACTCCTCTTGCTCCAAGCAATGACCACATCGCAGCTTCAATCGCTCCTGTATCCGAAGCCGCCAATATTCCTACTCTATAATCTTCAGGTAATTGTAAAATTTCTTTGGTAAGATTAATAACATCCAACAATCTTTGTTTAGGAAGTTTTGCACGATGAGATCGACCTAATGTATCCGTGCGTAAATTATTAATACTCCAGCCTGGTCTCTTTGCGCAAGGACCTGATGAAAAATTTGGATTCTTTGGTTTTGATATTGGTTTATTCATAATTCAATAAAAAATCGGCATGACTTTGTTCATCATGCCGATTGATAAATTGTAAGAACTTTATGCTGCTACTTTTAAAGGTATACCGTGTTTTAGCGAAACTCCTGATAAAAAGTTCCACATAAATTTTGCAGTAGTCAAAGCAGCTTTTTCTGCTTTGGCTTGCTCAGCTTCTGTAAGTTCGTTCAAGAGTTTTTCGCACTCTTGTCTGTGAACAACATCAGCACCTTTATGGACTTCAAAAAACATCAACCCTTCAGCTGTAGTAACACCATAATGTTTTTTTAATCCTTGAATTTTTGTTTCTGCAATTTCAGGAACTTGTCTCTCATAAGTAAAAAACGATCCCAAACCTTCAGCATAACTTGAACGAGCTTGCTTAAAGAAGTTTTCAATCATTTCTGATGTAAACTTTTCTTGTGGCTTCGATTCAATGTCTTTTGCATCTGCGCCCATGGCAAGAGCAAAATTTTTCCATAATTTTGGATGATCATTATCTCGATCTTCTTCTTCGTTTAAATTTTCTAACAAAACTTTTCTTTGTTCAATGTTTTCACATAAAGAATGCGTGGCACTAATATATCGAGGAAAAGCTTTTACATGCTGATAATACTGTTCCGCGTAATCTTTTATAATCTCTCTAGTCAATTTTCCTTCATTCCATGCTTGGTAGAATGGATGTTTTAGCAAATGATATTCGTCTAATTTTTCGTTAAGTTTTTGTGAAAACATTATCTCTCCTTATTAGTTGTCTTAATAAATTTATAGAATTTTACCTTAGATAATCAATACTTTTTCGTGTGGATATAAAAAACAAAAAAAAACAGCCTTAAAAATTAATTTAAGGCTGTTTTTTTAATAAAAAAAGTGCTTATTTATTAAACATTTCTTTCAAAGCTTTGGCAGGCAAAAACTTAACCTTTTGAGATGCTGAAATTTGAATAGTTTCACCAGTTCTAGGGTTTCTTCCTTGTCTAGCTTTTCTTTTAGCAACTTTATAAGTTCCAAATCCAGCTATTTTCACTGACTCATCGTCTTTTAAAGCGTCTAAAATGATGTTTGTTATACCGTCAAACGTTCTCTCTGCGTCTGCTTTGCTAAGATTCATAGTTCCTGAGATTTTAGCAATTAGTTGTTTTTTGTTCATTTTTAGCCCTTTCGAATCGTTATAAATTTCATATTGTTCAATTATCAAGGAAAATCAATCAAAATTTAGTGTTTTTTTTTAAGCTAAGCACTACCTATAGTTAAAAAAAACGCCTAATTTATATAAATTATTGATTTTTATAGTTTTTTTAGAAAAGACCCAAACCTTTAAGATCATTAAATGTTGCAAAAAACATCAGTGAAAATAGCACAAAAAAACCAAATCTGTAGAAATACTCCTGTATTTCATCACTTAAAGGTTTTCCTCTAACAAACTCAATAAAATAAAAAAATAAATGACCACCATCTAATAGCGGTATTGGAAACAAATTAATTAAACCAAGGCTAATTGAAATGTAAGCCATAATCGAGAGAAATGGCACCAAACCATACTCGGCCACTTGCCCAGATATTTGGGCAATTTTAATTGGACCTCCCAATTGATCAGGTTTTGCAGATCCTACAATAACTTTTCCCAAGTAACTAAGTGTCATGGATATGGTGTTGTAAGTTTCTTTGAACGAATAATAAATGGCTTGAGTGGGTCCTAATCTTTTTCTGTCAATTTTATTTTGCAAAGGAACTATTTTAATTCCTATCATCTTTCTTTGAGATGCATTTCCTCCTGGATCTTTAACATTTTGCATTACAGGTTTCACAAAAAACGTTAACATTTGAGAACTTCTTTTTACCTCCATTTTAACTGCATCAGAACCTGGAATATTGATAAGTTGCGCAACTTCATTGATGCTTTCAATTTTAGTATCATTGATAAATACTATTTGATCCCCAGATCGTAATCCCGCAACTTCAGCTGGACTTTCTTTTTGCACTTCTTGAATAACGGGTAAAGAATAATCTTTGCCACTAATCATAAAAATCATGGAAAAAATAACAATGGCTAAAATAAAATTAGCAATGGGACCTGCCGCTACAATAATCGCTCTTTGATACAAGGGCTTTGTTGTTAAAAGTTTTGCGTGATGCTCCTGATCTATCTCATTTAGCTTGGTAGGTTTGCTTGCAGAATTGCTGTCGCCAAAAAATTTAACATAACCTCCTAAAGGAATTAAACATACTTTCCAACGAGTACCATCTTTGTCATTCCATCCAAATAACTCTTTTCCAAAACCTATTGAAAAATCAGTTACGGTAACTTTGTACTTTTTGGCATAATAATAATGTCCATATTCATGAATAAAAACGACTACTGAAATAAGTAGAATAAAGAAAAAAGCGTTTTGTAAAAAAGTAATCATTATGTTTGAATAGATATAATTAAATAAAGTCCAAAGCAAAGAATAAAAAAGCCAGAAACGATATTTATCCGCTTAATGTATAAATCACTTAAATATTTTTTAAAGTGTAAGGATATATTCACTAAAATGATCCACCACAACATAGATCCTGAAAATATTCCAAGAACAATAATCGTAGAATGAATAAAATTAATTTGTTCAAATAAATAATTAATATTGGATAGAGCAGCTACAAAAGCAATCATGGTAATTGGATTGCTTAACGTAATAAAAAAAGTAGAGATAAAATCCTTGATATTTGTTTCGTGAGTAACTTTGGTATTCTCATCTGAAATATTTTGTCTAATCATCATTCTTGTTCCAATAAATATAATACATAGTCCTCCTGCCAATCTTAATACAGGTTGGTTCACCAAAAGCTGTCCTGAGATAGCTGTAAGACTGTAAATTGCGATTAAACCATACACCATATCTGCAACCGCAGCGCCAAGACCGGAAAAATAACCTGAGACCTTTCCATATTGCAAAGATCTATTGATGCAAATCATAGCAATCGCCCCCACTGGCAAAGCTACAAAAAAACCCACTAATAATCCGGATAAATAAGAAATCACATTAACTCCATCCGCAGAACTTTACTGTAATTTGAATTTTTTTTGAAAGTATTTTTTTTAATTAAATGGCTGATGGGCCGCTTTCACCTGTTCTAATTCTGATCACTTTTACAAGATCGGTAACAAATATTTTACCATCTCCAATTTGATCAGTTTTAGCAGCAGTTTGTATGGCATTTAAAACATTATCAAGATTTTCATCAGGAACAGCAATTTCTAATTTAGATTTTGGCAAAAAAGAAACTTCAATTTCTGTTCCTCTATACACTTCTTTATGACCCTTTTGTCTTCCAAATCCTTTTACTTCTGAAAGTGTAATTCCTGTAATGCCGATTTTAGAAAGAGCATTTTTAACATCATCAACTTTAGTAGGCTTAATAATTGCAGTTATTAGTTTCATAATTAAAAGATATTAAATTATTTTTATAATTCTTGCAAACGATAGAAATCTAAAACTTCCATTCATTTACTTTATTAAAGATAAAATCTCTAAAAGCTTGAACTCTTGCAACATTTTTAAGTGATTGCGGATAAACAAAATGAGCTTCATACTTAGGTCCATTCACTTCACCCAACACTTTTACTAGTCCTGGTTTTCCAATAACCATGTAATCTGGTAAAGCTGCCAAACCAACACCACTATCAACCGCAAGCAGTAAGGAATAAATATTATTCACCTTCATGACCGATTTTCTTTTTGCTTTTGTGCCAACTTTTAAAATCCACTCTTTCTGAGAAAGGGGTGACGGTGTACCTCTTCCATAGGTAATTAATTTATGCTTATCCAAATCCTTCACAGATCTTGGAACTCCATTTTTTTCTAAATATTTTGAAGAACCATAAATATGGTAATTGATATCAATGATTTTTTTTTGAATATAATTTAATTGTTTTGGTTGTCTCATCCAAATCGCAATATCTGCTTCTCTTGTGCTCAGATCTAATTCTTGATCGGTCACAATAAGCTCAACTTCAATATCAGGATTTTTTTCCATAAATTCTTGAATTCTGGGCGTTAACCAAATGCCACCAAAACCTACCACCGTTGTAACTATAATCTTACCTGATGGTTTATCTTTCTTGTCCATTAAGTTGGATTCTACATCTTTGATTTTTGAAATAACTTCATTTGCAGTTTTGTATAAAATTTCACCGTTGTCCGTTAAAGAAAGGCCTCGTGCATGTCTTTCATATAAAGAACATTTCAGTTCATATTCCAATGACTGGATCTGTCTACTGATAGCTGATTGACTCAAATTTAAAGTTTCTGCAGCTTTGGTAAAGCTTCCAGCTTGAGTGACGGCATGAAAAATTTTTAATTTATCCCAATCCATAATTATTTATTTACATCCACAATAACGCGACCTGAAATTTCTCCTTTTAAAATTTTAGAAGAAGAATCCACCAGATCTTGCAAAGACCAGATATGGGTTACTTTATTTAATTGTTCAAAATCAATTAAATTATTTACTTGCGACCAAACAAATTGTCTTCTTTTTTCAGAACACATCACAGAGTCAATTCCCCACAATTTTACTCCTCTAATAATAAAAGGCATAACAGTAGTATCAAGCTTATAATTACTCGCTAAACCGCATGCAGCAACGATTCCGTTTGGTCTAGTTTGAGCTAACGCTCTTGCTAAAATTTTTCCACCGGTAGTGTCCACCACTCCATCCCACAAAGCGGCCTCCAATGGTTTTGCATCTACATCAATCTCTGATCTGTCTATAATATGACTTGCACCTAAATTTTTTAAAAATTCAACTTTATCTTTTTTTCCCGTCACTGCCGTTACACTGTATCCCATTTTAGAAAGTGCCATCACTGCAACGCTTCCAACACCACCAGTTGCTCCTGTGACCAAAACATCTTTGATAGGCTCTCCTAATAAAATAGTCTCTCTAGCTTGGATAGCAAAAGCACAAAGTAAAGCTGTAAATCCCGCTGTTCCCAATGCCATGGCATCTTTATTCGAAATATTTTCTGGAGTTTTGACTAGAAACTTTCCTTGAACTTTTGCGTATTGAGAATAACCACCATAATAAATCTCACCGACACGCCAGCCAGTTAGAATAACTTTGTCACCTGCTTTAAATTTTGGATCTGCACTTTCTTCAACTGTACCAGAAAAATCAATACCAGGAATGTGAGGGAAGTCTTTTACTAATTTTCCTCCATTTTTTAAAATCATCCCATCTTTGTAATTAAGACTAGAGTATTCAACTTTTACAGTTACATCCCCGTCTTTAAGAAAAGAACTGTCTATCTCTTTAACTTCTCTAGTAAAGTTGTCGCCTTCTTGATTGATAACAATGGCTTTAAATTGGTTCACGCTACCCCTTTGAGCAATCTTTGATTTTCTCTTTCATTATATACATAAACTTTTTCTGTATCTAAATCTGCATTGTCACTTAAGACAAAACATATATTGCTATATCCGCAAATGACATAACCTATTTCTGGTTTTATCGTATAATAAACTCGTGGATGATCTAACTCTGTCACCACATGAGTGGTATCCACATACACTTTTTTTAAATGATCGAATTTTTCTGGAACCTTGATCATAACTTTTAATTTCTAATCTTTTATGTAAGTCAAAAAACGTTGTTGGAGATTTTGGCTATCTCTAAATACTCCTGTAAAGTAATTTGTAACGGTAGTTGCTTTTTCCTTCATTACTCCTCTAGTAGTCATGCACTGATGCTCTGCATCTATACTAACCGCAGATCCATGAGATTTTAAACCTTTGTAAATAGAATTAGCTATCTGCATGGTAAGTCTTTCCTGTGTTTGCAATCTTCTAGCATACGCATCTACCACTCTGGCAAGTTTGCTTAAACCAACTACTTTTTCTGAAGGAATATAAGCAACATGGGCTGTTCCAATAATAGGTGCCATATGATGTTCGCAATGACTATGAATTGAAATATTCTTTTGAATTACCATATCGTCATAACCCTCAACGTCACCGAATGTTTTTTCTAAAAATTCGTCTGGATTGATTAAATATCCACCAAAATACTCCTGAAAAGCTTTTACAACACGCTTAGGAGTTTCTATTAAACCCTCTCTGTTTGGATCCTCTCCCACAAATTTAAGGATTGTTTTAATAGCTTTTTCAGCTTCTTCTTTAGAAATTTTTTCTAAAATTTTATGTTTTATGTCTGTTACGTTTTTCATTATTTTGAATATGCAATTTATAATATATATGTATTTTTTGAAATAGTTATATTGTCCTGATTATGTTTAAAGAGCGAAAATCTGTATACGAAGTAGAAGAAGGTAAATTTTTATCACCAAAGTTTGATGAAAATGGTCTTATTCCTGTCATTACAACTGATTTTAAATCTAAAGAAATTTTAATGCATGGTTATATGAATGCGGAAGCATTACAAAAAACAATTGAAACCAAAGAAGCTCACTACTGGAGTAGATCGAGACAAAGTATTTGGCATAAAGGTAAAACCAGTGGTTATGTCCAAAAAGTAAAATTTATTCGTATTGACGATGATCAAGATTCTGTTTGGATTTCTGTTGATATCGGTGATGGTGCAAGTTGTCATGTGGGTTATAACTCCTGTTTTTATAGATCTATACCACTTGATCAAACTAACAATCCTAGAGAATTGACCTTTGAAGAAAAAGAAAAAAAATTTGATCCAGAAGTAGTTTATAAAGGACAACCTAATCCAACTAAACTATGAGCCTAAAAACGATTAGTCCTTTTGGACCGAAAATGGCAAGACTTACTTTGCCGAAATCTCTTATCAACCAAATTAATAAAGAAGTAGACAAAATTACTACTAACAAAATTTTATCTAAAAAATATAATTATTCTAAAAAATTAGCAGGAGAAGTTCAGCAGGAAATTCAATTACCAATAAATTTTATAAACAAATATATAAAAAAATTTTTAGAAACAAATCTAAAAACTTTCATTATGCAAAGTACAGGAAAAAAAGCTAAATCTATCAAGCTAAAAAATTTTTGGGTGGTCCGACAGTTTGCTCACGATTACAATCCTATACATTTTCATGACGGTGATATTTCAGGGGTTGGTTATTTAAAAATTCCTAAAAATTTTAATAAAAGTAAAAAAAAATACAAAACGAATGGATCTATTGACTTTATAAATGGTAGCCGAATGTTTCTAAGTCAAAGTATTTACAATGTTGTGCCCAAAGTTGGGGATTTGTTATTTTTTCCTAATTATTTAATGCATACTGCTTATCCATTTTTTGCTGAAGGTGAGAGAAGATCTTTTTCTTTTAATGCAGAAATAGACAAGTCAATTTCTAACGTTTTTCATGAATAATTTAAAAAAACAAAAAAACATCCTAGGAGAAGATCTTGAAGTTTGCTCAACTGATCCTATTACGGGATGGTATAGAGATGGCTGTTGTAATACTGATGAACATGATGCGGGAACACACACGGTTTGCGCTAAAGTAAATAGTGATTTTTTAAATTGGCTTAAAGTCAATGGAAACGATCTAGTAACCCCTAGACCGGAATTTAACTTTGAGGGTCTTAAAGATGGAGATAATTGGTGTGTTTGTGCTAGTTGGTATGCAAGAGCAGTACAGGCTGGTCATCCCTGCAAAGTCTATATTCGAAGCACTAATATTAAAACCTTAGAATTTGTAGATTTAAGTATTCTTAAAAAACATGCAATCGATTTAGCCTAAAGCATGGCTATTGATAAAATTATTTTTGATGTTGGGCAGGTCTTAGTTAAATTTAATCCTAAAAACTTATTTCGTAAAATTCTTCCTAATGATGAGGAGGTTAACTATTTTTTAAAAAATATCTGTACCTGGAATTGGCATATTCAACAAGATTTAGTCTATGATACCAGTAAAGCTGCAAAGCCCATGGTGGAAAAATTTCCGAAATACCAAGAAGCTATAGAAGCTTTTTATGGAAGGTTTTTAGAAATGATTATTGGAACTCACCAAGAAAATATCAATTTAGCTTTGCAGTTACAAAAAATGGGCCACCCTATTTATCTTCTAAGTAATTTTCCAGGTGACCAATTTGAGAAATATAGATTGCAAAATAGTTTTATTGATCAATTTGATGACAGAATAATTTCTGGTGATGTAGGCTTGGCAAAACCAGATAAAAAAATTTATGAATTAGCAATTCAAAAATTTAACCTAGTGCCTGAGAACTCTTTGTTTATTGATGATAAAATGGAGAATATCAAGGGAGCCGAATCTGTAGGAATAAAAACTATTCATTTAAAAAAACCTGAAGATTTAAAAATATTAATTACTAAATTTATTAATGTAGACTAACTTCAGAATTTTTATTTCCTGATTTCGCTAATACATAAGCAAGGATTAAAATCACAATACCTAATAATTTTAACCAATATATTAGTGGTAATAAAAAACAAACAGATGAGATAAAAAATAACAATCGAGTAAAATTATTGATTGTACCAAAAAAATAGTCTCTTCCTTGAATGCCAACTGCTAGTGTTGCATAACCAATAGCATAAGAGATGGCGACTAAAATAATTCTATGTATTTCTCCTTGAAAAAGCAATTCTGGAACATAAACAAAACTTAATGGTATTAACACTAAAGTAGTACCAAATTTCAATGCTGCAAATCCTGTTTTCATAGGATCTGCTTTTGCAATTGCAGCTGCTGCAAATGCAGAAACACAAACGGGTGGCGTAATATTAGACAAGCAAGCTGCATAAAAAACAACTAAATGCGCTGGGATTTCGGGAACCCCTAATTGGATCAATGCAGGTGCCGCAACAACAGCCAAAATAATATAAGAACCGGTTGTACTGCTACCCATTCCAATAATAACTGAAATTAAAGTAACCATCAAAACAGTTACAATTAGGCTACCCCCAGAAAATTCAACCAGAACAGCAGAGAATTTTAATCCTAATCCTGATAAAATAATTCCACCAATAATAATTCCTAAACTACCAATCGCAGCACCCGCTGCAGCATTGCTTTGTGCTCCTTTAATCAAACCAATAAAAATTTCTTTCGGACCCATTGCGGTTTCCTTATTTCTCCAGGATAAAACAAGGATAGAAACTATGCCCCAAAAGGCTCCGTAATCAGGAGAAAACCCATTAAATAAAAGAGTGATTACAATAATAAGCGGTATAAAAAAGTGCCATCCTTTTTTAAATACTTTTTTAAAATCTGGAACATCTTCAGGTGGCAAACCTTTAAGACCTGATTTAACAGCCTCTAAATCAACCATCAGCATTATAAAAGTAAAAAACAACACTGCAGGGATAACGTTCATCCCAGCAATTTTTAAATATTCCGTTTCTGTTAATGTTGCCAAAATAAAAACACCTGCGCCCATAATAGGTGGCATGACCTGTCCTCCTGTGGACGAAATCGCCTCAATCGCACCTGCATGATGATTCTTAAAACCAACTTTTTTCATCATAGGAATAGTAAAAGTTCCAGACGCAACCACATTAGCAACAGAGGAGCCTGAAATTGATCCAAATAAAGCAGAGCTAAATACTGCAATTTTTGCAGGACCACCTCTCCATTTTCCTGTTAAGGAAGCTGAAAGATCCATAAAAAAATTACCAGCACCACTTTTTTCTAAAAATGCCCCGAAGATCATAAAAGGAAATACAAAGGTTGCAAAGGTAGATGTAATCACCCCAAACATTGCTTCTTGTGTTGAGAATGTGAACTCGATAATTCTAGTAAAAGGAAGTCCAGAGTGACTTAATTTTCCTGGCAAATAAGCGCCATAATAAAGTTGTAATAAAAATATAAAAGCAATAATAGGAATTGCCCATCCTAAAGCTCTTCTGCTTGTCTCGACAATTACCAGAATTGCAATAATTCCCATGATGGTATCCCATTTATTTGGAGAACTAACTCTTTCCATTGCATAAGGGACGTATTGATCGACCCAATATCCTATGGAAGCTGTGACTAAGATAATTAAAATAAAATCAAATATAGTAGGTTTTCCAGTTGAGGAATTTTTTCCTAATGGATAACTTAAAAAAATTAAAATAGCGGTAAAGAGAAGATAAAAAGCTCTATTAGTTTCCGAAGATACCAATCCAAATCCTGATGTATATAAATAGAAACCAGAAAATCCAGCAGCTATTAATCCAAAAAAAACTTTGTAGTAACCAGTGAGTTTTCTGCCCTTAACTTCTATATCTGGAAACCAATCTAAAAAATTCATATTAGTATCTTAAACTAAAAGGCTGCCTCTCAAATCAATAAGAAACAGCCTTTTAATAATTGTTAACTTCTACTTATGATACAAACCTTTAGATTTGTAATAAGCTACTGCACCTGGATGCATTGGAACACCAAGAGCTTCAAAGTTTTTAGTATCAGGAGCCATTTGCTTCCATGCTTTATGACCCGCTGCTAATTTTTCTTTAACATCTGGCTGGTACACTAGATTAAGAATATCTTGAACAGCTTTAGCTGATACTCTTTCATGTGCAACCCAGTAAACAGTTAGATATGGAAGATCAATGGCTGGAACACCTTTGTACGTTCCTGCTGGCATCGTTCCTTTCGCATAACCACTTTTAGTAATTTTATCCAATTCAGCTGCACTGAAAGGAATTACAAAAGCACCTTTAGTTTCTGCAAGTTCTTTCACAGCCGCTGCTGGAGCTGATGATTGACAAATCGCATCTACTTTTCCATTCGCAAGAGCTCTTCCTGCATCTGCAAAGGTTAAGTAACTAGCTTTAATTTTGTCTAAATTTCCAGCTGCTTTTAACATGTTAGTACAGTTAAAAACGGTTCCTGAACCTGGAGGTCCCATTGCAACTCTTTTTCCACTTAGATCGCTAATTTTTTTTATTTTACTATTTGGAAGTGTTACAAAGTAGGTAGGTCCAGCATATGCTTTAGCTACACCTCTTAACATTGTTCCTTTAGCCCCATCTTTAAATGGACCTTCAGGCTTTTGTGCTAAGTAAACATGTGCACCATACACGATACCCATGTCTAATTCCCCTTTGATAAGTCTTTTGGCGTTCTCGGTAGAACCACCCGTAGTTACTTGAGTAATATTGTATTGTGGTAACTTTTCAGAAATAATTGTTCCTGCTGCTCCCACCATATAATACATCACTCCACCAGGGTTCGAACCACCCCAGGCAATGTTTTCTTTTGCATTAGCAGATCCAAGCAGACCTAAAGCGCATACAAAAGAAACTATAGTTGATAGAAAAATTTTAAAAATTTTCATATCGTCCCCCTTTCTTATTAGTTTAGTTAACTTACTTTATTATTTAATTCCCCTAAACCAGAAATGGCAATACTTACCGTATCGCCTGCTTTCATGAATTTAGGCGGATTAAAACCGATTCCTACTCCCACAGGAGTTCCCGTAGCAATTATATCTCCTGGGATTAATGTCATTGTTGAAGTAATTGTTTCAATCAACGTTGGAATATCAAATATCAAATCAGCCACCACTGCATTTTGGCGAATTTCTCCATTTACTTTAGTGACTAGTGTTAATTTAGTTACATCTGGAACTTCATCAGCTGTTACTATTGCTGGACCCATAGGACAAAAACCATCAGGACTTTTTCCTAAAAACCATTGTTTGTGAAGATTTTGCAAATCTCTAGCTGTTACATCATTAATGATCGTGTAGCCAAAAATAATATTATAGGCATCCGCTTTTTTTATATTTCTGGATCGTTTTCCAATTACCAATCCTAACTCCCCTTCATAATCAATTGAATTGGTAGGATCATTAGCTGAGGGTATGTTATCATCTGGACCAATCACAGATGTAGTTGCTTTAGTGAAAATAATAGGATGATCTGGAGCTGCTTTTTTACTTGTATTAGTATCATATCCAGAACTTTGAAATTCCTTTGCATGATCATGATAATTTAGACCAACACAAATTACATCTCTTTTGGGAGTGGGTATTGGTGCTAAAATTTTTATTTCTTGTTTTTTGATTATCGATTCTTGTTTGGGATTACTTTTAATTTTTTTTATTGTTTCTAAAGAATTATTTTCAATAATCTGATTTAAATCATTAGGAATTTCTGAAGAATAAAAAGATAGATCAATAACCGTATCTTGTTCGTGAAGGACTCCAACATTAATTTTCTTATTTTTTTCAAATGTGATTAAATGCATAAATTAAATTATATTAGGAAAAAAAAATAGATGATAGGATTAATTTAAAAAAATGTTGATAAATACTAGTTGATAGATATTTTTTCAGCAGCTTTTTTTGCAATTTCAACAGTTGGTGCTAATACCACAGCCATTCTTCTATTAACTCTTGTGGATGGTTTGCCAAACACTCTCACTTCCACATCAGGAATTGTTAAAGCATCTTCAATTCCGTCTATGGTAAACTTTTCGCTTTCTTTATTGGCCAACACAACATGACTTGCACCTGGTCTTAATAATTTAATTTCTGGAATGGGCAGTCCTAAAATAGCTCTTGCATGAAGATCAAATTCACTCAAATTTTGAGTATACATAGTGACCATTCCTGTATCATGAGGTCTTGGACTCAGTTCGCTAAACACTACCTCTCCTGATTTAGTAATAAAAAATTCAACACCGAATATCCCTGCTCCACCAAGATCATCGGTAATAATTTTTGCCATTTTTTGAGCCTCCGTATCAGCATTAGGAGATCCTGGTTGCCAACTCCACTGATAATCACCCCTTTGCTGGACATGTCCTATGCTTTTGCAAAAAAGGGTTGGGCCATTGTGTTGTTTCACGGTTAATAAAGTAATTTCATAATCAAAATCAATAAACTCTTCTACGATCACACGTTGACGATCTCCTCGCATTCCTTGAATAGCATATTTCCAGCTCTCGATAATTTCTTGTTCATTGTTAGCAACACTTTGTCCTTTTCCACTTGAGCTCATGACTGGCTTTACTACCACAGGATAATTTATTTCTTTGGCAGCTTGTTCTAATTGCTCTTGCGTTTCTGCATAAGCAAATTTTGCAGTTCGCAAACCTAACTCAACGGCACGATCTCTAATCCTATCTCGGTTCATGGTAAGATTAGTGGCTCTTGCTGTAGGAACAACCTTATATCCCTGACTTTCTTTTTCTATTAAAACTTCTGTTCGTATCGCCTCTACTTCTGGAACAATTAAGTCAGGTTTAATTTGATCTATGGTCTCTGATAATTTGTGAGCATCTAACATATCAAACACTCTATTTTCATCGGCAACTTGCATCGCTGGCGCGTTTGCATATCTATCACAAGCAACCACATAACAACCTAGTCGCTTAGCGCTTATGGTAAATTCTTTTCCTAACTCACCCGATCCAAGAAGTAAAATTTTTTTCATTATAAATATTAATTATGATTACTAAAATCTTCTAACGTATCAAAGTCTTTAAGAAAAGAGTTATTTAAAAATTGTATTTTTTTTATTTTTGTTTTTGTTAATATTTTTTTAGCGCCTGTATCCCCTTTTAGTTTTTTTAATTTAGTAGCAAATAATATAGGAAACAAAACTGGATTGAATTGTTGAGATTTGTAAAAAGGAACAATTGGTATATTTTTATTTTTTTTTATCAAATCAATCATTTTATTGTAATGATATTTTTGGATATTGGGCATATCGGCTAAAGTAATAAAAAAATAATTCGTGTCTTTAGGAAGATAATTAATACCTTTTTTAATCGAGGTAGACATTCCTAGTTTATAGTTTTTGTTAAAAATTATTTTAATATTCTTTTTTTTGGGGATATATTTTTTTATTTTATTATGATTTCTTCCCGTAATAACTAATAAATAATCAATTTTGCTAGAAAGAATATTAGAGACAGAATGTTGAATAATTTTTTTTTTTTTATAATTAATAAGCAGCTTGTTTAATTCCTTTGTTCTTGAAGATAAACCTGCGGCTAATAAAATAGCAGTAATCATTATTGATTGTGAACTTCAGATACTAGTTGTGCAATAATTGATAATGCTATCTCTGGAGCTGATCGTCCTCCTAATTTAATACCAATCGGTCCATGAATAGATTGAATTTGCTTCTCACTAAATCCAAATTTTTGTAATCGTTCACATCGATTTTGATGAGTTTTTTTACTACCAAGGGCACCAATATAAAAACATTTATTTTCTAAAGCTTCCTTAATAGCAGGATCGTCAATCTTAGGATCGTGGGTTAATGCTATTAGAGCAGTGCGATTGCTTAGTGGCATCTCTTTAAATGCCTCCTCTGGCCATTTATTAATAACTTTTGTCTCTGGAAATCTTGTACTCGAGGCAAAGTAACCTCTTGGATCAATAATAATTGTTTCAAAATTTAAATGTTTAGCAAAGTCACAAAAGTATTGAGCAATGTGTACTGCACCTACAATAAAAACTTTTATGGGTAAGTGATAATTATCCATGAATAATGTTGTGCCAGGAATAATACCATTGCTTCTTTTTTTAAATGCTCCCTCAATTGCCTCGGAATAGTTCTGAATTGCTTCGGGAGTGGAATGATTAGATGAGTAGATATAATTAATAGAATTATTTAAATCTGTAATAATAGAAAATTCTTTTTTTTCTTTTTTTAATTTAACAATTTCTTTTAAAATATCCTGTTTCATGAATGAATTTTTTCTAAATAAACTGTTATTTCACCACCGCATGCCAATCCTACTTCCCAAGCACTTTCGTTAGAAACTTTAAATTCTAATTTTTTATGAGATAAATTATTTTGCAATAAATCGATGCACTCTCTTACTACAGCAGACTCAACACAGCCTCCTGAAACAGAACCGGAAAAATCTCCCTTTTGATTTACAATCATTCTACTTCCGACTGATCTTGGAGAAGAACCCCAAGTTTCCACTACTGTTGCAAGAACTACAGATTGTTTAGCCTCAACCCAAGTGAGAGCTTCTTCTAGAATTTTTTCATCAAAGGAATTTTTACTCATTTCCTATGAATATATAAAGTAAAAAACTTTATTTACAATGAGCGACGGCTTGTTTAGCTGAAGATATAATTAAACTAGCTCTATATTCCGCAGAAGCATGAATATCAGAATTTAATTCTGAACTATCTATATTAATTCCCTCTAAAGCATTAGCAGAAAAGTTTTTATCCAACGCTTGTTCGATAGAAGTTTCTCTATACACAACTGCCTGAGCCCCTGTAACCGCAACTTGAACTCCTGATTTATGCTTGGCCACATATACTCCTACCATGGCGTATCTAGATGCTGGATTAGGAAATTTATAATAGTATGATTTCTCAGGAATAGAAAATTCTACAGAGATAATTAGTTCTCCTTTTTTTAAAGCAGTTTCAAACATACCTTTGAAAAATTTACTTGCCTCTATTTTTCTGTCAGAGGTATGAATAATTGCATTTAAAGCTAAGCAAGCAGAAGGATAACATGCTGTTGGATCGTTGTTTGCAATGGATCCACCGATAGTTCCACGGTTCCTAACCTGGGCATCACCAATTTTTCCAGCCAATGCACTTAGAGAAGGAATAGCTTTCTTGATTTCTTTTGAATTAGCCACTTCAGAATGTTTGGTAGCAGCTCCTATAATAACACTCTTGCTTGAAACTTTAATTCCTTGAAGATCTTTTATTTTTTTTACATCAATAATATCTTTATAAGATGCTAGTCTCATCTTCATGGATGGGATCATCGTCATTCCGCCTGATAAATATGCTGATCCACTGGAAGCTAATTTGGTTGCCTCTTTAACGCTTGTTGCCGAATGATAATTAAATGATTTCATAATCTACGCTGCCTTTTTTTCCGATTTAGATTTGTTTTTTAATGCTTTCCAAACTTTTTCAGATGTCGCTGGCATTGAAACATCAGTTCCGATTGCATCAATGACTGCATTCATAACGGCTGGCGGCGATGCGATAGCACCTGCTTCTCCACAACCTTTCACTCCTAATGGATTTGAAGTTGCAGGTGTACAAGTATACTCAATCTTAAATTCTGGAAAATGATCTGCTCGTGGCATTGCATAATCCATGTAAGACGCCGTAACTAGTTGTCCCGTTTCGTCATAATATGCATTTTCATATAATGCCTGGCCAATTCCTTGAGCAAGACCACCATGAACTTGTCCTTCTACAATCATCGGATTAATTAAAGTTCCAAAATCATCTACACATGAGTATCTAACTACTTTAGTAACTCCCGTATCCTGGTCAATTTCAACTTCGCAAATATGAGATCCTGCAGGAAAAGAAAAATTAACAGGATCATAGAATGCTGTTTCTTTTAAACCAGGCTCAACACCTTCTGGAAGTGGTGATTTGATTTCCCCATAGGTTCCCGGCAAATAACAAGCAAAAGCAATCTCTCCAATTGTTTTCTTTTTGTTAGAATTTCTGACAATAAATTCACCATCTTTAAAATCAATTTGATCTGGAGTTGACTCTAACATGTGCGCAGCAACTTTTTTTCCTTTTTCAATAATTTTATCACAAGCTTTGGTAATTGCGCTTCCACCTACTGCTAAAGATCTAGATCCATAGGTACCCATTCCAAATGGACCTTTGTCTGTATCACCATGGACTAAATCAATATTAGCCATTGGAACTCCTAATTTATCAGAAACAATCTGAGCAAAAGTAGTGGCATGTCCTTGTCCATGACTGTGAGCTCCCGTAAATACTGAAATATTTCCTGTAGCATTAAATCTGACTTCAGCAGACTCCCATAAGCCTACACCAGCACCAATAGACATAACAACTGATGAAGGTGCAATTCCACAAGCTTCAATATAAGTTGAGAAACCAATTCCTCTTAGTTTTCCTTTTGCAGCAGACTCTGCTTTTCTTTTTGCAAATCCTTGATAATCAGCAAGCTCTAAGGCTTTATTAAAGTGCGCATAGTAATCACCTGAATCAATATTGTGCACTAAGCACTGCTGATGCGGAAATTTAGAAATGAAATTTTTCTTTCTAAACTCTGCCCGGTCCATTCCCATTTCTCTTGCAGCTTGATCCATTATTCTCTCGATCATATAAGTTGCTTCTGGTCTGCCAGCACCTCGATAAGCATCCACTGGCGCGGTATTAGTAAAGACTGCTTTCACATTGCAGTAAGCAGCTGGAATATCATAAAGACCCAAAATTAAAGGTGCGTATAAATAAGTTGGTGTCACTGTTGCAAATAAAGAGCCATATCCTCCTAAGTTTGCAATCGTATTCACTCTTAAACCTGTAACCTTGCCATCTTTTTGAACAGCAAGTTCTGCTTCAGTAATATGATCTCTTCCATGACAATCTGAAAGAAAAGAATCTGTTCGCTCACAAACCCATTTCACTGGTTTTCCAATTTTTTTTGCTGCCCAAGCAACTACAACATCTTCAGCGTAGGGATAAATTTTAGATCCAAATCCTCCACCCACATCTGGTGCAACTACTCTAAACTTATGCTCTGGGTGAACACCATTAAATGCTGAAATCACTAGTCTAGTTAAATGAGGATTTTGACTTGTAGTATATAACGTAAGGTCATCGCTTGATGAGTTATAATCTCCAATTGATGCTCTTGGTTCCATTGCATTAGGAACTAAACGATTATTATTAATATTCAGTTTAACAACTCTATCTGCTTTTGCAAAAGCCTCGTCTGTTTTAGCTTTGTCTCCTAACTCCCAGTCAAAACATAAATTTTTATCAATTCCTTCATAAATTGGTTCTGAATTCATTGCACTTGCAGTATCCACTACTGCCTTCAACACCTTGTAATCAACGGTGACAAGCTCTGCAGCATTTTTTGCTTCCTCTAATGACTCTGCAATGACCACCGCAACATGATCGCCAACATAATTAACCTGATCATGCGCCAAAGGAGGATGAGCAGGTAACTTCATATCGGTTCCGTCTTTGCTTACAATTTTCCAACCGGCTATCAAACCACCAATTTTATCTTTAACAATATCTTCACCAGTAAGAATGGCAACTACTCCTGGTGCCTTTAAAGCTTTAGCAGTATCTACTTTTTTAATTTTAGCTCTTGCATGTGGAGATCTAATAAAGAAAGCATACGTTTGTCCGTGTAATGTAATATCAGCTGTATATCTTCCTTTACCTGTAATAAATTTTTTATCTTCTGTTCTCTCTACTCTTGATCCAATCATGCTACTAGCCATTCTTTATTTCCTCCTATGAGTTGTTTGCAGCTTCTTTAACGGCTGCAACAATATTTTGGTAACCTGTACAACGACAAATATTTCCCTCCAACCACTCTCTTATTTCTTCATCAGTTGGATTTTTTTTGTTTTGCAATAAATCAACAGAGCTCATAATCATGCCCGGTGTACAAAAACCACATTGCAATCCATGATGCTTTTTAAACGCTGCTTGCATCGGATGGAGCTCCCCATTACTTGATAGTCCTTCAATAGTTGTAACTTTAGAGCCGTCAATATCTGCAACTAACAATGTGCAACTTTTTACGGACTTGCCATCTACATGAACTACACAAGCTCCACACTGACTAGTGTCGCATCCTACATGTGTCCCCGTTAAATTTAATTGTTCTCTTACAAAGCTTGATAATAGAGTATGATCTTCCACACTCTTGGTAAACTTTTTACCATTTACTTCTAGCGTAACTGTTTTCATTTTCTTTCCCCCGAAAGTAAAATTATTCTTATGCTAACTGAATAAAAAAAATTTTTCAAGTGAAGCAAATTTTAATTTCGCTTTTTGGTTGTTTTATTTATTGAGATAAACGAGCAATATGGCAATTATAGAAATCGCGACTAGCCAGTATAAATATTTTTTTTCTGATGTTTTTTTTTCTGGTGTTGCACCTGAAGTTATTTCGCTTCTCTTTTCTTCAGGAGTTACTAATTCTGAAAATTTTCCAAAAAAAATATCTGCCATTTTTTTTGCCGTCATATCAATAAGTCTTGATCCAACTTGTGCAATTTTCCCACCCACATTTGCATCCACAGTATAAGAAAGAGTTGTCATTCCATTGTTTTCTACTAGTTCAACATAAGCTTCTCCCGATGCAAATCCCACGGGAGAATTACCCTGGCCAACAATTTTATAATTATCTGGAGGATTTAAATCCTTCAACTCCACTTCACCAGTAAAACTAGCATTAAATGGTCCGATTTTATTCGTAGCGGTTGCTGTAAAGCTTGTATCTGAGTTTTTTATAAATTCATCACATCCTGGAATACATTCTTTTAATATTTCCGAATTATTTAATGCTTCCCATACTGTTTGTTTGTTTGCAGGAATGTTATACGAACCTGTAAGTTTCATGAGTTTAGTATATAATAAGTAATATGAATGATGAAACAAAAAAAGAAATTCAGTCTGCAGCTTTTGAAAGATTAATTAATCATTTACAGAATAGAAAAGATGTTCAGAATATTGATTTGATGAACCTTGCTGGTTTTTGTAGAAATTGTTTATCGAGATGGTACAGGGAGGAAGCAGAGAAGAAGGGAATCTCTATTACCGATCCTGATGCAAGAGAGCATGTGTACGGAATGAGCTACGAAATCTGGAAAGAAAAATACCAAAAATAATTTATTTTTCGTTTAATCTAGGAATTAGATTAACAAAATTACAAGGTTCAAATCTCGAATCTAATTGAAATTTAAGAATATCTTCCCAAGCATCTGTTACAGCACCACTAGAACCTGGTAATGCAAAAATATAAGTGCCTTTGCATAATACTGCCATCGCTCTTGATTGAATAGTCGAAGTTCCAATTTTTTTATAACTGATTAATCTAAACAATTCTCCAAATCCAGGAATGTCTTTGTCTTTAATTTCATTTAATGCTTCTGGGGTTGTGTCTCTTCCTGTCAAACCTGTTCCACCTGTTGTAATAATCACTCCAACATTTTCATCCGATGCCCATTCTAATAATATTTTTTTAATATCTTCTTTATTATCTTTCACAATTTGTTTGTGAGATAATCCATGACCTTTTTCTCTAATTTTTTTTGCTAAAATATTACCTGACGTATCTGTTTCTTCTGTTCTGGTGTCTGATATGGTTAGAACAGAAATATTAATGGCTCTAAATTCTTTTTGGCTATTTATTGACATATAAAAACAAACTACACTACAGATTAAAATTTAGGTAGATCTATTAATAAAATTTCACAATCTTCTTTGGCGGTTATTATAACCTCTTTTGTCTTCGTAATTTCTGCGCCATCTCCTTTATTGAGACTAATATCATTAATTAAAAAACTGCCATATGAACATAAGGCATAAGCTTGCGTTTTAATTGCTTGGGTTATCTTAGTTCCTTGGTTAATTCTTCCTGCATAAATAACAGCATCTTGATGTATTTTAAGACTGTCTTGATCAGGATGATCAAACCCTGTTACTAAAGGAGAGAGTTTATCTGTAACTGGTTTTTTAGGAAATTCTTTGGCTTCCCATCTTGGTTTTACATTTTTTTTATTCGGAAATATCCATATTTGATAGAGATTAGTTTCTTCATTTTCTAAATTAAACTCTGAATGAACTACACCACTACCAGCTGACATTACCTGAACATCGCCAGCTCCTGTCCTTCCCTCATTTCCCATATCATCTTTATGAGTAATAGCTCCCTTCCTTACATAAGTAATAATTTCCATATTATCATGGGGATGTGGAGCAAAACCTTTATGAGGTGCAATAATATCATCATTTATCACTCGCATAGGACCAAAATGAATTCTTTCAGGATTGTGGTAACTTGCAAAACTAAAATGGTGCCTAGCTTGAAGCCAACCGTGATCAGCTCCACCAAGTTGATTATAGCTAATTTTATTAATCATAATTTAATTTGTTGCCTCTTTAATTAATCATTAATAGTGTTATTGCAAGATTGTTTATGATTTTTCTTTCTATACTTTTTTTTATAACATCCATTCTTTACTCTAGCGTAGGATTTGGTGGGGGCTCTACTTATTTAGCGTTATTATTATTATGGAATGTTCCATATACTATTTTTCCTATTATTGCTTTGATTTGCAATATTGCCGTAGTATCTGGAAATTCAATTAATTATATTCGTCACGGTCACTTTAACATTAAATTACTTCTACCCTACTTACTAGGATCCATTCCTTTTGCATATCTTGGAGGTTCTCTTGTAATAGAAAAACATATTTTTGAAATTATTTTATTTATTGTTCTTTTAATTGCAGGAATTTTATTACTTCTTAATTTTAAATTTTATGGTGATGAAAATAAATCATTTAAAAATATTCCAAACTACATTTCAATTACGATTGGTTCTATTTTAGGATTAGTTTCAGGAATTGTGGGTATCGGAGGTGGAATTTTTTTAAGTCCAATTCTTTTTTTACTGCAAGCAGGAAAACCTAGAGACATTGCCACAAGTGCATCTCTTTTTATTTTAATCAATTCTATATCAGGTGTGATTGGTCAGTTTCAAAAAAATTATATAGCTGCTGAAATTTTAGATTATTGGTTTTTAATTATTTGTGTAATTATAGGAGGTCAAATTGGAAACTATTTGAATCTTAAAATTTTACCTACAAAAATTTTAGCTGCGCTCACTGCAATTTTGGTACTCTTTGTTGCTTTAAGAATGGGATTAAAAATTTTTTAAGCTAACGATTTTGCTCGAACCGTCCCAGAAGCTTCTTGTTTTGAAGATGCAGATTGTTCTTTTGATTGAAGAGACTTTAAAGCCTTAATAGAGCGAACGTATAATATAGAGACTAGCAATAACGCTATAAAATAAGATCCCCACACAAATACTGCGTAACCACCCATATTTAAAAATTCAATCATAAGCACTTATAACTATTTTCCTGCACTTTTTGCAACATAAAAAGATACGGCATCAATCTCTTTAGGTGTTAATAAACCCGACTCTCCAAAAGCCGGCATCAAATTTATGCCTTCTGTCACAACTTTTTTTACTTGATCCATTGTTGGTTTTAACTCATCCAAAACAGGGCCAATTGCAGCAGTTGCCCCAGCGGCTTTTAAGCTATGGCAAGTCATACACATACCTTTGCCATTAAAAATTTCTTTACCTTCTGACATTTGATCGGCTTTAGCCATCAGTGTCAGAAGGTTAAAAAATATTAATGTTAAAAAAAACTTTTTAAGCAACGGTAATATTTACACTATGGTCTTTCCAACCGTTATGCAAATAGCCTCTGTGATTTTCCATTCTCAATTCAGGTTGGCTTTTGCTACCAGCGGAAGCTCTACTTGCTATATTGTAAGTTCCTGGCTTTAAGTTAAGCTCTATAGCAAACTGTCTCCAAGCAAATTTACCTAGATCTGGTCCAACTATGTTAGCTTTTTTCCACGTTTTTCCAGAGTCGATTGAAACTTCAACTTTAGATACAGATTCCATTCCACCCATAGCCACTCCTGTAATCACTACATTACCTGAAGCTACTTTTCCGCTATCATCATTTGGTTTGGTAATCCAAGATTTAACAGGCATCTCTGCACATGTTGGAAACTCAGGAGAACCTTTTTTTCCGATAGGATATACCCTGTAACTAGATTTCATAAATCTAACGTCAGACTCAGCCTTGGTGAAAGAAAGCTTGCTTAAATGCTTAACGTTATTGATTCCAAAATATCCAGGAGTAACTAATCGTAATGGTGCTCCATGAACATTTGGTAAATCAACTCCATTCATCTCCCATGCTAAAATTGCATCTTTGTGAGCTGCTAATGGCAAAGATCTTTCTACTAAAGCTTTTTTAGGATCTTGTCCTGCAGGCAAATCTCCGCCTGTTCCCGTTATAAACTTAACTCCACTTGCTAATCCTCCGCACTGGTTAATCAGATCAGTAACAGGAATACCTGTCCAAACTACGCACGCTGCAGCTCCTGTTTTCCACTGAGATCCTGTTGGTCCATGCTTAAAGAAACCTCGACCATTTCCAGAGCACTGAAGTACAGTTGCAACCGTTGTAAATCCTAACGACTTCAATTGCTTAACAGTAAAAGTAGTTGGGTTTTTTACTCCCTCAACGCTAAGAGTCCAATTATCTTTATTTCCAATTTGCTCGTCTGTCATGGTTGGCAAATTATTACGAACATAAATATGTCTAATAGGGGTAATGACACTTGATCCAATATCCTCTCTATGAGTTTCAATTCCACTGTTAGAGTGAACTATTACCGCAGATCTTTTTTTCCATTTTGCAAAATCTGGCAAACCTTTTGATTTGGGATCAATATGATTAGCTTGTGCAATACTAGTAGGTAACACTGCAGATGCAGCTGCAAGTCCTGCAATAGTTGCTGAACCAGCTAAAAAATTTCGTCTTGAGTAATTTGATACTTTGTTTTTCATTTTTTCTCCCCTTTTAAATAATTTTTATTTGCCAATTAAAAAAATACCCTATTTTTAACAATTATGGAAATTTTTTTTTCACTTTTTGCGTGTGCCAAAACAATTTTAAAGCGAATTGAATTATTAAAAAAACATTAAATATGTTACAATTTATCAATGAATAAGTTATCAGATAGCTTTGGTAGAACTTTTCCTTACATTCGTCTTTCAATTACCGATGTTTGCAATTTTAAGTGCGGTTATTGCTTACCCAATGGTTATTTTAAATCAGAAAATAAACCAGGATTCTTAAATCTTAATGAAATATCCAATTTAATTGCCGCTTTTTCTGAACTAGGCGTTTCTAAAATTAGATTAACAGGAGGTGAGCCAACAGTAAGAAAAGATTTTTTTGATATTTTAAACAATATTAAATCTGAACACAAAATTCAAAATTTAGTCATGACGACTAATGGCTATAAACTTCCACAGATTGCCAAACAATTAATCGATGCAGGATTGAATGGAATTAACGTTAGCATTGATAGTTTAAATAGAGATAAGTTTAAGGAAATTACAGGCAAAGATAAATTACCAGAAATATTAGAAGGCATTCAGATTTTGCAAGAAAATAATTTTCATAACATCAAAGTAAATGCAGTTTTGCTAAAAAATATGAATTCAAGCTATGAAGAATTTGAGCAATGGGAAAATTTTGTAAAAACAAATAATATAGATTTTAGGTATATAGAGCTAATGCAAACCGGAGATAACTTTGAATACTTTGATAAGTATCATGTCTCCGCTTCTATTTTTAGAGATTATTTAGAAAATAAAGGTTGGAAAAAAATTGATCGCATTCAAGATGCGGGTCCCTCTATCAACTATGTTCATCCAGAATTCAAAGGAAAGTTTGGAATTATAGCGCCTTACTCAAAAGATTTTTGCAAAACTTGTAACCGCTTAAGAGTAACGGCAAAAGGCGAGCTAAGACTTTGTTTATTTGGTAACACTGGTATTGATTTACGACCATACCTACAGGACAAAAACCAAAAAGAACAACTTAAAGAATTAATACTAAAACAATTAAATTTCAAAAAAGAATCTCATTATCTAGAAATGGGTGACACTGGTATTACTCCACATTTAGCTTCTATTGGAGGATAATGAGCAATCTCAAAATTATTGATCAAAAAGAACTAAAAGACTGGGCTCAGGAATTGTTTGCTAAGCACAATTATAAAATGATCGATGTTTCTGATAAAGAGCCGACATTTAGAAAAGCATTAGCAACTGGTAAAATTATTGTAGGAAAAGAAACATTTGATTTAATCAGAAATAAAAAAATGCCTAAAGGAGATCCTGTAAGTTTAGCTGAGGTCGCAGCAGTTTTAGGAGTAAAAAAAACTAGCGAAATTATTCCATTATGTCATCCACTTCCAATTGATCATACCGCAACCAAAATAACGATGAATGACAATGATTATTCACTAGATGTTTATTGTGTGGTTTCTGCTTATGCTAAAACAGGTGTTGAGATGGAAGCTATTATGGGGGTGAACACAGCGCTCATTACCATTTACGACTTAAGCAAAATCGTTAATCCAGATCTAAAAATTGAAGGTATCAAATTGCTAGTTAAGCAAGGTGGAAAAAGTGGTTTGTGGCTTAATCCTGGAGGATTGCCAGAATTTTTATCAGATTTATTCTAAGTCACATGCTGAATTACCATCAAGCTGTCCAAAAAGTCATAGCCACAGCTAAAAAACAAATAATTCGCATACCTATAACGGAAGCTTTGAATTTTACTTTAGCAAAATCAATATATGCAAAAAAAGATAACCCTTCTTTTAATAATAGTTTGTTAGATGGTTATGCAGCTAAATCCACAGATGTACAAAAGAACAAATTATTAAAAATCATTGGAAGTATTTCTGCAGGAAGTTTAAAAAAAATTCCTTATAAAAAAGACTCATGTATTCAAATTGCAACTGGATGCCCGATCATTGAGCCTTACGATTGTATGATACCGTATGAGCAAATTGAAAAAAGCGGAAGCTATATCTCTAGCAAAGTAAATATCAGAAGATTTGACAACGTCAGGAAACAAGGAACAGATTATAAAAAAAATTCACTTATTATTGCTAAGGGAAAAATTGTATGCGCACAAGATATACTTGCCGCTAAAACTTTAGGGATAACTAAAGTGGATGTTTATGCAAAACCAAACATTGTCTTATTTTGTTCAGGAGATGAAATTACGGAAAATTCAAACAGTGCAAATAAAATAATTACTGCAATGTCAGAATATTTTGAATCATACAAACATCAATATCACTTTAACTTTGTGTATCTTGGAATAGTCAAGGATAACCCTAAGGACTTAAAAAAAATATACAACCAAATATCAAAAGTTAGAGGAAACACAATTTTTATAAGCACGGGAGGTGTTTCGGCAGGACATAAAGATTTTATTCCTACGATGTTAAAAAAAAATAAGTATAAAATTTTATTTCATAAAATCTTGATGCAACCTGGTAGACCAACACTATTTGCAACTAAGGGTAATAATTATTATTTTGGTTTACCTGGAAATCCTATTTCTGGAATTGTTGGGTTTCATTTTTTAATTCATCCTTTATTGCAAAGTATACAAAATAAAAACACACAAGTTTGGAAGTTGGGATCCATTTCCCATGCTTACAAAAAAAATAAAAAATTAACTCAATTTATTCGTGCTAAGGTAACGAATAGTAAAATTACTATTTTACCAGGACAAGAATCTTATAAATTATCTACTTTAGTGAAGGCTAATTGTTGGTTGATGCTCGATCAAACAAAAAGCTTAATTAAAAAAGGAGAACAGGTTAAATACTTAAGTTATGAAAATTAAAATAGAATTATTTGGGGCTGCTAGAGATTTTTCAAAAGAAGATTTTTTAGAATTAACGTTGCCTGAAATCACCAGTGTCAAAGAAGTAAGAGAAAATCTTGCCGACTTCATACAAAGTAAGTATCCAGACAATAAAAACTTCTTAGAAATTGTGAAACGATCAGCATTTGCCAATGAGCAAAATGAAATTGTGCATGATGATTACAAACTTTCCAATCAAAGCAAACTTTGTATCATTCCACCTGTAGGAGGAGGATAATATAATGTTTCACGGAAAAGTAATTGACGCCTCTAAAGGTACCATCTCTCTTGATGCAGCTCAAAAATTCATAACTTCTGAAAAGTGTGGAGCATCTTTGTTTTTTATAGGAACGGTAAGAAACCATAATAATAATAAAAATGTAACTGGTATTACCTATGACTCGCATGATGCCATTGTAGAAAAGAGTTTTAAGGAAATTTATGATGAAGCTATTCAAAAACTCCAGCTGGAATACCCTGTTGTTTTTATTGAACACACGAAAGGATATGTTCCATTAGGTGGAATATCGATAATAATTGCAGTTGCTGCAAAACATAGGTCTCAGGTATATGATTTATCAAGATATATAATTGAAGAAATAAAGAAAAGAACTCCTATTTGGAAAAAAGAGCATTATGATAACAATGAATCAGATTGGCTTAAAGGAAACCCAGTAATTGATACAGAAAAAAAATGAAATGAAAAAAATTCTATCAAGCGAAATTACTCCTGAACATATTTATCAAAACAGGAGATCTTTTATTAAATCAGCTGCTGCGGGAACTGCATCTCTTATGCTAGGTTCTTTTTTTTCATTGTCCGCATCCTCCAACACTTCATCTTCAGAAAAACTTACAAGCTATAAAGATATAACTACTTATAATAATTATTATGAATTTGGTACAGACAAGGAAGATCCTTCTAACAATTCTGGAAAATTTAAAATTTCTCCGTGGAGTATTACGATTGAAGGAGAAGTAGAACAAGCAAAAACTTTTTCCTATGA
Organism: Candidatus Pelagibacterales bacterium; assembly: GCA_965235745.1. Taxonomy (GTDB): domain Bacteria; phylum Pseudomonadota; class Alphaproteobacteria; order Pelagibacterales; family Pelagibacteraceae; genus IMCC9063. The sequence continues at coordinate 40,156 of CBDDYY010000002.1, forward strand.
ACAAATCGTAAAAAATTTTCCTAGTGAAGAAAGAATTTATAGACTTAGATGTGTAGAAGGATGGTCAATGGTCATTCCTTGGATGGGTTTTTCTTTAAGCAATTTGTTAAAAACAGTATCTCCTACTAGTAAAGCTAAGTTTGTAGAATTTATTAGTGTCTATCGGCCAGAAGAAATGATTGGTCAACAAAGTAAAATTTTAGACTGGCCTTACCGTGAAGGATTAAGGTTAGATGAGGCAATGCATCCGTTAACTATTATGGCTACCGGATTATATGGAAAAAATTTACCCAATCAAAATGGAGCGCCAATCCGTCTCGTTGTTCCTTGGAAGTATGGTTTTAAAAGTGCCAAAGCGATTGTAAAAATAAGATTGGTAGAAAATATTCCTATTTCATCATGGATGAATGCAAGTCCTGCTGAATATGGTTTTTATTCCAATGTAAATCCAAACGTAGATCATCCCCGATGGTCTCAAGCTACTGAAAGAAGAATTGGTGATTCATTTTTTGATCCAAGAAGACCTACTGAAATGTTTAATGGCTACGCCAATGAAGTTTCTAATCTTTACAAAGGTATGGATTTAAGAAAATATTATTAATTACATTGAAACCATATTTTTCATTACAGCAATTAATTTTTATTATTGCTCTTTGGCCTATCGCTTCGATCTTATATACACTGATAAACAATAATTTTGGAGCCAATCCCGTTGAGGAAGTCATTCATCATTTTGGCAAGTGGACATTAATTTTTATTTGCCTGACCTTAAGCATCACCCCTCTTCGAAGAATTACCAAAAGTAATATTTGGTTACCTTTTAGAAAAACACTGGGTTTGTTTACTTTTTTTTATGCCTCTATTCACTTGCTTAGCTACATAGGATTGGATCATCACTTTGATTGGAATCTAATTTTACAAAATACTATTAAACATAAATATGTTTGGGTAGGTGTAGTTGCTTGGTTGTTACTTGTACCCTTGGCTATTACCTCAACCAAAAAAATGAAAATAATTTTAAAAGACAATTGGTTTAAATTACATCGACTTATTTATGTAATTGCTATACTGGGTGTTCTTCATTATTTGTGGTTGGTAAAAAAAGATATTACCCAGCCTGTCATTTATGGATTAATAATCGGCGTTCTATTTCTACTAAGAATTCGATTTAAAAAAAATTAAACTATGGAATACAGTTCTCTTTTTTTACTTTGCGTTATTCCATCCATCATGTTGTATGGTATTGCCAAATCAGGTCTTGGCGGTTCATTATCATTAATTTCAATTCCTCTTATGACAATTGTCATGCCTCTTAGTCAGGCACTAGCAATTATTCTACCCATACTTATCCTATCCGATATTGTTGCCGTTTATAAATTTAGAAAGCAATTTGATCTTGATACGGTAAAATTAATGACAATAGGTGGTGGTATAGGTGTTGCCATTGGTTCTTTAACCTATACCTATTTTTCAGAGGCTTTAATAAAATTTTTAATTGGACTCATGGGTTTTTTGTTCACTACTCACTATTTTATCTTTAAAAGAAAAAAAATTATTCCACTTAAAAAATCTATTCTAAAAGGTGGAACTTCTTCTATGGTTGCTGGGTTTGCAAGTTTTTGTGCGCATGCTGGAGGAACCCCTACTAGTATTTATTTACTTCCTTTACGTTTCAAAAAAGAAATTTACGTTGGAACCAGAGTGATATTTTTTATGTTTCTAAATTTAATAAAACTCCCTTTTTACGTACACTTGTCTTTTATAAATTTAGAAAGTTTAAAACAATCTATAATATTTTTTCCTGCTTCACTCGTGGGAATTTATGTGGGTATACAAATATTAAAAAGAATTGAGGAAAAATTATTTTACAATATTGTTTATTTATTAATTTTAATCTCAAGTATTAGATTAATAATTGAATATTTGTCTAAATAGTAAAAGCCCTAAAAATCATAACAGCTGCTCCCAAAACAATACATATCTCGATTATTAAAGTGTGAAGCTTAACTCCCAATTTATCGACAATTTTTCTAGCAATATAAGATCCAAAAATAGCAACTGCTCCAATGGAACAGCCTATAATTAATGCATCATTATTTAATAATCCTAATTTTCGAAAAGAAATCATACGAATAATAACATTAATCAATGTAATGAAAGAGTCTGTTCCAATAATACTAGCACCTACCATTCCATTTGAAGCCAAAGCTGTCAAAAGTATAGCGCCTGGTCCTAAAATTACTCCACTAACAGTTCCATATAAAACCGCCATCACTCCCAGACCAAACCATCCAATTTTTAAATTAATTTTTTTAAAAATTCTTCTTAAAATAATCGCAAAAGCTAAACCAAAACCTAAACAAAAATACAAAACTTTATCGGAAACACCTGCGTAAAAATTTGTTCCCAAGACTACAAAGGGAGCGGTTATTACGGCAAAGTACAAACCTTTAATCCAAAAAATGCTATCTCTATAATAGTACATTCTTGATAAATTAGAGCAAAAGACAAAAACTGACATAAGTGGAACTAATAATTTAATAGGAATAAAAGGAGAAACAAGAATTCCTAATGTCATTCCCCCTCCATATCCAGAAATACCAGAAACAATAGATGCTAACAAAGCAACAAACAAAAGGATGCCAATTTGGAAATAACTTAAACTTGAGGTGAAAGCATATAAGTCAAAGCTTTCCATTTATTTAAAATAAATTAATTTTTGAAAAATCCGGATTGTCGAAAATAGAATGAGTGAATTCTTCTACGTTCTTAACTTGTTGGTCATTCAGTTTTGCATACTTTAAGTTTTTCTCAAACTTAGTATCAAAATCTTTTTTAGTTAGAGGTTGTTTTTTTCCACCCCTAAAACATGGCTGCTTCGCTTCTATTATTTGGCCATCTACTGTTTCCAGTGTTAGTCGGCCCGTATAATTTTTTGGATATTCATCATTAGGATCGATTTCATACTCGATCAAATTAGCTATTTTTAAAATACTTTGATCCGCTATATTTGTTTCGTTAAATTCTTCTAAACCAGCCCCACCTTTACTTAAGGTAACTGCCACACAATAAGGAACAGAAAATTTAGCAGAGTAAGGAGTAGATGGATTATTTTTTTCTTTTCTTGGTTCCCACAAACGATGTACGGTCCCCTCTCCCACTTTTGCCTTAATCGATTTAATTTTAGATAAATCATTTACTTTGTCTCTCAATTGCATTGCGCAATCGACAAAGGGTTGCGCCATGGTTCCACAAGCATAAGGTTTGAATGCAAGATTTTTACACTCCCATCTTGTTCCTAGATCTTTGGTTAAATGAGAAAAATCTTTTTCAATTTCCTTGATGGTAAAAGCTTTAAAAAATCCATGCGTACCTTCAAAAACAGTTCTTGGTCCTAAAAAATCAGACCTACCTAATAATGCAGCATGTATTCCAGAACTTGCAGCCCAGCCTGGATGTATTCTTTTGGTCCATGTCCCTTCAGCTAAATATTCAATAATTCCAGAGGCCATACTACCCGCAACACCTAGCGCTGAAGATAATTGTTTTGAATTAAGTCCAAGAACTACCCCTAATCCTGCAGCTGCTCCAAATACACTGCATATTGCAGTGGGATGAAAACCTTGTTTATGCATTGCAGTTGGGGAAACTAATGCCATTCTACAAATTAATTCAGCGCCAATAGCAATTCCTCTTAAAATTTGCTCACCATTCAATTTAAAAAATTGTCCCGCAGATAGAAAAACTGAAACCATAGTAGCGCCGACATGCATGGGGTTACCTTCAAAAGTATCGTCAAAATCCTCTCCATGTGCAGCTGTTCCACAAATTATAGATGATGAAAAAACATCAAATATATTTTTATGCCCTAAAGCAATTGTGTTTCCTGTATTGCTATAAGTTTTTACTAAACTTTGAATATAATCTTCATTTCTAGCTGCAATAATTACACCCGAAATATCTTTTACTAAAAAACCTAAGACTTCTTGAACGTCAGTAGGTATATCTTTAGTTTTTAAGTTAATGGCCCAATTTGAAAAGTCTTCCGCATAAATGGTCATGGTGTATAAGTGCCCCCATTCACATGAAGCACTTGTCCATTAATATAACCAGCTTCTTCTTTGCATAAATTCGAAATAACTTCAGCAACATCATCAGGATTTCCATACCTGCCCGATGATAAATTAGGAGTTTGAGGATGTTTCAGCCAATGCCCTCTTAGTTCTTTTTTATCAGTATCAAAATCTTCGATAAAACCAGGAACTACACAATTGCAGGTCACACCTCTTTCAATAAATTCCATACTGATAGCTCTTGTCAGGCCTACTAAAGCTGCTTTAGATGTTACAACATGAGCTCTTTCTCTTGCTCCTATATGTCCTGACATTCCTCCAATATTAACTATTCTTCCCCATGAATTTTTTGTCATTGAACCAATTAAGGCTTGTGCGCATAAAAAAGCAGCATCCACATTAACAGTCATTATTTTTTTCCAATCTTCGTATTTAATTTTCTCAAATACTTCATGAATTCTCATTCCAGCATTATTTATCAAAACCAAAACATCACCCATAGAATTTGCCTTGTCTTTAATAAGTTGAATAGTCTTAAGATCTGACAAGTCACCAGTTACAATTTCACATTTTTTGGAAAGTTGTTGAACTAATTCAGCAGTTTTATTTGCTTCATTGATACTTTTTCCACCAGTGTGAATCAGAATATCAAAACCCTGTTTTGCTAATTTGGTTGCAGTCGCTCTTCCTATCATTCGAGCGCCGCCGGTTATAACAGCAACTTTATTCATTTAGCTTCCTTTATTTTTATTTTTTGGTTTTAAACAATTTAGCAATATCGGACCAGAAAGGACTAGACAAGCTAAGTATAGTAAGAGCCATAAATACTAAAAACACACCACTATCAAAAAATTGTAGGAAACTAGAGTCATGAATGACCATAGCTTGCGTAAATGTTTCTTCTACCATTGGTCCTAAAATCAAACCCATTACCAATGGAGCTGGTGAAAAACCATTTCTCATCATAAAGAAACCTATTATTCCAGATAATAACATTACCCAAACATCAAAAAATGATGAACTAAAAGAGTACGATCCTATTAATGAAAAAACAAAAACGGAAGGCCATAAAAATTTTTTAGGAATGAAAGTAACGTAAGAGAATACTTTTGCACCAACTAAACCAATTCCTAAGAACCCAAAATTTGCAATCAACATTGCTCCAAAAATTGCATAAACTAGATGTGGAGTTTCAGTAATTAAATAAGGACCTGGTTTAAAACCATGCATAACCAAGGCTGCCAAAATTAAAGCTGTAGTTCCGCTTCCTGGAATACCCAAGGCTAGCGTAGGAACCATTGCCCCACCTGCAGCTGCATTGTTTGCAGACTCAGGTGCTACAATTCCTTCTGCACAACCGGTTCCAAATTTTTCAGGTGTTTTTGACCATCTCTTAGCTTCGTTATATCCCATCATCGCTGCCACGGTTGATCCTTCAGCTGGTAAAATTCCAATAAATGTTCCAAGAGATGAAGATCTAAAAATATTCCATTTTAATTCTTTTAACTCTTTCCAAGATGGTAATTTTAAGGATTTAGCAGACATTCTCTCAACTGCCGCATTTAAAGTTTGCGATTGAGTAAGAAGTTCTGACATTGCAAACAAACCAATTAGAACTGGCACAAAGTGAATTCCTTCTGACAACTCTTCAATTCCAAAGTCAAATCTTTCGACACCAGTTGCTAGATGAACTCCGATCGTTGCAAGTAAAACACCTACTGTTCCTGCAATCAAATTTCTAATGGAAGATTTTCCGCTCATGGATGCCAACATAGATAAGTGCAAATACTGAAAGCCCAAAATATTCTACCGGACCAAATTTCAAAGCAATGCTAGCAAGAAGTGGAGTTGCAAAAATAAAAATAATTAAACTAAAAATTCCACCAATAACACTTGCAATGGTTGCAAGACCCAGAGCTCTACCAGGTTGACCCTGTTTTGCCATGGGATATCCATCAAAAGCTGTTGCAACAGCAGGAGGCGCTCCTGGTGCATTAATTAAAATTGCTGTTATCGATCCACCAAATGTTCCCGCACAATACAAAGCAGCCATCATAGAAATAGCAGCAACGGGATCAAGTCCAATTGTAAAAGGCATTAAAAGCGCAATTGCCATTGGAGAGCTCAATCCTGGTAATGCTCCAACGATTACTCCTATCATCACGCCACCTATTATTAAAAAGATGTTCTGTACGTGAAATAACATTGTAAAACCTTGAATAATTGCGTCCATATAATCCTATTCTATTGAAAAAATTTTAATAAGCCTGGTTCAAAATAAAGGCTTAATAATTTGTTAAATAATAAATAAACTCCTAAAGGAAAAAGCGTTGCATAGATTGCTACTGCAACATACCTTTTTTCTCCCCACACAATAGGAAAAACCAAACAAGTTGTAATCATTGTTAAGATTGTTCCTAAAAAACTAGAGCAAGAAACAATAGTAATTAAAAAAACCAAAGTTTTCCAAGTTATTGGTTCAATTCTTTCTTCTCTTTCTTTATCAATTTTTTGAATTTTTGGAGCAGCAAACCTAAACTCAAAAGGTATTACTGCAGCTAAAAAAATTAGTATTACGACTAAAATTTTTGGAAACACATCTGCATTAATAGTGTCACCTAAAATCATACCTGGAGGCGGAAATTTGGTTGCCTCATAAAATAAAAAGCATCCAGCTGCAATTAGAACTATTGCAATATTTAGGTCTTTTTTGTGAAACAAACCCATGCCCGAATAATCGGGCATGGATTTTGACTTAATGTTTTTTTTTGAAGCCATATTTTAGGAATTATTTTAATAGTCCTAATTCTTTAAGAGCTGTTGCTGCCTCTTTATAGTTAGCTTTCAATTGTGGTTCCCAAACATCCATTCCAGCTGGGCTAGTTTCAGGATCTAAAGAAGAACCTTTTAAGTAAGAAGCAAAAATTTCATGCTTCATACCTTTAAGCAATTTAGCTGAAAGTTCTTTTTTGATAGCGTCTGGAGTAGATGCTAGAACTGCATATCCTCTAGTTGTCGCTACGTTAACTTTGTATCCTAGCTCAAATGAAGATGGAACATCTGGATAATCTTTTAAACGCTTAGGAGCTAAAAGAACAACTGCTTTTACTTTTTTATCAGCAATTAATCCTGCAGCTTCTGAAGGGTTTAGCAATGCAACGTCAATTTTTCCAGAAGCTAAAGCTTGTAAGCTTTGCGCACCTGAACCAAAAGAAACAGGTTTGAACGCAGTACCTGAAGCTTTTGACCATTGATACATTCCAATATGCTCAGTACCACCAATAGATGCGATACCTGTAGTGATTGGCTTTTTCTTAGATTCACTGATCATTTTTTTCACAGTGTCTATTTTTGTATTTTGAGCGTTGATCACAATAAAAGTAGGCTCTTCCATAGCACGAACGATTCCAGTGATATCTGAAATTTTCATATCAGATTTTCCTCTTGCCATTGTGTACAAATGAGACTCAGTTAAAGCCAGAATAGTGCAACCATCTGCAGGTTTAGATTTAACATAGTTCTGTGCTTTTGAACCTGAACCACCTCTTTTTCCTACTACTTGAATATCCTGATCAAATTCTTTTCTTGCTCTGATAGACATCATTCTAGCAGTTTGGTCCGTTCCTCCACCGTAAGAAGCATGAATTACTACTTCCATTGGATTACATTTTGCAGCAAAGCTTTCTTTCTTTTTCTCATGCGCACCAGCGTTTACGTCACTAGTAAAAGAAGTGAAAATCAAAGATGCAACGGCTAAAAAACCAAAAAGGTTTTTAAAGTTTTTATTAAACATTATTTTCCCCCGTTTATTATTAAGTTTATGATTTAAATTAACATAAAGAACCAAGATATCAATATACAAAACATCGTTTCACAATATGAAATTTTTTTTCTTATACTGAAATAGTTATTGATGTAAGCTACTCATTTCCATTAAGTAACGCATATTAATAGAAATTAGTTTATAAAAAATTTTCATGCAATCATTTAAAATCAATATTCCTAAACCTGGAAACAGAATCGAAAAAAAAAATCAACTAGCTTGGCTTCTTGCGGTCATGGCATCTGAAAATTGGAATTCAAACCAACGAATTAATGAAATGGTTGGAAATAGAATTATAGACAATGCTGGAGTTGCTATTGCTGCAATAAACAGAGATCCTGTTTGCGTTGCAAGAGCGCAAGCGATGTTTCACAAAAAAAAAGACGGTGCAACTTTATTTGGATTAAGTTCTGAAGAAACTTTTAATTGTGAATGGGCTGCTTGGGCTAATGCTGTAGCGGTAAGAGAATTAGATTTCCATGATAATATCATGGCAAAAGAAACGTGTCATCCTGGAGATTGCATTCCTACTCTTCTAGCAGTTGCTCAACAAAAAAATTTAACAGGATCTGATCTTATCCGTGGTATTGCAACAAGTTATGAAACGCAATTAAGACTTTCAATGTCGATTGCCTTAAATCCAAATAAAATAGACCATGTGGGACATTTAGGTCCTGCTATCACTTCTGGAATTGGAGCTATGTTAAATCTTGATGCCGAAACTATTTATCAAGCGATACAATATAGTGCTCACACTTCTATCTTTACAAGACAAGGAAGAAAAGGAGATCTGTCTAGCTGGAAAGCTTTTGCACCTGGACTCATGGGACGAAATGCAATTGATGCAATTGATAGAGCTGTGAGAGGTGAAAAAGGACCAAGTCCTGTATGGGAAGGAGACTATGGAATCGTGCCCATACTTCTTCATAAAGAAAATGAAAATATAGAAATTAATTTACCAATTGCTGATGAACCTAGAGAAGGTATACTTTCCACTTTTACTAAAGAACATTCTGCTGGATACCATGGAAATTCTATCATTGACTTAGCTTTTAACGTAAGAAAAAAAATTAAAGACTTAAATCAAATAAAAAAAATAAATATCTATTCAAAAAAATATACACACATTGTGATGGGATCAGGAAGTAATGATCCTGAAAAATATGATCCTAAAGCCTCAAGAGAAACTCTGGATCATTCAGCAATGTATATTTTTGCTGTAGCACTTGAAGATGGCTTTTGGCATCATGAAACTAGCTATAGCGATGAGCGAAAATCAAGAATTGAAACTGTTCAATTATGGAAAAAAATTGAAACTTTTGAAGATGCAGAGTTCAATAAAAGATATTATGACGAAACAAACCCTTTACAGAAAGTACAAGGTGCAAAAGCTGAAATCATATTCAATAATGGAGACAAAATCACAGAGCAGCTTGATTTTGCGAATGCTCATCCAAGCGGATCAACCCCTTTTGGTAGAAAAGAGTATATTAATAAAATGAAACCACTCATAAATGGGTTCGTTTCGCATCAAGAATGTTCTAGATTTTTAGAATTAATAGATAGATTAGAAAATATCAGCTCAAATGAGCTTAAAATGCTCAACTTAATATGTGATGAAAATAAAATTAATTTAGACAAAAATAAAATCATAGGTATTTTTAATTAATGGATATTCAACAAAAGCTCACTGAATACTTATCTTCTGCTATTCATAATAATCTTCCATCTTTAACTGAAAAAAATACTAGATTTCATTTACTAGATACTTTGGTAGCTATTCTAACGGGAAGATTGCTTCCACCTGGAAAAAAAGCATTCGAATTTGCAAAATCACAAGGTGGGTTTCCTGAATCAACCTTAATTGGAAGCAATATAAAAGTTAGCGCTATTCATGCTGGCCTTGCCAATGGTATGGCCGCGCATGCTGATGAAACAGATGACACCCATACAAACGGAAGATTTCATCCAGGATGTGCGATTGTTCCTGCTGCATTAGCTATAGCGGAAAAGGAAAAAAATAGTTACGCTGAATTGTTAAGAGCCATTGCCCTTGGTTATGATGTTGGTGTTAGAATTAATATGAGCATGGGTTACCAAACTCCAAAAACAACAATTTTTTCTACACATAGCATCGGAACTATTTTTGGGTCAGCAGTAGCTGCTGGATCTTTGCTTAAACTTAACCAAAAACAATTCAACTATTTATTATCTTATACTATTCAGCAGACTTCAGGTTTGGCTTGCTGGAATAGAGATGAAGAACATATTGAGAAGGCTTTTGTATTTTCAGGAATGACTACCAGAAATGGTATTTATTCTGCTCTACTTGCAAAAGAAAATTTTACATCAGTAGTTGATCCACTTTTAGGAGAAAGAGGTTTGCTTGCAGCTTATGCACATAATCCAAAACCTGAAATAATTATTAAAGATCTCGGAACAATTTTCGAGATTGACAATACTTCAATAAAAAAATGGTGTGTTGGCTCTCCCATTCAGGCTATTTTAGATGCCATTGAAGTACTTTTGCAAAAAAAAGATTTTAATCATAAAGACATTAAAGAAGTAATCATCGATATCCCTTCTGATCGATTCCATATCGTAAATGACCGAAGCATTCCTAATATATGCGCACAGCATCTTGCGGCTTTGTATTTAGTTAAAAAGAAAATTGGCTATGAAGAAGTGCATGATGAAAAACTATTTGCAGATTCTGAGGTAATCAATCTTAGAAAAAAAATTGTAGCTAGACCTAGCGATGAACTAGCTATTGCAAGACCAGAAAGACAGGCAAAAGTAAAAATTATATTTAACGATTCAACTGAACTATCCCATCATGCCAAAGCTGTAAGAGGCACGCCTGACAATCCTATGAATGAAGAAGAAATTGCTAATAAAGCAAAAGAATTGTTAAAAAGCTTCAATGAAAAGCAAGTTTCAAAATTAGTTAGTGCAGTTTTGCATGATGAGATTGTCATTGCTGATCTTATCCAACTATTGGATTTTCAAATCAAATAATTTTAATCGGGAATTTTTATTTCAACCAATGGAGCATGCTGTTGTCCTCCATAAACATCGCCATCATCTTTATCGCACTGAACGTATGGTCTTGGTATCGAAATCTTTATAGCTTTCGCATCATCATGTTCAAAAAACAAAACATCTTTTTCAGGAACATTATAAATTTTACAAAAAACTTCTTTTGTCAAAACTTTTAATCGCAAAACTTTTCTATATGTTTCATCATCTGAAAACATCACATCAAAAGTTAGCATAAAAGGACCTGCATTTTTGGATCTAATTAATCTCGCTATATCTCCCAGTATTGCCATAACTAAATTTCCATCATTTCTGTTCTGAACATCTCCAGGGGAGTGCTAGGTCTAACCACATGATTTAAATTAAAATGATAAACTTCCCCTTTATAAATTTCTGATGGAGAAAAAGGAAATGCCAAACCACTTATTAAACCTTGCCATTCTGGAATGGGAAAGTGTAGCGCAAAATGTGCAAAAGATTTTGCAATTTTTTTACTATTCATCTCGCTTTTGGCTGTAATAATAAATAATAAACATAACTCATGATTTAATACATTTTTATTTGGCTCTAATTTGCCCATCACTCCATCTCTTCCATAAACTTTGATAGTGATATCATAATCATTTTCTAAAATAGTTCCTGAAGACATTTCTTTCACTCTATCTTTAAATTTATCGGTCATATTTTTTAACCAAGAGTCTACTTGGCGAATAATAAAAGGCTCTCTAACTCCTGCGATGATCACTGTTTGATAGCCCCCAAATTTTGCTCCTTCAATTTTAATTGTATAATCATCAGATTTTTCATACGTTGATCCAAATACTCTCACTGTTCTATGGTCAATTTCTTCATATTTTGATTTCAAAGTATTCAAAGTTCCGTCTGGCTCTTTAATTAAGTAAGGATCAGCATTTTCATATAAGGTATGAGAAGCTACGCTTTGTGGAGTGCACCTTGCATCTAAATCTAGCGGTTCTATATCAAAATGATCTTCACGAATATAAGCAAAAATACTATCTGGTCTTTTTCTTTGAATAGTACAAGCGGTACCACACTCTAGAATTTTAGCAGCATGCCACGAAGGTCCCTCTCCGCATCCATTCATGATCGGAACCGTTGCATAAATAGAAGTATCAGTAGTTCTTCCGGCAAGAATTACATCTGCTCCCATGGTTAATGCCTGTTCAATTGGTTCTTTTCCCATAACGCCTACAATATGAGTGCATTCCTCTATATGTTTTTTTGTAATATCAAAACTGGGATATAAAGAGGTTATTCTTTTTTCATCCAAGCATTTATATAAATAATTTTTATCTTGTTCACTTTTAATCAGAGCTAATTTAAAATGTATTTTTTCTTCCCTGGCAATTTCCATTGCAATATCTCTCATCCAATCAACGGCCCAATCACCTCCAGCCATACCACAAGATCCTATAATTAATTTTGCATTCGTTACATTTCTTCCTAACAACATTAATCTAAAATCTCTTTTAATCACCTCTCTATTAAAATAAGGAATTTCTCCTCCTAGATGAGCTGGCCCAGCATCTGTAGATCCAGAATCGCATGCTATCACGTGTGGTTTTAATGATACGCCTCGTTGAAAAGATGTTTCTAAAAATCCAGAACCTAACATTCCGGTTGCAGCTAATACTCTTGTTTCAATCATGAAAGATTTATTATTTATTTTCTACTGTCTCTTCTTCAATTTTATACATTTCTTCTAGACCAATAATATCTTCAATTTCTTTTCGTCTTTTAACAAAAATTTCATTTTTAATCTGATCATAGTTAGATGTTTCTTTAATTTCTTTCAAAGCTAAATCACAATAATGATAACTCACCATTAATAAAATCTGTGCATCTATGCACATTTTGTAACCCATGTCTTCTAATTGCTTATTGCTATACAGTGGTCTTCCATCTCTGTTACCTCTGCTCTGAACATAAACCAATGGTAACTTGCAATCCTTAGGAGCTTTGATTGCTTCCTCTGGAGTTCTAGGAAAAAGAAGTCCAAGATCAGCACCTAAATCTTTTGATTTATTTATTCTTGTTACTGCTTTTTCGTAACCCTCTGATCTACAAATATCTGTTCTTGCTATTACCACAAAATCTTTATCAAGCTTGTCCCTTTCCAAGCAAACCATTTTAATTTTTGCAAAGAAATCTTCTTCGGGTATCGCCCAGGCAACATACTTATGATAGTGCGCTCTTTTAGGATATAACTGATCTTCAAAATGCGCTCCGGCAATTCCTGACTGAATACATTCTCTTACAGTTCTCATGTTATGTAACGGTTCACCCCATCCTGCTCCAGCATCAATCACAACAGGTATATCTAAATTTTTTCCAACTGATTTCGCAAATTCAATTTGCTCATTTCGAGTTAACAAAGGTTCAGCGATACATAAAGAGCTACCCGAAGTATATCCCCCACAATAAGCAACTTCAAAACCATGTTTTTTGATTAACCGACCACCAAGCGCATCAAAAGCTGCAGGGGCATATATAAACTGACCACTATTAATAAGTTTTCTTAATTTAGTTGTCATCTTTTCCATAAATTTCTCCTTTAAAAAATTAAATTAAATAAAATCAAAGCTTCCATCGTTGCATGAAAAGCTTAGCTCCCTCACCGGCTAAAGTTATGCCAGCATCAGAATCTACAAAATCTGCATAAAATAAAATTGCCGCCTCCCATCCCATGCCTCTTACATTTGATGCATGCGTATGAGTAGTAACGATATGTGCCAATTCTAATCCTAATTTTTTTTCTAATACTTTGTGCGCCGCATAAGATGCATGGGGCATAAAATTTCCTATTTCACTTTTTTTCGCAGGTAAAACTGGGCTAGTAGTATTTTTTTTTACAGAAGTATCTGGCTCACACTCCACTGGTTTACTAATATCGTGTAATAAACATGAGGCTAAAAGCAAATCTTTATTAAAATTTAAATTTTGAGTTCTTTTGTACATCTCAGCCATACTCAAAGCAATTTCTGTTACTCCATTAATATGAACGACTAACGATCTATTTCTTTCATGATCTAAATTTTTTGGAACATCGTGAAACGAGTCCCACTTCATTTCCTCGGCAATTTCTTTAATAATTGTATACACTCCTATTTTTAAATTTTTATCTTTGATCTCTTCGATTAATGGAAAAGTTTGTGAAATTTGATTTTCTGAAAGTTGAATGCTCATAAATATAAAACTAATTCTATAATATTAGATAAATTAAGCTAGATAGATTATTTATAAAAAAGATTTGGCAGATAAGTAGAAATTGAAGGAATATAAGTTACAATAAATAAAGTAATAATAGTAACAATCATCCATGGCAACGCACCTCTAAATACTTCCCATATAGGTTGGTTAGTTATCGCAGATCCAACAAATAAATTTAATCCTACAGGCGGTGTTACTAATCCAAGCTCAATATTTAATACAACGATAATACCAAAGTGAATAGGATCAACGCCCATTTCCATGGCAGCAGGAAATAAAACGGGAACAAACATTAGTACAACAGGCACTCCTTCTAAAAAAAAACCAATAATTAAAAATACAAAGTTTATTAATAATAAAAATAACCATTGAGGCATATCCAAAGCGAGTATAAAATTTGTTACTGCCTGAGGAATTCCAATCTTAGTAATGAAGTATGCAAATAAAAGAGCGTTAGTTGTTATAAAAAATATCATACCAGCACTAGGTGCGGTTTTGACCATAGTTTCAACTGCAGTCTTAAAGCTAAGCTCTTTATAAACATAAATTCCAATTATTATTGCTAATAAAGTTGCTATTATTGACGCCTCGGTCGGAGTAAAAACAGCTCCTCCTTCGTATTCAAAATTTAATATTTTAAATTCTGGAAAACCATAAATTCCAAAAATAATTATCACAGGAAGTAATAAGGCCGGAAAAGCTGCTTTCGTAGTTTCAAGTCTTTTTTTCCAAGATGCTTTTGGTCTTAAAATATTTTTATCTTTTTTAGCAAGATACCTAGCCATAATCATCATTCCAGTCGCATAAATAATTCCAGGGATAACTCCTGCTATAAATAATCGTGATACAGACGTCTCGGTAACAAAACCATAAATAATCATAGGGATACTTGGAGGTATCAAAATTCCAATTGAACCAGCGGTAACTATTGCTCCTAATGCATATCTTGATTTATATCCTTCACGTATTAATGCAGGATACATAAGCTTACCAACAGCAGCTACTGTTGCTGGGCTAGATCCTGAAATAGAAGCAAATAAACAGCAACTTAAAACCGTTGTAACTCCAAGTCCCCCTGTCCAGTGACCTACCAAAGAATTAGCTAGCTCAACCAATCTTTTTACCAGTCCGCCTGTTTCCATTAAAGCTGCTGCAAAAAAGAAAAATGGTACTGCCATTAACGTAAAATGATCTAAATTAGAAAATATTTTTTGTCCAATAATTGCTATTGGCATGGGATCCATAAAATAAGATACGAGAATAACGGAACCCCCTAAAGCAATTGCAACTGGTGCTCCGATTAAAATTAAAAATAAAAATACAGAAACTAAAAAGAAAATAGTCATTTATCCGTTTTTAATAATTTTATCTATTTTTGTTGAATTCTCTTTATGCAAACTGACCTTGCTAAAAATTTTTATAATCAAACGAATAGCAAAAAATGACATTGCTAATGGCACCATTGCATAAAAAATCCATTCTGGAACACCTGTTTCTGGAGAAACAATATCCATCATTTTTGAAAATTGAGAGAACTCAAAACCAGCTATCCAATAATAAAGAACTAATAATAAAAAAAATAAATAGCAAACTTTTTTAAAAAAAATTTGTAATCTTGGTTTTAGAAGAAGCACAAAAACATCAACTGCGATATGCTGTTCTGTTTTAATAGCTCTGCTGCCAGCAATAAACATTGCAAAAATAGTTGCTATCACAAAAGCCGTTTCTGACCATGCAGATCCAACATTAAAAACATATCTAAGAGTAACTTGCAAACCTCCAATGATTAAAGCTAAGACTAATAGAAAACCCACTAAATAATTTTCTATAGTCGAAAGAATATTGTCTATTTTTTCTAAAAAAGATTTTTGCTGTTTTTTTTTACTTTTCATTCTATTAAGCTTATATACAAGAATTAATTATAATTTATAAATTTAGCAACCTTTATGAATAATTCATTTAACTTACCTTTATTTGCTTGTGATTGCCATACACACGTTGTTGGTCCTAGAGATAAGTATCCTTTAATTAAAAATCTTATTTACTTACCGCAAGAAGCTAATACAGATGATATTACAAAATTTCTTAGCCAA
The DNA here is from genome assembly GCA_965235745.1 of Candidatus Pelagibacterales bacterium. Lineage (GTDB taxonomy): Bacteria > Pseudomonadota > Alphaproteobacteria > Pelagibacterales > Pelagibacteraceae > IMCC9063. The sequence goes on from CBDDYY010000002.1 coordinate 56,415, forward strand.
ACTAATTTGAAAAGAGTTGTTCTAGTTCAGCCTAGTTTCTATGGAACTGATAATTCTTATCTAGAACATTCCCTAATTGAGCTCAAGTCAATAGCAAGAGGAATTGCGGTGGTAGATAGCAATATATCTAATAACCAAATAGACATTCTACATTCGGCAGGCGTGAGAGGTATAAGAATAAATCCATCTACTTTTGAAAATACCGATATAAAAGAAACGGAAATTCAAATTCAGAAATCAATCAAAATTGTTGAACGAAACGGTTGGCATATACAATTTTTTTTAAAACCTGAAACTATTATTAAATTAAAAAATATTATCAAAGATCTTCCGGTTAATATTGTTTTTGACCATTGTGGCTTTATGACCAAAACTTCACAAAATTCGGATGAATTTAAATTTTTTATAAGTTTATTGGAAAAGGGAAAATCATGGATAAAATTATCAGCTCCATACCGATTAACAACAAATGGTACTTTTGGTGAGATGTCAGTTTTAATTAAAAAATTAATACAGATAAATCCAGATAGGCTGCTATGGGGTAGCGATTGGCCCCACACACCAAAACATAATGGATTGATTGCGAAAAATCCTGAAGAATTACCTTACCGAAAATTTGATATACCGGCGAGAATTAAGGAATTATCAGAAATAATCAACGAGGCGACCATTTTTGATAAGATTATGCAAGATAATCCTGGTCGCCTCTATGATTTTAATACTTAATTAGAAGCTCCAATTTTAACTAATTGGTCCATTGCAGCTTTGCCTACTAATGGAGCGCCAAACTCATTCCAAACTGGGTTCATAGCTTTTTTCCAAGCTGCTTTTTGAGCCGAGTTTAAATCAATGACCTTTTTACCTGCAGATGTAATTTTGTCATATGCTTTTTTGTTTTCAAGTTCAGCATTTTCAAAATTCCATTTAGTACTGACATCTAAAGCTTCTTGAATAGATTTTTTATTTGATGCTGATAATCCATCCCACCACTTTTTATTCGCTCCAACAATGTAAAAACTATATTGATAAGCAATTTTAGTCATGTAATCAATCGACTCAACTAATCCTGCACCAACTGTTGCATTAGGAGTTGGCTCAACTGCATCAATTACTTTTTGCGCCAGAGCTGTAGGAACTTCTCCCCACGACATTCCAATAACATTTGCACCTACTGATTTCATTGCAGCTATATCAGAAGGAATATTTTGAACTCTGATTTTAACACCTTTCATATCGCTAGGTAATAAAATCGGTTTTGATCCTCTATAACTCAATTGTCTTGGTCCGTTAACCCAAATGGCAATGGGCTCAATACCTTTGGCTTGTAGTTGAGGAACAAAAGATTTTCTCACAATTGGATCCTTCATAGCTTTATCAATTGCCTCAGGAGAAGTTAGCAAGAAAGGCAAAGTCAAAGCATTAAGTTCTTTAACCACTTTTGCGTAGATTCCTGAACCTGGAGATATGATTTGAACACTATTAAGTTGTAATCCTTCAATTTGTGTTTTTTGATCAAACAAAGCACCACTGTGGTGTAGTTCTATTTTTTCATTTTTTAATCTTTTTTCTAATTCTTTTTTAAGAACTTCAAAAGTTTTTCCTTTTAAACCCTGTGCATTGTTATCATTGGACATGACAATTTTTGCATTTGAACTTGACATAAAAGATATCAAGATAAATGAAAATATTGCAACAGAGGCGATTATTTTCTTTAATGACATTGGTCTCCCCTTTTTATTAGTTAATTTATAAGCGCAAATCATAACCATTTTTAAATAAAAAATATAGTTTTTAAATTATTATTTTAAAAAAAATAGTTATAAATAAAAATTAGATAAGAACTTTACCAACCATTAATGGCCTAAAAGTTCTATACATGACTGCTGAAACAGCATCTACTTTTCCATTTTTTTGATCAATCACAGATCCTGCAACAATAATACCAGACGGATTTCCAACTCTTAGTTCCAAATCACTTGATCCTTTTCTCTTTACTAGATTGGGTAAAGTTCCATCAATTGCAGCGGCTACTCCAATGTTAACACAAGCGGTACCCATAATGGCTTTGTGGGTTTTTCCCATAGAAAACATTCTGGTGCAAATATCATAGCTATCAGCATTAATAATCGACTTGTCTAAACTTTGATAATTTTTTGGAGCAGAAACAATTCCAATTCTTGGAGTGTTCATTGGTGCTTCATTTTCTGATTTACTTAAACCTACCATGAAAGCAGCACTTCCTTCTAATTTTTTGAATAATTTCCATTTGCTTTTGTTTTCGAGTCTAATTGCTCTGGAGATTCTGCGCAGGTTAAACCTAAATCTTCTGCTAATACATAAATCAACGGTGTGGCAGCATCAACTGATGCTAACTTTAATTTTTCCATGTCCATCAATATCTAATTTCATCCACTACATTGCCTGTAGGTAATAATTGGCCAGTACCCGAACCACCTGGTGCTAAATAATCCAACCTAACTTTAGATCCTGTTCCATGAAACGCCTGCAATTGAATAGTCCCCTTCTACTTCTGCCACTCCATCTTTGACATTGAAAAGTTGAGTGAATGATTTTGTCTGTATTAACTTGATAAATTCGTATTTTGTTTTCACCTTCTTTGAGCTTTAATAATTCCTTCGTTAACTGCATAAGGCCCTACAGCTCCTGATAAGTTTCCACAATTATTATTCCATTCAGCAACTAGGTTGTTCGACTGCCAACTGAATAAAATTATAATCCACATCGGCATCATCTCTATCTAGAAGGACTAATGATAACACACTTAGAAACAGAAGATACTCCACCACCCATTCCGTTTAGCTGTCGTCCATTTGGATCTGGACTGCCAATAACTTTCAGAAAAATTTTACTTAACTCTTCTTGATTATTAGTTGGTAAATCTTTTGCTTGAAAAAAAACACCCTTACTAGTTCCTCCTCGATAATATGATGCTGTTATCCAATTTTGTTTCATAAATAAAACTAACTTAATTTACGCTTCTTTCCAAGCTGTTTGTAAAATTCCACCATTTTTCCAAAAAATAACTTCGTCTGGATTATCAAGTCTAACTTTTAATTTAGCTTTAATAATATCACCACTTTCTTTTTGTATCTGCAACTCAACTTCTTTTTGTTCGTCACTAATCTTGTCTAAACCTATAACATTAAAAATATCTGAAGCTTCTATTCCAAGTTCATTAATTCCATTTCCAGGTAAAAACTCTAAAGGAAGCAATCCCATTCCAACTAAATTTGATCTATGAATTCTTTCAAATCCTTTCGCAATAATGGCTCTAACGCCTAAAAGCAAAGGACCTTTCGCAGCGACATCTCTGGATGAACCACAGCCATAATTTTCTCCAGCAACCACAACTAATTCTGTTTTAGTTTTTTGATACTCTGAGGCAGCTTCAAAAATTCTCATTACTTTTTTTTCTGGATATTTTACAGTAAAGCTCCCTTCTAAGTCTGGTGTCATTAAATTTCGCAATCTAAGACTTGCAAATGCTGAACGTTTAACAATTTCGTGATTGGCCCTTCTCGTTAAAAAATTATTAAAATCTTCTGGTTTGATATTTTTAGATAATAAATAATCCCAAGCTGCTGTACCTTTAGTAATATCGCTAGATGGTGAAATATGATCTGTCGTAATAGAATCTCCAAGCAACACTAAAGGTCTTGCCAAATGTATATCAGCGATTGATCTATTTTCTTGAGTAATATTTTCTAAATAAGGAGGTTTTTTTATATAAGTACTGTCTTCTGACCATTCATAATTGTTTGATTGTGATACAACTAAATTCTCCCAAAGCTCACCTCCATTATCAACTTCTTTATACTTTGATATAAATGTTTCTGGTTTATAAAAACTTTCCACAATTTTATTAATTTCTGAATTAGCGGGCCACACATCCTTAAAATAAATTTCTTTACCTTCCTTATTTTTTCCAAGAGAGCTGCTAATCAAATCTTTACGCACAGTTCCTAATAATGAAAAAAGAACAATTAAGGCCGGTGAAGCAAGATAGGAAGCTTTAATATTTGGATGTATTCTTCCTTGAAAATTTCTATTACCTGACAAAACAGCGGTAGAAAAAATTTTATTATTTTCTATTGTCTCTGCAATATCTTTTGCAAGTGGACCCGAGCTTCCATTACAGGTAGTACAGCCAAATCCTACCACATTAAATCCCAGTTGATCTAAATATAATTGCAATCCACTGTCTTCTAAAATTTTTGCTGTTACTTGGCTACCTGGCGCAAAAGAAGTTTTTACTTTTGGATTTTTTTTAAATCCATGTTCAACTAAATTTTTAGCAAGCAAAGCTGCAGCAATTACATTTCTTGGATTTGCAGTATTAGTGCAGCTTGTGATAGCAGCTATCAAAATATCTCCATCCTGAAGATCAAAATCATGATTAGGTACTTTAAATTTATCGTCTCTTAAATCTTTTTTATATAACATTTGACTATGTTGATTTATTTGAGATGAAAATTTATTTAGTTCAATCTTATCCTCTGGATTTTTAGGTCCAGAAACACAAGGATTAATAGAAGATAAATCCAAATCTAAAGTCCTGGCATACGTTGGGAGATCTCCAGGCGTTCTCCATAACTGTTGTTTTTGTGAATACTGTTTGATGATATCAATTTGCTCTTCACTTCGTCCCGTCATCTTTAAATAGTCTAAAGTAGAATCGTCAACTGGAAACAATACTGCTGTGGCTCCATACTCGGGTGCCATATTGGAAATAGTAGCCCTATCGCCAACCGTTAATGTTTCAACTCCCTCCCCATAAAATTCTATAAAAGACCCTACCACTTTATTTTTTCGCAAGAGTTCTGTGATGGTCAAAACTAAATCTGTAGATGTAATTCCCTCTTTTATTTTATTTTTTAAATGCACTCCTACCACTTCTGGTAAAGTTATAGGCAAAGCTTTTCCAAACATAGAAATTTCTGCTTCAACTCCTCCCACGCCCCAACCAAGCACTCCAATTGCATTCATCATAGGAGTATGACTGTCTGTACCAACACAGGTATCTGGATAAAGTATTTGTTCTGAAGAAGATTGCTCGGTCCAAACGACTTTAGATAAATATTCTATATTTACTTGATGACAAATTCCAACTCCTGGAGGAATAACTCTTACGTTTTTTAAATTTCTAGAACACCATCGCAAAAAAGAAAAACGCTCTGAATTTCTATTATATTCTTTTTTTAAATTTTCAATTTTAGCTTCTTTGGATCCAAAAAAATCAACTTGCAATGAATGATCAATGACAACATCAATCGGAACTTTTGGTTGAATTTGTTTAGGATCAATTCCTTTTTTTTGCAATGCTTCTCGATAAGCTAAAAAATCAACCAACATTACTTTGCCTAAAATATCATGGCTCAGAATTCGATTTGGCATAAAGTTTACTGGAGAACCAATAAGAGAGCCAAGCACATTGTTAATCTGTTCATCTGCTACAGGATTTAGTTTGAGAATTTTTTGTCTTTGAAGATTTTCTAACAAAATTCTATAGGAAAAAGGTAATTTTTTTAAATTAGAAAAATGCGTGATGTCTGCGAATTTAAAATTTTTATTACCTATTGTGATGGTATTAAAAATGTCGCTCATGGAAGAAAGTTAACTTTTGTTAAAAGAAACTACAACATATTTCTTAGAACGTACTGAAGAATACCACCGTTCTTGTAGTACTCAATTTCATTTTCAGTATCAATTCTACAAAGTGTTTCGATAGTTTTCATCGTTCCGTCAGCATATTTAATTTCAACTTTTACTGTTTCTTTTGGCTGAACACCTTTTTCAATATCAAGTATAGTCACCAACTCAGAACCTTTTAAATTTAAAGTAGTTCTGGTCATTCCATCTTTAAATTGCAACGGTAAAATTCCCATTCCAACTAAATTAGATCTGTGAATTCTTTCAAAGCTCTCAACAATCACGGCTTTTACTCCCAAAAGTTTAGTTCCTTTTGCAGCCCAGTCTCTTGAGGAACCACTACCATACAGTTTTCCTCCAAAAATGACTAGTGGGGTTCCTCTTTTTTGATATTCAGTGACTGCATCAAATACTGTTGCGTCTTTTCCTTCTGGATAAATTTTTGTGAATCCACCTTCAGTTCCAGGTGCCATTTCATTTTTTACTCTTACGTTAGCAAAAGTTCCTCTCATCATGACTTCATGATTTCCTCGTCTTGCGCCATATGAGTTATAATCTTTTGGTAAAATTTGATACTTCATAAAATATTCGCCTGTTGGACTATCTTTTTGAATAGATCCCGCAGGAGAAATATGATCCGTAGTAATCATGTCTCCTAAAATCAACAAAGGTCTTGCATCTTTAATTTCTTTAAATCCCTCTGGTTGATCTGGCATATTTTCAAAGAAAGGAGGTTTTTTCACGTATGAAGATCCTTCATCCCAAGAGTAAATACTTGTTGGCTCTGTATTAATTGCTTGCCATTCTTTTGGTCCCTCAGAAACATTGGAGTATCTATTAATAAACATGTCTGCATTTAATGAACTATTTAAAGTATCTTGAATTTCTTGGTTAGTTGGCCAAATATCTTTTAAATAAACATCTTTTCCATCTTTATTTTTTCCTAAAGAATCTTTGTACAAATCAACATTCATGTTTCCTGCAATGGCATAAGCGACCACTAAAGGAGGAGATGCTAAGTAATTTGCTTTTACTTGAGGGTTAATTCTTCCTTCAAAATTTCTATTTCCAGATAGAACGGAAACAACGTATAAATCATTTTCTTTAATAGCTGCTGAAATATTATCCGCTAAAGGTCCTGAGTTTCCTATACAGGTGGTACATCCATAACCTGATAGAAAGAAACCTAACTGATCTAAATATTTGCTTAAATCTGCTTTATTTAGATAGTCAGTAACAACCTGAGATCCTGGAGCTAAAGAAGTTTTAACCCAAGGCTTAGATTGAAGTCCTTGCTCACATGCTTTTTTAGCAAGCAAGCCTGCTGCAATTAATACATTCGGATTGGATGTGTTTGTGCAAGAAGTGATTGATGCAATAACAATATCTCCATCTTGCAATGGATGATTAGCATCTTTTACTTCTACTGATTTAGACTTTTCTCTTTTAGTTGCTTCTTTATAAACTTTTGCAAAATTAACTGAGGATTCAGTAAGCAAAACTTTGTCATGCGGTCGTTTAGGTCCTGATATGGTTGGAACCACAGTAGACATGTCCAAAGATAAAGTGTCAGTAAAAACTATATCATCACTTGCCCATAAGCCTTGCTCTTTTGCATAAGCTTCTACCAAATCAATTGTTTCTTGGTCTCTACCAGAAAATTTTAAATATTTAATTGTTTCATCATCAATTGGGAAGAAGCCGCAAGTAGCACCATACTCTGGGGCCATGTTTCCAATAGTTGCTCTGTCTGCTAATGAGAGATTTTTTAGTCCAGAACCATAAAATTCTACAAATTTTTCTACTACACCTTTTTCTCTTAACATCTTAACAATAGTAAGAACTAAGTCAGTAGCAGTTACTCCCTCTGCCATTTTTCCAGTAACTTCAAAACCTATTACTTCTGGAATTAACATAGAAATTGGTTGTCCTAACATTCCTGCTTCTGCTTCAATTCCACCTACTCCCCATCCTAGAACGGATAAGCCGTTAACCATCGTAGTATGACTATCTGCTCCAACTAATGTATCTGGATAGGCATAAGTAGCTCCGTTGACCTCCGAACTCCAAACCACTTTAGATAAATATTCTAAATTTACTTGGTGACAAATTCCTGTTCCTGGTGGAATAATTCTAAAATTATTAAATGCTTGTTGGCCCCATTTTAAAAATGAATATCTTTCCCCATTTCGTTCGAATTCTCTGCTTACGTTTTGTGCTAATGCATTTTTTCCTGAATTATCAATTTGAACCGAGTGATCAATTACAAGATCTACCTGAGATAGAGGGTTAATTTTTTTTGGGTCTTTATTCTTTTTTTGAACCGCTTCTCTCATCGCGGCTAAATCTGCAACTGCCGGAATACCTGTATAATCTTGCAGCAACACTCTAGCTGGTCGGTAAGCAATTTCAGTATCTGAAGTTTTAGTTTTTAACCAACTTTGTAAAGCTTTGATTTGATCTGTATCTACTGTCTTGTTGTCTTCATATCTAAGAAGGTTTTCTAACAATACTTTTAGAGATTTTGGAAGTTTAGAAATTCCATCTAAACCATTTTTTTCTGCTAATTGTAAATTATAGAACTGGTACTCTTTACCTTTTACATTTAATGTATCTAAGGATTTGTATGTATTAATGCTTTTCATGAGACAGCTTGATAGTATTAATAAAAAAGATTTGCAATAATAAAAACTTCTCTAGTGTGCAAATCTTTTCATCCCACCATCAACATGGATTAATTCACCAGTGATATATCTCGCTATAGGAGAACTTAAAAAAACAGCTAAACAAGCCAAATCCTCAGGGTCTCCAAAATATCCAACTGGTATATTTTCTTTGATAAATTTTTTTCTCTCTTTGATATTGGGATGTCTTCTTTTTAAAATCTGCTCTGTATTAAGTCGACCGGGAGAAATAGAGTTTATAGTGATTCCATTAGCAGCAACTACTCTGGACAAACCCTTGGCCCAAGCATGAACGGCAGACTTTGCTGCATTAGCAACATTTACTTCTCTTGGTTCAACTGATCCCGTTATATTAATTACTCTTCCCCATTTATTTTTGGTCATAATTGGAATAATTCTGGTTGTAAGTTTTCTTAAAGCAGTAAAATTTAAACTCATACCCTCTTCCCAAAATGACTCAGGAGCATCCCATGTGGTAGGACGTGAACCACCAGCTGAGTTAATCAAAACATCAATAGTTCCAAGTTGCTTTAAAGCAAAATCTTTAATTTTTATATCTGCATTATTAGAGGTAACATCAATAGATAAAGTAGAAACCTTACAGTTATATTTTTTTTGGATAAGTTTTTTTACTTCTTCTAATGGTTTTTTTCTTCGAGCTACTAATACTAAATCACATTGCTCAGCTGCTAAAAGAATTGCAATCGCTCTTCCAAGGCCCTGACTAGCACCTGTAACAATACACTTTTTATTATGAAGCAATAATTGCATCACTCAACTAAACTTTTTTGAATATGAACTTCACCCGACATGATTAATCTTGCGTGTCTTGTAGTGCTTGCAACCAAATCAACAATATCCTCACCCTGGTATTTTATTTCTAATTTTACTTTTGAAACACCTGTAGGATGTTCAATTACAAAATCTCCATGATCGCTATAATCATTATAAAATTCTGCACAAATAGTTCCTTTTGATTTCGCTGCTGCTGATAAAGCGATAGAACCTGTGATGGCATAACCATTATGACAACTCCACGGCATAAAGTATCTTGATTTGATACTACCCTGATCAGCTTTAGAAACTAAAGCAACTTTTGGAATTACTGATTTACTTACATCACCAAAACCAATTCTTTTTCCAAGTTCAATTCTAATTTTTCCCATATCATCAATTAGTTTTTGATTCTGATTTAATTCTAAATGACTCTCATTTCCAGAAACTCCAAAGTCTTTTGCTCTAAAAAAAACAACAGGCATAGCAGCATCAACTAAAGTGCATTCTATTCCGTTAATTACATCAATTTTGTTTCCTGTAGGAAATAGTTTTTTAGTTTTAGATCCGATAGAATCTATAAATCTAATTTCAACTGGTGTTCCAGTATTTGGAACTCCATCAATTTTAAAATTACCATCGTAGGAAACTTGTTTATTAGGAGTTTGAACTACTTCTTCAATCTTCATGCCAGTATTCATATCTCTGATAACAACCTTGGTTTCTTTATCTTGTGCTTGAACTAGGTTTCTTTCAATGGAGAAGGGCCCAACACCAATAAGCATATTTCCGCAGGATGGCTTAGTATCAACAATAGGCTCGTCAATTTTTACTTGCGCAAAATAATAATTTACATCCACTCCTGGCTCGTCCGATTTAGATACAATTGCAACCTTGCTTTTAACTGGATCTGCGCCACCTAAACCATCAATTTGTCTCACATCAGGTGATCCCATTGCGGCTAAAAGTATTTTATCTCTTTTTTTAATATCATCAGGTAAATCTGACTTTAAAAAATAAGGTCCTCTCGAGGTCCCACCTCTCATAAATAAACAAGGTATTTTAATTTGATCGCTCATAATTATTTTAAAGGCCAGGGTAATTGAACATATTCTTGCAATAAACCACTTGGAAAATCCAATACCATGAAATGTGAAAGAAGCAACATCAAAGCTACTCCACCAGTAGTAATTGTTAAAATTTTAATTAATGGCATCTCGGTTTTGTTTTTCATAACAGCAATGAATAAAATAACGATGCCTATGATAAATCCAAATAGTGATACCAAAACCACCAAAAATATTATCCAAGAAAAAGCATAGAACATGTCTTTTGTATCTTCTAAACTATAAGATGAATTCAATGCTTTGGATAACCATTTTTGATTAAAAAACAAAGTATAGGTCATCACTATAAACATAATCAAAGAAATAGCTCCTGGAAAAACTCCTCCTAAAAAGTTATGTTTAAAAGAATCGTATACCGTCATCCCAAAAAAGATATAAATAATTCCTAAAAACACTGTTTCTAAATTTAATTTAAACAAATCAGAAACCTTTACTGAATGAGTAACTGTTTTTTCTTTTTTAGTTCTCATTCCTAAAAAGACAGAAATAAGAGTTATGACAAAAATTGTTATAACACTTGTTCTCGTTAAAAAATTCCAGTCATAAATTTGTACAGCTTGATACAGATAAGTTTCCAAGGTATCGGATAAAACAAAACCAATTAATAATGCAGGTCTTGGCCAATTGTAACTTTTCATTAAAGTACAAAATGCACCCAGAATAATAAGAGTATACAAATCATAAATACTTCTAGTCACTTGAAATGCAGCAAAACAAATAATCATAATCATGAAAGGTGCTAAAATTCCGTAAGGGATAGTTGTGATTTTTGCGACCTTGCTAGACATGGCAAAGCACATTCCTGCACCAATCACATTGGCTAAAGCTAACGACCAAACCATAACGTAAGTAAATTGAAGATCTTCTTCTATTAAAGCCGGTCCTGGTTCAATTCCTAGTAATGTCAGGCCACCAAGAAAAACTGCCATACTTCCACTTCCTGGAATTCCAAATAAAATAGTTGGAACTAATCCTCCGCCCTCTTTTGCATTATTTGCAGACTCAGGGGCAATCACTCCTCGTATATCGCCTTTTCCAAAATTACTTTTATCTCTTGCCGTTTGAACTACATGTCCATAAGCAATCCAATCCACAACACTTCCGCCAAGCCCAGGCAGGATTCCTACCATCGTACCAATTCCAGCACATCGTAACACAATCCACTTTTCTCTAATGGTGTCTTTTAAACCCTGCAGCCAACCTTTTCCAAGCGGTTCGTCCTTAGTGGCAATTTTTGCATTTTTTCGTAAAAGATCACAAATTTCAGGGACAGCAAACGCAGCTAAACCTATGGTAACAACTTTCAAACCATCAAATAAATAATAACTTCCAAATGTGAGTCTCCATTCACCAGTTGCAGGAGCACTACCCATAGTTCCAAGTAACAAACCAACCCCGCATGCTAAAAAACCTTTTACAAAACTGTCTCCTGACAAAACTCCAACCATACTAATTCCAAGAATTCCAAGCATAAATAATTCGCTTGATCCAAAAAATAAAATTATGGGTTTTGCAATAACAACTATTAAAGTTAAAACTAACGCTCCAAATAAACCTCCAAATAAAGAAGCTGAAAATGCTGCGCTTAAAGCTCTAGCTGCTTGACCTTGTTTTGCTAATTGAAATCCATCTAAAACAGTTGCCTGTGAAGCGCTTGATCCTGGAATTCCCATTAATACTGATGCAAATGTATCTGAGGTTGGTATAACTGCAATTAATCCTATTAACATTGCAAGTGCAGACACTGGATCCATGCCATAAATAAATGGCATCAAAATAGAAAATCCTACAATACCTCCCAGTCCTGGCAATATTCCAATAAATATTCCCATGACCACGCCTAGTAAAAGATACAAAAAATGAGCTCCTGAAAAAATCAGACCAAAGGCGCTTATTAAAGAATCTAGCATTTAAAACCTTATAATAAAAAGGCCACTGTTTTACGAGTGGCCTTTTTTTATTAATTATTTTTATTAACTAAAATTTAACTCCGTATTTTTTAGTCAAATGATCCTTAACCCAAGTTTTTGATTTAGCATCAATACTGAAAGCTTCTTTTTGAGCTGTAACGGCAGCTTTTCCAGTAGCTTGAGGATATTTTCCAAGTTGTTTTGCACCAGTACTTTTAAATTCATCTGACGCTACAACTTTTGCAAATGCATCTGCATACACTTTTACAATATCAGCTGAAGTTCCTTCTGGAAGATAAACCATTTTTTGACCTCCAAATCCTGAAGCAAAGAAAGTTTTCCATGCAGACCAAGCTGGTCCTTTTGGTTTCTTTCCATGAACCTGTTCATAGTACTCAACAAAAGTTGGCAACTCAGGAAAAGTTGGATCTCTTACAATGTTTCCATTATCATCTAACATTCCCCAAGAAAACAATGGAACAGCCTTTCCATCTTTAACTAAAGTTTGCATTACTTTTAAATAAGCAGAAGATGTTTGGTAATCTATTGTCATCTCTCCTCTTTCAAATGCAACTCTAGCTGGGCCTCTTCCTTTGTATCCCATAACTGAGTCAACTTGTAAGCCAAGCATATCAAAGGCCAATTGAGGTATTAAATCTAAAGAGGTTGCTCCCTGTGAACCATACTTTAATTTTTTTCCCTGAAGTTTTTTAAAATCAGCAGGTGTTTTGTATCCAGTGCTTGGAGACACATAAGCACCTCCTCCTGTTGCTGATGATAATACTACGGGCCATTTAGTTGGATTGTATTGAACTCGTTTATCATCCAATAAGAATGGAAACTTAGATGAACCAGAGTCTCCAAGAATAGTTAATCCATCTCCACCTTTAATTTGTGCAAATTGGTTAGAACACTTTGTTCCACTTCCACCCGGACAGTTTTGAACAACTACTGTTGGATTTCCTGGTAACGCTTTAGATAGCATAGGAGCATAATATCTTGCCCACTTATCCGATCCTCCACCAGCTCCGAAAGGTATTAACCAGGTAACAGTCTTACCTGAGAAGTCTACTGCAAATGAGCTTGTCATTGACATCATCAATGCAGCAACAATTGCTAGAAATTTTTTAAACATTATTTTCTCCCCTGTTGGTTTAAATTTTTAATAGTATGATAATAAACATTAAAAAACTTTTGATGTAAAACAAATTTTGGTCTTATTTTTCAACTTTATCAACAATTTTGATTAAATTTTGTCTTTAATCCAACTTAAAATAAATTCTGCAACTATATGATTATTTTTTTCAAGCATCATCATGTGTCCGTTACCTTTGATTCCATGATCTTCCAGCCTTAAAAAATCATGTTGAACACCAGCTTGCTTAAGAAAATTACTAGTCCCATGATCATAAGGAGAATGATATGAGGCTTCAGCAGATAAAATTAAAATAGATACTTTTTGTAAATTAGTTAATTTCCTAACCGGTTCCTTTTGAAGATAACATTGCACTAAATTTTCTTTTGTAGGCTGAATATCTAATTCAGGAATCAATTGTTCATCTTTACCTAAAGGAGGATCAAAAGTTAAAGGGAAATAAGTTATGCCCCCTGGTCTGTCAGATTTTGAACTCGTTACATACCAATCTTTATCACCAAGTCTTTTAGTGTCTGCTTTTGCATTTTTTAAATGCGAATGAACATGACCTCCATAAGCTACATTAAAAAAAGGAGGACCATTTGGCTCTACTGCTATTAATCCTAATACTTTCTCTGGCCTTACATCTCCTGCTAACCAACAGAAAGGTCCCCCTTGACTGTGGCCTAAAACAAAAGCCGGTCCAATACGGTCTAATAAATCTGCAAGTGCTACTCTGGACATTTTTTCAATTTCAATTCTATCTTCCATGGTATTTACCTGGGATGCCATATACTGATCAAAAATATCATTCCCTCTTTTTCCATTTTCAGGCCATTGGGAATGAAGTTTTGCTTGAGACCAGTTTCCCAAATCTTTCATGGAAGTAAATCGTCTCTCACAATCATCGATATCTAATTCTCTATCAATATATTCTCCATATAAAGTAGATGAATACCCAGATCTTCCTCTACCTGGTTGATCTACAACAAATACTTCAAATCCTGCTAATAAAAAATCGTGTGCCCACCCTCTTCTTCCATCGGGTGTGCTTAAAAAGCCAACACCAGTCTGGCCTCCACCATGAATTAAAACTATTTTATGATTTGGCTTACTATCAACTGGCACAAATTGCTCAACATACATAGAGCCTTTGACAACTTCCTTATCTTTGATGGTCGTTTTGACTCCCCCTACAAAAAAACACTTGTGATCTTTTAGATGAATTTCTTTGGTATCAGTGGGATGTGAATTAGACAGTGTATTAATGTATTCGCTTTGTGACACCACCACGTTCTCCAGTGTTTAATTGATTTGCAAACTCTGGCGCCATGGGTCTTGGTTGAGGTGCGTTTAACCACACTCTGTATAATAATCTTTTTTTTGCAGGATCTTCATCATCTACTACTTTTGATCTAGTATGATAAGTGACTCTATTATTAAGTACCTGAATGTCCCCATCCTCTAACATCATTTTTAAATGAAAATCGTCCTGCTCCGTTAAATGCTGAACATAATTAATAGCTTCTTGACTAAGTGGATCCAGACCTCCCGAATGTCTTTCTGCTCCCAGTTCAATTTGACCTTTGTTAAACCGAGAACAAACTTTTCCACCAAAATAACTAAATACTGGGATAGGATGAGAACTTAATTCTTTTTCTGTTTTGCCTTTGCCAACTAAATCAATATAAAAACCTTTGCACAAAGGTTCTAAATACTCAGGTTTGTTTTTTAAAATTTCATTATAAATAGAAAGAGCGCTCACTACACCGCTCTCTCCACCTTCCTTTGCTTTTCTAATACATAATAAAGCAACATGATCACAACTATCTGTATGAGCATCAATTTTTGCGGTTGTTCTGTGTAACCTAATCCCCTCTCTATATGGATTGTCACTTTTAATTTTATCACCATAATCTTTAACACCGCTCATTAATTCTCCCATAGAATTTTGAGGAATACCGGTGCCTAAATAACTGCAAATGCCCCAATAAATTGTTTGGATTGTAAGATCGTCGTATTTTTTTGGATTTAACCCTCTTAAACGAATAAAACCTCTACCATTCTGTAATATATCTAATTGCTGATTTAAAACTTCGGTTAAGGAATCTAAAACAAAATCTTTTTTAGAAAAAGATGTGGGTGCTAATTTTTGTTCAATTATTTGTTTTGCTGCGCTTTCTAATTCAATTAAATGCTTATCTGTGAAAGTAAATGTCCATTCATTTTCATCTTTAAAATCAGAAACTTTCCAAACGCAATTTTCTATAATTTTATTTTTTAATATCTCCATAAACTAAAAATAATGATTAATTATAAATTTTCAATTAATTTTTTTGTAAATTCAGTAGTGGATAATTTACCGCCAATATCAGTCGTTCTTGTATCTGGATTTATAATTGTTTTATCAATTGCATCTTCTATCATTTGCGATATTTTTTTTAGTTGATCGTTATTATTTTTTTTTCCAAGCCAATCTAATAACATTGCCACCGATCCTATCATTGAAACTGGGTTTGCAATATTTTTTCCAGCAATATCTGGTGCAGACCCATGTTGAGCTTGAGCAATACAGTATTTGTCACTTGCATTAATTGACTCTGCTAAACCAAGTCCACCAGCAATTTCTGAAGCGGCGTCTGATAAATTATCTCCAAATAAATTTGTTGCCAGTATTACATCAAAGACTGAGGGATCTCTGATGAGCAATGCTGACATTGAATCTACAATTTGTTCCTTATATTCAACGTCAGGATATTTTTTTGCAACTTCTCTAACGCATTCTAGGAAAAGACCATCACTGTACCTTAATACGTTTGCTTTATGTATTGCGACTAATTTTTTTCGCCTTTCTTGTGCATATTGAAAACCTATTTCGGCAATTCGCGTGGATCCTTTTCTCGTGATATTTCTTATGGATATAGCAACATCTTTTGTCGGCATTAACTCGCCAACTCCTAAATACATATTACGATCAGAATAAAACCCTTCGGTATTTTCTCTCATGACAATACAATCAATACCCATTGGAAATCTTGTAGACTTTCCTAATCTATTTTTTGCTGGTCTAACATTTGCATACAAATCAAAATATTTTCTAATAACACCAGAAGGATTTAATCCTCCTTCATTTACAGCTGGGTAGTCATTGTGAGAACAGGTACCTAGAATAATACCATCACACTCTTCAGCAATTTTTAATATTTCACTTCTAAAAGTAGTTTGGTATTTTTTAAGCGAAACAAAACCAATATCCTCATACAAAAGTTCAAGTTTAATATTATATTTATTTAAAGAAGCTTTTAAAACTTCAATAGACGCTTTGGTAATTTCTGGCCCAATACCATCACCTTCCAATACTAAAAATTTTAGATTATTCATTTAAAAAGTAATTATATATAAATAATTTAAATTAAACAAAAAATGTCAACTAAAAGAAAAAATTCTAAAAGAAAAAAAAATTAAATCTATTCGAAGATTTGGAACGGTAAGAACTAAAGTGTTTATTAGCAACAAAACTGGCTCTAAATCTCTAATTAGCGGCACAACTCTTATACCTCAAAACAAATCTATTAACCTGCATTATCATAACTGCGAAGAAGCTGTGCTAATTATGGAAGGAACTGCGGTAGCCGAGATTAATTATAAAAAATACATACTAAAAGCCGGGGACGTCAGCTGGATACCTGCAAAAATACCCCATAGATTTATAAATAAAAAAAAACAAAACTTAAAAATATACTGGACTTACGCAAATTCACGTGCGACACGCACAGATGTAATCACAGGAAAAACTTACAAAATTATAGATGAGCATAAAAAAAAATAAAAAAATAGTAAAAATTAAAGCAACTATTTTGCAAAAATTTATATCTCAAATTTTTCAAAAATGTAATTTATCCAAAACACATGCGGATATTGTCTCTAACGGTTTGGTCAATGCTGACTTAAGAGGTGTGTGGTCTCATGGAGTAGTAAGAACGTCTGTATATTGCAATAGAATTTTAAATAAAGCTGCAAAACCAAAACCAAATATAAAATTTAAAACAATACAAAAAAATATTTTTCACGTTAATGGTGATAATGGAATTGGATTTATTACATCGAATTTGGCAATGCAGAAATGTATACAAGCTGCCAAAAAATTTGGTGTGGGTATTGCAGGAATATACAATAGTAACCACTTTGGAATGGCAGCAAACTATTTAGAACAAGCAACTAAAAATAATTGTTTAGCATGGGTATTTACCAATGCATCTAAAGCCTTACCACCACATGGAGCCATGGCTGCTCACTTTGGAACTAGTCCTTTTGCATTTGGATGTCCGACTAACAATAAAGACAATCCTTTTATTTTAGATATGGCATCTTCTTCTGTTGCCAGGGGTAAATTAAAATTTGCTGCACAAAGAGGTGACAAAATACCTTTCGGTTTGGCTTTGGATAAATTTGGAAAGCCAACGGATGATGGTGCTAAAGCATTTGAAGGAATTATGCTCCCCTTTGGCGGCATGAAAGGTGCTGGTATTTCTTGGATGATGGACATAGTTGCTGGAATTTTCACAGGTGCAAATCATAGTGGCGAAGTTAAAAATGCTATTAATGATTTTTCTGGTCCAGCAAACGTAGGTCATTTTATGATTTGTCTCAAAGCTGATTTGTTCCAGAATAAAAATAATTTTCTAAAAAAAATGAAATATGGAATTAATAAAGTTAAGAAATTAAAACGTGCAAAAGGTTTTGATGAAATATTGCATCCAGGTGAACCTGAATATCGAAAAATGCTAAAAAATAAAAAAGAAGGTATCTCACTTACGCCTGATATTGTTAAAGACTTAAATAAGCTGAGCGATCAATTTAAAATCAAATCGCCTTTTAGTGCTTAGCAGCAAATTTACCAGCTAATCTTCCAAAGACCGCTCCAGAAGTTAGGCCACTTCCTCCTGGATAATTGAAATAAAATATTCCACCCACCATCTCTCCAGCAGCGTACAGTCCTTTGATTGGTTTCATCACTTTATTTAGCACTTGTCCTTTATTATTAATTCTTAAGCCACCAAAAGTGAAAGTGATTCCACATGTTACCCCATAAGCATAAAAAGGCGCTGTATCAATTTTGTTTGCCCAATTTGTTTTGTTTACTTTCAAACCAGTAGTGCATTTTCCATCTTTAATTGTGGGATCAAAATTTACATTTTCGTTAACAGAATTGTTATATTCATGAATTGTATCTAAAGCTTTTTGACTATTCACACCTGTTAATTTTTTTACTAATTCTTCTAAGGTGTTAGCTTTTACCATGGTTGCTGATTTCACATCATACTCGCTATACAACATAGGTCTTACTTTTTGATCAAAAATTTGCCAAGCCAATTGATTAGGTTGTTTAATAACTTCTTTTCCAAACTTGGCATAAGTATAATTTCTAAAATCTTCACCTTCATCTACAAATCTTTCTCCATCTGCATTTAAAACTATTCCCCAAGGGTAACTAATTTTTCTATACTTATTACTTATTTTTAAATCACTATATTCAGGTCCGTTCAAATCATGAAACACAGCATGACAGCCTGACCAATTTCCATAAGCTGACGCACCTACTTTAAATGCCATATTCAATCCATCCCCTGTATTGTGCTTGGTTCCTCTAACTTTTGCCATATCCCATCCTGGGCCCAAATATCTAGTTCTCATTTCTGGATTAGATTCAAATCCTCCACACGCAAGTACTACTGATTTTGAATAAATTTTTTCTATTTTATTTTTGTGCAAAACTTCTAATCCCATCACTGTGTTTTTGTCATATAGTAAATCGACAGCAGCGGTATCATACTGAATAGTAATATTATGCTTAGCTACAATTTTTAAAAGTGAGTCAACCAAGGTTTCTCCTTGCCCTTTTACTTCTAGAGTTAAGCCACCCCAATACTTCATTTTACCTTCAACAACGAAAGATTGTCTTCCTTCTATGGGAGTAAATTTCAAACCTTTTTTACTTAACCAATGAACAGTGTCAAAACTGTCCCCTGTCAAAATTTTCGATAATGATTTATCTGTTTTACCATTCGTGACTTTTTCCATGTCTTTTAAAAAATCACTTACAGTATATTTTCCATAATCTATGCTATTAGAATTTTTTAATGTTGGAATAATTTTTTTTAGATCGGAATAACCATTGTAGGCAAATCGAAAAGCTCCATTTGTGTATCTACTATTGCCACCTCTTTCTTTTTTAGAAGCTTTTTCAATAACAAGAATTTTTTTGGCTCCATTGTCGGATGCCGATAAAGCGGCGGATAAGGCTGCATTTCCCGTACCTACGACTACTACATCAAAAGAATTTTTCATAATTGAGATGTATTTATTATATTATTTTTAGTAAAAAACCATATGCCAAAAAAGATAAACAAAGAATGGATGAAGGTTCTTGATTCTGAGCAATATATGATCATGCGAGAAGAGGGAACTGAAAGAGCTGGAAGTAGTGATTTAAATTACGAAAAAAGAAAAGGTTTTTACCATTGTGCAGGATGTGAAACAAAACTTTTTAGTTCAGAAATGAAATACGATAGTGGTAGTGGTTGGCCCTCTTTTTTTAAAAGTTTTCCAGAAGTATTTGAAACCAAAACAGATTATTTATTAGGCTATCCTAGAACTGAATATCATTGCTCTACTTGCGGTGGACATCATGGTCATATATTTGATGACGGTCCTGAACCTACAGGAAAACGATATTGCAACAATGGTAAGGCATTGATCTTTAAAGAAGAAAAATAAATTATGAGCAAAGAATTCAGAAACATTAGTAAAGTTGGATATATGCTTCACAATGGTGGTTTAGAGTTTAAAAAAATATCTGATACTGAATACGAATATCGAACAACTTTAAAAGATTTTCACATGAACGCTGCGGGTGTAACGCATGGTGGATTTATAATGTCTGTTCTTGATTCTGGAATGGGAACTGCTGCTCATAGTGTGATTGATGGTAAAGCTGTAACGATCACTCTTGATATAAAATTTATTTCAGGCTCTAGATCAGGACAAGAAATAATCGGCTATGCTAAAATTAAGAAAAAAACTAAATCTCTTATTTTTATGCAAGGTGAATTAAAATCAAATGAAGCAACTCTTGCAACAGCAGAGGGAATTTGGAAAATTCTTTAATAGAAATGGATAATTCTGCTACCAGAGCTCTTGCCAACTTTGCATCTAATCTTTCTTATGAACATATTCCTACGGATGTAAAAGAACACATTAAATTACTTTTTCTTGATGGAATTGGTTGTTGTATTCAAGGAAATACTTTACCGTGGACTAAAAAATTAATGGAAGTTGTATTAAACACTTCAGATCCAAAAACATGCACAATTATTGGAACTAATATTCAAACTTCTGTCTTAAATGCTGTGCTAATTAATTCTACTGCAGGTCATGGTTTTGAAGCTGATGATATTCATAGAGAATCTATTTTACATCCAAACTCAATCATAGTTCCCGTTGCTATTAATGTTTCAGAAAAATTAAAAAACATAAATGGAAAAAAATTTTTAACAGCAGTTATTGCTGGATATGAAATAGCTACAAGAGTTGGTTCTGCAGCAGGAACAGAACTTTTATTAAAAGGTTTTCATCCTCAAGGAACGCACGGAACTATCGCGGCAACGGTTACTGCTGCCAAATTAATGGACTTAAATTCAGATCAAATGTTAAATGCAATTGGAATTGCAGGATCCTTAGGAGCAGGGTTAATGGCAGCTCAAGAAGGGGCTATGGTGAAAAGACTACATTCAGGTAGGGCGGCTGAGGCTGGAGTACTTGCTGCTGAGCTAGCCGCAAAAGATTTTACTGGAATTCCAGATATCATTGAGGCTGAGTATGGTGGTTTTCTATCAAGCTTTTCTGGTAAGAATAATTTTACAAGAGCCATTCTTCAACTAGGTGAAGTTTGGGAATGTAAAAATACAGGTATCAAACCCTATACATCAGTAACTAGTATTCATGCCGCTCTTGATTGTCTCAAAGCAATTATGGCCAAAAACCAAATTTCGCATGATCAAATAAAAGAAATAAAAGCAAAAATTAGCCATCCAACCTATGTTCATTGTGCGTGGCCATACAAAAAATTCAGCGTTACCTCTGCACAAATGAATATTTACTATGGGTTAGCACAAATGGCATTAGAGGGAGAGCTCTTTGTTGATCAATTTAATTCAGACAAAATATCTAATCCAAATATTTTAGATTATATCAAAAAAATAACAGCGGAAGTTGATCCTGAAATTGAAAAATTAGGCCATGAATTTAGACATATGGCAAGTTTAGAAGTGATTACGAATGATAATCGAAAATTTTCTCATACAGAAAAATATAGAAAAGGATCACCAGAAAATCCTGTACCCAAAAAAGAAATCCTATCAAAATTCAATACTCTTGCTAAATTTTCTCTCGACCAAACTAAAATAGATGAACTTCAAGAAAAAATTCAAAAAATAGAAAATTTAAATAGTTTAGAAAATTTATTTAACTAAAGATTCTTTACCCAGTCTTGAATAGAACTAATTACCTCAGCTGTTGTTCCTTCAAAACCATGATAATGTAACGGACCACATTCACTTCCGGATTTACCGCCTCCGGTTATTGAAATTAATTTATAATTCTTTTTTTTAGCAAGATTTTTAGCTCCTAAGTAAGAGGATACTGAACAACCATCTTGTTCGTGATGAACAACCAAAACTGGAATGCTTGTTTCTTTTAACATATGCTTCATTGTAAGAGTGTACGGAGTATACTTGCCCACCGAAGTAGTTATTGAACCTAAAATAACAATTCCATTTATTTTTCCTTTTTCTAAATTATTAGCAGCTGCAGCAACAGAAATAGATCCTCTACTATGTCCTAATAATATAATAGGTAAATTATTTTCTTTTTTAATATGATCAATTAAAATTGAAATTCTAGACATGTGATCTTTATTTTTTCTATCTCCAATATTTTTCTTTTTTTTTGGATTAGGAAAAACATAATAATTAGAACCTGAATCTCTAAAATCTTTAGCAGATCTTGATAAAGGGTTTTGTGACTTGGATGCGCTTCCTTTTAAACCGCCCCCACCAACAAAACCAATAAAATTTACTTTTGCACTTTTATTATAATAAACAAAAATATCATTATCTGAAACTTCTGGAATATTAATTTTTTTTGCATATGCAAAATTAGAAGTTAATAAAAAAATTAGAAAAAAAACTATGTTCCTCATTCCCAAGGAGATAGCACGTTTAGTAGAATTGACCTAAAGTTAATTTAAAAGACGTATTGGGCTTCCATCTAAAAAGGCCTGAAGATCTTCAGCCATTTGTGAGTAGAATTTTAAATAATTTTCTTGAGTAACATATCCAATATGTGGAGTTAAAAAAGCATTGGGTAAAAATCTTAATTTATGATTTTCAGGTAATGGCTCATGCTCATAGACATCAATCCCTGCTCCTGCAATTTTTTCTTCCTGTAGAGCCCTTACCAAATCTTCTTCGTTTATAATTGGTCCTCTAGAAGTATTGATTAAGAAAGCTGTTGTTTTCATTTTGCAAATATCTTCATATTTCAAAAGATTTCTACTTCTTTCACTTAATACATAATGAATTGTAACAAAATCTGACTGTTCTAATAACTCGTCTTTGGTTACAGCAAAGACACCATTTTCTGTTGCATGAGCAATTTTTAAATTCTCACTCCAAGCAACTACATTCATTTCAAATGCTTTTGCAATTTTGGCAATCTGACATCCTAACTTACCCAATCCAATAATTCCTAAAGTTTTTCCTTTAAGCTCTACACCTAAAGTTGTTTGCCAATAGCCTTGGTACATATTTTCAGACTCTTGCTTTAAATTTCTAGCCAAACTTAATAGAATTGCCCAGGTAAGTTCTGCTGTAGGATTTTTATTTCCATCTGTTCCAGAAACAATAATTCCTTTTTTTTTCGTATATTCTAAATCAATTGCAAGATTTCTCATTCCGCTTGTTGCAATAAACTTTAACTTAGGACATCCATCAATTAGTTTAGCTGTAATTGGAGTTCGTTCTCGCATAATTAAAAGAGCTTCAAACTCTTTTAAATTTTCTATTGCGTGAGCCTCATCTTCAAAAGGCTCACGAAATACTTTGATATCACAAGTTTGATTTAATTTACTCCAATCAGCAAGCTCTTGTGCAACACCTTGGTAATCATCAAGTATTGCAACTTTCATTTATTTGGACAGCAATCTGCTCAACATAGAAATGTCTTTAATTTTTTCTAAGTTGCTTACTGCTTTAATGATTGCTTTGGATTTAGCCAATGGCCATTTTGCAAATTCTGCACATCCCATAAATTTATCAGCAACCTCCTCATAACTCATAGGGATCATTGGACTACCCTTTCCAAAATCACCTCTGCCAGATATTTTTTTGCCGTTTTTAAGGTGGATATCAATAATAGTAGTCATTTTATCGTAACCAGCTTTTTCTGCAATTTCACTCTTATAAAAATTTACTTTTCTTAACATTGCTTGAACATCAGGCCTGTTCACTTCTCTATCTTGATATTCAGGAATGTAAGCTCTTCTTCTTACTAATAAAACAGCCATAGAATATTCCATACTAAACTTAGCCTGGAATTCATTAGTTGGTCTATGATGAATTAATGCATTTTGCATATTATGGCTTGTTCCTACATCTACCTTAACTACGTCTTGTGGTTTAATGTCATGTTTTAAAATTAATTCTAACATTTTGGTCATCCCAGGATGAGTTAAAGATCCGCAAGGATGTGGCTTAATAGAAATTCCTGGTTTGTCGAATGTCCATGGCTTTCCTAATTTGCCTTTGATCGAATTTAATTCATACCCTCCACCATGAGCTTGGAAAAAGCCTCTTGGTGATTCTAAAATTTTATCTGTAGAAGACCAGCCTAGTTGCACTAAGTCACAAGCAACAACACCGCTTTCTGCTGCACGACCTGCATGCAATGGTTTTGTCATTGTTCCAAAGTTTTCTCTTAATCCTGCACTTAACGATGCAGCAATCGCTAGACTTCTTTGAATTTGATCTACTTTATATCCACGAATTTTTGCGGCAGCTGAAGCTGAGGCTAAAGTTCCACAAGTAGCTGTTGAGTGAAAACCATGTTGATAATGTCTTGGCGACATAGCTTCTGACACTTTACATTCAACATCTACACCAACTAAATATGCATTTAAAAAATCTTTACCGCTAATTTTTTTTATTTCACCTTCCGCAAAAGCGCTAGGCAAACATGGTGCCGTTGGATGCGTTAATAATCCATACACCCTATCTTTTCCTACTGCTAACTGAGTATCATCATAATCATCAGAGTGAATTCCAGTTCCATTTGCCAAAGCTGCAAAACTTGAAGGCACTTTCATTTTAGAACCAATAACTGTAGCTCTTCCTTTAGCCGCATTTTTTTTAATATGTTTGAATAAATACTCACCCGTTCTTGCAACAGATCCCGCTATTGCTAAGCCAAATCCATCTAAAATATGTTTTTTTCCAAGCTCAACTACTTTTTTAGGAATAGAATTAAATTTATTCTTATAAACAAACTCAGCAACTTGCTTAGTTAACCCTTTTCCTTTTTCTGAATGAATATTCGGTGTGTATGCTTTGACCATTGATATAACTCCCTTTTTTTATAAATATTTAGTTAGCTTGTGAAAAAGGTTATTCACCAAAATAAATCTAGCTTGTCAATAAATTTTATATTATAAAATTATGTTTCACATTGTAAAATATGAGTTCAGAAATAAAAGTAATTGATAAAGCATTTCAAATCTTAAATTCTTTCAATCAAACGAAAAAAAGCATTTCTCTTAAGGAACTTGCTTCAATAACAAAACAAAATAAATCAACCATCATTAGAATTTGCAAATCACTCATGAAGCATAATTTTTTAATCAAAAATGAAAGCAATGGAAGCTATCAACTTGGACCTGGAAGCTGGAAAATGGGTCAAATTTATAATTCAAATTTTAGCATTGGCGATGAAATAAAGGAAATTCTCAAAGACATTTGCAATAAAACAGGACAATCAGCAGGCTATTGGATTAGATCTGGTGATAAGAAGGTTTGCCTATACAGAATTAACAATACCGAATCTGAGCTTACCCACCACTTAATTGAAGGAACAAATTTCCCTTTAGTTAGTGCCACAGGTAAAATTTTAAAAGCTTTTGGGGATAATAATCAAGATTTGATGAATGAAATACTGAAGAAGGGCTACGTCTATACGAGCAATGAAAGAATAAGCAATATTGCTAGCGTTGCAGTTCCAGTATTTAACTCTAAAAATATTTTTGAAGGTTCTATGAATGTTTCAGGTTGGGGGCAATTTTTTACACCAAAATCAATAATCGAATTTTCAAAAATTCTTAAAAATAAACAATTGGTGTTAAAAAAATTATTATCTTAAAGCATATAAAGATAGAATATTTTTTAAATTTAAACTAAGAAATCAACTTGAGCAAAAATTCTAAAAATTTTTATTATACTTTTAAAAAAGCACTGGCGAGTCGACAGTTGTTATTTGCTCCAGGTTGTCAGGATCCTTTAAGCGCAAAATTAATTGAAAGTCACAAATTTAAGTTAGTTTTTATTGGAGGATTTGCATTATCGTCTAGTCAATATGGATACCCAGATGCAGGAATTATTTCTTTAACAGAGCTAACAGAATCAACCAGGAAAATACAGAATGCAATTAACATTCCTTCAATTGTTGATGCTGATACTGGTTTTGGAGGTGCAATCAATATATATCGTACGGTTCGAGATCTGGCCGATGCAGGAGCGGCGGCCTTAACTTTAGAAGACCAACAGTTTCCAAAAAAATGCGCTCTTACAAAAGAAGTAAAAATTCTAAATTTTAAAGATTCTTGTGAAAGAATTAAAACAGCAGTCAAGGCTGCAAAAGAAAACAAGAAACAAGATATAGCGATTATAGCAAGAACAGACGCTTACCCAATACTAGGAATTACAGAAACAGTTGCTAGAATAAAAAAATACAAAACATTGGGAGCCGATGCAATTTTTGTAACAGGAATTGATACAAAACAGGATTTAAATATTATAAGCAAATATAAGCACCTAAATCTCATGCTTAATATTCATCCTAAAATTAAGTTTACTATTAACGACTTAAAAAAAAGTGGTATTAAAATCGCAATATACTCGCAAAGTATCCTAAATGCATATATTGATGCGACCAACTCAGTTTTAAAAACTATTAAAAAAGGATCTATACCAAAATCTAAAAATTTATCTGGCGATACGCTTAATTTGCTAGATTTTAATAAATTTTTAAAAATAGAAAAAAATTAATGAAAGAATATTTAGTAGCATTTAAAAATAGTTATAAAAGTATTTTGATAGGAGCGGTAGGTGGCTTTGTTGCAAGCTATACTCCCCTTCCCTTACCTTGGTTACTAGGAGCGCTTCTGGCAAATTTAGCTTTTTCTTTTACTAAATATAAAATTACTTTTGATAAAAAAATATTTTTACCGGTTCTTCTCGTAATTGGAGTGATTTTAGCAGGATCATTTAATATTTCTCTATTATACAAAATTCATTTATGGATTTTCTCATCCCTAGCGATGATTATTTGTACCATTATAGGTACTATTATTGTTGCAATCTATTTTCATAAGATTTGCAAATTTAATAAATTAATTTCTGTCTTGGCTGGTTTGCCAGGAGCCTTTGTAGTTATAGCATCAGCATTACATGAAATAACTGGAAGTAAAAAACAACATGGTGAAGTAATTATTCCCCAAGCAACGAGAGTTTTGTTTATTGTCTTATTTGTTCCCTTTGTTTTTGTAACTCAAGTTGGTTATCAAGAAATTAATATTGTTGATGAGTATCATGCTTATGATTTAAGATATTTTTTAGAACTAGCCTTTTTGCTTGCTATTTCTCAAGCTCTTTCAACTTTATTCAAAAGATTTAAAATACCGTCAGCTCCAATTTTAGCAGCAATGATAGCGGCAGGATTTTTCTACACAGTAGAAATTACAACTGCTAAATTTCCATCAATTTTTATTATTATTGCTTTTATATTTTTAGGCTCTGCATTGGGCAGTAGATTAAATGGATTAAAAATAAGAGATATTGGTTACTACAGTTTTCATGGAGCTGTAATTTCAATAATACTCTTGGCTCTAGCTGCGTTATTTGCCTATATCTTAGAAATCTGGTTTGGTTTCGATTTTATGGCAGCTTTTTTAAGTTTTGCGCCAGGTGGTTTGCATGAAATGGTAATCATTAGTGCTGCCTATGGGATTGATCCCTTATTTGTATCTTACCATCATTTCTTAAGAGTATTTTTTATTATTTTTTCTCTACCTTTTATTTTAAAGTTTTTTAAAAAATAATTTTATCTATTATTTGAGATATATTGGATTAGATCCTTTTTATATTTTTCTTTTATATAATCTTTTGCACCTATTGAAGTATACCAGGTAATTTTTGTCTTTGGATGTGTTCTTGATGCATTCCAATCTAGTCTTGGAGCTAAAATTCCATGAGCAGCATCTTCATAAAACCAAATTTGTATATTGGCATTTTTATTTTTTTGCTTTTCATACCAGGTAATATGGTTCTCTGTAAGTGAGTCTCCATTAACAGAATTATTACAATTAAATGTGTTTCCTTTGGGGGCTATGGCAATAGAAACGCTTAGTCTACAAGGAGTTTTATCTAACCATCTCCAACCATCTTTCTTGGTGGATCCATAATTATCTTTTTTTCCAAATATTAAAACCAATGGCGCTTTTAGATCATCCGGCATTCCCATGCCAACATTGGTCGGCGCTTCTGAAAAAACAGCTTTTACTTTTGTTTTATCAAATGCAGCTGCAATATTAGCTACAACCGTCGCTCCATTAGATATGCCCCAAACATAAATATTATTTGTATCAATATTTTTTTGTCGCAAAGCCCACTCAACGGCACCTTTGGTAACAGGAAAAGTCATTTGTTGTCTTACGGTATTTCCATATTTTACCATATTCGGACGATAATCAGTTATGCCATTCATTTCGTAAGCATCAAATACAAGAGTTGCAAACCCCTTATTTCTAAAAAATTTAATTGCTTCCATAGCATCCCCTTTTCCTCCCCCACCATGAACACCTATTACTAAAGGTTTTTTTTGAGAGAAATCAGAACCAGTTTTGAAATCTACAGATGGATGACAAGGATCAAAACCTGCAGGCTCACTTGCTAAATAAAAATAACCTCTTTGAAATTTAAATTCTGTTTTTTTTTGTGAATTGCATTCTTTAGAAAAAGAATTTCCAATAAATAAAAAAGTAAAAGATAAAAGTAATATTAAAAATCTCATTGGAAATATCTTACCAAATCTATTATTTTTTCAAGAAAAAATTATTACTTATCTTTTTTCAGAATAGAACACACCACGTTGTCTAAGCAATTCTCTCGACATATTAGGACTAGGTTGAAAAGCTCTACGTCCATGTAATAAAAAATGGTTATTTGAAAATATTGAATCACCAGGAGGCAATTTAAATGCTATATGATTTTTGCTATTCTCTAATGAATTAGAAAGCTTATTAAGAAACAAGCCCTGTTCTAGTGAAGTAGGTTCTGGAAACTGATCGATATAAGATATGACAGGTCTTCCTTCCGAGTCTTTTAAAAAAACAGGATGTTCAACTTTGTAATCAATATTTTTACTTTTAGGCGATCCCCAAACAAAATTTTCTTTGGCGACAGGATCTTTTAAGAACTCTTCTAGATCCTCCCAATCATCAAGATGTAAAAGAACACTCTCTCCTCCGTTTGCATTTTCTTCTTTCATTTTCATCATCAAAAGCCAGTCCGTACTTTCTTTTACATACGTTCCATCGGTGTGCAGATCTAGTTTTTTATAAGCTTTTCGTAAATAGGAATCGCTATTATCCGTATGCTTCACTTCAAATCTGGCATAAAATTTTCCTGCCATCGCATCAAAATTAGGAATGCCCACTAAGTGCGTTAAGGCTGTAGAAACTTTAACTAAAAAATCTGTATCATACAAATTTAAATCCATTTGTTCAGGACCTATGATAAAGGCGCCACGATTTCTATCTTTTAACGTATCATTAATTAGGCCCTGAATCTTACCGTCAAATATTTTGTTAAAAATATCAGAAAGATGGAATCGCAAAAAAGGCTTGTATTCGATATCGAGCAATTCAAATTGATCAAACTGTTGTTTAATTCGATTTAAAAATTCATTTTGTATTTTGATATCAAGCAATCTTGGACTGGCTGAATGACTTTTGATATTTAAGCCGTTTATAATTTGCATCATTTACAAGTAAAAGTTAATTAGTAAAAAAGTTGCTGTGCTTACAAAAACCGATAATAGCACATTTTTTTTAAAGAGAAAATAAACTGCGATGGCAACCAAAGTAGACGCAATTCTACTTATAGATGTAGTTTCAGATAATAAACCAACAGGAAACAAAATAATTTTTGCAATCACAGCAGAAATAATTCCAACCGATATACACTTTATCCAATGAAAAATGGGACTATCGACTGATAAATTTTTTGAACTAAATACTCCAAAAGCTCTACAGGCATAAGTAGCTATACTCGCAACTAATATTGATAAATAAATAAAATTAGCTGTCATATTTTTCTTTTTTAAAAATTAAAAAACCAATGGTGCCTGCAGATAAACCTGAAATTAATACTGACCAATCAGGAATAAATTGAAAAAGAATAATACTTAAAATGGAACCTAAGATTATAGAAGTGATAATTTTTTTTTCTACTAAATTGGTTAAAGTCATTACTAAAAAATAAATAGGATTAACAAAAACAAAACCTACTAAAATTTTATGAGAAACATAATTAGAAATTAAAAATCCGGAAACAGTACAAATCACTGAAACAAACCACAAAAAACCAGCCAAGCCAAAAAAATAATCAAATTTTTCATCTTGGTTAATTTTTTTATGAACCGCAAACATATTAAACCATGCTGTGACTGCGATAAACTGAGCAACTAAATAATATCTCCACTTCGGATAATTAGAATGGCGAATGATTGGGATTAGATTGACTGTCATTGGATAAAGTCTTGCGTTAGTAAGAAGAACGGCTAAAAAAATATTTAACAACGTCCCTCCAGCAACTATGGTTTCAGCCATCACAAACTGCCCGGGTAGTGCAAAGGTAAAAAAAGTGGAGGTAAAACTCTCTAGCAAAGTAAATCCTGAGCTTTTTAAATAAGCACCAAAAGTAAACATGCTTGCCCCCAATCCTATTGCCGGAACGCCAAATGCATGTTGGGCACCTTTTTTAAAACTTAATAAATTAATCACAATTATATTTATGAGGTTACGGTTTGAATATAGTAAATTTTCTTAATTAAGCTATCGATTTACATATAAAATAAATTAACAAACTCAAACTAAATAATACTATTTTATTTTGAAATGATTTCAGGACCCATTAGCATCGTAGGTAACCATGTGGAGAGCCAAGGCACATATGTCACCAAAATTAAAAATACAAATAGCACAGCCACAAATGGTGCTGCAGCTTTTACAACTTGAGCCAAGCTCATTCCAGTAATACCAGAGGTAACAAACAAATTTAATCCTACAGGAGGAGTGATCATTCCAATTTCCATATTAACCACCATAATGATGCCAAGGTGGATAGGATCAATTCCCAACTCCATTGCAATTGGAAAGACAACGGGCGCAACAATTAATAAGAGACCGGATGGCTCCATAAACTGACCACCAAGTAATAACAAAATATTTACGGCGATTAAAAATGTGAACCAGTTAAAGCCTGCTCCAAGCATCAATTCAGTAATAGTTTGGGGAATACGTTCTGCTGCTAATACATGAGCAAATAGTAAGGCATTAGCAATTATAAACATAAGCATTACTGTGGTTTTGGTTGCATCTAAAATAACACTTTTAGTTTCTTTGCCACCTAGTGCAGGCAACAAACCTTTAATCATGAGCACTAAATTCCGAGACCATATTGCTAAACCTTTGTTAATTAATAATAACATTTTCAATGGATTTTTAGTTTGTCCGCGCCAGACCAAATACATAATCATTAAAGCGATTGAAGCAATTAATGACCATTTAAATCTTAGGCTAAATTTTACACCCTCGTTATCTGACAAAGCGAAGAAGGATAAAATTAAACAAACGGCTAAAAAAGTTAAAGTATAAACTGATGCTTTAAAACCAACTATTGCATCCCTAGAATCTGTTTTTCGAATCCATGGTTCTTCTTTAAAAGGACCCATGTCACGATAAATAAAAATAGCAACAAAAGCCGCATACACTGCAGCAGCTGCGGCAGCTTCGGTTGGCGTAAATACTCCGCCATATATTCCACCCATAATAATTATAATTAAAAATAATCCCCAAAAAGCATCTTTAGCACTGGCTAATAATTCACTTACACCCTTCCAAGTTTCTGCAGGTAAATTTTTGTAACGAGCAACAATATAAATTGCAATCATCAACATCAAACCAGCAACCAGTCCTGGAATAACACCTGCTAAAAACATTCGACCAACAGATACATCTACTGATGCAGCATAAACCACCATAACAATGGAAGGTGGAATTAAAATTCCGAGTGTTCCGGCGTTTGCAATAATTCCGGAAGCAAATTCTTTTGAATAACCAACTTGGCGCATTCCTGCTATTGCAATAGTTCCAATTGCGACTACGGTTGCAGGAGAAGAACCTGATAGAGCAGCAAACATCATACAAGCAAGCACTGAAGCCATTGCAAGTCCTCCTTGAAAATGTCCAACAGACGCAATGGCAAATCGGATCAATCGTTTAGCCACACCTCCTGTTGACATAAAACTAGATGCTAAAATAAAAAAAGGAATTGCCAGTAAAGTATAATGAGTTCCTACTCCAAATAATGAAATAGCAACAGAGGATAAAGATTCATTTGTGAACAAAGCTACATATAAAATAGAAGATAAGCCAAGCGATAAACCAACAGGAACTCCTACAAACAATAATCCTAGAACTAGTGCAAAAAGAATTAAGGTTTCCATGCTTTGTTAATCTTTCAGTTTATCTTTATTGTCTTTAACAAGCTCTTCAGCCTCGTGACCTGCAATTACCATTTCTCGATCGCCTCGATAAATTTCAAACATAGCTTGCAAACTTCTAAAAGAAACCAACGCTAAACTAATAGGTAATATAATTAATACTAACCAACGCTGAACACGATCTTGCACGCCAAAAGTTTCTTGGATCCAAACTGGCCATCGAAGCTCTTCAGTACCAATATTAATTTTATACATCTTAGACCAGTAATCGATTGCACCTGACCTAGTATCAACGCCAACTGCCTTTAGCCATGATGCATCAAGCAATATTAATCCATAAATTAAACCTGTGCTTGCGCCAAAAATTGCTAACCATTTAGCAATAGGTTTTGGTGTTGCTTTGAGTAAAATATCTACACCTAAATGCGAACTTCTTTTAATACCATAGCTCATACCAGCTAAAATTAACCATGAAAAAAGAACCATCGAAAACTCTAAGGCCCCAGACCAGCCTGTGTTAAATCCATACCGTGCAATAACTTGACTAAAAGACACAACGGTTAACAATGCCATTAAGATAATTAATAAATTATCCTCAAATCTCTCAACCGCTTTAGGTGAAAATTTCTCCCAAATAAAAAAAAGGATTACAAACCCGAGTAACAAAAGATGAGGTGTGTATCCTGTCATGAACAAATCCTTTACATAAATACAAAAGGGGGTCGAAACCCCCTTTTGTTTAATCTATAAAATTGATTAGAATGATGAAGCTGTTTTAATTAGATCAGCACCAATTTCTTTCTCAAATTTTTTCCAAACTGGTCTCATTGCATCAACCCATTTTTTTCTTTGCTCTGGAGTTAATACATTGATCTTACCGCCTGCAGCTAGAATATTTTTACGATTTGTCTCTTCTGCTGCTTTAACATTATTATTAGCCTCAACAGTAACTTCGTCAGCAATTTTTATGAACTTTGCTCTAGTAGTTGCATCTAAACTATTCAAAAACTCTTTTGATGTCATGAATAAATATGCAAGTACCTGGTGACTTGTTTGTGTTGTGCTGTCCTGAACTTCAAAAAACTTTTTAGTATATATATTTGACCAAGTGTTTTCTTGACCATCAACTACTTTAGTTTGTAAAGCTCCATACACTTCAGCAAATGCCATAGGTTGCGGTGATGCACCCATTGCAGCAATCATAGCTTTTGCAACATCAGAAGTTTGAACTCTAAATTTCAAACCTTTTGCATCAGCTGGTGTGATCAATGCTTTATTTGCTGAGAAGTACTTCATACCGCTCATCCAATATCCAAGGCCTACAAAACCTTTGCTTTCCATAGCATTCAATAGTTCTTTACCAGTTTTAGACGCTGTAAATGCCATAGCTGCATCCATGTCTTTAAAGATAAATGGAAGATCGAATACTCCATACTTTTTTGTATATGAACCAAATTTAGATAAAGATGGTGCTAGTAATTGAACATCACCTAACAAAAGTGCCTCAAGCTCTTTTGAGTCACCAAATAAAGTACTATTAGGATAAACTTCAACACATAATTTACCATTAAGCTCTTTGTTTACACGAGCAGCAAAATTATTTGCAGCAACTACTTTGGGGTGAGTGTTTCCACCAGTAACGTGTGATAATTTAACAACCTTCTCTCCTTGTTCGCATGAAGCAAAAGAAGAAGTGGCACCAGCGGTTAAAACAAATGCCAGGATTGCTATAATTGAATTGATTTTCTTAAACATTTTTTTCCTTAAGTTAAGTTAATTTAAAAATTTATTATAATTAGTTTTAATTTAACAAACAACAGGCATAAATTTTTCAATTGATAGTTGTATGCTTAATTAATGATACAGGTTGCTTTTTTAATCCTTCTGTACTCTAATTAAAAAAAAATAAATTGGAGACAAACATGTTTAAAAAAATATCAGCGACGTTTATAGCTTTGCTTGTAAGTGGAAGTATTTCATTTTCAGCAGAATTCATAAACATTTTAACTGGGGGAACCTCAGGAGTTTATTATCCATTGGGAGTTGGATTGTCCAAAATCTATGGAGAAAAAATTAAAGATTCAAAAGTGCAGGTTCAATCTACCAAAGCATCAGTAGAAAATCTTAATTTAATTCAATCAGGAAAAGGTGAGCTTGCTTTTGTACTAGGAGATTCAGTTCAATACGGATGGTCTGGTAATGCAGAAGCTGGTTTCAAATCTAAATTAACTAATTTAAGAGGCGTAGCTGGAATTTATCCAAACTATGTTCATATAGTAGCTTCAAAAAGCTCTAATATTAAATCTATTGCCGACTTAAAAGGAAAAAGAGTTTCTGTAGGAGCTCCAAAATCTGGAACTGAATTACAAGCTAGAGCAATTTTAAAAGCAGCTGGTATGAGTTATAACGATTTAAGCAAAACAGAATACTTACCATTTAATCAGTCTGTAGAGTTAATCAAGAATAGACAGCTTGATGCAACTGTACAATCAGCTGGTCTTGGTGTTGCTTCTATTAAAGACTTGGCAAACTCTGTGGACATTGTAATTGTAGAAATTCCTGCAAGCATTATTAAAAAATTAGGTGACCCATATGTTCAAGCAACTATTCCTGCTGGTACATATAAAGGAGTAGATAAAGATGCTCAAACAGCAGGTATCGTTAACTTTTTAATTACAAGTCAAAAAGTATCAACGAATACAGTTTATCAAATGACAAAAAACCTTTTTGAAAATTTACCAGCTTTAGTTGCTACACACAAAGCTGCTAATAATATTGATATTAAAAAAGCTCTAGCAGGAATGCCAGTACCATTGCATCCTGGAGCAAAAAAATATTATCAAGAAAAAGGGATTGTTAAATAAACTTTGCAATTTTAAAATAACTTCCTAATCTAACAAAATTAGGATTAGGATTATTTAAAAGTGAATAAAGAAATAAGTTCCAGCCCAGATAAAACAAAAAAGTCTGGGCTGGAAGACACTCTTCTAAAAAGTTTTCCCAAAACTGCAGAGGGAACAGTTTTATATTACATAGCAATTATCTTTTCCTTATTTCAGGTTGGAATTGCATCTCATCTTTTTGAAATTACAGGACAACTTCAACTTTCTACTCACGTTGGTTTTCTTGGTTGTTTATGCTTTCCATTAATCAATGCACTTAACCGTAAAAATATTGCCTATAAAATTGGTGGTTGGACACTTTCTTTATTAAGTATCGCTGTAGCGCTTTATCAAATTGTTGAATACGAAGAACTTATTTTAAGATCTGGCGAACCTACTAATTTGGATGTGATTTTCGGTATAATTGCCCTAGTAATTGTGTTTTCAGCATCTTACGTAACTATGGGTCCTGCTCTCTTTATTATATCAGGAATGTTTCTTCTCTATTGTATTTTTGGAAATTATCTTCCAGGATTGCTTCAACATCGTGGTTATGAATTAAAACAAATTATTGAACACATTACTTATGGAACTGAAGGAATTTATGGAATTCCTGTTTACGTTTCTTCTACATATATCTTCTTATTCATTTTATTTGGATCATTTTTAGAAAGGGCGGGAGTTATAAAATTATTTACGGATGTCTCATTGGGTTTAGTAGGTCATAAATTAGGAGGTCCGGCAAAAGTATCTATTATATCTTCTAGTCTTATGGGAACTATTTCAGGATCAGGAATAGCAAATGTAGTAACAACCGGTCAATTTACCATACCGCTGATGAAAAAGTTTGGATACAGCCCATCTTTTGCCGGCGGAGTAGAGTCAACTTCTTCGATGGGAGGTCAAATTATGCCTCCAGTGATGGGTGCTGTAGCTTTCATTATGGCAGAAACATTAGAGCTTGAATATTATCAAGTAGTCAAGGCAGCCATTATACCAGCTATCCTTTATTATTTTTCAGCTTTTTGGATGGTTCATTTGGAGGCAAGTAAAAAAAATTTAGTTGGTTTGGATAAGAGTGAATTGCCATCTGCTTGGAATGCAATTAAATCTAAATGGTACTTAATTATTCCTCTTTTAGTTTTAATTGTTTTATTATTTAATGGTTACACTCCATTATACTCTGGAACTATTGGGTTGTTTTTAACTATTTTTTTAATTTTAGGCACATCCGCTATTCAAGGAGCATCTAATACATTCATTCGTTATATTTTTTGGATTTTTTTAGGTATTTTATCTTCTGGTTTTTTTACATTCGGCAATCCTGTTATTGTTATTATTTTATCAATATTACTCGTTTGGAATTTTTTTAAAATTGGTGGAAGGAATACATTGTTGCAATGTCGAGATGCTTTGGCAGAAGGTGCAAAAACAGCTTTGCCTGTTGGAATAGCGTGTTCAGTGGTTGGAGTCATCATCGGAACCTTAACTCTCACAGGAGCTGCTAGCACTGTTGGACAGGTTATAATCGAAGTTGGCAAAACTAATTTATTATTATCTTTGTTTTTAACGATGATTATGTGTTTGATTCTTGGTATGGGAATTCCTACCATTCCAAATTATATCATTACCTCTGCTGTTGCGGGCCCTGCTCTCTTTGAGTTGGGAGTTCCTTTGATTGTTAGTCACATGTTTGTATTTTATTTTGGAATCTTGGCTGACTTAACTCCTCCTGTTGCGCTTGCTTGTTTTGCTGCAGCCCCTATTGCAAAAGAAAGCGGATTTAAAATATCCCTTCAAGCAGTTCGGGTAGCGCTGGCAGGATTTTTAATTCCTTATATGGCTGTTTATAGTCCGGCATTAATGCTGCAAGGTTATGATGGTCAAAATTTTTGGCCATTCCTCTTGTCTTTTATATTTATTCTTTTTAAGGCAATAATTGCCATTTTATTTCTTGGCTCTGCAGTAATTGGTTACATCAAACAACCCTTAAGCATATTTGATCGATTATTGTGCGTTTTAATTGCAAGTTTTTTAATTCTAGCGCTTCCGCTTACTGATGAAATAGCGGCTGGATTAATTATTCTGTTTTTTATTATCCGACGATTTAAAGCAAAAACTAGATGAGTCTTTGTATTTTAGCTGCTGCAAAGACAAGTATTGTTGCAGCATCTCTATTTACCCTAAGCTGGACACATTCTGTTGAAAAAATTGAGTGGCAAGAGGATTGGAAAATAGAA
Organism: Candidatus Pelagibacterales bacterium; assembly: GCA_965235745.1. Lineage (GTDB taxonomy): Bacteria > Pseudomonadota > Alphaproteobacteria > Pelagibacterales > Pelagibacteraceae > IMCC9063. The sequence goes on from CBDDYY010000002.1 coordinate 93,947, forward strand.
AATTCACACTTAGAAATTATTGAGGCAAGAGTTCAGGGTTCTGGAGCAGGCATGGATCCTCCTGAAGGATCAAAATTTAAACAAGGCTGGTGGACTTACAAACCAAATCAACTCAAAGTTAAAGAATTGCTTTTGTCTACGTCTGATACTAATTTAGAAAATTGGAAAATTTGTTATAATGGAAATTGCCAGGTATTAAAAAAGAATAACGAAAATCCAATTAAGCTTTATCCTTGCAAATCTAATTAATCTAAACTTTAATCGCAATAACAATTGCAATTAAGATTAATGCACTAGCAGATATATAATTTAAAGTTCTTAAATTAGTTTTTAATTTATCCGAAATAGTTTTGGCAATTCCAGAATAAATAGCTAACGTTAAAAAATCCAAAACTACATAACTAGACATAAGAATAAAAAATTGAATTAAGTAATTTCCATCTGGTTTTAAAAAAGTTGGAAAGATCGTTACAAAAAAAATAACTGCTTTTGGACCAAAAAAAGCAATTAAAAATCCATCTATGTAAAGTGATGTATTAGATTTTATTTTTAAGTTAGTGGTAATATCAATTTTAGATTTAATTTTTACATATCCGTAGGCAATATAAAACAAATAAAAAATTCCTGCCCATTTAAAATAAATAACAATATTAGGAAACATTTTTATAAGTGCGCCAAATCCTAATAGCACCAAAATACCCTGTAATGTATTTGCTGAAACATCGCCAAAAGCTGTCCACAAGCTTCTTCCAAATCCATAATTTAAAGATTGGGACATAATCAACACCCTTGGCGCGCCAGGCGTAATAAACATAAACAGTATTATCTGTAAAAAAATTAAATAATTATCAGGAAGCATTATGCGTGCTCTAAAGGTAAAGTAGAAGTTTGTTTTATTTCTTCCATTGAAAAACTTGTACTTACATCTGTTAAATCAATTTTATCTGTAAGTTTTTTATAAAATTCATCATATTTTTCTATGCTAGGCACTAATACTTTTAGTAAATAATCTATCGATCCGCTTAGTCGATAAAACTCGACTACCTCATCCATATCATTAATTACTTTCACAAATTTTCTCGCCCATTCCATATTATGATTACTGGTTTTTACCTGAACAAAAGCAACTACGTTTAAATTTAATTTGACTCGGTCAACGACAGCAACTTTTTTAACAATATAACCTTGTTTGTAGAGCTTATTAATTCTAGCCCAGCAGGGAGTTGCCGATAAGTTTACCTTTTTTGATAATTCGGCAATGGGAATATCTGCATTTTCTTGAAGAACAGATAATATTTTCTTATCAATGTCATTTAGCATAAAATAAACCAGTTTTAATTTATTATTTAGAATAATATTCTAATTTAAATACTTTTATAGCATATTTTTAACTTATTTTTCTACTAAACTTGAATATTGTAGGAAAAAATTTACATAAGCCACCAAATTAGTATTTGCATTTGATCACGTTTTTCAAAAGTTAAGCAAATACTGAGCAAAAAATAAGGAAATATATAAAAAAATGACATTAAAAATAAATGATACAGCACCAAACTTCGATGCTGAGACAACCAAAGGAAAAATAAATTTATATGACTGGGCTGGTGATAGTTGGATTGTTCTTTTCTCACACCCAAAAAACTTTACGCCCGTCTGCACTACTGAGTTAGGAGCCTTACAGAGTATCAAGGGTGAGTTTGACAAAAGAAATGTAAAAATTCTAGGATTAAGCGTCGATCCTGTTGAAGATCATGATAAATGGAGCGATGATATTAAAGATGTTACAGGTCATCATCCAGATTATCCATTGATAGGTGATAAAGATTTACAAGTTGCAAAAACATATGGCATGCTGCCGGCAACTACAGAAGGATCTTCAGCGGGAAGAACAGCGGTTGATAATGCAACGGTAAGAAATGTATTTGTAATAGGTCCAGATAAAAAAATTAAACTAATTTTATCCTACCCAATGGCAACCGGTAGAAATTTTCCAGAAATTCTTAGAGTAATTGACTCTCTTCAATTAACAGCAAAACATAAAGTAGCTACACCCGCTAACTGGAAACAGGGTGAAGATGTTATTATTGTTCCTGCTGTAAAAGATGAAGAAGCAAAAACTTTATTTCCCAATGGATGGAATACGGTCAAGCCTTATCTAAGAGTCGTGAAACAACCAAAATAAATTAATTTATACAAACAAAAAGGAGAAAATAATGAAAAAAATAATATCAATACTATTTTTTATTTTTTTTACGTCCTCTGCTTTTTCTGCTGAACCTTTAGTAGATAGTGCATGGCTAAATAAAAATTTAAATAATAAAAATGTATTTGTGCTTGATATCAGAAATAAAATTGATGGTGGTTCATATGAGGAATTTCAAAAAGCTCATATACCAGGATCTGTTCATTCTGATTTTTTAAAGGCAAATTGGAGAGCGACAATAAATGGTGTGATCGGACAATTTCCTGGAAAACAACCTTTAGAACAATTAGTTGGAAGTCTTGGTATTGATAATTCTAAACATGTTATTATTGTCTATGGAGGCGTGAACTCAACAGACTTTGGAAGTGCTGCTAGAATTTATTGGACTTTTAAAACCCTAGGTCATGAGAATGTATCTATTTTAAATGGTGGCTTTAAATCATGGAAAAATTCTGGTTATAAAGTAGAAGCAGGTGAAAATAAATTAACGCCTAAAGTTTTCAAAGCATCTATTAATAAAAAATATACTGCCTCTTATGCAGAGGTACGAAATGCTAAAAAAGAAAATGGTGTTTGCTTAATTGATGCAAGACCCGAAGCTTTTTTTAAGGGAGACAAAACTCATCCAGCATTAAAAGTTGCAGGAAGAATTCCTGGAGCTGTCAATGTTCAAGAGGCAGAAACAATCAGTAATGACGGTTTTATTAAATCTAAAGCGGAAATCTTAAAACTGTACGATAAGGCTCAAATTAAAGATTTCAAAGGCTATATTACCTATTGTAATACTGGTCATTGGGCAGCAACAGTTTGGTTTGCTTTGAGCGAAGTGGCTAATATCAAAGATGTTAGAATGTACGATGGTTCTTGGGCTCATTGGGAAAAAAATCCCAAAAATCCAGTCATAAAAGGATAAATCTTATTATTAATGCGGGTAATCTAATTTACCCGCATAATAATTTACAGTAAACAAACTCATGGTCACTTTAAAAAAAGTGGAAACTCCAGTTCTTTTCTTTGGAATTATTTTCATACTTTTATTTGCCTATATTACTCACTCTTCTATAGGCCTAAGACATCTTTTGGTTTTTCTCATTGGGATTGGCTTAGGTTTTTCTTTGTATAAGTCTTCATTTGGATTTACTGGAGGTTGGAGAAATTTTATTGAAACAAAAGATAGTAGCTCTCTTCGAGCACAATTTGTAATGCTGGGACTTGCAGTAATAGTTTTTTCTTTTGTCATTGGATCTAAAAGTTTTGTTTACGATGGTATAATCATAGGTGCAATTGCTCCTGTAAGCATATCAGTTGTGGTTGGTTCTTTTATATTCGGCTGGGCAATGCAATTAGGTGGCGGATGTGGCTCTGGAACTTTATTTACAGCAGGCAGTGGTAACACAAAAATGGTTGTGACCTTAATATTTTTTATTATCGGTTCTTTGGTAGGTACGTATCATTTTTCTTTTTGGTCTTCAGTACCTTCTCTTGGTGCCATTTCTTTATTAGACAACTATACTAAAACAGAAGTTTTAATATTTCAGTTAGGCTTAATTATATTTTTTTACTGGTTAGTTTCTTATTTTGATAAAAAAAATAATAAAAAATTTTCCCAGTTCAATATTTTTAATTTTAAAAATACAAATATAATAAGAGGTGCTTGGCCGTTAATTCTAGGATCCGTCTGTTTAGTTTTTTTTAGTTTTTTGATGTTACATGCAGCTGGCCATCCTTGGTCTGTAACATTTTCTTTTGGGTTATGGGGAGCGAAAATTATTACTTTGCTTGGTGTTGATGTAAGTAATTGGACCTATTGGCAATTATCCTACCCTGCTATTGCATTAGAAAATAGTTTATTAGCAGATCCCACAACTGTTTCGAATTTAGGAATAATTTTAGGTGCATTAATAGCATCAGCACTATCAGGAAATTTTTCTAATCAATTACCAATCAATAAAAAATTATTAGTCGCTGCAATAATTGGAGGTTTTTTTATGGGTTATGGTGCAAGATTAGCTTTTGGCTGTAATATTGGAGCTTTGTTTAGTGGTATAGCCTCAGGAAGTGTTCATGGCTGGGTTTGGTTTTTGTTTGCTTTTATTGGATCATACTTTGGAGTGAAAACTAGAAAGTACTTTTATTAATGAAGAATATAATTTTTCTATCCTTATTAACTTTAATTTTTGCGATTATTCTCTATGAACATAACTATAGTGGTGTGGCTTATAATCCTTTATTCCACAAAGAGGGAGAAACTTCTGGATCCATTAATGCAATGCCCTGTGGCCTTGGTGGCTCTCATAATCATAAGCATTAAATCTTACATTTCTTGGGGTTTACAAATTGCTATTTAGGAAATATAACACTTTTAGCGCTGATTTAGTTCAAATTGCGGGCGCTTTATAAAACCAGCTAAAGCGATTTTAACCACCGCTCTAGCCGGTGGTTTTTTTTTGAAAGTCTCAATTAAAATCACCGAAAATTTGATCATAAAAAATTATGAATGATACAAATTTAAAATTAAGTTTTGAATTCTTTCCAGCAGCAAACTCTATTGCTGAGGAAAAGGCATGGGAAAGTTTAAAAAAATTAGAAAACTTTAGCCCACAATTTTTCTCAGTGACTTTTGGCGCTGGTGGTGGAGAGAGATTAAAAACTGACTCATTTGTAAAAAGAATTAACAAAGAATCCCTTGTACCTGTAGCTGGTCACTTGACATGTGTGGACATGTCCAAAGATGAGATTAACGATCTTGCACTTGGTTGGTTTGAAAAAGGAATTTCTAAAATCGTTGCACTTAGAGGGGATGTGAGAGAAAAGGGAAAAAAATACGCTCCACACCCCAATGGATATGTGAACGCTGCAGATATGGTAGCTGGTTTAAAAAAATTGGCAAACTTTGATATTGCTGTAGGTGGATATCCAGAAATACACCCTGACTCCAAAAATAAACAAGAAGACATCGATAATTTAAAAAGAAAAGTAGATGCTGGTGCTAATAAAATTATAACACAATATTTTTTTGATAAAGATGTTTTCTTAAAATATAGAGATACCGTTTCAGCAGCAGGAATAAAAGCGCAACTAATACCTGGCATCATGCCTATTTCTAATTTTAAAAAAATTCAAAATTTTAGTAAAATGTGTGGAGCTTCTATTCCTGACTGGGTTGCAAATGAATTTACAAATTTAGATGAAGCTCCAGAGGTTCAAAGTTTAGTGGGTGCAAGTCTAGCAAGTGATCTAGTAAAAAAATTAAAAAAAGAAGAAGTAAATGAATTTCATTTTTATACACTGAATAAATATGAATTAACTTTTGCGGTATGCACAAGACTTTTGTCACTGCAAAATAATATTAAAAATAATAATAAAAATAAAGGAGAAGCAAGAGCATGATACAAGTAGCATCAATTGGATATCCAAGAATTGGACCAAAAAGAGAACTAAAAAAAGCATTAGAACAGTTTTGGAAAGGAGAGATTAAAGAACAAGATCTACATGCGGTTGCAAAAGATTTAAGAAAACAAAATTGGCAAACCCAAAAAGATAATGGAGTGGATTTAATTTCTTCAAATGATTTTTCTTTTTATGATCAGGTTTTAGATGTCATTTGTTTATTAGGAGCTATCCCAAAACGCTACAAATGGGATGGAAACGAAGTCACATTGAAAACATATTTTGCCATGGCGCGAGGATCACAAACATCAGAGTTAGACGTGCCGGCTTTAGAAATGACAAAATGGTTTGACACTAACTATCACTATCTTGTTCCCGAATTATCCAAAAATCAGGAATTTAAATTAAGCTCCAACAAACCTTTTGCTGAATATGAAGAAGCAAAGCAGGCAGGATTTGATACCAAACCTGTAATTTTAGGACCTCTTACTTTTTTATCACTATCTAAAGGAATTGATGGATCAAATACTATTGATTTATTGGGTAAAATAGTTCCTGTTTACAAAGAAATAATTAAAAAGTTCTCTGAATTAGGAGCTCAATGGATTCAAATTGATGAACCAATTCTAGTTAAAGATTTAGATGCTAATACAGTTTCAAAGATTAAAGCTACTCTTAATGAACTGAAGCAGGCAGCGGGTTCAAGTAAAATACTATTAACAACTTATTTTGAAGATTTGAATGAAGATGTTCAAAAAGAAGTTTTTGATAGCAATGTTGATGTTGTGCATTTGGACTTAGTTCGTGGAACTAAAAATCAAGAATATGTTAAAAATTCATCAAAAAAATTATCTTTAGGATTAGTCGATGGTAGAAATGTTTGGAAAGCTAACCTTCAAGAAAAAATTAATTTTATTAAAAATAATACCTCCGGGGATGTAATTATCTCATCCTCTTGTCCTCTACTTCATTCTCCTTATGATTTAGATCTTGAGCAAAAAGTTCCATCTGAAATAAAAAGATGGCTATCCTTTGCTAAACAAAAGCTACAAGAATTAAATATTATAAAAGGTTATATAAATGAAGGATCACATAAAACAGAACTTGATCAAAATATTAGTGATGTCGAAAATAGAAAAACATCAACATTAATACATGATGATGCTGTTAAAAATAGAATTAAAACTATTGATAAATCAATTATTGATCGAAAATTAGGATATGCAGAGCGTGCTAAAGTTCAAAAAAATATTTTTGCTTTACCAAAATATCCTACTACTACGATTGGTTCTTTCCCTCAAACTACTGATGTTAGGCAGGCTAGAGCTAAATTCAAAAGAGGAGAACTTGATGAACAAAGCTATGAAAAGTTTTTAGAAGAAAAAACTATTGATACCATTAGAAAACAAGAGCAAATAGGAATTGATGTTATTGTACATGGTGAGTTCGAGCGTAATGACATGGTAGAATATTTTGGTGAACAACTAAAAGGTTTTACTTTTACATCAAGTGGCTTTGTACAAAGTTACGGTTCTCGTTGCGTTAAGCCGCCAATCATTTTTGGTAATGTATCAAGACCTCATGCTATGACCGTTCGATGGTCTAAATTTGCCCAAGAGCAAACAAAGCAAATCGTCAAAGGAATGTTAACAGGTCCTATTACTATTTTACAGTGGTCTTTTGTAAGAGACGATCAACCAAGAAAATTTACTGCTCAAGAAATTGCTTTTGCTATTCGTGATGAGGTAGAAGATCTTGAAAAAAATGGTATTCGCATGATTCAAATTGATGAACCTGCACTACGTGAAGGTTTGCCTTTAAAGAAAAAAAACTGGAAAGAATATCTTAATTGGTCAGTTGACTGTTTTAAAATTTCAGCTGCTGTAGTTAAAAATGAAACCCAAATTCATACGCATATGTGCTACGCTGAATTTGAAGATATCATCGACTCAATTGCAGCCTTAGATGCTGATGTTATTTCAATTGAAACATCAAGATCAAGGATGGAGTTATTAACTACATTTGAAAAATTTAAATATCCAAATGAAGTGGGTCCAGGTGTATATGATATTCATTCGCCTCGAGTTCCCTCTACAGAAGAAATGAAAGAGCTTATTCAAAAAGCTTCTAAACTCATTGATCCAACTCGAATATGGGTAAATCCTGACTGTGGGCTAAAGACTAGAGGATGGCCAGAAACAATTGATGCATTAACAAAAATGGTAAATGCAGCAAAAGAATTAAGGGCTAATTAAAACAAAAAAATGAAGAATAAATACAAGCAAGACACTTATTTAGTTAGAGGCGGTCTAAACAGGTCTAATTTTAAAGAAACATCTGAAGCTTTATTTTTAAACTCTGGCTTTGTTTATGAATCAGCAGAACAAGCAGAGGCCATCTTCAAAGGTGAACAAACTGGATTTCAATATACAAGGTATGCCAACCCGACCATTGAAATGTTTGAACAGCGTTTAGCTTTGTTAGATGGTTCTGAGGCTTGTTTTGCAACATCAAGTGGTATGTCCGCAGTCTTCGGAGCAATGATGTGTCAACTTAAAACTGGAGATCATGTAGTTTCGTCTTCAGCATTATTTGGATCGTGCAGATATATTCTCAAAGAGATTTTGCCAAAATTTGGAATAGAGGTTTCTTTTATAGATGGAAAAGAAATAGATGAGTGGAAAAAAAATATTAAAAAAAATACTAAAATTTTTTTCTTTGAGTCTCCTTCCAATCCTTGTTTAGAGATAATTGATATTAAACAAGTTTGTTTACTTGCAAAAAAAAATAAAATTACGAGTGTTGTTGATAATATTTTTGCATCTCCTATTTTACAACAGCCAGTTAAATTTGGAGCAGATGTAATAATTTATTCAGGAACCAAACATATTGACGGACAGGGAAGAGCAATGGGTGGAGCCGTATGCTCAAGTAAAAAATTTAAAGAAGATATCTTAAAACCTTTCTTAAGACACACTGGCCCTTGCATAAGTCCTTTTAATGCCTGGGTATTATTAAAAAGTTTAGAAACAATTAAAATTAGAGTTTATGCTCAATCTGAAAGCGCTTTACAAATTGCCAAAGAATTAGAAAAACACAAAAATGTAGAAAAAGTGTATTACCCTTTTCTAAAATCATTTCCTCAATACGCCCTTGCCAAAAAACAGCAAGATAAAGGGGGAACCATGGTTGCGTTTAAAATCAAAGGTAAACAAAAAGAAGCTTTTAAATTTATTAATAAGCTAAAAATTTTTGATATCTCTAATAATCTTGGTGATACTAAATCTTTAGTAACTCACCCAACAACCACTACCCACAAAGTTTTAGGAGAAGAAGACAGACTGTCTTTGGGGATTACTTCTAACTTGGTAAGACTTTCAGTTGGTTTGGAAGATATTAAAGATCTTAAAGAAGATATACTACAGGCTTTAAAATCTTAAATTAGGCCATAAGTTATTGGAAGAAGCACTCACAATCCTTAAATAAGTTTTCCAATTCAAGGCGCAACTTTTGCGCCTTGATCAAAACAAACAAAGTTTGATCAAGAAATGGTCTTATTCTTCGAATACATAGAGTTTATAGGAGAAATTAACATGCTAAAACTTATAAAAACTGCAGAAATAAATCCAATTCAGATTAAAAAAAAGGAATCATCTTTTTTTTCAAGAACTGTTTCGGCTATTGTTTTGGCTAATGCTTTAATAATGCTGATGATTTATGTTACGATTTATAGCGAATAAACAAAAAATATTAGAAAAGCCGCAATTATTAAAAATTCATTAATCTAACATAATTTTTATTTTAAAGATTGCGGCAAAAGTTTCGTTTTATTATATAGCAATATTGTTAAAAAAGTTGATATATTGTTATTTGATTAAGGATGGCCTCAAGAATTGAATCAGACAGTTTTGGAAAAATAAAAGTTCCCGCAGACAAGTACTGGGGAGCTGGTACTCAACGTTCTTTGCAGTTTTTTAAAATTGGAAAAACTAATGTTCCAATCGAATTAATACATGCGATTGCGATTGTAAAAAAAGCAGCAGCAATTGTTAACCAAAAATATAAAGATATTACTCCTAAAGTTGCTAAAGCTATTATTAAAGCTTCTGAAGAAGTGATCGCTGGTAAGCATGATGACCATTTTCCTTTAAAAGTTTGGCAAACAGGTTCTGGAACTCAAACTAACATGAATGTAAACGAAGTCATTGCCAACAGGGCCATTGAAATGCTTGGAGGAAAAATGGGAAGTAAAAATCCAGTTCACCCTAATGATCATGTCAATAAAGCTCAATCCACAAATGATACCTTTCCTACAGCAATGCACATTGCTATTGCAATTCAAGCTAACAAAAAATTAATTCCTGCCATTCAATCTTTGGAAAATGCTCTGGCAAAAAAAATGAATGAATTTAAAAATATTGTAAAAATTGGAAGAACGCATTTACAAGATGCAACACCTCTTACTCTTGGACAAGAATTTTCTGGATATCATATGCAAGTTTCAAAAGCTCTATCAAGAATCAAGAGGGCTCTACTTGAAATTTATCCCTTAGCACAAGGTGGTACGGCGGTAGGAACTGGGATTAATTCAAGAAAAGGATGGGATCATAAAATTGCATCTGAAATTAAAAAAATTACTAAACTACCTTTTCATACAGCAAAGAATAAATTTGAAGCTTTAGCTGCACACGATTCTATTGTTAATTTTTCAGGCACTCTTAACACAACAGCTGTGGCTTTAATGAAAATAGCAAATGATATTCGCTTTTTAGGATCAGGTCCAAGAGCTGGATATGGTGAATTAATTCTACCTGAAAATGAACCTGGATCTTCGATTATGCCGGGAAAAGTAAATCCAACTCAGTGCGAAGCTGTTACAATGGTATGTGTCAAAGTCATTGGTAACCACAATGGTATTACTATGGCAGGTTCGCATGGTCACTTTGAACTAAATGTCTTCAAGCCACTAATTGCTCACAATATTTTACAATCCATAGATCTATTATCAGACTCCGTTCAATGCTTTGTTGATTTTTGCGTAAAAGGTATCAAAGCTAATAAAAAAAGAATTGATCAATTGCTAAATGAATCTTTAATGCTGGTTACAGCACTTGCACCGAAAATTGGGTACGATAATGCAAGTAAAATTGCAAAAACTGCTCATAAAAATGGAACCAATTTAAAAGAAGAAACCCTTAAAACCGGGTTGGTTAGTGAAGAGGAATATGCAAAAATCATGAACCCAAGAAAAATGGTTCATCCGCAATAATTAGTACAAACTTAAGAAGTTTTTTAATTCTAAAAATCTCTCAAACCTACCTGCGTTCATCGTATTAATTTTATTGGAAAGATCAATGAGGTCTTGATTGCTATATTTCTTTTCAGAAAAAAAATCATCTAAAGTCAGTTTTGCATGTCTAATATTATAAACTCCTTCAGCTACCATAGAATAATTTTCTTTTAGAGGGGTGTTTTTACAAATTTTAAGACATAATTTTTTTAAATTTTTTGTTCTAAATTTTGTATTAAAAAAAAACAATTTATCCCTATTCTCATCAACTATTCTTCCAGAAAAAATTAAATTATTAGAATTAGAAACAAATTCAAAATTATTAATAATAATATCACCCTCTAAGAATTTAATATCGAGAGATAAATCTTCAAAATAATCTTGATCTAGAAGTATATGTTTAAAATTAACTTTAAAATTTGCATTAAACATAGAAGCTAAATCAAATACAGTATTTTGAAAAAAATTAGTAATAATTTTATTTGGAATATTTGTGAAATTAGTTCTTCCAAAAGTTAAGTCTGTAGTAATAGTCAGGTTTGGATTGGTTTTAAAATTAATTGAACCAAATCCATTATAAGCAGATGATGTAAGTTTAATATCTTTTAAGCTTACCTCATCTTTTTCATGAATAACGTTAGCTCTTAGATAAATATTATCAAGACCTGGAACAAATAAATTGTTAGCAGATTTAATTTGTAAAAAAGAATTTTGTAATTTATCTGATTTTAATTGATACTCAGCCTCTAATTTAATTCTAGGAATAGAAAAATTAATTAAATTATCTTTGAACCTTAATTGGTAATTATAGGTTCCAAGCGATCCTCTAATTTCAGATGCAATCAGTTGATTTTTTTTGCTTACTAAAGATCCATTGTTTCCATCTAATTGAAACTCTGAGTTATTATTAAAAATTTTAAAATCCATATTTTCAAATTGTAAATTTGAAAATTGATTATTATTTTCTTTAATTAACCTCTCTATAAAATTGATAGGGCACAGACATGCTTCCATTTAATAATTTAATTTTATGTAGATTAAATTTTTTTGTAACAACATCTATTGGATTAATAGAAATCTCGATTGAATTTATATTTCCAGACAAACCTTCCTCAGAATTATTTTCAAAAAGAATATTATTTAGAATAATTTTTGGACCAAATTTAATAGAATATTCTATGTTACTTTCTATTTTTACTTCAGCATCAAATGTAGACGAAAGTATTAGTTCTAATTTATTTTTGTATGCCTCTATATTAAAAATAAAAGGTCCCAGAAAAAAAATTCCAAAAGCTAAAATAAAAATAGCTGATATTTTGAAAAAAAATTTATTCAGAAAAAATTTTTGTTTCATGTTTTATTGTTGTATTTAATATTTAATAATTTATTTAATATTCATGAATCAGGCACACTCAAACTATCTAAATACGCTTAATAATCAACAAAAAGAGGCTGTTTTGCATCAAGATGGGCCACTGCTTATTTTGGCGGGAGCCGGTTCAGGAAAAACAAAAGTTCTTACTACTAGAGTAGCTCATTTAATTGAAACCAAACAATGTTTTAGCAATCAAATTCTATGTGTAACTTTCACTAATAAAGCAGCAAATGAAATGAGAGAGAGAATAACAAAACTTACCAATCTAAACTCGAATTCAGTACCTTGGCTTGGTACTTTTCATTCTATTAGTAACAAAATTTTAAGAAAATATGCTGAAACAGTGGGATTGAAGCCTAGTTTTACTATTTTAGATACATTAGATCAGTTAAAGCTCATTAAAAATATTCTTAGCGCAGAAAATATTGATCCAAAACATAATCCTCCAAAATTTATTGCTTATCAAATAGACCAATGGAAAAATAAAGCGCTACTTCCACATGAGATAAAAAATTCAACATCTGATTTTATGCGCAGCAATGCGCTCAAAGTATACAAAATCTATCAAGATAGATTGAAAATAATGAACTGTGTTGACTTTGGAGATTTAATTTTACACTGCATTACTATTTTTAAAAATTTTCCAGAAATACAAAATATCTTCAAAAAAAGTTTTAAATATATTTTAGTAGATGAATTTCAAGATACCAACTTTATACAAAATTTATGGCTTAATTTAATTACAGATAGTCATAACAATATATGTGTTGTTGGAGATGATGATCAGTCAATTTATAGCTGGAGAGGTGCAGAAGTTAAAAATATTTTAGATTTTGAAAAAAATTATCAAAAAACTAAAATTATTAAACTTGAACAAAACTACAGATCGAGCAAAAATATTATCAATGCTGCTTCATCTTTAATTACTAATAACGATGATAGATTAGGGAAAAAAATATGGTCTGATTTTAGCGACGGTGAAAAAGTTTGGGTAAACTCATATTCAGATGGTAGAGATGAAGCTGTAGGTGTATCTGATATAATTGAAAAAGAGTTAATAAATCATTTTTCTATTAATAATATATCAATCTTAGTTCGAGCAGCATTTCAAACAAGAGAATTTGAGGAAAGATTTATTAGAATTGGATTACCCTACAGAGTAATTGGTGGTACAAAATTTTACGAAAGAGCTGAAATAAAAGATGCGCTTTGTTATTTAAGACTAATACATCAAAAAAATGATGATTTGGCTTTTGAAAGAATTATCAATATGCCAAAAAGATCTATTGGCGACACTACATTGCAAAAAATTCACGAACTTTCGAGAAAAAATAATAACAATCTTTATGAGACTTCTGTTGAGATGTTAGAGGGTGAAGAATTAAAACCTAAAACAAAAGAAAGTTTAAAAAATTTTATAAAACTTATTGAAAACTGGACGAAAATTTCCAAAGAAGTTGGCCATGTAGAATTGCTTGAAAGGGTTCTGGATGAATCTGGCTATACCATAATGCTTATGAATGAAAAAAGTCCAGAAGCAGATGCTAGGTTAGAAAATTTAAAGGAATTGAGAATTTCGATGAAAAATTACTCTAGTCTAATTGAATTTTTAGAGAATATATCATTGCAAACTGCAATAGATGAAGAATGGGAAGGTGACAAAATAAATTTGATGACCATTCATGCTGCGAAGGGCTTAGAGTTTGATTGTGTTTTCCTACCTGGTTGGGAGGAAGGAATGTTTCCTCATCAAAAATCAATTGAGGAGAAAGGCGATATGGCTGTACAGGAAGAAAGAAGATTGGCGTATGTTGCAATAACTAGGGCTAAAAAAAGATTATTCATATCATTTGCAAATAATAGAAAATTTTTTGGTAGCGCAAAAAATGATAATAATGATTGGATGCCATCTCTACCCTCTAGATTTATAGATGAATTAGATAAGAAGTTTTTAAAAGTTAATGAAGTAATAGAAGAAAAATTTAATGATTTTGATTTTACTCAAGAGTTAAGTTTTAACCAAAGCAAAAAAAGTCCAGGATGGCAAAGATATCAGGAAGAAAAAAATAAAGAAAAAGTTAAAAGTATTAATTATTCAAATAATTTAACAAAGTTCAAAATTGGTCATACTGTTACTCATGAAACATTTGGAACTGGAAAAGTAATACATATAGATGGTAATAAAGTTTTGATAAATTTCAAAAATGCTGGAGAAAAAAAAGTTATAGATAAATTTCTTCAAAAAATTGATAATGAATAAAATAGATCAATTAAGATATCTTATCTCAAATTATCATGTTGAAGGATATCTTATTCCAAAAAATGATAAATATTTTAATGAGTTTGTAAATGATAATAACGACAGACTAAAATATATATCAGATTTTTCTGGTTCATTCGGATATGCTCTGATTTTAAAAAATAAAAATTATTTATTTGTAGATGGTAGATATACCTTACAAGCTAAAATCGAATCTTCAAAAAATTTTACAATTCTTGAAATATCAAAACAATCTATTCATGAGTTTATAAAAAAATTAAATATTAAAATAGGATTTGATCCAAGTTTATTTAAATACTCATGGATAAATAAAAATAAGAATTTAGTTACCAATTCAGGAAAATTTAATTGATAAGATTTGGAAAAGAAATCAAAATGAAAATAATAAAGCCTTTATATTAACAGAAAATTTTCATGGAGAAGATCACAAAATTAAAATTTCTAAGATAAAAAAAATTCTTAAAATTAATAATAAAAAAGCTTACTTAATTCAAAGTTCTGAAAATATTTGCTGGCTTTTAAATATACGAGGTCACGATACGAAGTTTAGTCCTATTCTTAATTCAAGCGCATTAATAACTAAAAATAATATATTTATATTCTGTAAATTAAAAAAAATAACTTCATCTATAAAACAATTTTATGGAAAAAAAATTATATTTATCAATGAAAATCAAATATTTAAAAAATTATTGGAATATAAAAATACCATTATTGGTGTTGATCAAAATACCTCTTTTTCTATTATTGATTTTTTAAAAAAAAATAATTTCAAATTTAAATTTCAAAATGACCCAATTTTTAATTTAAAATCCAAAAAAAATGAGACTGAAATTTTAAATACAAAGCTATGTCACTTATACGATGGTGTTGCGGTTACAAAGTTTATGTTTTGGTTAAAAAAGCAGAAAAATATAAATAAAATCAATGAAATTAAAGCTGAGCATAAGTTAGAGCAGTTTAGAAAGAAAAATTTATCCTATCTTTTTTCAAGTTTCCAAACGATATCTGCATTTGGTAAAAATGGAGCTATTATTCATTACAGAGCTACCAAAACAACAAACTTAAAGTTTACCGATAACAATCTATACCTAATAGACTCTGGAGGTCAGTATAAATTAGGGACTACTGATATTACAAGAACTAGTTTTATTTGGAAATCCCTCTAAGTTTCAAAAAAAAATTTATACACTAGTATTGCAAGGTCATATAGCTGTTCATGAATATAAAATAAATAAAAAAACTTGTGGTCAAGATCTTGATCGGGTGGCAAGAAAATTTTTAAATCAAGAAAACCTAGATTTTAATCATAGTACTGGACACGGGGTTGGTCAATTTTTAAATGTGCATGAAACTCCACCTTCGATATCAAAATTAAGTAATCAAAAATTTTATGGTGGAGAAATTGTTTCAAACGAACCTGGTTTTTACAAAACTAATAAATTTGGTATCAGGATTGAAAATTTAATATTTGTCGAAAAAATTAATACAAAATTTAGATTTTGTAACTTAACTCTTGTTCCTTATGAAAAAGAACTAATTATCAAAAGCATGCTTACAAAAAAACAGATATTATATATTAACAATTATCATGAGCATGTATTCGATAGCTTAAAAGCGTTTATGAATAAAAGAGAATTAGAATTTTTAAAAGTTCAATGTTCACCTATTTAATAAGTCATACCATTCATTTTCACTAATGATTTCTACGTTAAGTTCTTTAGCTTTTTCAATTTTGCTTTTAGTGGGTTTAGAGTTTCCGACTACTAAGTAATTTAATTTTTTGCTAATACTTCCCAAAACTTTACCACCTTGTGATTCAGCAACAGACTTAGATTCTGATCTACTCATTTTTTCAAATCCGCCCGTAAACATTAAGGTTTTGTTTGCAAAAATTCCTTTGGTTATAATTTCAAAATTTTGAATTCTTAATTCTTTTGAAAGTAAAAAAATAAAATTTTCATTTTTTTTATTTGTAAAAAAATTTTTAAGAGTTTTAATTTGAGTTTCTCCAATTCCATCAATTTCATTGATATTTTGTAATTCGCTATCAAGATTATTTTTATCAAACAGTTTTAGAAAATTTTTAATCGATTTTAAATAAGAAGAAATAATTTTTGCATTCTCCTGGCCAATATGTCTTATACCTATAGAAAATATAAATTTTTCAAGAGTTATATCTCTACTTTTTTCAATCGATTCTTTTAAGTTACTAACCGAAAGTTCACCCCATCCATCAAGTTCTTTAATTTTATTATAATCCAAATTAAAAATATCAGATGGATATTTTATAAATCCTAAATCCCAAAAACTATCTATTACTTTCTTGCCAAGTCCATCTATATTTAATGCATCTTTGGACACAAAATGTTTTAATTTTTCTTTTGCAATAAAAGAGCAGTCGTATGAAATATCTGGGCATCTTCTAACTGAATCAAATTTTTTTGTTATTTCATTAAATTCTTTAATAGTTTCGTATCCACAAGGACATTTTGAGGGAAAATTATAAGGTTTGCTATTTTTTTTTCTTTTAGAAAAATCAACTTCAACAACTTGCGGTATTACGTCTCCAGCTCTTTGAATTTTAACAACATCATTAATTCGAATATCTTTCTTTTTAATTTCATCTTCATTATGCAAAGTTGCATTCGATACTACAACACCTCCAACAGTAACTGGTTCAATTTTCGCAACTGGTGTTAACGCACCAGTTCTACCAACTTGTATTTCTATATCTTTGATTACAGAAAAAGCCTTTTCAGCAGAAAATTTATGGGCGATAGCCCACCTTGGACTATTTGATAAATTTCCAAGTCTTTTTTGAAGTGTAAAATCATTTATTTTATAAACGATTCCATCAATATCGTAATCCAAAGAAGATCGTATTGTTTCAAGATTGTTATAGTAATCTTCTAAGTTCTTTAATATTGTAAATTACTTTTGATAGTTCATTGGTTTTAAAATTACATTTTCTTAAAAAAAGTAAAAAATCATTCTGAGTTGTAAAGTTTACTTGGTTTTTTTGAATTGTACTATACGCAAAAAATTTTAAAGGAATTTTTGATGTATTTTTTGCATCCTTTTGTCTTAAAGATCCTGCTGCAGCATTTCTAGGATTTGCAAATTGATCTTTTATTTTTTCAAAATCTGATTTTGAAATATAAACCTCACCTCGTAACTTCAAAAATTTCAGGTAAATTTTTAATACTAATTTTTTTGGGAATTTCTTTAATAGTTATTAAATTTTCTGTAATATCTTCACCAAATTCTCCATCACCTCTAGAAAGACCTCTTATTAAATTTCCATTCTGATAAATCAAAGAAGCAGAGATACCATCAATTTTTGGTTCTGCTATCAAAACTAGATTCACTAATACTTTCTAAATTTAAATAATTTTTAATTTTTTTTAGAAAATTTTGCACATCTTCAAAATCAAAGGCATTATCCAATGATAACATTTTTTCTGCATGCTTTACTTTGGTAAATTTTTGGGAGGGTTCAAATCCTACTTTTTTTGAAACAAAAGAAAATTTACTATTTTTCTTTTCAAAATCTATGAGTTCTTTTTTTAGAAGATCATATTCTGCATCAGATATTTTTGGTTTTGCAGAATTATAATAAAACTTATCGTATTTATTTAATAATTGTAATTTTTTTTGATACTCCTCTATGGTTTTTATCATAGTTAATTATTGAATATTAATTAACTGCTTAAATTTTTCTTTAAAACTTTTTTTCTTTTCTTTTTTATCAATAGAAATATTTTTACTTTCTACAATATTATATGATTTTTTATACCAATCACTATCATTATAATTATATCCTAAGAATTGCTGCATATTTTTTTGCATGAATTAATATTTCCTATTTTATAATTAATTTCTACTAAGTCTATGTAAAGCTTCTTCAATATAAATTGTTGTTTGATAATTTTTTACAATATTATTTAATCTATATAATGCTGGAATCCATTTTTCTCTTTTTATATAATATCTTGCTAAATACATTTCTTTTGCCAGCTAATTGCTCATTAATTAAATCAATTTTAAATTTAGAATCATTTGCATAACTTGAATTTGGATAATTTTTAATAATTTTATTAAATTGTTTTAATGCTAATTCTGTATTTTCTTGTGATCAATGATACAAAATTAATTTGTTCAAACAAACACATTGCAATTAAATATTCTGCATAATGCAATATCTTTATTTCCAGAATATCTTGTTTTAAATTTTTGTAAATTTGCTAAAGCGTCTAATATAACTTGCTAGTATCATAATAAATATAAGATCTCATTAATAAAGCTTTTGGAGCCCATTCTGTATAAGAATAATCTTTTTCAACTAGCTCAAATAATTTAATAGCAGTCATTATAATTACCTTTTTCAAATTTATCATAAGCTTCTTTGTATAAATTATTTAATTCTGGTACTTTGTTTTTGTTCAATCGTTTTATTTGTATTTGACGTGCACGATAGCAAAATAAAAATATTATTAATATGAAAATAAAGATTTTATTTATATAACATAAATTTTAATTTATAATGTAATTATACTAATTTATAAATTTAAACTACAGCTTGAATATCTTGATGTAGTGACTTATTTTTTTAATATTTTTTTTAATCAGGTTGTTATCCTTAGTTATAATTATTGATAATTATTTTTCATTATTAAAAATTTTTTTTATTAAATTTGTTGTTAACTCATGACCACCTTGAGAACAGGTAATTTTTCCACTAATAAAATATCCTGATAAATACAAGTCTCCAAGACAATCTAAAATTTTATGTCTTACAAACTCATCTTTATATCTTAAGCCCTCTTGATTTAAAATTTTATTTCCAGAAATGACAATAGCATTATCTAGAGAACCACCTTTTGCAAGTCCCATTGCAAAATATTTTTTCTAAATCTTCCTGATGACAAAAAGTTCTACAATTATAAACTTCTGAATAATTTTTTTTAGCATCTTGTAAATTATAAATTTTGTTTTTTTATAAATTGATCATTATAATTTATTGTATAATCAATTTCTAAATATTTTTTTCTGTTGGCTCATATTTAATAAATTTTTTTTCACTCTTAATTTCAAAAGATTTTGATAATTTATTATTTGAGTATAGCTTTTTTGTTGTTCAATCAAACCTATGTCTTAAAATTTCTTCTATAAAGATTTTTGCACTTCCATCCATAATTGGAACTTCAGGACCATTTATTTCTAATAATTAAATTTGTTATTCCTAAACTATAAAGAGCAAACATTAAATGCTCAATTGTTGATAACTGTGATCTCCATTTTTATTTGAAATTTTTGTACATAAATTTGATTGAATAACATTTTTCCAATTAGCTTAATATTGGCTTGACTTTTTTTTATATCTGATCTTAAAAAATAAATTCCATTATCTATATCTGCTGGCTCAAGAACTTAATTTTATTAGTAATCCAGTATGAAGGCCCAATACCATCTAATAATAATTTTTTTTTTAATAGTTTTTTGATTATTTATGACATAAATAATAGTATACATCGAATATATATTTCTATCGATTCAAGAAATATTACACTTAAATTCTATTAATTTAATTAAATAATAGAATAAAGTTTTTCAAAAAAATTTTTTTTTACATTTTCAAAGTATGGTATTTCTTTGTTATAAGGATTTACTATTAAGCTTATCATTGAAATACAAATATCAAAATTATCAGGTATGTCATTTTTTAGCTTAGAATTAAAATTTTCAATAATTAACGATTTTATACTTAAGTTTTTCTTAAGTAAGTTTTGAAATCCTCTTATTTTAGAACCTTCTCCTGTTACTATTATTTTATTAAAAAATTTTTCATTAGTTGAATAAAATAATAATTCTTTATTTATAAAATCAATAATTTCTTCAACTCTAGACGTAATAATTTTGTTTAAAATATTATTCGAAACCTTTTTATATGATTTGATTTCTGAATTTTGACTTTCAATATACTCTTTAGAAATATTTTGTTGATCTGGGCTACACGTTCCGTAATTTATTTTTAAATTTTCAGCAATTTCCATATTTAAATTAAGCGCTTTAGAAATATCATTTGTTATATGCCAAGATCCAATAGGAACTGTTGAAGTAAATTCAAAATTATCATTCTTAAAAATACTTAAAGAAGTTTTTTCATGTCCAAAATCAATTGACATAATATTTTCTGATAATGGACTCTCCCGATGTGCTATTAAACTCAAAGTATAGGGTGAATAAATTATTCTACCTAATTTTAGATATGATTTATTAATTATTTTTTGAAAATTTTTAATTAAATTATTTTTACAATACATTATATGCATATCACTCTCGAGAGAGTCTGCTGCTAAATCAAGCGGATTATCAACTTGATTATATTTATCTATTCTAAGATTTGAATTAATTAAATGCAAAATACTATAATTTTGATGAAACTCCCTAAAAAGGTCCACGCCACCATTGATTAAAAATTGCACATCTTTTTCCTGCTCAATCTCATATCCGCCGATATTTTTGAAAACGCTAAAACTTGTATTATAGATATTTAGAGGACTTGGAGCTAAATATATATTTTGAATTTGAATTTTAGCCTGCTCCTCAGCAGTACCAATAACTTCTTTAATCGTATCCGATAATTTATTTAAATCCGAAATTATACCTTTTCTGATTCCTTGTGTTTTTATAATAGACTTCGCTAAAATTTCGACTTTAGCTTCCTTAACTAAAAAAATAATAAATTTCGTTTCACAGGAACCTAGATCAATGACACCGGTAGGCTTTAAGTTATTCAACATAACCTATTGTAATACGGTTTTTTATTCTCAAGTCTATAGTATGTACTTTTTGATCCTTGACAAAATAATTTAACTTATTCAATTGCTCATTTAAGTCATAATCACCCAACTTTATTATTTTTTTATCTTTTAGAATAATGTCCCATCGGTTATTTTTGAAATAATTAATTTGATAAATATTTGAAAACATATCATTTCTGGAAATTAGAATATTATATAAAACTTTGATTTGATCTAAATCCAAATCTTCATTAAATCGTATCATATTTTTTAAATCTATTTCTTGATTAAATTTCGATATTAAAAACTTACTATTAATTAAATAAAGTTGATTGTTTTTATAATAATAACCAATGGGGAAAAATTCTTTAATATTAATCGAAATATTATTTGGAAATTCTCTTTTTATCTCTAAATGATTTACCCAATTACTTTTAGTAATTATATTTGCAATTTTTCTTTTACTCACAAATAATAGACTTTCATTATTTAAATAATCTAGTATTTGCGATTTGATTGGTTCTTCGAAATAAGTAGTTTTGTTGAAAAAAATATTTTCTATTTTGAATAACGAATTACCAAAATTTGAATTCGATATATTGAATGTTGTTAAACAAAAAAAAGAGGCCAAAACTACAATTTTAATATTTATATTAGCGCCGAATAGATGCATCTAATACAATCCACTTAATTAATTGTTTAAAAGATATTCCCTTAAATTTAGCAATTTCAGGTACTAATGAGAGACTTGTCATGCCAGGCTGAGTATTGGTTTCTAAAATATAAATTTTATCACTATTCGAAACTCTAAAATCAGATCTAGTTACCCCTTTGCAACCCAAGCTCTTATGCGCTCGTAACGCAAGTTTTAAAATTTGGTTGTAAATTGTTTTATTTATTCTTGCTGGCATAATGTGTTTAGTTTTTGCTTTGGGATTGTATTTAGCATTAAAATCATAAAATTTTCTTTTTGGTTGAATTTCTATTGCACCCAATGGTCTATTGCCCATAACCGCTACCTGAACCTCCTTTCCTTCAATAAATTCTTCTTGAAGAAGTTTTTTATATTTTTTTAAGTATTTTCTAATTTGTAATTTGTTAATTTTTTTTAAGTTATCAAAAATCAAAACTCCCACGCTTGAACCCTCATTGATTGGCTTTAAAACAAATTTAGAATTTGAAATTTGATTTTCAAGATCTGATATCTTTTTAATAATTTTATATTTAGGAGTATTTATTCCCTGTTTAATAAATTGTTTCTTTGACTTAATTTTATCCATAGCTAGTGCTGAAGCTTTTACACCTGAATGTGTATAAGATATTTTTTGCTTTTCTAAATATTTTTGAATTGTTCCATCTTCTCCAAATTGTCCATGAAGTGCGTTGAAAGCCAATGAACAATTAAATTTTTTAAAATTTGTAAATTTATAGGTTGGATCAATTTTAATGACTTCATAGCCAAGGGAGTTTAGTGCTTTACAAACTGCACTTCCACTTTGAATGCTGACTTTTCTTTCTTTCGAAGGTCCTCCTGATAGTAATAATATTCGTTTTTTTTTAATCATATAATATCAATTTCTAACTCTAATTTGATTCCAGATTTTTTTAGAATGATTTCTTGAGTTTTTTTTATTAATTTCTCTATATCTTCGGAAGATGCTAAATTTGAGTTATCAATAAAATTGCAATGGTGACTGGAAAATTTAGCATTTCCAAAAATTAATTTATCACAATTATATTTTCTAATTAACTCCCAAGCTTTTACGTTATGCTCTAAAGGGTTTTTGAAGGTACTCCCACCCGTCCTAATATTGCCTGGCTGATTAGTTTTTTTTTGTTCCTTAAATAAATTGATTTTTTCTCTTATTAGCTCTGGCGTTTGCATTTGGGTTTTTTTAAAAATAACCTCAATAATAATAAAATTTTTAGGTATTCCTGACTTTCTATAACTAAACAAAATATCCCTGTCTTTTATTTTGTGCTCCTCTCCATGAAAATCCATAACAATAACCTCATCAACAATATTCGCAAATTCGCTTCCAAAACATCCGGCATTCATAAAGACACCTCCTCCTACAGTACCAGGAATAGCCGATAAAAATTCAAAATTGGAAAGGCCAAGTTTTTGAGCAAAATCGGAAACTTTGCTTTTTAATGCTGCCGCACCAGCTCTGATGGAAAAGTTGTTCTCTTCAATTTTTAAAAAACCTTTTCCTAACTTTATAATTACACCGTCAAAACCTTGATCTTTAAACAAAATATTTGAACCAGATCCAATACAAAAGATCTTTTTTGATTTTGTATTGTTTAAAAAAAATTTTAAATCTTGTTTTGTATTTGGTTGAAAAAAAGTTGAAGCGGTTCCACCAATACCAAACCAAGAGTTTTGATTTAATTTATAATTTATACGAATTTGATTTTTTAAATGGGAGTTTAATTCCTTAGTATTTAAATTTTTCATTAGTTAATTTTTCTGAAATAATTCTTATCCATTGGCTTATGCTACCAGCTCCCATCGCAATAATTATTTCTTCATCTTTGCTATTTTTGTGTAAAAATGAGTAAAGATTATTCTGATCGTTTACAATAATAACATCGGTATTTGAATTCTTTGTAATATTACGTGCAAACTTCTCAAGATCAAATTTTATAATTTTTTCTCCTGCAGAGTAAATGGGGCACAAAACAACTAAATTTGAATTTGAAAAACATTGAGTAAATTCCTTATATAAAGAGTTAACTCTTGAATACCTGTGGGGTTGAAAAATTGAAATAATTTTTTTATTCTTAAAATTACTTTTACAAGCATCTAATACAGCTTCAATTTCTGTGGGATGGTGAGCATAATCATCAAATATAATTCTTTTTTTATCCTCAAATAATTTTGTTAATCTTCTTTGAACACCCAGAAAATTTTGTAAAGAATTTTTTATTTTTTTTAGTGATATTCCTAAAGTTATTCCTACAATTATTGCTGCCGTAGCATTTAAAACATTATGTTTACCCATCAAATTTAGAATAATATTTTTTATAACGATTTTTTTTTTTATATTTACTTTTAAATCAAACTTTATCTTCATGTTGCTAAAAACTATATTATGTGGGACAAAATTTGCTTCGTTTCTAAAACCATATGTTAAAAAATTTGTTTGTAAGGAATTTTGTTTTATTTTTTTTAAATTTTGGTCGTCTAAACAAATAATATTTTTACCAAATAACGGAGTTTTGTTTAAAAATTGAGCAAATTGATCTTTTAAATTTTTAAAATTTTTATAGTAGTCCATATGCTCATAATCAATATTGCTTGCAATGGCTAATGTATTATTAAATTTTAAGAAACTTCCGTCCGACTCATCGGCCTCTATAACAGTCCAATCACCATCACCTAACGTCGCATTAGTTTTTAAAGAGTTAATTATGCCACCATTAATTATTGTAGGTTTAAAATTTGCATCCTTTAAAATAGTAGATACCAACGAAGTT
Source organism: Candidatus Pelagibacterales bacterium (assembly GCA_965235745.1). GTDB lineage: Bacteria > Pseudomonadota > Alphaproteobacteria > Pelagibacterales > Pelagibacteraceae > IMCC9063. The sequence goes on from CBDDYY010000002.1 coordinate 118,775, forward strand.
ATGGTTGTTTTTCCATGCGATCCAGAAATAACGATATTTTTTTTTAACGAAATAATATGAGCAAGCATATCGGCTCTTTTTATGATTAGAATATTTTTTGTAAGCGCATACTTTAGTTCGGCATTATCATTACCTATTGCACTGGATATAACCACAATCTTAGAATTTTTTATATTTGATGGATGATGTTTATAAAAAAGTTTAATTTTATGTTTTTTTAAACTTATTAAATTTTTATTTTTCTTGGATATATCGCTCCCCTGCACATCATAACCCATTTTTTTTAGTATCAAGGCGATACCACTCATTCCAATTCCGCCAATGCCAATAAAGTGTATCTTATCTTTTTTGTTTATATTCAGTTCCATATTTATAAATATTTATTTATTTCACTCTCAAAATTTTCTATAGCATTTGTCATATTAATCAACTTCATGCTTCTAATCTTTATATCTAGTTGTTCCCTATTGTTTTTAATAATCTCTAGTATTATTTTTTTTAAAGAATCTTCATTAAAAACATTCTGCTCCAATACCCAACAACAACCTTTTTTTTCATAATATTTTGCATTGTAAAATTGGTGATTATCTAAAGATGAGGGTAGTGGCACTGCAATAAAAGGAAGGTTTACTGCTACCATTTCAGAAAGTGTTGAGGAGCCAGATCTAGTAATTGCAAGATTAGATTTTTGCATCAAATCACGTATATTTGAATCAAATTCAAACAATTTGTAATTTTTAAAATCTCCATAGGCATTTTCAATTTCATTAAACTTTTCAAATTTGCATTGATGATAAATTTGCAGAGGAAAAATATTTTTATCTATATCTGAAAAAGCTTTTGCTAAGTTTGTGCCAAAAAATTCTGAGGATTGACTACCTCCTATTACTAAAATTACTAATCGATCTTTTAAGTTTTTTCTTTCAAAATCAGCCAAAAAAGCACTCCTTACCAACTGGCCCACATATGCGGCTTTAGAATGAAATTTTTTTGGAAAAAAATCTAAATCATCACAGCCAACAAGTAATTTTTTGCAACTATTATAAAAAATTTTATTTGTTTTTCCTAAAATAATATTTGTTTCATAAATTATAATATTAATTCTTAATAAAGATGCTGCGGTCAAAATTGGAAAAGAAGCATATCCTCCAGATCCAATTACTAAGTTTGGTCTATTAACAATTAATAATATTACAGAATAAATACATGCATAAAATAAATAAAAAAAACTTAATATTTTTGATAAACCTTTTAAATTAAATGGACTATTAATTTTTAAAATTTTAACGTTATCTAATATGCTAGGAGTAAAATATTTTTTTCCTCTATGGTCTGTTATAAAATTTACAACATAACCCTTTTGTATTAAATGCTCATAAAGACCTAGCATTGGATATATGTGCCCTGCAGTTCCTCCAGTAGTAATAGTGATTCTATTTTTCATTATAATACTTTTTTGCTTAGGGACAGTACTAAACCCAGGGCCATACATGATCCAATGATTGATGAACCGCCATAACTAATAAATGGAAATGGCATCCCTGTAGAAGGCAACAAATTAATAGTTACTCCAAGATTAATAAATGATTGTAAAATTATTAAACTTGCAATTCCTAGTAATGCTAATTTATTAAAATTATTTTCAGCATTTCTTATTTTGGAAAAAATTCTAATTATTAAAATAGCAACCATCAAAAAAATAAGCATCACAATTAATATACCGTATTCCTCCGCAATTACTGAGGTTACATAATCAGTATGAGCTTCGGGCACTTTTTCTTTTAAAATACCTTCTCCTACCCCCCTTCCAAAAAATCCTCCAGCTTTTATTGCGTTAAGCGCTTGTTCTGATTGATAAGAAATTTCAACTTTACCAAGCCAGCTCGTTAATCTATCAAAAATATAAAAAAATTTTTCCTTAAAAAAAAATAAAATTGAAACCATGAGAGAAATCAATACTGCAGATATTGTAGCAATAAAGAAAATGCTAACACCAGATACGAATAACATTATCATCCAAATTGTTACTACAAGTAAAGTTTGGCTATAATCTGGCTGAATTAATAGAAGCAAACCTACACATAAAATCGGTAAACTTGATAAAAAAAACTTAATAATTTGAGAATAGTTTTTTAAATTTAGTATTAATGCAATTATAAGAATTAAAAAAGGCTTAATAAACTCAACTGGTTGAATTCTTAAAAAAAAAATATTTAACCATCTTCGTGATCCCTTTACATCAATACCAACAAAATAAACCAAAATTAACAAAAATAAAAAAAACATGAAACCTAACAAAGTATAAACTTTAATTTTTTCATTTGAGATAAAAGAAAAAAGTAAAAAAACTAAAAATCCAAAAACTGAAAAAGTAAAATGCTTATAAAATAAAAAATACTTGCTATCATAGAGTTTTTCAGATGGAATATTTGAGGTAGACAAAAAATTAAAAATATTACCGCTCAAAATTAAAGAAATTCCTATAACAAGAATAATTTTATCAATTTCCCTCCACCAAACTGCTAGTTGACTAGAATCTTGTCTTTTAAACATCTATATACTTCTTACTATTCTTTTAAACTCATTGCCCCGGTGTTCAAAATTATTAAATTGATCAAAAGAAGCCGCTCCCGGACTTAACAAAACTACGCTATTTTTTAAATCTAAATTTTTCGCATCTTTAAATGATTGATGTACAGCTTTAATTAATGTCTTGCACTTTTGCTTGCTTATTTTAGATGGTAATTTTGATTGCAAAGCAGACATGCTCTTACCAATTAAATATATTTTTTTTATTTTACTAATGATTGATTCGGATAACTTTAATTTATCATTTTTTTTTAACAAGCCGCCCGCTATCCAAAAAATATTATCATAATACTCTAGAGAAAATTTTGCTGAATCAAAATTTGTAGCTTTAGAGTCGTTAATAAAATTAACATTTTTGATTTTTCTTACAAACTCTTGTCGGTGAGACAATGGTTTGAAAGTGTCAAATCCTTTAAAAATTTTTTTATCAGAAAATTTCAAAAATTTTAAGATTTGATAAATGACCGATATACTACTTAAAAAATTTTTTTTATCTAAAAATTTATTTTTTGTTAATCTTGTCTTCAAAAAATTTACTTTGTAAACTTTTTTATTTTTAATTAAATTAAAAAAAGGAAAAGCAGCACTGACATAACCTCTGCCTGTACTTAAAAGAGAATTAAATATTTTTAACTTGATATTTATGTAATTAGAAAAGTTTCTATGTCTATCTAAATGATCTGGGGTAATATTTAAAACTGTACACGAGTGAGATTTTAAAAATTTAGAATATTCAATTTGATAAGATGATAACTCTAAGACATAATAATTTTTATTATTGTTATTTTTAAAGTTCAATACTGGTTTTCCATAATTGCCCAATAAATAGGTATTTTTATTACCTTTTTTTAAAACATGATAAAGAAGCTTAGAAAAAGTTGATTTACCGTTTGTTCCAGTAATTAAAATTATCTTATTTTTTTTTAAATTTATCGAAGATGTAAAAATATCTATGTCTGTAATAATTTTAGAGAAATTTTTTTTAAAAAAATTTCTTTTTGGATGTTTGTAGATATTAATACCAGGACTGATTACAATAAAATCATAATTTTTTAATGAAAAATTATTATCAAAAGCTATATCTAATTTTTTTTGGGCATTAATTCTTGTTGCAGAATTATCATCCCATACAGATAAATTTTTTACATTTTTTTTTAGTCTTTTTGCAGTGGATATACCGGATAATCCTAATCCAAAAATTAAAACTTTTTTATCTTTTAAATTTTTTAATGAAACCATTATCTAAGTTTCAATGTGGAAAGAGCTACTAGCATTAGAATTATAGAAATAATCCAAAACCTAATTACAATGGTTGATTCCTCCCAACCTTTTTTTTCAAAATGATGATGAAGTGGTGCCATTCTAAAAACTCTTTTTCCAAATAGCTTATAGGATATTACTTGAATTATAACTGATGAAGCCTCTAAAACAAATAAGCCACCCGCAATAACTAATGCTACTTCGTGCTTAGTCATTAGACTAATAGTTCCTAAAAATCCCCCAAGTGCTAAAGAGCCGGTATCACCCATAAATATTTTAGCCGGAGGAGCATTGAACCACAAAAAGCCTAAACAAGCTCCAACTACTGATCCCAAAACAATACAAATTTCGCCAGTATTTTTGATATAAGTTAGTTTTAAATAATCTGAGAAAATAGTATTTCCAACTAGGTAAGTAATCAAAATAAAAGTTAAACAAACTAATATAACTGGGACCGTTGCTAATCCATCTAATCCATCTGTTAAATTAACGGCATTTGAGGATCCAACTATAACTATAATTCCAAAAAAAATATAAAAAGTTCCCAAATCAAAGATTAAATTTTTATAAAAAGGTAAATGAAGAACATTTCTAATATTTTCTGCAGTTGAAATATTTATTAAATAGGTAATCATTAATGCTATGAGAATTTGAATTAAAAATTTGTATCTTGCTTTAATTCCTGAAGAATTTCTTTTTTTTATTTTTAGAAAATCATCAAAAAATCCCAAAAGGGCAAAGCTTAAAATAGAAAAAACGGCAATAAGAACAAAAATATTTTTTATATCTGACCATAGAAAAGAACTAAACAAAGCTGAGAAAATAATAAGGACTCCACCAAATGTTGGGGTACCAGCTTTCTTAACTATGTGATTAGATGGTCCGTCATCTCTTATAGGTTGATTATAATCACTAGATAATTTTAAATAATTTATAAAAGAATTGCCAAAAAACAAAACTAAAGCTAGAGAAGTAAATATAGCAAGACCAGTTCTAAAAGTTATATATTTAAAAACATTAAAAAAACTATAATCAACGGATAGATATGAAAAAAAATAATTTAACATCAATTAAAATTATTACTCAATAATTTATTTAAACCAATAGAATTAGAGCCTTTTACAAGATAAACTGAATTTGTATCCAATATTTCAGATAATTTATCTCTTAAATCATTGATATTATTGTACAAATAACAATTCTTTTTATTTTTTAATCTATTGTAGGTACTTACAATTTCTTTACCTACAAGATATATTTTTTTAATACTTTTAGAATTTAGTGAATTTGCTAATTGTTGATGATAAAACTTAGATTTTAAACCTAATTCAAGCATATCTCCTATAATTACTTTTTTTTCTTTTTTGATATTCATTTGGCAAAAATTGTTTATTGCATTATTCATTGATATTGGATTGGCATTATAACTCTCATCAATTATTAATATTTTTTTGTTTCGAAATTTCTTTTGCACTAGATTACCCCTGCCTGACGGAATAGGAAAATTTTTTGAAAGTTTTAAAGCATAATTTAAGTTAAGATTTAAATAAGCAAGAACTCCCAAAGTTATTAAAAAATTTTGAATAAAATTATTATTAAAATTTTTTACTTGAACCTTATATTTATTTTTAAATATTTTTAATTTTAAAAAATTTTTTTTATTATATATTATTTTTTTTATTATTTGCACATTTGCACCAAGAGAATTTCCAAATGTAATAGTTTTAATCTTTTTTCTTTTGGCAATTTGTGACAGTGTTTTAAAATAAAAATCATCTTTGTTTAAAAAAACTACCCCATTTTTTGTTATATGATTTAAAATTTCTGCCTTGGCATAACAAATTTCTTTTAAATTTTTAAAATTTTTAAGATGGGCTGGTCCTATATTTGTAATTATAGCTATGTCTGGTAATAAAATTTTTGAAAGTTTATTGATTTCACCTTTATGACTCATCCCAAGCTCAAAAATATTATATTTCGAGTTTTGGGGGGTGTTAGATAGAGAAAGAGGTAGCCCAAATTGATTGTTAAATGACTTGGGGGAACTATAAGTTTTTTCATAATTAGAAAGAAAAAATTGAAGCATTGATTTTAAAGTTGTTTTTCCATAACTGCCTGTAATGCCTATAAAAATACTATTATTTTTTTTTCTAATGTAGCTAGCAAGTTTATTTAAAAATTTTAAAGGAGAAGATACTTTAATAAACTTAGCCCTATTATATTTTGGTAATGTAAAATTTTTTTTTACTACAACTATTTCAGATTTTTTTCTCAAAACCTCTTTTGTATAAAAGTGACCATCAGTTTTTTTACCCTTAATTGCAAAAAAAATAGATCCTTTTTTTACCTCTTTACTATTAATTGTAGAGCTAGTTATATTTATGTTTTTTTTAATATTTTTTTTATTAAATATTATTTTTAAATCTTTATTTTTTAAATTCATTTAATTTAAATACCTATTTACACATCTTGCATCTGAAAAATAAATTTTTTTATTTTTAATAATTTGATATTTTTCATGTCCCTTTCCAGATATTAATAAAATTTCATTTTTTAAATCTTTAATTGATTTCACAATCGCTTTTTTTCTAAAGGGAATAACAACTCCTTTTCGACAATTTTTTTTAATCTCATTTCTTATAGAGACTGGATCTTCATTTCTTGGATTATCATCTGTAATATATATTTTTTTGCATAATTTATTAGCAATGATACCCATAAGTTTCCTTTTTCCTTTATCTCTATTTCCTCCGCATCCAAAAACTAAATTTACTTCTTGATTAAAAAATAATTTGATTTCTTGAATTGTTTTTTTTAATGCATCAGGAGTATGAGCATAATCAATAATTACTTTTTTTTTATTTTTTTCAATTAATTGCAACCTACCAATAGGGTTTTTGATAATAGAGCATTTAGAAAAAATTTTGTCAAAACTAAATCCCAATGTATTTATAGAAATTGCAGCTAATAAAAAATTTTCTATTTGAAATTTTCCTATTAAACTTAATTTTAAATTATATATTTTATTTAAAGCATTAATTTTTAATAAAGAAAAATTATTTATTCGTTTTAATGATATAATTTTTATTATATTTCCTCTATTTCCTATGGATAATATTTTTAATTTTTTTTTATCTGCAATTTTTTTTAATGCTAAAAATTGATTTATATCTGAGTTAGTAATGATAAATCCATTTTTCATTATGTGTTTTTTAAATAAAATTAGCTTGGATTCAAAATAATCTTTGAATGTTTTGTGATAATCTAAATGATCTCTGGTCAAATTAGTAAATATACCGCCATAGAATTTAAATGCATCTAATCTTGATTGTTTAAGTCCATGACTTGAAGCTTCTATTATAGAATATTTAATATTTTTTTTATAAAAATCATTGAAAATTTTATGATTTTCTAAAAAACTTGGTGTTGTTAAATTATTATCAATAATTTTTCTATTTGAATAAATTCCTAATGTTCCTACAGACCCAGCTTTGTATTTTAAATTTCTTAGAATTTTATAAAAAAAATATGCTATTGATGATTTTCCATTAGTACCAGTTACTGCAAATAGGTATTTTGATTTTTTTTTGAATTTATGAATAACAAGTTTTTTAAAAATAGAATTTATATCTCTGACCACTATATACTTAAAATTATTTTTGAATTGAATATTTTGAGTGATGACCTTAAAGGGTTTTTTTTTTAAAGCTTCGTTAAGATATTTTCCGCTTTTGTTTTTAGAACTTGATAAATCAAAAAAAATATCATTTTTTTTTACTATCCTAGAATCACAACAATAATTTTTATTTTTAATTATTTTTTCAATTTCAATCATCTAACTTTACTAAATCTAGATCATTTATGGCTAAACTAGGACCAATTTTTTGTATTATTTTACCAGCTATATATACTGCATTCCATCCCGCTTCCCTTCTTGAGTGTTTCCATATTTGAGGAGCTCCCTTTGGCTCATCAATCAAAATTGTCAGTACATATTTTGGTTTTGGATAGGGAAATGCCGATGCAAAAATATTTACAATTTCTTTTGAGTACCCTTTTTCTATCTCAGATGGTTTTTGAGCGGTTCCTGTCTTTCCAATTACATAATATCCATTTATATCCGCTTTTCTGCCGCTTCCTTCTGTTTTATTTTTACTATCAACATTTGCCCTTAGCATATCATTCATTAATTTGCTTGTTTGTTGGCTTATAACTCGTTTATTCTCAATTTTTGTGTCTTCAAGTATTGTTGCTTTTGGTAGCTCGCCCCCATTTACAATAGAAGCATAGGCCCTGGTTAATTGTAATAGTGTCGTGTTAATTCCGTGGCCAAACCCAGATGTAAAAGTGTTACATTTTCCCCATCTATTTTTATTTGGCTTGGATAATTCTACAACTTCTAACTTTGGATTTTCAAAAATTTCTAAATTTTCTAAAAACTCTTGATGTTTTTCAAGCCCATTTTTTTTTATTATTTCTATAGTTCCAATGTTAGATGACTTAACTAATATTTGCTCAACTGTGAGATTCTTTTTAGATTTATCCCACCTATATTCATCGATAGGAAATTTTCCACAGTAAACTCTTTGCCTTAAATCAGAAAAAAGATAATTTTTATCTACCACTTTATTTTCAATAGCACTGGCAATAGTAAATGTTTTAAAAACAGATCCCATTTCATATAAACTTTTAGTAGTTTTGCTTAAATATTTTTTTTCTTTTAGGTTTTTTCTTTCATTTCCATCACTATCAGGAAGAGAAACCATTGAAATTATTTTACCTGTATCTGCTTGCATCAGTATTGCAGCAGCACCGAGTGCGGAAAAATCCTTGACACCTTTAGTGAGCTCTTCATGTATCATGTATTGAATATTAGCTTTTAAAGATAACTTAATTGGAATTAAAATTTTATTTTTATCCCTTAGTTCTTGATCGTGATGCATTTCAAATCCAGAAATACCGTTATTATCAATATCTATTTTGCCTATGATGTGAGAAAACAAATTTTTTTGAGGGTATACTCTTATTTCTTTTTTTGAAAGTTCTAATGACGGCTCTCCTAATGATATAACTTTATTATAATCTGAAGGAGAAAGATTTCTTTTTAAAATAATAATTTCTTTATTTTTAAATTCAGATTTTACAGAATTTATATCTAATTTTGGAAAATTTATTTTAACCTTTAATAATACAGTATCAATATTTTTTACTTTATTTTTTCTTAAAATTAAATCATAGGATGATGTATTTTTTGCTAAAAGGATATTATCACTATCTACAATATCTCTTCTTTCATAAAATAATTTATCACTATTGTTTGAATAAATATTAACGTTCTTATCAAATCCTAAAAAAAATAGTCGTGCAGAAATGATGAAAAAAAAAATTAAAAATACTGAAATTACTATATTTATTCTTGATTCTTGATAATCAGTTTCTTTTGGCTTAATAGGTTTATCATTAAAATACAGATTTAACTGTTTATTTTTTTTCATTTAATTTTTTTTCTGGAATTATAAAAATATAATTATTTGATAAATATTTCCTTGCTAAGTTTGATATCCTTTCTGGACTTGATAAATAACTATATTCAATTTTTTGTGTCTCAAAATTTTCTTGTAATAAAAATATATTTTTTGAAACTTTTTCAATTCTAATTTCTATTTCTCTTGTTTCGTTTTTCAAAAAATGAATTCCTATTAAGCCTATGAATAATACTAAAAAACTCATTAAATATTTTTTAAACATTATATTTTTCTTCAAGGTTAAATAATCGCTCCATTTTTAATACTTTTCTATCTATTCCCAATTTGCCATTTCCAAATTTAAATATTGAACGAATTTTAGCAGATCTGGATCTGTTGTTTAAAAATACCTCATCATCAGTTGGTGTTATTGGTTTTAAATTTATTTTTTCTAAATAAACATTATCTAAACTCTTATGAGTACTTTGGGGAATATACCTTGATGGATTTTTCATTAAGTCTTTAGTCGTATTGAAAACTTTTTTTACAATTTTATCTTCAAGGGAATGAAACGTTACCGTAATTATTCCAGTTTCATTACCACTAAAATCTAAAACAAATTTTAATCCATTAAATATTTCAGAAAGTTCCTGATTAACAATCATTCTAATTGCCTGGAATGTTTTGGTACATGGATCTTTTTTATAGTACCTATTTCCCTTGGCTTTAATTATTAAATTTCGTAAATCTTTGGTGGAACTTATTATCTTAGTTTTTCTCATGTTAACAATTTCATTTGCTATTTTTTTATGATCATTATCTTCGCCGAATATTTTAATAATACTGCTTAGATCTTCAAATGGCGCTTCGTTAATAATTTCATAAGCACTAATTTTATTATTACCCATTCTCATGTCCAATTTTTCTTCAGAGTTAAAAGAAAATCCTCTCGAATAATCATCAAGCTGAAACGAAGAGATGCCAAAATCAAATATATAAAAACCAACTTCTTCTTTATTGTTTTTTATAATTTCTTCTAAATTGCTAAACTTTTGATTTTTAAAAAAAAATCTGTTCGGATATTTTTTGTTTAAATTCTCTGCAAATTTTTTTACTTTTGGGTCTCTATCTATTCCGAAAACTTTATTTTCTGGAAAAAATTCTAATATTTTTTCACTATATCCACCACATCCAAATGTACAATCAACAATAATTTTTTTTTTATTTTTTTGAAGTATGTTGAGCACCTCATTTAACATCACTGGATAATGGGGACGTATATCCAGTGACATTAAAAATCACTAATTTTCTAATTAGTTTGTCTTCTTAAGAATGCAGGTATTTCTAAATCACTTTTGTCATCAGAATTCAAATCCGAAAAATTCTCATTGGTAATCTCGTGATTACTCCCAAGATCTGAATTCATTTGCTTCGAGTTAGATTCATTGATTTGATCATCATTTGTAAAAAGTTGAGTTTCTTCCTCTACTTTTTCAAAACTCTCTTCTACAAATTCGATTGGATCAGGTTGTGAAAAAAGAGAATTATCTTCTGTTTTTTCTTCAGTATAATTTTCTACTTTATTGTTTTCAGAGTATGTGTCATGATTTCTTTCCTCTTCAACCTCATAGCTTTTTGTTAGATCAAAACTTTCTTGTTTTTTAATTTGTTCTTCAGCCTGAGGATAAGAACTCATATCAAAAGCTGTTGCTCCATGGGTTGCCATATGAGCGCTACTTTGAACAGAAGAATAGCTATTTGAAGAAAATGAGCTAGGTTTTGAATATCCATTATTTCTATTCTGAATATGTCTAATCATGCTTACAACTGGTTTGTTAGCGCTAACCTCGCCATTTAAACCAGTAGCTACAATTGAAACTCTCAGCTTACCCGCTAAAGCATCGTCAAAAGTTGTTCCAACAAGAATTTCTGCTGATGGATCGACTTCAGCTCTAATTTTATTTGCCGCAGCATCAACCTCAAATAATGTAATATCACTTCCCCCAGTAATATTTATAAGCAATCCTCTCGCTCCTTTTAATGAATATTCATCGATTAATGGATTTGATATTGCAGCTTCTGCAGCTTCAATTGCTCTCTTTTCACCTTCAGCTTCACCCATACCCATCATTGCTTTACCCATACCGCTCATTACAGTTTCAATATCAGCAAAATCTAAATTAATCAGACCTGGTTTAACAATTAAATCTGTAATTCCTTTCACTCCTTGCATTAATACATTATCTGCCATTTTAAATGCATCAGGAAAAGTCGTTTTTTCATTTGCAACTTTAAAAAGATTTTGATTAGGAATTACAATCATTGTATCACAATATTTTCTAAGCTCTTCTAAACCTTTTTCAGCAACTCGAATTCTTCCAGGTCCTTCAAACATAAAAGGTTTTGTAACAACTCCAACTGTTAAAATATTTAAATCTTTTGCAGCTTTTGCAATAACTGGTGCCGCACCAGTTCCTGTTCCTCCGCCCATTCCAGCAGTAACAAAAACCATATTAGCACCTTGCAATAAACTTATAATTTCGTTCATAGACTCATCTGCTGCTGCTTGGCCAATATCAGCTTTTGCTCCAGCTCCAAGCCCTCTAGTTAAATTAGCTCCAAGTTGAATCTTGCATTCTGCAAAATTCATTTTAAGTGCTTGAGCATCAGTATTTGCGGCAAAAAATTCTACACCTTCAATTCCAGCTTCAAGCATATTATTAATTGCATTTCCTCCTGCTCCACCAACTCCTAAAACTACTATTCTTGGTTTTAATTCTCTAAGCTCTGGTGCTGTAATTTTGATTGTCATATTTTTTCTCCCTTGGTTTAATTGTTAGTATTCCATTTTAAGTTTGATCTTTGTGATTTAGCTTTTGATATTGCATCATCACTAAATTTTTTAAATTCTGAAGGTTCCCACATTTGAAAAGTTTTTCCCTGTCCAACAAACAAAACTTTTTCCTTCACTTTTGCGTGCTCAATTAATTTATCTGTTAACGTAATTCTTCCTTCGGTATCAAAATTAAGTTGCTGGCTATTAGCCAAAATAGAAGTTGAAAATATATCTCTGCTTTCTTCAAATGGATTAAGATTATCAATTGTCTCAATAATTTTTTCAATTCTACTTTGTGGACAAAATTCAATAGAAAAATTTGTAAATGATGGGTAGCAAACTACCCCGTTGTATCCCATGTTTGACAATTCGGATCTAAAAGTTGCTGGCACCGAAACTCTTCCTTTTTTGTCCAACTTGTTTTCGTATGTAGAAATAAACATTATTAATATTCATTATTTTTCCCTATATGGGATAATATGGGTTTATATGGTACAATAAAAATAGTCAAATATATAATACAATCTTAGATTGTTCTTTATTTGTTCTAATTTTTTTGATTTTTTGCTAGTTGGTCTGTAAGCTGGGTTTTGTCATTTAAAATGATAATTTATCTAGGCTACTTGTCACCAAGTAGCTCAAGCAACCAACCCGAGTAGCTTATTTAGGAAATTTGATTGCAAATACAATCGCGCTACTCCTATTTGGTCTTGCTCCAAGTAGGGTTTTCCATGCGTTTTTTATTACTAAAAAACCGGTAAGCTCTTACCTCACCTTTTCACCCTTGCCTTGATTAGGCGGTTTATTTTCTGTGGCACTATCCCTAAGATCGCTCTTGCCAGCAATTAACTGGTACTTTTTCCTATGGAGCCCAGACTTTCCTCTTTTAACAAATGCTAAAAGCTATCATTCAACCAACTAGCAATTAGAATATACTAAAAAAAACTAATGTTTTCAATATAAATTCGACAGTCCTCTTCTATATAAAAAATTCCAAGGAAACATGGGTCCCGGGTCAATTTTTCGGTTTGGAGCAATATGCGAGTGTCCTAGCACATTTTTTTTTTTAATTTTATATTTTTTTTTTAAATAATTATCAAAAGATCTGCTAATTTTTTCATTTGATTATTGGGAAAAATTTCATTTCCATTATTTACAATTTCAATTCCTATAGATTTTGAATTTAAATTAACATCTTTTCCCCATCTCGACTTTCCTGCATGCCATGCAACATTTTTATCCTCTACCATTTGATAAATTGTTCCCCTTTTAGAGATTAAATAATGAGCGCTTACTTTTGCAACTTTTGATTGCAATCTTTTGATTGCAACCTTTTGATTTTTCATACCTGTGTAGTGAATAATGATGTATTTAATGTTTCTATTTAAAAATAAATCAAAATTTGGACTATAAATTTTTTTAAATTTCATGAATAATTGACATTAATGATGTAATATAAAGCAAATTTCAATATATAACTTTTCAAAATGAATAAATTTTTAAAAGTATTAACAGCAATTTTAGCAATGCAATACTCATCCAATGTATTCGCAGAAACAAAAGATTGTTTTGAAAGTATTAATAGAGCTATGTTTTCTTTTAACAAAGGTTTAGATTCAGCTATCTTTAAGCCTGTTGCTAAAGGCTATTCTTATTTACCAGATCCAATAAAAGTAAGCGTAAGAAACGTTACTTCGAACATCTCTTATACTGTAACAATACCTAACCACTTGCTTCAAGGAAATTTAAAAAATTTTGCAAATGATACTGGAAGATTTATAATAAATTCCACCCTGGGATTATTGGGAATATTTGATCCAGCAGCAAAATTTGGATTAAAAAAAATAGAAGCAGAGGATTATGGACAAACACTAGGTTATTGGGGAGTTGGCCCAGGTTGTTATGTCATGCTTCCAGTGCTTGGTCCCTCTACAACAAGAGACGCAGTTGGAAAAGTTGCTAATACATTATTAGATCCCTTTTATATGACTACCGTGGGGGATAAAAAAGTTCTAGATAATAACTTCGGTGATTCAACCTATTATTTAGAGCAAGGATTTGATGTAATAGACTTTAGGGCGCAAAACTTAAAAAGTTTTGAAAATTTAGAAAAAAACTCGCTGGATCTGTATGCAAGTGTCAAAAGTTTATATCTTCAAAGAAGAGAGAGCCTGATTGGAAACTCATCAAAAACAAAAGATGAATGGCAAGATTTTAAATAAAAAATAAGCTATAAATAAATATGTTTAAAAAATTTAGTATAATTTTTTTTGTAGTTTTTATTTACTCTTTCAATTTGTATGCTTTTGAAAAACAAGCTGAAAATTTTATTTCAGAAACAGCGAATAATGCTAAAAAAATTATCTTAGATACAAAAACAAATGAGAAAGAAAAAAGAAAAAGTTTAGAAGAGTTGGCTCTTAATACCGTAGATGTTTCCGGTTTGGCAAAATTTACAATTGGGGATGCTATAAAAAATCTAAATGAAAAACAAACTTTAGAATTTATTGAAACTTTTAAAGTCTTTTTTTCAAAAAATATTTCAAATAAACTAAAAGATTATTCCGATCAAAAAGTCGTTATTACCGGTTCCAAAAAAATTAGTGAGAATTACGTCTTGGTTAATTCAAAAATTGTTTCAAATAAAGACAAGCAAGAGATTATTGTCGACTGGAGAGTTTTTTTGGTTAATGATAAGCTAATAATTAGAGATTTAGTTGTAGAAGGACTAAGTCTAGCCAGAACACAACGGGAGGAATTTGCCTCAATAATTGCTAATAAAGGCTACGATAACCTTATAATCAGTCTTAAAGACTATATTTCTAAAAATTAGCTAATAATTTTTTTTGTATCCAAGCTGCAATACGGCTAGACCAATAAATAAAAAAAACAGGGAAATAAACATACTTTTGTATATTAATTCATTCAAAAAAAGATAACTAAAAAAAACACCAAATATTGGCAATAACAAAGATACTTGAGACATAAATACTAACCCATTTTTTTTAATAATTTCTGATCTAATATAAAAAGCTAATGCTGTTGGAACTAATCCTAAATAAATAAGGCTATAGAGGCTATCAGCTTCAAAAATTTTTTCAGAGGACTTATCGTAAAAATATAAAACAAAAGGGGTAAGGATCAAGGTTCCCCAAATCATTGAAAAGCAACTTATTGTTTCATTGTTATAATTTTTAATATTTTTTTTTATAATCAAACCTCCAATTATATAGGATAGAGAAGCTATCATAACAAAAAAAATAGATAAAAAATTAGTAGTTTCGGTAATATAAATTTGGTCATAGACTAAAATCCCAACACTAAAAAATCCTATACATGTTCCGATGAATTTATAATTATTAAATTTATCTTCAGTCAAAAAATGAGATAAAGTAATGGCATAAAATGGTCCGGAAGACATAAGTAATGCGGCAAGACCGCTACTCATTTTTTCAATCCCAATTGCGATAAATACAAATGGTATTGCGTAATTAGTTAAGCCAATAAAAAAAAATAAATAAAAACCTTTTGAAAAAAAGTTTTTAAATTTTACTGAATTGAAACACAAAGCAATTATAACTGTTAATATACTTCCAAAAAAAACCCTACCTCCAGCTAAAGTAAAAATATCGAAACTTTTTAAGACAATTTTATAATTAAAAAAAGCTGAACCCCATATAGCAGCCAAAATAAATAATAAAGTATAACTTAATAAATCGGGTTTTTTCATTTTTTGGTGGGCCCGCAGGGATTTGAACCCCGGACAACCCCGTTATGAGCGGGGGGCTCTAACCAACTGAGCTACAGGCCCTTAAATTTTTATATCACCCATTTATAAAAAGAAAAATGATTTAGTTATCCAAAAAACTTTTTAATTGTCTTGATCTGCTTGGATGTTTTAGTTTTCTTAATGCTTTCGCTTCAATTTGCCTAATTCTTTCTCTAGTCACAGAAAATTGCTGACCGACCTCTTCTAGGGTATGGTCTGTATTCATGCCTATACCAAATCTCATCCTTAACACTCTTTCTTCCCTTGGTGTCAAAGTTGCTAAAACTTTTGTGGTAGAATTTTTTAAACCAGTTTGTATTGCTGCATCAACTGGGATTAAAGCATTAGTATCTTCAATAAAATCACCTAAACTACTATCGTCCTCATCTCCAACTGGTGTTTCTAAAGAAATTGGTTCTTTAGCAATTTTGAGAACTTTTCTTACCTTTTCTAAAGGCATTGCTAATTTTTTTGAGAGCTCTTCAGGAGTTGGTTCTCTTCCAAATTCACTCATCATTTGCCTTGAAGTTCTTACTATTTTATTAATTGTTTCAATCATATGCACTGGGATCCTAATAGTTCTGGCCTGATCCGCAATTGATCTAGTTATAGCCTGTCTTATCCACCAAGTTGCATAAGTTGAAAATTTATAACCTCTTCTGTATTCAAATTTATCCACTGCTTTCATTAAACCAATGTTTCCCTCTTGAATTAAATCTAAAAATTGAAGACCGCGATTGGTATATTTTTTAGCAATAGAAATAACTAACCTTAAATTTGCTTCGATCATTTCTTTTTTTGCAATTCTAGACTCCCTTTCGCCTTTTTTAATTTTATTAACTAAAATTTTAAAATCAGAAATTGAAATTCCAATTTCTTTACTTAATTTTATGAGCTTTTCTCTAGACTCTTTAAATAATTTCTGCTCATTTTTGAAAAACTTGGACCAATTTTTATCTCCACTTAAGAAACTTTCAAAATTTGGATTTAATTCATTACCTACATAATATTTAATAAAATCATCTCTTGAAATTGAATACTTTAATGCTGCTCGCATTAAGTCTCCATCTAAATTTATTGCTTTTTTATTTTCATTATAGTTTAAGCTTACCAGATCCTCTTGTGTTGCTTGATTAAACTGAAGACTAAGCATTTCCTCCATGATTTCTTTTTTTATTTTTTCGTAATTCTTTTTTTTGCTATCGCTAAACTTCTCTCCGCTTAAAATACAATCTAAACTTTCATTTTGATAAGCAATTAATTTTTTATAGTTTTTTGAAATATTGGCAAAAGTTTTTAAAATCTTCGGTTTAAGCTCAATTTCTAAGGATGCTAATGAAATATTATATTCATCGTCATCTTCCTCGATTGCTTCGGAGGTGTCTTCTTCACCTTTTTTTTCTTTGTCATCTTTCTTTTCAGACTTAGCTTCTTGTTTGGCTTTTTCTTTAATAGATTTGCTTAACTTTTCATCATCTAAAAAATTAGTATCAAGATCAATAATATCTCTCACTAACATTTCATTATTAATAAGTTTATTTTCCCATTCAAAAATTTTTTTTGCTGTAACGGGACTTTCTGATAATGAACTGACCATTACATATTTTCCAGATTCAATTCGTTTTGCAATCGCAATCTCGCCTTCTCTTGACAATAATTCAACACCACCCATTTCTCGCAAATACATACGAATTGGGTCATCACTTCTTTCCTGATTTCTTGGCTGCTTTGCAGTTTCTACTTCAGTTTTTTTTACTTTAAAGTCTGATTTTTTTTTTACAAAGCAAATAGCTTGATCAAAAATATGTAAAACTGATTTTTCTAAACTTTCAATATTAGCATTTCTTTTACCTAAAGATTTTTGCAATTCTTCATAGGTGATAAAGCCCCTGCTAAGGCCTTTCTCCATTAAACGCTCGAATGATTTGGATATTAATTTTTCCACTTTAAACCTGCGAGAACTTATATTTTTTTTTTTTAAATTTGAATAGAAAAATTTACAAATTATTGTTGTTTTTTAACGAAATTAGCTCTGTAAAAGCTTGTTCGTTCATATTTGTGGATAGTAATTTTTCTAGTTCCTCTATTTTTTTACTTTTTTGAATTTTATTAAGCTGATACTCAAAATCATCCACGATCTCTATAAAAGCATCCAAATCTAAAGATTCGATCAAATTATTATTTTTTATAAATTTTAAAAAATTTTCAATTTTGTTTATTTTTTTTGTTTCAAGACTTTTGACTATTTCGCTTGTGGTCAAATCAGGTTGATCTATTAAAATATCAATAATTTTAGATTTTATATTTACTGTTAGATCTAAACTTAAGTTAATCGAAGAAATCTTTTCTATCATTTTTGAAGCTAGATGTGGAAACTTAATTAATAAATGACAAAAAGACAGTTCTCTTATTTCAACCTCGGACATATCAAGTCTAGCTAAATCAAAACTATTTAGTATTTGATATCTATTTAGCTTTTCTTTTCCTTTCTTTTTAATCAAATTTTCAAAAATTTTATTTTTAAAAAAATTTCGGTAGTATTTTTGAATAATTACATCTTCGATTGTGTTGGATAAATTCATTAAGTTTTTTTCTAAGCTAGCTAGAGAAGATGGGCTAAAATCTTTTAATGTCCTCACATTGTAGTCAAATAAAAATTCTATAATATCTTTTCTTTTTTCTACAATTTTATAAAAACCTTCTTTTCCAAATTTATTAACATAATCATCAGGATCTAATCCTTGGGGCATCATTACAAAAGAAACTGAATGATTTGCTTTTGAAATTTTAATCAACTTTTCTGCTGCACGGTATGCTGCCGCTAATCCGCTGCTATCTCCATCAAAACAAATAATTATATTTTTAAAATTTCTCCATGCTAAGTTAATCTGGCTATCGGTAATCGCAGTGCCCAAAGATGCGCAAACATTTTTAATGCCGCTATTGTACAAGCTGACTACATCCATGTAGCCTTCAACAATCAAAATATGATCAGTATTTTTATTTTCATTTTTTGCATTATTAAAATTATATAAATTATTTCCTTTTTTAAAAAAAATAGTCTCAGGAGAATTAATATATTTTGCTGGTACTGAAGATAAAACTGTTCTTCCTCCACATCCAATGAATTCTCCAAACAAATTTTTTATAGGGAATATTATTCTATTTTTAAATCTAGAAACTAAAGTTTTGTTTTGATCATTTTGGTAAAATAACCCGGTTTCTATTATCTCTTTTTCCGAATAGCCAAGTTTTAAAAAATGGTCTCTTGCTTTATTGCTATCGTCACAAAAACCTATTTGGAAAAAATCAATTGTACTTTTTGATAGTGATCTTTCTATTAAATAATTTAAATGATTTTTATGTGTTTCAATAAATAAGTTTTTATGACAATAGCTAAAAAATAATTGAAAAATTTTTTCCGATCTTTTAATCTTTTTTTCTTGCTCAATACTTGTTTTGGTAAATTTATACTCTTGCATTCCTGCTTTGGCAGCTAAACGCCTAACTGCATCGCCAAAAGTAAGTTTTTCAACTTTGACTAAAAAATCAAATATTCCTCCATGCTCTCCACTACTAAAGCAATGGTAAAATCCTTTTTCATCATTAACCGTAAACGATGGGGTTTTTTCATTAGTAAAAGGCGATAAACCAACAAATTCTTTTCCTCTTTTAGACAATTTAACTACCGAGCCCACAACGTCAGAAACTTTCAATCTTTGACCAATTTCATCAAGATATGATCTTGGATATTTCATCATTTTTGGAAATACTCTTTCAAAAATTTACCAGCTTTGGCAAAATCCATTGTTCCAATGTGCTTGTCTCTTAAAATCTTCATCACTTTTCCCATATCTTTAATGTTTTGAGCTCCGATTTCCTCAATAACTTCTTTGCAAGATTTATTTATTTCTTCATCATTCATTTGTTGTGGCAAAAATTCTTCAATAATTTTAATTTCTAGCTTTTCTTTATTAACAAGATCAGCTCTTCCTCCTTTTTCATACATTTCCATGGACTCTTTTCTTTGTTTAGTCATTTTGAGTAAAATATTTACAACATCAATGTCTGAAACTTCTTTTTGATCTGAAGTTCTAAGCTCTATTTCTCGGTCTTTTTTTTGAGATACTATAGATCTTAAAGTCAAAACTCTTTCAGCATCTTTGTTTTTGAGAGCATTATTTAGAGCTATATTAATTTTTTCAAATATTTTTGACATGGGGTAATTTTATACACTATTCTACTTTACTTGCTTGACGAGTTTAAGTCTTTTTCATATGTTCCGCGAAAGTTTTTTTAAGCAAATGATTCTTTAACCCATGAGTTGTATTTTTGTTAAATAAAGAAGTTATTGCAGAATCTGAACATATATTTAATCAAAAAAGTACTGGTATTTTAATTTTAGAAGATGGAACTATTTTTCAAGGATTTGGTATAGGAGCTGAATCGTACGCGGTAGGAGAAGTTTGTTTCAATACCTCTATGACTGGGTATCAAGAAATTATCACAGATCCTTCATATTCAGATCAAATTATAAATTTTACATTTCCTCATATTGGAAATGTAGGGACTAATTTAGAAGATGTAGAATCAGATAAAATTTGGGCCAAGGGAGTTATTTTTAGCAAAGAAATAACTAATCCATCTAATTATCGATCTTTAAAACATTTAAATGATTGGCTAAAAAAAAATAATATTGTTGGGATTTGTGGAATAGACTCAAGAGCGTTGACCAATTTGATTAGATCCAAGGGATCATTAAAAGGAACAATTGTTAATGATAAATTTAATTCAAAAAAGTCAGAGTTTTACTTAAGTGAATGTCAAAAATGGAGCGGATTGGAAAATTTAGACCTAACCCTAAAAGTGACTTGTAAGGAAGTTTACCAGTGGGAAGACCTATCGTTATGGGATAAAAAAAAAGGATATGAAAAAAATATTATATTTAACCATCATATTGTAGCTATAGATTTTGGAATTAAGAAAAATATTTTAAGAAACTTTTCTAATTTGGGATGTAAAGTCACGGTCGTTCCTGCAAATACGAACTTTGACACTATTAAAGAACTAAAACCAGATGGAATTTTTTTATCTAATGGCCCTGGAGACCCAGCTGCAACATCAGAATTTGCAAATCCCTGTATTAAAAAAATTTTAGAAAATAATATTCCAATTTTTGGAATTTGTTTGGGTCACCAATTGCTAGGTCATGCACTGGGATGTTCTACAAAAAAAATGCATCAAGGACATAGAGGTGCCAATCATCCAGTGAAAAATTTAAAAACTAATAAAGTAGAAATTACGTCACAAAATCATGGTTTTGAAATTAATAAAGATACATTGCCCAACAATGTTGAAATAACTCATGTATCTTTATTTGACGGAACCATCGAAGGTATCAGGTCAAAAGAAGTAAGTGCTTTTTCAGTGCAATATCATCCTGAAGCAAGCCCTGGTCCTCATGATAGCGATTATTTATTTAAACAATTCATAGAATTTATAAAATTAAATGCCAAAAAGAACTGACATCAAAACTATTTTAATAATTGGAGCCGGACCAATTGTTATAGGACAGGCTTGTGAATTTGATTATTCTGGAACTCAAGCTTGTAAGGCTCTAAAGGAAGAGGGATATAAAGTAATTTTAGTAAATTCAAATCCAGCAACAATTATGACCGATCCAAATGTAGCGGATAGAACTTATATAGAGCCAATTACTTCTGAAATTTTAGAAGAAATAATTAAATCAGAAAAACCAGATGCTATTTTGCCTACAATGGGTGGTCAAACAGGTTTGAATGCGGCTATGGCATTGCATAAATCTGGCATACTAGAAAAATACAAAATAGAGCTAATTGGAGCAAATGCAGAAGCTATAGATAGAGCTGAAGACAGACAAAAATTTAAAAAACACATGAGCGAAATAGGACTAGAGTCTGCAAAATCTGCAATTTGTAGTTCACTGGATGAGGCAAAGAAAATTCTTAATGACATTCCTTTACCAACCATCATTAGACCATCATTCACTTTAGGTGGAACCGGAGGGGGTGTTGCAAACACAGAGGAAGAGTATTTTAAAATTGTAAAAAATGGTTTGAATTTATCGCCAACACATGAAGTTTTGATAGAGGAGTCTCTGGTGGGCTGGAAAGAATTTGAAATGGAAGTGGTTAGAGATAAAAAAGATAATTGTATTATCATATGTAGCATCGAAAATGTTGATCCAATGGGAATACATACTGGGGACTCTATGACTGTCGCTCCTGCTTTAACCTTAACAGACAAAGAATACCAGGTGATGAGAAATGCTTCCATAAATTGCTTAAGAAAGATCGGAGTAGAAACTGGAGGCTCAAATGTTCAATTTGCAATTAATCCTAAAGATGGAAGGATGATTGTTATAGAAATGAATCCAAGAGTTTCTAGATCGTCAGCACTTGCATCAAAAGCAACAGGATTTCCAATCGCCAAAGTTGCCGCAAAACTAGCCATTGGCTATACTCTTGATGAAATCACTAACGATATTACTGGAAATACCCCAGCATCATTTGAGCCTACAATAGATTATGTAGTTACAAAAATACCAAGATTTGCATTTGAAAAATTTCAAAATTCTAAAGCTACTCTAGGAACAGCAATGAAATCTGTCGGGGAAACAATGGCAATAGGTAGAAATTTTAAAGAATCTCTTCAAAAAGCTCTGGTATCCTTGGAAATAGGATTGAATGGCTTAGATATAATTGAAATAGACAAAAAACAGTTAGAAAAAAAACTAACAGAAAGCATACCGCAAAAAATTCTTTATGTTGCTCAAGCATTTAGAGTTGGCTTTTCCATTGATGAGATTTACAAAAAAACAAAAATTGATCCCTGGTTTTTAGATCAGGTTAAAGAAATTGTTGATATAGAAAATGAAATAAACGAAAAAAATATCCTACAAAATAAAAATTTTTTAAATTTTGTAAAATCTTCTGGATTCAGTGATAAAAAAATATCAGAGATTATCAAGAAACCAATCGATGAAATTATTCAAAAAAGGAATGAATTTAAAATTTTTCCAGTTTTTAAAAAAGTAGATACTTGTGCAGCTGAGTTCAATTCTCAAACACCCTATATGTATTCTACATATGACGTTGGTCTATCAGAAAATAGAGAATGTGAATCTAACCCGACCAAAAAAGAAAAAGTAGTAATTATAGGCGGAGGCCCAAATAGAATAGGTCAAGGTATCGAATTTGATTATTGCTGCTGCCAAGCTAGTTATGCTTTAAGTGAAATAGGATATGAAACTATTATGATTAATTGTAATCCAGAAACAGTTTCAACAGACTACGATACGAGCGATAGACTATATTTTGAACCCTTAATTGAAGAGTACGTTTTAGAGATTCTAAAAAAAGAGAGCTCTGAAGGTTTGTTGAAAGGTGTAATTGTTCAATTTGGTGGTCAAACACCTTTAAAATTAGCAAAAGCAATTCATGATAATGGATATCCAATACTTGGAACACCTTTAGATTCAATTGACTTAACCGAGGATAGAGAGAGGTTTAGTAATTTAATCAACAATTTGAATTTAAAACAAGCAGATAATGGTTTGGCGAGGTCAAAAGATGAAGCTTATGAAATTGCAAAAAAAATTAAATATCCGTTAGTGATAAGACCATCATATGTTCTTGGTGGAAGAGCAATGGAAATTATTCATGATGATGATCAGCTTAAGACTTATATTGAAGAAGCTGTTAAAGTATCTGGTAACAATCCAGTTCTTTTAGATAGATTTTTAAATGATGCAATCGAAGTAGATGTTGATGCAATATGTGATGGCAAAGAAGTTTTTGTCTCTGGGGTCATGGAGCATATTGAAGAAGCTGGAATTCACTCTGGAGATTCTGCGTGTTGTATTCCGCCCTACTCTTTATCTGAAGAAATAACTGAAGAAATAAAAAATCAAACACAAATTCTTGCTAAAAATATCGGAGTAGTTGGATTGATTAATATTCAATTTGCAATCCAGGGAAAAAATATTTATGTTTTAGAGGTAAATCCTAGAGCCAGTAGAACTGTTCCTTTTGTTTCAAAAGCATCTAATATCTCAGTTGCCAAACTTGCTACAAAAGTTATGACAGGTATAAAATTAGATGAACTAAAAATTCCCACCAAAAAATTGAAAACATTTTCAGTAAAAGAAGCTGTGTTTCCTTTTAATAAATTTCCAGAAGTCGATACATTGTTAGGACCAGAAATGAAATCAACTGGGGAATCTATGGGAATAGATTTGGATTTTGGTATGGCTTTTGCAAAGAGTCAAATTTCTGCTGGAAATATTTTGCCGAAGGAAGGTGTGGTTTTTATTTCAGTAAATGATAAAGACAAACCATTTATCAAAAAGTTTGCCAAAAAACTTTTTGATGTAGGATTTGAAATTTTAGCTACTGGAAGAACGGCTGAAACTTTAATTAATGAAAATATACCATGTACAAAAATCAATAAGGCCACGCAAGGCTCGCCGCATGTTGTTGAATATTTAGATGATAAAAAAATTTCTATAGTAATCAATACAACTGCAGGTAAAAATTCAATTGAAGACTCAAAGTCTCTAAGAAGATCTGCGCTCAACAATAACATCCCCTACTTCACTACCCTCGCTGGTGCAATTGCATGCACAGAAGCAATTATTTCTATGAAAAGTAAAAAAATGGGGATAATGCCAATCCAAGAATTGTAACTATTTAAATACAGGCCAATCTGTTTTAAAGGTCACATAATTTATTTGAATACATCTTCTTTCTTTTTTAATTTCTTTTTTTTCCATGCCGTGCCAACTATTTTCATTGCTACTGAAAAAATAACCATAATTATTTTTATATGGAACAGTTTTAACTCTTTCTAATTTTTTATTATAAAAATCAGTCCCAAGATCTTCAGACTCTCCAAACCGATTAACAAAAAGCAGGCAGGATAATAACTTTTCTTTGATATCGCAATGAGGCTTTAACCAAAACCCTTTTCTATCTGAAATTATTTCTAATCGTACAAATGACTTTGAAAGATCTTTTTCAATTAGAGAACCAATATGCTGATAAAGAATTTTTGACTGTAACTCATTTACTAATTTTAATAACTCTGGAAACTCTTTTGCATTATGCTTTTCTAAAAAACATCTAAATTTAATACCTTTGCCACCATCTGCTATTCCTTCTCTAAATTTTCCATCACCTCCGTCAATAGCTCGTGTTCCATCATAATTTATCTGATATCTTGCTGGATCATCAATTTCAGTATTATAGATTTCATCTATCATATCTTCAGTTAGCGGGTCTCTAAACTCCCAATGAGGAAATGGCTCATTTAAATATTTTGATTTTTTGTTTAAAGACTCTAAAAAATTCATATGAATCATAATAATTTGTTTTTAATTATTTGTGCAATTCTTTTAGTCTCATAAAGCTTGTCATAAGTCCAGTGCTGTTCAGAGGTATCTAAATCCTTGATAATATTTAGCTTTGTAAATAAATTTATAAAATTAATAAATCTATAATCATTTTTTTTTGATTTTAGACGTGCCAAGCAAATAGGCGTTCCAGTTATTGCAGCCTCAGAAATCATGGATATTGAGTCAGACGTTACTATTATTTTATCAGCTAAAGCCAGAGCTTGAATATATTTTTGTCTAGATAATGAACTATCAATCGAAACTTTTGAATTATCTTTGTACTTAATGTTTAATTCATCAATTATTTGATCAGGAGTTCTTCTTGATGAAATAATTCTTATTTCATCAAAATCATTAAAAAATAAATGCTCGATTTGATCAAATAAAGATTTAATTTCATTTGCTAAAAAAGAATAATATTTATTTGGTCCACCTAAAACTATAGAGATAATTTTTTTTTTATTTTTATTTTTTCTTTGCTCTTCAATTTCCTCAAGCGAAACATAATGTATTGCTCCTTTAGATTTAATTACATTATCACCATCTAAGCTATCGTGATCAGGAACAATTATATAGTCAAATTCCGTTATATTAATTTTTGGATCTTGAATATGAATATTAATAATTTCATGATTTTTTTGAAAAAAACTTTTAATTATAATTGAAGGTATTACGCTTTTTCTTCCGCAGGAAATTAAAAGATTTGGTATTTTTATTTTTTGACTATTGTTTATAATTTGATCAAAGTTAAAAATATTTTTATTTTTAATAGTAAGCTTGGGAGGAAAATATTTCCAAAAACTACTACTTATAATTTTTTTATGCTCAAAATTTGCATCTAGTGCCTTTGCTAATCCCTCTACTTGGCTTATCATGCCATGCGCACCTTCCGTCAATAGCCAAGCTTCAATTTTATGCATTAGAATATATATACCTAAATTAATTTTGCTGATAATAAACTTAATAAATGAGTCAAAAAAAAGAGCTGCATTCTAAAGTTTTAATTATAGGTTCGGGCCCTGCTGGATATACAGCAGCAATTTATGCAGCAAGAGCAATGCTAAATCCTGTTTTGGTTTCTGGAATGGAGCCTGGTGGTCAACTTACAACCACTACAGATGTTGAAAATTATCCTGGTTTTTCAGATGTCATTCAAGGACCTTGGTTAATGGAAGAAATGAGAAAACAGGCTGAAGTAGTTGGAACCAATTTCAAAAGCGATATGATAAAAGAAGTTAATTTTAAAAAGTCACCTTTTGAACTTTTGGGCGAAAGTGGTGATAAATATACGGCAGAAACTGTCATAATTGCTACCGGAGCTCAAGCTCGTTGGTTAAATTTAGACTCAGAAAAAAAATATAGAGGATTTGGTGTTTCGGCGTGTGCAACATGCGATGGTTTTTTTTACAAAAATAAAGAAGTAGTTGTTGTAGGTGGAGGAAATGCAGCTGTTGAAGAAGCTTTATTTTTAACTAAATTTGCCTCTAACGTTACTCTTATTCACAGAAGAGATTCTTTACGAGCTGAAAAATTGCTTCAGCAAAAAATACTTTCTCATCCAAAAATAAAAATTATCTGGAACAATAAAATAAAAGAAATCATAGGAACTGAAAATCCAAAAGGAGTAACTAGTGTGGTCATTGAAAATACTAATGATCAAAGTATTAGCAAGATTGATACTCATGGTATTTTTGTAGCTATTGGACATGACCCGGCTACTAAGATTTTTACTAACCAAATTGAAATGGATGATGAGGGTTATATAATAACCAAACCAGACTCGACTAAGACAAATATTAAGGGAGTCTTTGCTGCTGGCGATGTTAAAGACAAAACTTATCGTCAAGCAGTTACCGCCGCAGGAATGGGTTGTATGGCGGCTTTAGAAGCAGAAAAATTTTTATCTGAAAATAATTAAACTAACTCTTTGCAATAAAGCTCTATCTTATTTAGAGCATTGATCAGATTTTCCATTGAAGTTGCATAAGATATTCTAAAATAACCTTCAAGACCAAAAGCAGAGCCTTGGACTACTGCGACACCTGTAATCTCTAACAATGAAGTTACAAAATCTGTATCATTTAGAATTTTTTTTCCTTTTTTATCAGTTTTGCCAATACATTGTTTGCAACTAGGAAAGACATAAAAAGCTCCTTTTGGATTTTTGCAATTTAATCCTGTGATTTGGTTTAGTTTGTTTACAACAAAATCTCTTCTTTCTTTAAAGGCATTAGATCTTGGCTTTATAAAATCTTGAGTTCCATTTAAAGCTTCTACTGCTGCAGCTTGACTAATAGAAGATGTGTTAGTAGTAGACTGTGATTGTATCTTTCCAATTGCTTGAATTAATTCTTCTGACCCACCAGCATACCCAACTCTCCATCCTGTCATTGCATATGATTTGCTCAAACCATTAATCGTTAAAGTTCTTGAAAAAAGAGAAGGAATTTCAGCTATGGTGAAAAACTTCATATTATCATAAAGAACATGCTCATAAATATCATCGGACATAATTAAAACATTGGGATATTTTTCTAATACTTTTCCAATTTTTCGCAATTCTTCCTCAGAATACACTGAGCCTGTTGGATTAGATGGAGAGTTTAAAATAATCCATTTTGTTTTATCATTTATACTTTTTTCAATTTGCTCAGGGGTCACTTTAAAATCATTTTCTTCTCCACACTCAATGAATTTAGGAGTTCCTCCAGCTAGTAAAACTATATCAGGGTAAGAAACCCAATATGGAGCAGGTATGATCACTTCATCACCTTGGTTTATTGTTGCTAAAATTGCATTAAAAATTACATGTTTGCCCCCCACACCTACAGTCACTTGTTTTTCATTATAATTTAAATTGTTTTCTCTCTTAAATTTTTCAATAATTGCCCTTTTTAATTCTATCGTTCCATCCACAATCGTGTATTTGGTTTTACCGCTGTTAATTGCTTCGATAGCAGCTTGCTTGATATTATCAGGTGTATCAAAATCTGGCTCTCCAGCTCCTAAAGATATAATATCTTTACCAGAAGCTTTAAGTTCTGTTGCCTTTTTAACCACAGCCATTGTTGGAGATGGTTTTATTCTATTTAAAGATGCTGATAGTATACTCATTAATATATTTTAAAAATGTCAAACTTATCAAGCGTTCATACATCAGTTACTAAAGACAAAAAAGATAATTTTTTTCAAAAATTAGAAGGAGGAAGGCAATTTAAATTAACATCAACTTTTACTCCAGCAGGTGATCAACCTGATGCTATTAAACATCTTAGAGAGGGACTTTTAAAAAATGAAAAAAATCAAGTTTTGCTAGGAGTTACTGGATCTGGAAAAACTTTTACAATGGCCAAAATCATAGAAGAATTAAATCGTCCAGCACTCATTCTAGCACCCAATAAGACGCTTGCGGCTCAACTATATGGAGAAATGAAAAGTTTTTTCAATGAAAACTCAGTGGAATACTTTGTGTCGTATTATGATTATTACACACCTGAGGCTTACGTACCAAGATCAGACACTTATATAGAAAAAGAGTCAGCAATAAATGAGCAAATTGATAGAATGAGACACTCAGCTACAAGGTCACTAATTGAAAAAGATGATGTCATTATTGTTTCAAGTGTTTCTTGCATATATGGATTAGGTTCAGCCGAGTCATACTCTAAAATGACTATGACTTTTGAAAAAAACAAAAGTTATATAAGAGAAAATGTCATTAAAGGATTGGTTGAGCTGCAATACAAAAGAAATGATCAAAATTTTTACAGAGGTACGTTTAGAGTCAGAGGAGAAAATATAGAAATATTTCCCTCGCACCTTGAGGACCGAGCCTGGAGAATATCTCTGGAAGATGATAAATTAATTCTTATTAAAGAATTTGACCCATTAACAGGTGATCAAACTGATGATCTAGATATAGTAAAAATATACGCTAATAGCCACTACATTACTCCAAGACCTACAGTGCAGCAGGCTATAAAAGAAATAAAAGTTGAATTAACCAAAACTCTAAAAAAATTTAGAAATGAAAACAAGCTTCTAGAAGCACAAAGACTCGAGGAAAGAACAAGATTTGATTTAGAAATGATAGAGGCAACAGGAACATGTTCTGGAATTGAAAATTATTCTCGTTTTTTATCTGGCAGAAAACCTGGCGAACCTCCTCCAACTTTGTTTGAGTATCTTCCTAACAATTCAATTGTTTTTATTGATGAAAGTCACGTTACTATTCCGCAATTAAATGGAATGTACAAAGGTGACCATACAAGAAAAAAAACTTTGTCTGATTATGGATTTAGATTACCGTCGTGTATGGACAATAGACCGTTGAAGTTTGAGGAATGGGATCTAATGAGACCTCAGACTATTTTTGTTTCTGCTACACCGGGTGATTGGGAACTTGAACAGGCCAAAGGAGTTTTTGCTGAACAAATAATTAGACCTACAGGCTTAATTGATCCTGAAATATTTATTAGACCTGCAAAAAATCAAGTTGATGATTTGCTTTCTGAATGCATTAACATAAGTAAAAAAAATCAACGAGTATTAGCAACAACCCTTACTAAAAAAATGGCTGAGGACTTAACAGAATACTTGGATGAAAATGGTATTAAGGTTCGTTACATGCATTCCGAAATTGATACTTTAGAGAGAATTGAAATTATTCGTGATTTAAGATTGGGAGTTTTCGATGTACTCGTTGGTATAAATCTTCTCAGAGAAGGTCTTGATATTCCTGAATGCTCATTAGTTGCAATTTTAGATGCTGATAAAGAAGGTTTTTTAAGATCAGAAACCTCTCTAATTCAAACAATAGGAAGAGCGGCAAGAAATATTGAGGGAAGAGTAATCTTGTATGCTGATAAGGAAACCAAAAGCATTAACAAGGCCATAGAAGAAACTAACAGAAGAAGAGACAGACAAAAACTTTATAATCAAAAAAATAATATTACAGCGCAAAGTATTCAAAAGGACATTGGGGACATTTTAGAAAGCGTTTATGAAAAAGATTATTTAAATATTGATAAAGATGTTGAAATTGGACATAATTTAAAGAAACATCTAAAAGCTCTTAAAAAAGATATGATAAATGCAGCAGATAACTTAGAATTTGAAAAGGCTGCAAAAATTAGAGACGAAATAAAAAAACTTGAGAATTCTGACTTGGGACTAGCAATTAATTCGAGTATCAAAAAATATGGACCAAATAATTCATTATTTGGAAGGTCTACTCAAGGAAAAGCAGGAACTAAAGTAAAGAAAAAGAGATAAATGAATAATACTATCTTAATAACAGGTGCAGCTCAAAGAATAGGAAAAGAAATTGCTATATTTTTTGCAAAAAAAGGGTGGAATATTGTTTTACATTTTAATAAGTCAAGAAATAGTGCGCTTACTCTTCAAAAGCAAATTCATAAAATTGGAACAAGATGCATAATAATAAAAGCTGACTTATCAAAAATTAATAGCGTAAAAAAAATATTTCCAGATGCAATTAAAAAAATTGGTCCAATACACTGCCTGATTAACTGTGCCTCAGTTTTTGAAAACGATGACGTAGAACAATTCAATCAGAAAAAATGGCAGTCTCACTTTGATGTAAATTTAAAAGCACCTACTATTTTATCATCTTATTTTTCTAAACAAAAAAAAATTCAAAATGGAAATATAATAAATATTATTGACCAAAGAGTTTTTAAACTAACACCTTATTTCTTATCTTACACATTAAGTAAAGCTGGCTTACTTACTTTAACAAAAGTATTAGCTATGAAATTTGCTCCAAAAATAAGAGTAAATGCAATTGCACCTGGACCAGTTATGAAAAATTATAGGCAATCACAATCGCACTTTAAAAAACAATTTAAAAACACCTTATTAAAAAAACAAGTTGAAATAAGTGATATTTGTAGCGCGATTGAATTTATTATCAAAAATAAATCAACAACTGGTCACGCCATTCCTGTTGATAGCGGTCAAAGTATGGCTTGGAAAACTCCAGATTTAATAAATATAAAAGAATAAAAATATGAATCAAAAAAAAAATAATATTATTAAAGTGTTTGAAAAACCAATCATTGAAAACAAAGTTCAAAAAGTTTTTATTAAAGATTTAATAATTAATAAAATTTTTGGTTTTTACCCAGGTGAAAAAAAGAGTCCTCAAAAGCTTAAATTTAATATTAAATTAGAATTAAATAATAATACTGTATTTAATGATACAAATTTAAAATCTATTGTTGATTATGACGATATAATACAAATTATTCATTCTATTTTAGACCAAAGGATTAATTTTTTAGAAACTTTAGCAAATAAGATTACAAAAGAAATATTTAAAAATACAAAAATACAAGCTATTGAAATGAAAATTGAAAAATTAAATATTCTAAAAAAAGGTTCTGTTGGATTTGAATTGAATATACGTAGAAAATTATGAGCACTCTACATTTTGGCCAAGAAGTTATTAAAACTAAAATTAAACTAATTCCAAATAATCCAGGTATCTACAAATTTTTAGATGATAAAAACAAAATTATTTATATTGGCAAAGCCAAAAATTTACCAAAAAGACTTCTTAATTACACTTCTGGCTCTGGACTGGCTATTAGAACCCAAAGACTAATATCTAATATTAAAGAAATAGAAGTTATAACCACCTCTAACGAGTCGGAAGCTTTACTATTAGAGGCAAATCTTATTAAAAAATATAAACCCAGGTACAATGTTTTGCTTAAAGATGACAAATCATTTCCTTATATTCAAATAAGATTAAGTGATAAATGGCCTCAATTAACCAAATTTAGAGGAAAACATAACCAACTTGATTTATTTTTTGGGCCCTTTGCCTCTACTGGATCGGCAAACTGGACCATTAAAATGTTGCAAAAGGTTTTTCAACTAAGAGTTTGTGATGATCATAATTTTAATAATAGAAAACGTCCTTGTATTTTACATCAAATTAAGCGTTGCTCAGCTCCTTGCACAAATGAGATTTCGCAGGAAGATTACGAAAAATCAGTTAATGAATGTGTAGATTTTCTAAATGGAAAATCAAGATCCATACAAAAAAAATTTTCTAAAGAAATGGAAATTGCAAGTAATAATTTAGATTTTGAAAAAGCAGCTGTATTGAGAGATAGAATAAAATCATTAACTCAAATTCAGTCATCTCAACAAATTAATAAAAATAACTTTGTTGATGCTGACTTAATAGTTTCATATAGAATTGAAAATGTAACTTGCATTGTAGTTTTTTTTTATCGATCAAAACAAAACTGGGGAAACCAATGCTTCTTTCCTAAGCATGACATAGAAGATAGCGAAACTGAAGTTATCGGGTCTTTTTTAGCTCAGTTTTATGAAAATAAAATTCCTCCAAAAGAAATTATTTTGAATATAAAACCAAATAATACAAACCTCTTAGAAAAAGCTTTATCAGACAAATATAAGAAAAAAATTATTTTTAAAATTCCTAGGCAAAAAAATCAGCTAGCAACTATTAATGTAGCAATACAAAATGCAAAAGAAAATTTACAAAGAAAACTATTAGGATCAGAGAAAAATAACGATTCCTTAAAAAAGTTATCTGAATTTTTTAAACTTAATTTTATTCCCAATCTAATTGAGGTATATGACAATAGTCACATCCAAGGATCTTCAGCAATTGGTAGCTTTATAAGTTTTGGAGAAGATGGTTTTTTAAAAAATAGATATAGAAAATTTGATATAAAAAATCCTCTTACTAAACCTGGTGATGATTATGCGATGATGAATGAGGTCATTCATAGAAGATTTTCAAAACTAGTAAAAAAAGAATTAGATAACGATACTATTCCAGATTTATTGATTATAGATGGGGGTAAAGGACAGTACTCTACTGTTAGAAAAAAACTCGACCAACTTGGATTTCATGATTTACAAATAATTGCAATTGCAAAAGGTAAGAATCGAAACGAGGGTAATGAGACCTTTTTTTATAATAATAAGGAATTTAAACTATCGAAAAATGATTCCCTATTATTTTTTATGCAAAGATTGAGAGATGAAGCTCACAGATTTGCAATTTATACCCATAGAAAGAAGAGAAAAAAAGCTTTTACCAAATCTTTATTAGATGAAATTCCAGGTATTGGAAGAGGACGCAAAAAATTACTTCTTAATCATTTTGGTTCTGCCAAAGAAATAAGTGGTGCAAGTATGGAGGATTTAAAAAAAGTAGAGGGAATTAGTGAATTTATTGCGCAAAAAATATATAATTATTTTCATCTTAACAAAAATTTTCTATGATATTTAAAATTCCCAATATCTTAACACTTGGAAGATTAATCTTAGTTCCTGTTCTAGTTTTTGCATACTATTTGCCAGGTTCGCTGGGTGATTGGTTTTCCTTTTCTATATTTGTTTTGGCAAGTTTTACAGATTTTTTAGATGGTTTTTTTGCAAGACTTTTAAAACAACAATCAAAACTAGGTGAGCTATTAGATCCAATTGCAGATAAAATTATTGTGGTCACTGCACTTGTTTTGTTAGTTGCGGATGATCAAATCAAAGGTCAGGAAGTAATTGCATGTATTATAATTATTTGTAGAGAAATACTTATCTCTGGTCTAAGAGAATATTTAGCTAAATTTAAATTAAGAATGCCTGTTTCTAATTTAGCAAAAATAAAAACTTTTTTTCAAATGTTTGCTATTTCTATTTTATTATCTGGACCCTCAGGAGATAAATTATTATTTAATTTTGGTTCCGAGATTGGCATAATATTGCTTTGGATATCAGCTGCTTTAACTTTAATAACAGGATACTCTTATCTTAAAAAAGGAATAGAGCACGCGATAGATTAAATTTATTTTCTTACTAGAGCCTGATATTCATCTGAAAGTTTTCCTATCAGATCTAAAACTTCAAAAGAATAATTACCAATTTGAGATACTGGAGTAACCTCTGCAGCTGATCCTGTTAAAAAACAACCTTTAAAATTTAGCAAATCTTCTGGTTTTATTTTTTTTTCAATTACTTTTATTTGGAGCTGTTTTGCTATGTCTATAACTGTTCTTCTGGTAATTCCATTTAAAAAACTATCTGCAATAGGAGTATAAATTTCTGTTTGTTCTTTGTTAATAAAAAAAACATTAGCTCCTGTCGCCTCTGCAATATTGCCCTGATAGTCTAACATCATGGAGTCATTGTATCCATTTTTTTCAGCTTCGTGTTTTGAGAGTGTATTGATCATATAATTTCCAGCAGCTTTTGCATCCCAAGGTATTGAGTCAGGAGCTGGCTTTCTCCATTTAGATATTTCTAATTTTATTCCGTGTAGTTTTATTTTTGGATCAAAATATGAGCCCCACACCCAAGCTGCTATTGCAAAATGAATAGTATTATTTTGGGCAGAGACAGCCATCATTTCACTTCCTCTCCAGGCAATTGGTCTTACATACCCATTTTCAATTTTTTGTACCTCAACAACTTCTTTGCAGAATTTATCTATATCACTTACAGAATAAGGAATTTTAAAACCCATTCTGCTGGCTGAGTAAACCAATCTTTCACTATGCTCTGTTAGTTTAAATATTTTTCCATTGTAGACTCTCTCACCTTCAAAAACTGAACTTGCATAATGAAGACCATGAGTTAAGACATGTAATTTTGCATCCTTCCAATCTATTAGTTTTCCATCTAACCAGATTTTGCCGTCTCTTTTGTCGTAAGGTATATTTTCCATTCAGAATTAGTTTTCAATTATTTATGTTTCAATATAATATACGTCAATAAAGCTGACTTTATCAACGTATATATGCAAGATTATTTATATTTAAGAGAAAATAACATCAAGGAAATAATAGAGTTAATGCTTGAAGCTTATACAAACTCATATTCAGATCCTTATGATATATTAAAAAAAAATTCTTTTGGTAAAGCTCATCATAGATTAATTTGTACAGTCGATACTCATCCAGGAATAAAAGTTGCAGAATTAATTAAAAAATTAAAAATAACAAAACAAAGCTTAAGTAGAGTTTTGCAAGAATTGATTAAAAAAGACATAATTACTCAATCCAAAGGAGACAAGGATGGCAGACAAAGGTTACTATATCTGACAGATAAAGGGAAAAAAATTAGTAATGAAATTTTCGATAAACAAAAAAAAAGAATATTAGAAGCATTTAAAGAATCGGACTCAAATGAGGTTTTGAATTTTAAAAAAGTTTTACAAAAAATTATTGGTAATTAAATGGAATTTGAAGAAAAAAAACACATTCTAGTCGTTGATGATGACGATCGAATAAGAGAATTAATTAAAGAATACCTTGATAATAACAATTTTTATACAACGACAGCTAAAGATGCAGAAGATGCAAAAAATAAAATTAAATTAATTAAATTTGATTTAATAATTTTAGACATAATGATGCCAGGTCAAAATGGTCTAGATCTAACAAAAGAAATAAAATACTCAAGCGACCAACCAATAATTTTATTAACTGCCATGGGGGAAAGTTCTGATAGAATATCTGGACTAGAAACTGGAGCAGATGACTATCTTCCCAAACCATTTGAACCAAAAGAACTTTTACTTAGAATAAAAAATATTTTAAAAAGAATTAAAAAAAATAACAATTTTAATCCAATACTTAGATTTGGAAATATAAAAGTAAATTTAGAAAAAATGTTAATATCTTCAAAAAAAGGAGAGGTTAAAATTAATTCTGCTGAAAAATCTTTATTAGAAAAAATGGTTTTATCTGTTGGACAGATATTTCAAAGAGAAGAGATTTCAAAAATTGTAAATCTATCCAAAGAACGAGCGGTAGATGTAATGATAACAAGATTAAGACAAAAAATAGAACCAGATCCTAAAAATCCAAAATATCTTCAAACAGTAAGGGGTAATGGATATGTGCTTTGGACTGATTAGGTATGATTAAAAAATTTTTACCTAGGACTATTTTTTTTCGCTATCTAATAATTATTATCGCTCCAATATTATTTTTACAGTTAATTCTCACTGTTGTTTTTTTTGATAGCCTATGGATAAAAACTAATAAGGGTCTTGTAAGATCACTGGCTGGAGAAATAAATACTTTAACAGAAGTATTTAGCGATCCAAAAACAAGCAAAGATTTTAATTTTGTAAAAAATTTATTTGAAAATAAACTAATTAATAAAGTTGAAGTCTTAAAAAACTACAAACTCCCAAAACAGCAAAAACCTTTAATTTATAACCTATATGATCAATTAATTGATGAAGAGTTATCAAGAGAACTGAAGTATCCTTTTTGGTTTGATACAAAAAGTAGAACAGACGTTGTTGATATCAGGGTAAGTACCAACAAAACTATACTTAAATTTATTGTTGAAAAATCACGTATTAGAAATTCTTCAGCAAGAATATTCATACTTTGGATTACCATTCCCTCAATTATTCTACTAATTATTTCAATTCTTTTTCTAAGAAATCAAATTAAGCCATTCACTATTCTTGCAGAATCTGCGGAAAAATTTGGCAAAGGTCAATACGTACCAGAAATAAAACCCTCTGGTGCAATTGAGGTTAGAAAAGCAATAATAGAATTTGAAAAAATGAAAAGAAGAATCCTTAGGCATATTAGCCAAAGAACTGCCATGCTTTCTGGTATAAGCCATGACTTAAAAACTCCACTTACAAGACTTAAGCTTCAAATAGAAATCCTGAATAAAAATAACGTATTAGACAAAATTAAAAATGATGTTCTTGAAATGGAAAAAATGATTTCGGAGTATCTTGATTTTTCTAGCTCTCAAGAAAATGAAAGCACTATTCAATTTAATCTTTCAAATTTGATGAATGAAATATTATTAAAATATAGCAATAAAAAAATTTCATTAAGATGTAGCGAAAAAATATTAATTCAAGGAAGAAAACTTTTAATCAAAAGATGTCTTTATAATATTATTGATAATGCTCTTAAGTATGCAGGAAATGCACAAATTCAAGTAAAAAAGAATATCTCAACTATTGAAATAATAGTCGATGATGATGGACCAGGCATACCTGCAAATGAAAGAGAAAGAGTTTTAAGACCCTTTTATAGATTAGATAAAAGTAGAAAAATTTCAGATGGTAGTGTGGGACTTGGTCTCTCAATCGTTCAGGATATAGTTAATTCTCACGGTGGTACAATTAAATTAAATGACAACCCAAAAGGTCGGGGATTAAGAATAATTTTAACTTTTCCAGCTTAATGTTTGTACATGACTTTAATTCGGTATTAATAAGTATTGGTCCTATTTCAATACGATGGTATTCGCTAGCTTATATATTTGGAATTTTATTAGGATTATATTATGGCAAATACTTAATAAGATTGTTTCATCGTAAATTAAATTTATCTGAAGAAAATTTAGATGATTACTTAATTTGGGCTGTTGTTGGTATAATACTGGGCGGAAGGTTAGGTTATGTTCTCTTCTACAATTTCTTATTTTATATCGAGAATCCCTTACAAATATTAATAATTTGGAACGGCGGTATGTCTTTCCATGGGGGCTTAGCAGGCATAATCATTTCTGCATTAATTTTTTCTAAAAAAAATAATATCTCATTCTGGTCCTTAACTGATTTGCTGGCATGTATTTCACCAATTGGTTTATTCTTTGGAAGGATAGCAAATTTCATAAATGCAGAATTGGTAGGAAAAGTTTCTAGCCATCCATGGTCTGTTATATTTCCATTATATGATGACAAACCCAGACATCCTTCTCAATTATACGAAGCATTTTTAGAAGGATTGCTCTTATTTTATATAATGAATTTCTTAATAGAAAAAAAGACGTGCAAAAAAGGACAAATTTCGATTGCTTTTTTAATATTTTACTCATGTTTTAGAATGATTGGAGAAATTTTTAGAGAACCTGATCAGCATCTTGGTTATTTATTTTTTGGACTAAGTATGGGCACTATTCTAAGCATAATAACAATTTCTATAGGAATAGTTATTCTCATAATCACAAAAAGAAAATGATTAAGGAAAAAATTAAAAAAAATAAAGTTCTACCCTTAGACCAATTTATCGATTTTTGCTTATACAAATTTAAAGATAGCTACTATCAAAAAAAAAAATTTTTTGGACACAAGGGAGATTTTGTTACCTCCCCACATATATCTAGTATTTTTTCAGAAATATTAGCTATTTGGATTATGATGTTTTGCAAAAAAAAGGATCTGGGCAAAGAACTCAATATTTTAGAACTTGGCCCTGGCGATGGAACAATGGCTTATGATATTTTGTCAACTTTACATAAATTAAATTTATTTAAATACAAAATTAATTATTTTTTACTTGAAAAAAGCTTAAGTTTAAAAAAACAACAAAAAATAAAACTTGCAAAATATAATAATGTAAACTGGATAGAAAATTTAAATAAGTATAATAAAAAAAATACAGTAATTATTAGTAACG
The DNA here is from genome assembly GCA_965235745.1 of Candidatus Pelagibacterales bacterium. Classification (GTDB taxonomy): domain Bacteria; phylum Pseudomonadota; class Alphaproteobacteria; order Pelagibacterales; family Pelagibacteraceae; genus IMCC9063. The sequence continues at coordinate 157,575 of CBDDYY010000002.1, forward strand.
AATTTTTTGATGCCTTACCAATAAAACAATTTTTAAAAAAAAATAATCAATGGTTTGAAAAATACGTTGGTTATAATAAAAACTCAAATAAGTTTGAATTTATAAATATAAAAGCAAGTTCAAAATTAATTAAAAAGGTTAAAAATATTTACAATTTAAAAATAAATAATTTTATAGAATTTTGTCCTAAATTTGAAAGTTTAATAAACAAAATCTCAAAAATACTTAAGTTAAAAAATTCAATTTTCCTAGCTATAGATTATGGTGAGAACTCAGAACTTTGTAATGATACGCTTCAAGCAATTTATAAAAACAAAAAAAATAATATTTTAAAAAATCTTGGAAATAGTGATATTACTTATAATGTTAATTTTTATCACCTAATAAAATTATTTAAAAAAAATAAATTATATTTTCATAATTTTATGACTCAATCTAAATTTTTGCAGCAGTATGGTATTATGGAAAGATTAAGCACTGCCCCTCCAGCTAATAAAAAACTTAATTTTGAGAACTTAAAAAAATCTATTTTTAGACTTATACATCCAGATCAAATGGGAAATTTATTTAAAGTTTTAATTGTTTCTAAAAATAAAATATAAATTGCACAGTGATATTTCAATCAAAAAAATTTAAAAGTAATAAAAAATCTTATCATGCTTTTTTTTCTAGAAAAGGTGGGAAATCAAAAGGAATATACAAATCGCTAAATTGTGGTCCTGGCTCTAATGATGATCCTAAAAATGTAAAGAATAACCTCGAAATAATTAAAAAAAAGATAAACACTAAATTTTTAGTTCTAGTTCATCAACAACACAGTAACAAAGTAATTGAGGTAAAACAAAAAGACTTAAAAATAAAAAAAGTTAAAATTAAAATTGCTGATGGAATTTTTACAAAATTAGATAATATCGCAATTGGCATTCTAACTGCTGATTGCGCTCCAGTTTTATTAATGGACAAAAGTAATAAATATATTTGCTGCATACATGCAGGCTGGAAAGGGGCCTTTAAAAATATTCTCAAAAATGCAATTGTAAAATTTAAGAAATACAAAATTAAAAGCAAAGATATCAAAGTTTGCATTGGACCGTGTATTGGAAAAAAAAGTTATGAGGTTAAAGAAGATTTTTATAAAAAATTTATGCACAAAAATAGCAAATATACTAAGCACTTTCTTTTCAAGAATAATAAAATCTTTTTTAACCTTAGAAATTTTATCATAGATAAACTTATCGAATCAAAAATAAATAAAAATAATATCTCAAACATAAATTTAGATACTTTTTCCAACCCTCAATTATTTTATAGTTATAGAAGATCGGGGCTTAACTTTGAAAAGGATTATGGTAGAAATCTGTCTTTAATAATAAAATATAATTGAAGAGATATCTTAATAGGTATATAAAAAATTAAATGAAAATTGTATCTGGAACTAATAATCCAAAACTCAGTAAAGAAATTTCTAAACACCTAAGAACCAAACTTGTTAATAGCAAAATTAGAAGATTTGCTGACTCTGAAGTTTATATTGAAATTAATGAAAATATGAGAGGATCAGAAGTTTTTATAATTCAAGGAACATCTTATCCAGCAAATGACAATATAATGGAATTATTAGTTTGTATTGATGCTTTAAGAAGAGCGTCTGCAAAAAATATTACTGCAGTTCTTCCATACTTTGGTTATGCAAGGCAGGATAGAAAAGTAACACCAAGATCACCTATTAGCGCAAAGCTTGTTGCAAATCTAATTACCAACGCAGGAGCAAATCGAGTACTAACTCTAGATCTTCATGCAAATCAGATACAAGGTTTTTTTGATATACCAGTTGATAATCTTTTTGCTGCACCAATTTTTGTCAAAGATATTAAAAAAAATATCAAATCTAAAAATCTTGTATGCGTCGCACCAGACGTGGGTGGCGTTGAAAGAGCAAGGGCAATCGGAAAAAGGTTAAATGCTGATTTAGCAATTATAGACAAAAGAAGATCTGGTCCTGGAAAGTCTGAAGTCATGAATGTAATTGGCCACGTAAAAGGAAAGTCCTGTGTAATAATTGATGATCTTGTAGATAGTGGAGGCACAATATGTAACGCAGCCGATGCTCTTATCAAGAAAGGTGCGAAAGATGTCTATGCCTATGTAGTTCACGCAGTATTAAGCGGAAATGCAGTAGACAAAATACAAAAATCAAAAATTAAGCAATTCGTGGTCACCAATTCCATTGATAATGAAGCCAAAACTAAAGGAAGTAAGATTAAAACTATTAGTATTGCCCCTTTATTAGGAGAGGCTATTAACAGAATATCAGAATCCAAGTCTGTCTCTAAGTTATTTAAATAACAATTTTTTTAAAACAAATGTTGAGTTTATACCCTGCTTAATATACAAACTCTTTTCCTATGGAAAAAAATATCGACACTTTAGAAGTAAATATTAGAAACACAAAATCTAAATCAGAAATTAAGAAACTACGATCTGAAGGATTTGTTCCAGGTGTCCTTTATGGTGATATTAAAGATAATATTAAATTATCAATAAAAAAGAATTCTTTAGATAAATATCTAAAATCTGGAAACTTTATGAGCAAAGTTATTGAAATTAAAGTTGAAGGAAAAGATTACAAAGTTCTACCAAGATCTATAGAATTTAATAAGTTAACTAACCAGCCTATTCATATTGATTTCCAAACTTTATCAGCTGGAACTAAAGTTGTCGTTTGGATACCGGTAAAATTTATAAATGATAACATTTGCCCAGGACTAAAATTGGGAGGAGTTTTGAATATCGTAAGAAGGAAAGTTGAATTAAGCTGTCCAGCAGATCAAATACCTTCTGAGCTAATTGTTGATCTTGCAGAGAAACAAATTAATGAAAGTATTCACATTTCAGCTGTAAAATTACCTGACAACGTAAAACCAACCATTACTGATAGAGATTTTACAATTGCTACAGTTGCTGCTCCAACAGTTGTTAAAGAGCCAGAGCCAGCTGCTGCTGCTGAAGGTGCTGCTGAAGGTGCTGAAGGAGCTGAGCCAGCTGCTGCGGGAGATGCTAGTGCAAAAACTCCTGATGATAAAACTAAAGCCCCTGCTGATAACAAAAAGAAATAATAAATGTTCTTATTTGTTGGCTTAGGAAATCCTGATCCAAAGCATAAAAACAATCGACACAATATAGGTTTCATGATGATTGATAACCTTAATAAACGATTTAATTTATCTAAACAGAAACCTAAGTTTAAAGGTTTACTTACAAATGGAGAAATCAATAAGCAAAAATTAATTTTAGTGAAACCATTAACTTTTATGAATAATTCTGGAACATGTATTCGAGAAATACAAGATTACTATAAAATAATAGCAAAAAATGTTTTCGTGTTTCATGATGACCTTGATTTAGAACTTGGAAAAATAAGATGTAAAATTGGAGGTTCAAGTGGTGGACATAATGGAATTAAATCCATTGAAGATGCAATAGGTTCAAATTTTTACAGAATTAGAATTGGAATAGGACATCCAGGACAAAAAGAGTTGGTTGACAGTCATGTCCTTAACGATTTTTCAATTGAAGAAACTGAAATAATTACAAAATCAATTAAAAATATTTTGGATAATGTTCATTTGTTAATTGAAAGAGATTTAGATAATTTTTCAAGTAAAAGTAATTCTTAATGAGCTTTAAGGTAGGAATAGTTGGGTTGCCTAATGTTGGCAAATCGACAATGTTTAATGCTTTAACTAAGTCTAAAAATGCTGAAGCTGCTAATTTTCCTTTTTGTACAATAGAGCCAAATATCGGAGTTGTGGCAGTTCCTGACGAGAGAATTAATAAAATAAGTCAAATTGCGAAATCAAAGAAAATTATACCAACATTAATAACATTTGTTGATATTGCTGGCCTGGTAGCTGGAGCATCTAAAGGTGAAGGCTTGGGAAATAAATTTCTTTCACACATTAGAGAAGTGGATGCAATTGTTCACCTTCTTAGATGTTTTGAGTCTGAGGAGATACAAAATGTGAATAAAACTGTTGATCCTATTAGGGATTTTGAAATTATTGAAACAGAATTAATGCTAGCTGACCTGGAGTCTTTGGAAAAAAGAATAGGAAAGAAAAATAAAAATATTCAAGAAAATGAAGAGCAAATAAAGTTAATTGAAAAATGCTACGAGCTCTTACAAAAAGGACAAAATCCATACCCTTTAAGAAATGAGTTTGACCCAAAAATAATTAACAGTGCATCGATCTTATCATTAAAACCAAAGATTTTAGTATGCAATACTGGAGAGGAAAGCATCTCTTCAGGAAATAAGTACACAGAAATGGTTAAAGAAAAATTTAAAAATGAAGAAGTTGTAAATATTTCAGCTGAAATTGAGCAGCAAATAACAGAACTAAGCGAGGTTGAGGCTGCAGATTTCATGAAAGAACTAAATATTGTAGAAACTGGTCTCGATAGAGTAATAAAATCTAGTTATAAAGCATTAAGTCTAAGCACTTATTTTACCGCTGGTCCTGAAGAAACTAGAGCTTGGACAATACCAAATTTATGCAAAGCACCCGATGCAGCTGAAGTTATTCATACAGATTTTAAAAAAGGATTTATCAAAGCTGAAACAATTAGCTATGAAGATTTCATTAATTACAACGGCGAAACAGGTGCAAGAGATAAAGGTAAACTGAGAATTGAGGGAAAAGACTATCTGGTAAAAGATGGTGATATTTTACACTTTAGGTTCAACACGTAACCAAATTTTCTTTTTTACAAGGTAAACTAAAATAGTTAAGATCAATAAATATACAACTGACTTAAATCCTAATTTTTTTCTAGCTTCTAAATGAGGCTCGGCAGCCCATGTTAAAAAATTTACCACATCTTTTGCAATTTGCTCTTGTGTAGCTTTAGTTCCATCAGAATAAGTAACCGATCCTTCGCTAATTGGTTTTGCCATTCTAATTTTATTTCCTGGCATGTATTTGTTGTAGTAAACACCGTCTTCTAATTTTATATTATCTGGAACTTTATCTTCATAACCCATTAGGATAGAATAAAGATAATCTGATCCACCAGGTCTTGCTTTTGCAATAACAGACATATCTGGTGGATAGGCCCCTCCATTAGCAGCTCTAGAAGCATTTTCATTTGGATATGGGCTTTTAAATTTATCTGAAGGTTTAGCTTTTCTGGTAAACATCTCCCCTTCTCCATTTGGTCCATCGGTCACTTCGTATTGAGAAGCTAGTGCTTTTACTTCAGCTTCAGAAAATTCTGGACCGCCTGGTTCTGAAAGATTTCTAAAACTTACTTGCTTCATTGAATGGCAAGAAGCACAAACTTCTTTGTAGACTTGATAGCCCCTTTGTAACGAAGCTCGATCAAACTTTCCAAAAAAACCATCAAAAGACCAATTTTGTTTTAACAGCTCTATATTAGTTTCCTTGGCAATAGAAATATTTGTAAAAAAAAATATCAAACAAGCTACGACAAAATATCTAAGTCTAAAAAAAGAATCTTTTATATTCATTTATTAAATAATCTAATTGTTTTAATTTTTCCCTGTTTTTTCCAATCCTCAAACTCATGTATGCTTGCAGGCATCGGTAAAGGTTTTTCAATTATAGATACAAGTGGTGCCAAAATGAAAAAGAAAGCAAACCAAAAGGCTGTTCCAATTCTTCCTATTACTAAATAAATTCCTTCTGCTGGTGCACCACCGATGTACATCAGGACGAAGAAATCTAAAACAAATAAAAAAACACATTGCTTCCATATCGGCCTAAAGACACTTGATCTAACTTTGCTAAAATCTAGCCACGGCAGAAGCCCCAAAACAGCTATACTGCTCACCATTGCTACAACTCCCATTAATTTGTCAGGAATACTTCTTAAGATTGCATAAAAAGGTAAAAAATACCATTCAGGAACAATATGGGCAGGCGTAACTAAAGGATTGGCTGGAATATAATTATCTGGATGACCTAAATAATTTGGCGCATACATCATTACCGCAACAAATATTAATAAGAAAACCAGCATTGCTAACAAGTCTTTACTGGTTGTAAATGGAGAAAAGGATACAGTATCTCTAGTATCTTTTGGCTCAATACCTGAAGGATTATTAGATCCAACAATATGAAGTGCAATAACGTGAAAAACAACTACACCAACAATTAAAAAAGCAATTAACCAATGTAAAACATAAAAACGATTTAAAGCCGCATCTCCCACTGCATAGTCGCCCCATAACCAAGTAACAATAAAATCACCAACAACTGGAACTGCTGAAAATAAATTGGTTATAACTGTTGCGCCCCAATAACTCATTTGACCCCACGGAAGCGTATAACCTAAAAATGCCGTTGCCATCATTAGAAAGAAAATAATTATTCCCAACAACCACATGAGTTCTCTCGGTTCTTTATAAGAACCGTAGTAAAGGCCTCTAAAAATATGCAAATAAACTGCTATAAAAAAGAATGAAGCTAAATTCATATGTGCATATCGAATTAACCATCCAAAATTTACATCTCTCATTATTTTTTCTACTGAATCAAAGGCTTGGTTAGCATCAGGTTTGTAATGCATTCCCAAACTAATTCCTGTAACGATTAAAAGCAGAAGACAAATAGTAAGTATTCCACCGAAGCTCCAGAAGTAACTCAAAGATTTTGGTACTTGAAAATCTAAATACTCGTGCCTAAACATTCTTATTATAGGAAGACGATTATCTATCCATCCGGTCACACCTGTAAAAGGAGATCCTCCCACTTTATTTGTATGCACTGGTTCAAAATGTTCTTTAGATGTTTTCGATGTTTGATCGTTCATTTCAATTTATCTATCCTATTTTAATTTTATCATTACTAACAAATTCATATTGCGGTATCTCTAAATTTGTAGGAGCTGGTCCTTTTCTAATTCTTCCAGAAGTGTCGTAATGAGAACCATGACAAGGACAGAACCATCCATTATAATCCCCTTTTCCTGCTATAGGAACACAGCCTAAGTGAGTACAAACTCCAAGAACAACTAACCATTCATCCTTACCTTTTTTAACTCTTAGTTTATCATCCTGAGGGTCCTTTAAATCGTTAAGATTCGCTTGTTGTGCTTTTTGAATTTCTTCCTTAGTTCTTCTTTTTATAAAAACTGGCTTTCCTCTCCACAAAACTGTTATTTCTTGTCCTTCCTTTACTTTGGAAAGATCAACTTCAATTGATGCAAGAGCTTTAACGGATGAGTCAGGATTCATTTGACTTATCACTGGTAAAACCCCAGCCCCTACTCCTACTGCACCAACAGTTGCCGTAACAGTTGTTAAGAAATCTCTTCTAGTGGTTTTATCTTTATTTTTTATTTCACTCATTTTTTAATTATAGACTTTCCTGTATATATGAAAAAATATCAATATAGTTGATAGCCACGATGACGCATAATAATATAAAAAATGATTAATATTGCTCTTTACCAACCAGATATAGCACAAAATACTGCTGCAATCATAAGAATTTGCTCATGTCTGGGGGTTAATTTAGAAATTATCAAACCTTGCGGCTATTTTTTTGACAAAAAAAAACTCGATCGAATCTATTTGGATTATCTAGAAAATTGTAATTTAAAATTTTACGAATCGTATGAAAACTTTATAGAAAATAAAAAAGAAATGCGATTAATTTTACTTACAACCAAATCTACAAAAAACTATAGTAAGTTTTCTTTTTCTAAAAATGATACATTGATTTTTGGAAAAGAAAGTGCAGGTGTACCAGCAATAATTCATGAAAGTATAATAAATAGATTAACTATACCAATGCAAAATAGTGCAAGGTCTTTGAACATTGCATCATCAGTTGCTATTGTAGCATCTGAAGCATTAAGACAAATAAATTTATAAAAAATGAAATCTATTAATATAAAAAAAAAATTAGCATCCCATTGGTTTAGGAGTCTCAGAGATCAAATATGTAAAGAATTTGAAAATTTAGAAAAAGAAATGTCAAAAAAAACAATAAAATTTTCTAAAACCAAATGGAAAAAATCCAAATCAAAACCTGAAGGTGGAGGAGAGATATGTATTTTAAGAAATGGAAAAATTTTTGAAAAAGTTGGAGTTAATATTTCTGAAGTAAAAGGATCGTTTGATAAAAATTTCAAAAAAAAAATACCAGGGACAGATAAAAGTTCAAAATTTTGGGCCTCAGGCATATCTTTAGTAGCCCATTTTCAAAATCCAAAAATTCCATCGCTGCACTTTAATACAAGATTTATATCAACGTCTAAACATTGGTTTGGGGGTGGTATGGATGTAACTCCCTGTATCCCTGATAAAAAACAAAAAGAATATTTTCATAACGAGCTCAAACAAACATGCAATTTGCATAATAAAAATTATTACAAAACTCACAAATTAAATTGCGATAAATATTTTTTTTTACCCCATAGAAATGAAGCAAGAGGTGATGGAGGAATATTTTATGATTATCTGAATACCAACGATTGGGAAAAAGACTTTTTATATACCAAAGATGTTGGGCTAGTTTTTTTAAAAATTGCAAAAAATATTATTCAAAAAAAAATGTTTCATAAATGGACTAAAAAAGAAAAAATGAAACAATTGCAAAAAAGAGCACGATATGTTGAATTTAACCTTTTATTTGATCGAGGCACAAAATTTGGGCTGGCCACTGGTGGAAATATCGATGCAATATTTATGTCTTTACCCCCTCTTGCATCATGGTAATAATAAATTAGATGGAAAAAGAGCCGATTACAATTCAAGGATTAGAAAAAGTAAAATTAGAACTTGATCAAAGAAAAAACATCACTAGAGCTAAAATTGTTGCAGCCATTTCTGAGGCCAGATCCCATGGAGATTTAAAAGAAAACGCAGAATATCATGCGGCAAAAGAAGAGCAGGGATTAAATGAAAAAAGAATTCAAGAATTAGAAACTTCAATTGCAATGGCTGAGGTCATTGATATTACAAAAATCACTTCTAGCACAAAAGTAATTTTTGCTAGTACGATTGTAGTAAAAGATCTGGATACAGATAAACAAAACACCTACAAAATAGTAGGTAAAGACGAAGCAGATGTCAAAAACGGACTTATCTACTACAAATCTCCTTTAGGAAAAGGTTTTATTGGTAAAGACAAAAATGACTTTGTGACTATCGAAACACCATCTGGAGAAAAAAACTTTGAAATTATCGATGTAAAATATATTTGATTTTCTAAATAACAAATTTCTAGTTTACATTAGTATTTAATAGCTTGTCAAAACCAGGGTAGATATATTCAAACAAATCAACCACATCTTTATCTTGTAAAATTTTTTTTGGGTCATTAATTAATAAAATTTTTTTTAATTCTTTTTCTAACCTTGTACTAGAAATACTTTTAATATTTTTTTTATACTTATAAATTGTATTTAAAAGATTTGCATCATGTGGGTATTTGGAATATTTATAAAAAAAACGAAAATATCTTAAAGCACGAACAAAATCTTCTTGAATACTTATCTCTGGACTCTTGATGAACTTAATTCTTCCCTCTACTAAGTCTTTTTTCCCATTATAAGGATCCCAAAAATTTATTATATTTTCTTCCTCATAAATCCAATTGCAGTAAATTGAATTAATCGTAAAATCTCGACGTTCTGCATCAATATTCCAGTCTTTGGTAAATATAATTTTAGCATATCTTCCATCAGGAAATAAATCTTTCCTTAGAGTCGTAACTTCAAATTTCAAATTATTGATAATTACGGTTACTATCCCAAATTTAATTGCATTTGTTTTAAAATCAATTTTTTGTGTTTCAAGCCTCTTAATAACTTCTCTAGGTTCAAGAATTGTAGCGAGGTCTATGTCGCTAATTTTATGATTTAGAATAATATCTCTTACGCATCCTCCTACAAATCTGGTCAGATCAGGTTTTGGATTTAGTAATTTATAAATTATTTTTGCTTCAGGAATTGTTGTAAGTTTATTAGCCATATTAAATAATTGGCTGGGGCTCCAGGGATCGAACCTGGGATGACGGGATCAAAACCCGTTGCCTTACCGCTTGGCTAAGCCCCAATTTATGTAGTTATGTAATAGTTTTAGTAACTGCTGTCCAATAACTTCTGAATTTAGTTTTAACTAATTTTTCACATTTTAAAAGGTTTTTCTTACTTTTAAAAACAAGATAACAGCAAGAACCACTGCCGCTCATTCGAATAAAATCACAAATTTTTTGTTTCTCTATAAATTTTATTAATTGGTTTATAGATGGATTTGATTTTGTGGCAGCATTAAAAAGGTCGTTGCCAAAATTGAACAAATTTAAAATATTTTTTTTAATTAGTTTTCTAGCAATTATATTAGTACCTTGTTTGCTAAACACTTTGTTCATTTTATAAATACGTGCAGTCAAATTTGGTTTGTTAGGATAAATCAAAAGTAGATTAAGTTTAATTTTTTGCGTTACAGACTGCACCTTATCTCCTATGCCATCAATAAATTTTGGGTTTTTATCACTAAATATTTTCGAATCTGCACCAATATAATTATATATTTTAGATAAATTTTGATTGGAAACTTTTAATTTAAACTTCGTTTTTAGAAATTGAAAAATAGTTACAGCATTAGAAGATCCCCCACCTAGTCCAGCTCCTGTTGGTATGCGTTTATAAATAGTTATATTAAATTTTTTCTCTTCTAAGATTGGATACATTTTTTGTAAAAAAAATATTAATTTAGTTATAGAATTATTCAAATTATCAATAGACTTTGCAAATTTGCCCTTAAATTTTACATTTGTTGCAGTTTTATTAGTTTCTGTAATTTGGAGATGATCCCTAAGATCAATCAATGCTACAAAACTCTCAATTTTATGCAATCCGCTGGGTAGTTTTTTTATTACTTTTAAATAAAAATTTATTTTTGCAGGAGAATATAAATTATAAGTTTTATTCAATACCATGTAACAATTTTTGTTTAATTTTGTTAAGTCGTTCTGTATCAATATTTGATAATTTTGTTGCATTTTTCCAAACATAGCGTGCTTGAATTTTTTTATTATTTTTCCACAAGACATCACCGTAGTGATCATAAACTTCTGATTCTTGTGGGGCTTTTTCATAAGCTAATTGCAGTAATTTTTCGGCCTCGCTAAAATCATTGAGTAAATAATAAGCCCAACCTAAAGAATCGATTATATAACCTTGTTCCCATTTGCTAAGTTGAACAGCTTTTTCAAGCATTTGTTTTGACTCTTGTAGGTTAACACCTCTTTCTAACCAGCTGTATGCTAAATAATTTATTACTGTATATTGAGATGGAGAAAGTTTTAAAGATAATTGAAAATTCTTATCTGCATTTTCATATTGACCTAATCTTTCATAGCAAATACCCATGTAATAGTAAATTTTCCAATCTAGTTCGTTACTCGATGCAATCCCTTCTGCATTGAGATAGTACTCAAGAGCAAGTTTAAAATTTTTATTACCTCTGTAGTAATTTCCCATATCCATTAATTTTGAGAATCTAAAATATTTATCTTGGACGATCATATTTTCTAAATTTTTTATAGCGTCATTTTCTAATTTTGGAGATCGTAATTTGTTAAAATTGATGTACCACTTAAACTCTGAACCTAAATCAGCTATTAATTTTGTATTTGTATTTTCAAAAGAGATTTCTTTACTTAAAATAATATTTTCAAAATTTAATAATTTATTTGTTACAAAATTTGGATTTAAATAGTCTGATAAAGATGCAATCAACTGGGATAAGTCTATTTGACCCTGTTGCTGAAATAAATTGGCAAACAAATATAATAATTCTGAGATCGTATGATTAATATTTTGTGAGTCAAATTTTTTTGTGAAAAAAGCATAATTTTTATTTTTAAGTGCCACATAACCTTGTCTCAATAATAAATCATCTGGACTATAAAATAACTGTTTTTGTAAAATCATTTCTGCTTCAGAATATTGTTTTTTTTTAACTAAATGTATTGAATGAAAAAAATGATAACGGCCTAAAGTAGGCTGATTTAAAATTAATTGACTAGTTTTATCGTATTCTTTTTTATTTGAAGTAAAATCATATATTAAAAAACTTTGAATAAGTTTTATATTGCTAAACGAAGAATTGAACTGCCGAATCTTATATTCTTGATTATCAGTATCTTGGGATAATATATCAATCCACAAATTAATATAATTATTTAGCTCATTTAAAAGTAAATTTTGTTTATTAGATTTCTCGAAAATTTTTTTTGCCTTAAAATAATTTCTATTTTTAATATAATGAACACCCTGAATTAATTTAAATAAAGATTGAGCCTGCTCATCAGTTTTACTTATTAGATTATTTGCTTCACTAATTTTTCCCTCCATTGCTAAAGAATAAATATATTGAAAATCATAACTACTATGACTATTTGCTAGATTTCTCGTTTTAGAGAAAAAAAGATTAGCGTCACGATAATTGTTATAATTTAATGATAGAGAGCCCTTGAGGTAGTTTGATATATAATCAGATGATTCTAAAGAGTTTTTTGTTTGAAAAAAAGCTGCTTGGGCAGGTACGATAATGGTAACAATGAGAAACAAAGAAAAAAATAAATAATTGTTTAATTTACAAATCATGACTTCTAAAAACTTAAAAAAATACATTAATGACAATGTAAAAGAATATTATCACTCTAGTGGCCTATATAATAGTTTAATTTATAAAAAAGTATCTCAGTCAAACAATCTATCAAAAGAACAGTCTTTAGAAAAAAACTTTTCTAAAATTAGGATTACTTTGGAAAAATTTATAGATAATAAGAATGACTTAATTCCATCTAATTTTAAAACTAATTCTAAAATTATGGTTATAGGAGACATGCCCAGTCTTAATGATCATAACAATAAAAATATATTCTCTGATCACTCTGGGGAATTATTAAAAAAAATGTTAAAAGCAATTTCAATTAACATTGAAGATGTTTATTTGACAAATATACTTCCTTTTTTCAGCAAAGAGCAGAAAAATATTTATAATAATTTCAAGGCATTCTTAAAAAAATCTATTAAAGAACATATTTCCATTATTGATCCTCAAATAATTCTATTATTAGGTTCAGTTCCTATGGAAATATTATTTGATGATGAATTTTCTATTTATAAAAATCGTGGTCAATGGATAAATTTCAAAAGTAATAATAAAAATATTTTTACTCTTTGCACTTTTCACCCTAATTTTTTAATACAACAACCAAACCAAAAAAAAAATGCTTGGCTCGATTTACAATTATTTCAAGAAAAATTAAAAGATTTAATTTAATGCTCACATTGTCTGAAGAAAAAAAATTGGGTTCAATAATAATTGGGGTAGATGAAGTTGGTAGAGGACCTCTGGCCGGTCCTGTTACGGCAGCTGCTGTAATGTTCAATGATAAAAGCAAAATAAATAAAATAGATGACTCAAAAAAATTATCCCTTAGTCAACGAGAAGAATTATTTAATCAAATTATAGGCAGCTCAAAATTTGCAATTGGATTTGCAACTGTGGATGAAATTGATAAATTAAATATTTTACAAGCGTCTTTACTGGCAATGAAAAGATCTGTGGAAAGCCTAAAAGAAAAAAATGCGACTATTTTAATTGATGGCAAATTTAGCTTTGATAGTACCAAAAAAAATATCAAAACATTTATAAAAGGCGATCAATTGTACCCATCGATTGCAGCAGCTTCCATAGTTGCCAAAGTTATAAGAGACAGATACATGACCATACTATCAAAAAAATATCAAAACTATGGATGGGAACAAAATGCTGGGTACGGAACTAGCAAACACATTCAGGCTTTAAGAATGCACGGCATAACTCCGTTTCATAGAAAAAGTTTTGCACCAGTACACAACATGTTGTTAGCAAAATAAAAGTACCACTAAAGATCGATATTGCTCGTTTGACTTTCATTAACCTTTAAAGTTAATTCTACTTCAAGTTGAATATGAAAAACAATAAGCATTCTTTAGCAAATAAGATTTTGCAAGGTAATTCAATAGAAGTATTAAAAAAAATACCCGATGAAACCTTTGATTTAATTTTCGCAGACCCTCCTTATAATCTTCAATTAGATAAAAATCTTGAAAGACCAGATAATAGCAAAGTATCTGCTGTAAATGATAAGTGGGATCAATTTGCTTCTTTTAATCAGTATGATCAATTTACCACTGAATGGCTATCAGAATGTAGAAGAGTTTTAAAAAAAAATGGAAGTATTTGGGTAATTGGAACTTATCATAATATTTTTAGAGTTGGAAAAATTATTCAAGATCTAAATTTTTGGATTCTAAACGACATTATTTGGAATAAAAAAAATCCAATGCCTAATTTTAAAGGAACAAGATTTACCAATGCTCATGAAACTTTGATATGGGCAGCAAAAGAACCGAAAACTAAATATACATTTAATTATAATTCATTAAAATGTTTTAATGATGATAAACAACTTAGATCTGATTGGAATTTAGCTATTTGTAGTGGCAATGAGAGATGTAAAAAAAATGGGGAAAAAGCACATAATACCCAAAAGCCAGAATCTTTGCTCTACAGAATTATTTTATCTACAACAAATAAAAATGATTTAATTCTAGACCCTTTCTTTGGTACTGGAACAACCGGTGCAGTAGCCAAAAAACTAGGAAGAAACTTTTGCGGGATAGAAAAAGAAAAAAAATATATTGAGGTTGCTAAAAAAAGGATTTCACAGATTAGAACAATCACAGATGAGTATTTAAAAACTGTTCAAAAAAAAAGAAACGAAACAAGAATACCATTTGGAATGCTAGTAGAAAGTGGAATCATAGAACCTGGTTTGAACCTATATGATCAGAAAAAGAAATATACAGCTAAGGTTATGGCAGATGGAAGTATTGATTGCAAAAATATTACCGGTTCAATACATAAAGTGGGTGCTGAACTAGAAGGTGCACCATCGTGTAATGGGTGGTCATACTGGCATTTTAATATTGAAGGTAAATTACAGCCTTTAGATTATTTGAGGCAAAAAATCAGATCTAAGTCAAATCTTTAAACTTATAGTTATAAATTTTTCCAAAGAATAAATTACAAATTAACTTATTATTACATATTATTTTAATAAATATATTTCTTATTTTTTTTAAGTATTTATTGGACATATGATAAGTATAAAGATTAAAATTTGATCTTCTATTTACCATTGATACTCTTTTTAATCTCCCTTTGGTAAATTTATCAATTTGAAATATTTTTTGATGAAAGAGTTTTGCTAAATAAAATGCATCTTCTATCGACTGTGCTGCTCCTTGAGCCTGAAATGGGACCATACCGTGCGCTGCATCTCCAATAATAAAAGATTTCTTTTCCCCAAAAAAAATATTTGTATGTTTATATATAGGCCACTGATAAATATCGCGGGCAGATTCTATAATATCGCGAATATCTTTGTTAGCATCTGATGACAAACTAATCAAATTTTCCCTATGCGGTACTAAATTTTCATATTCTTTATTTAAATTAGAGTTTTTAAGTGCAAAAACAGAAGTAAAGCTAAAGTCTCCAGTTGCATTAATTGGATAAAATACAAAATGTTTTTGATCGCCCATATATAACAATAAATTTTCTTTACTGATTTTTTTAGAATTATGAATTATGCCCTTAAATGCAACCGCATTAACTGATTGCAAAAAATTTTGTTTTTGTAAATTTTTTCTAATTTTTGAAAAAATACCATCTGCCACTATTACATAATCAAAAAACTCATGACTATTATCTGAAAATTGAATTAAATTATCTTTTATTGACACTGCTTCTTTATTAGAAATTTCAACTCTTGCATTAATTTGATGCAACAAAAAATTTATTAAAATATCTCTATCAAGACAAATATAATTTGAACTATTGTTTAATTTATCTAACGAAAAATTTGCAATCATTTTTTTAAATTTATAATCTTGAATTTGTATATTTTTAATTATTGAAAATTTTTCTTCCGAAATTTTGTTAAAATTAATTGTTTTTAAAATAGAAATGGCATTACTTGATAATTGAATGCCACTTTTATTATGTTGAAAAATATTTTTTTTTTCAAAAATTTTTATTTTAAATGAATTATTTTTATGTAAAAAATTTGCAAAAGAAAGACCAGCTATACCACCTCCTATTATTCCAATAGAAATCATTTTATATTAATGCCCTTCAATTTTAAAAGTTTTTTAGCTAGTACCGAAATAGTAAATTTACTTATATCATCTTTATGTATCCAAAAAAAATTATCTTTATTAATTTTAGCATCTTTTAATTCTAAAACTTTTGTTACCATTATAAAATTTGATATTTTGTATCTCAACTTAGAAATTGAAGAATCTTTAAGAATTGCTTTTTTAAATACTTTTTTTGTGAGCAATTTATAGTTTTTTGAATCAGATTCTATAATTGGAAGATTAATTAATTGATCTAAAAAATTAAAATTTTTATTATATGTAAATAAAATTCTATTATTTTTTTTGAGATAAAAGGCATAAAAATTTCTTTCTTTTATATATTTTTTTGTAGAAACTTTATTAAAAGTATTTTTTTTATTAGAAATGCAATTATTCTTTAAAGGGCACAATTTGCACTTCGGATCCTTTGGTAAGCAAAGTAAGGCACCTATTTCCATTATGCCTTGCATCAAATCACTTGAGCCGACGTTTACTTGCATTGTTTTCAACTTTTGCTCCAAGTTAAAAAGAAAATTCTTACCTTGATATAAGTTAAAAATTCTTGAAATTACTCTTTTAACATTTCCATCGATACCAATGTATGACTTGTCTTTTGCTATAGCTAATATCGCAGAGGCTGTATAATCACCAATACCCGGTAGGCTTTTTAAATGTAAAAAAGAATCAGGTAAAATTCCGTTATGCTTTTTTACAATGATTTTAGCAGTTTGGTGCAAATTTCTAGCTCGACGATAATAACCCAGTCCTTCCCATAATTTTAATACACTCGTAATACGAGATTTTGAAAGAGACTCAATTGACGAAAATTTTTTATAAAACTTATTAAAGTAAGGTATCACTGTGGAAACCTTAGTTTGTTGGAGCATTATTTCGCTAAGAAGAACCTTAAAGTCCTTATCAACAGAGTTTTTATATTTTCTCCATGGCAAATCTCTTTGGTGTTTTTGGTACCAAGCAATTATTTTTTTTGATAATATAAGGCTCATATCAATTAATGAATAAATTTACTCAAAACAAAGTATATCAGGGATTAAAACCCATCAAATCTCTATTGCCAAAAGATATACAGAAATTAGCCAAGACTCAAAAAAATAGTTTTTTTGAACTTAAGGATAAATGGTTGCCAATTGTTGGCGAAGAAATTGCCAATCAGTGTGATCCGGAGAAAATAAAGCTAAATGGTAATAATAAAGGAAAAATATTATTTTTAAATGTTCCAAAAGACCATCTCTTAGAGATCGATTATTCCAGAGATTACATAATTGAAAAAATTAATTCATATTTTGGTTATAACTTTATAAATAAAATCATTATTAACTCTTTTAAAGTTGGCAAATTAAAAAACGATAATGTAAAGAAAGTCCCTATTCTTAATGATTCTTTGTCAAATAAAATTAGTCAAATTAAAAATGAAAAACTTAAAAATGCTTTGGAAGAATTATTTAAAAATGAAAATTAAAAACATAATTTTTAAAATTATAGTTTTCGCTATATTTGCATTTCCTACCCATGCTGTAGAAATCAACAATTATATTTTAGGCTCAAAAGATGCGAAGATAAATATTGAAATATTTTCTTCCCTTACTTGCCCGCATTGTGCAAAATTTCATTTAAATGTTTTGCCTGGTTTGGTAAAAAATTTTGTAGATACAAAAAAAGCAAAAATATATTTAAAAGATTTTCCCCTTGATCTTGCAGCTTTAAATGCAGCAAAAATTTCAAGATGTATTAATAATAAAAATTCAATGGCTTTTCTTGATGAAATTTACTCCAAGCAAAGTGAGTGGGCTGCAGGTAGAAATATACAAGAAATTAATGAAAAATTAAAAAGAATTTCTAGTAAACATTCTATGAATAATCAGGATTTTGATAATTGTATCAAAGATGAAAAAATTGAAACTGAAGTTTTGACAAGTAGGATTGATGCACAGAAAATTTATAATATAACCGGCACTCCCACTATAATAATTAATAAGAAGAAATTTGAAGGTGATTATAATTTAGATGAAATTTCTAAGTATATAAACAAATTAAATTAATTTATGAAATTTAAACAGTTAGAAGTTGTTGGATTTAAATCATTTGCAGATAAAACATCTTTTTATTTTGAAGATGGTTTAACAGGAATTGTGGGCCCAAATGGATGTGGAAAATCTAATATTGTAGAATCGCTAAGATGGTGCATGGGCGAAACATCTGCAAAAAGTCTGAGGGGCTCAGGCATGGAAGATGTAATATTTTCAGGCACAACTTCTAGACCATCAAAAAACTTATGTGAGGTAGCTCTTAAATTAGAAAATGATAACCGTCTTCCTCAATTTAAAGACATGTCTGAAATTGAGGTGCGAAGGAAAATTGAAAAAGACAAAGGATCTAAGTATTTTTTAAATGGTAGAGAAGTGAGAGCAAAAGACATACAGATACTATTTGCCGATTTATCTACTGGTCCACACTCCCCTTCCATGGTGAGTCAGGGAAGAGTAGGTTCTTTGGTAACTGCTAAACCAACGGACAGAAGAGCAATTTTAGAGGAGGCCGCTGGAATTGGTGGTCTGCACGTGAGAAGGCATGAAGCTGAATTAAGACTAACAGCAGCAGAAAATAATTTGAAAAAAGCCGACGATATAATGAAACAAATTGAAAACCAGCTCAAAAGTTTACTCAAGCAAGCAGAGGAAGCTTCAAAATATAAAAATATTTCAAACGAGATCCAAAATCTAGAAGCAAAACTAGTTTATTTTCAATCAAAAGAAATAGATAACTCTATTCAAGATGCCCAGGAAGAACTTGGCAACGTTGAAGATGAAATAAGTGCAGTCAATATAGATAAGAATTTCAACGAAAATGCCCTAAAAGAAGAAAGTCAAAATATACGCCCTTTACGTGATGAAAACGCACAACTGAACGCTAAATTGCAAAGACTAAATTTAGAATTTGAACAAATTAGCGAAGAAGAAGGTAGGGCCAAAAATGAAATAGAAAAAATCAAAAAGGAAATTAAACAAGTCAATACTGACATTGATAGAGAAAAACAAATAATCAATGACTCGTCTTCTAACGAAAAAAGATTAGCGGCTGAAAGATCTGATACTATTGAAACTGAACAAAATTCTGCCGAAATTGAAGAAAAAGCATACAATGCATATCAACAATCTCTTAAAGAATTAAATAATGAACAAAATCTCTTAAACAAATTATCAGATAAAATATTTTCTCAAATTGGAGGTTTTGATTTTAGTCTTATTAAAAACAAAACTGAGCAACTTTCTAATTCAATTAAAGAAACAGGTTTAATGTTACAAAAACTATCTGAAGATTCAAATTTAGAAGTCTCCGAGATTAAAAGTCAAATATTAGCTATTTCTAATGAATATGTTAAAATTGAAAATCTAATAACAAAAGTCAATTTTGATCTAGATGCCGCTGCTCCTCAAGCAAATTTAAATTCTGATACCACAAATCAATTAAAAAAAGATTTCCTTGATCAGCTTAAAATTATATCAGATTTACAAGAAAAGTATGCTTCTAGACTTAGTAAATACGAAACTCTCCGCCAAGATAGTTTGAAAAGAAAGGAGAGATTAAACAATATTGAAAATGAAATAAAAAACTGGATTGATCTAAAGCAAAGCTCAGAACAAAAATTTAAAGAATTAAATGAACGCTTAAAAGAAAATGAAATTATTTTATCCAAGGAGGAAACGAAGCCAGGGGCAATTGCTGAAAAAAAAGGTACCTATGTTCAGAATATAAAAAATATTGAAGAAGATATTCAACAAATTCTTGAAAAGTTAAATTCTAAAGAAGAATCGATTAAATCTATAAATCAAAAATTATATGATATTAATGGAACTGTCTTAGAAATCACTGAAAGAAAAGTTAGAGCTCAGACAATTATAGAAGGATTAAAAGAAAAGAAAAAAGAAATTGAATTAAAATCCCTTAGTGAGTTCAAGCGCGCTATTGAGGAGCTTCCTAGTTTTGCCGAGATCAACACAGAAGAGGCAATAGAAACATCCAAAATTGAAAATCAAATACAAAAACTCAAAGATCAAAGAGAAAAAATGGGTGCCGTAAATTTAAGAGCTGATAATGAAACTCAAGAACTACAAAACCAAATTGATAAAATGATGAATGACCGAAAAGATCTAGTGCAAGGTATTCAAAAATTGAAAGGGTCAATCAACGATTTAAATCAAAAAGGTAGAGAGCGTTTATTAGATGCGTTTGAAAAAGTGAGTAGAAAATTTAATGATGTTTACACAAAACTTTTTGCAGGCGGTAGTGCAAAACTTGAGCTAATTGAATCTGACGATCCCTTAGAAGCAGGTTTAGAACTGCTTGTCAGTCCTCCTGGAAAAAAATTACAGTCTATAACTTTGCTTTCTGGTGGTGAACAAGCGCTGACAGCTATGGCATTAATTTTTGCAGTTTTTTTGATTAATCCCTCTCCTATTTGCATATTGGATGAGGTTGATGCCCCACTTGATGATGCAAATGTAACTAGATTTTGCTCTCTATTAGATGAACTCTCTAATATAACAGATACAAAATTTATTATAATTACTCACCATGCTTTAACAATGTCTAGGATGAATAGGTTATATGGAGTCACGATGGCTGAAAGAGGAGTAAGCCAACTTGTTGCGGTTGATCTTGAAAAAGCAGAAGAAATGGTTGCTTAAAATCATCAATGAATGACTTTAAAAATCTTGAAGATAAAATAAAGAAACTAGATCAAAAAAAACCAGATTCTGATCAAAATAGACAATCCTCAATGGGTATTGCGATGAAACTTAGTAGCGAAATGATTGCTGCCGTTTTTGTCGCAAGCTTTATTGGGTATTATTTAGACAAATGGCTGGAAACTAAGCCATTTTTGCTAATTTTTTTTTTCTTTTTGGGGGCAATTACAGGGATTTTTAATGTTGTGCGAACTTCTAAAATGATTAATAAGGACTAAATTATTTAAAATTATGGCTACAAATCCAATGAACCAATTTGAAGTACATTCAATTGGTCCCAAGATTCAATTAGGTAACTTTGACATTTCCTTCACTAATTCTGGTCTTTTTATGGTTCTAACAGTTAGCATAATTTCAATTTTTTTTGTTCTAGCTACGCAAAAAAAATCTTTAGTCCCAAATAAAATCCAACTAATAGCTGAAATGATTTATGAATTTGTATCAAAAATGATTAGTGATACAGCCGGTAAGGATGCGAGACCCTACTTTCCATTTATACTAAGTTTATTTTTGTTTGTGTTAATTTCTAACATGATCGGGATGATCCCATATTCTTTTACAGTGACAAGCCACATTATAGTAACTTTTGCTATGGCTTTTTTCATTTTCATAGGAGTTACCGTGATTGGTTTTGCAAAGCACGGATTGTCATACTTAAAATTATTTGTTCCTTCTGGGGTACCCGCTGTACTGTTGCCTTTGATTGTAATAATAGAAATTATTTCGTATTTAAGTCGACCGATTAGTTTATCTGTTCGACTTTTTGCAAATATGATGGCTGGACATACAATGCTGAAAGTTTTTGGTGGATTTGTAGTTAGCCTAGGCATTCTCGGTGGTTGGTTACCACTTGGATTTTCAATTGCACTTACAGGTCTAGAAATATTAGTAGCTTTTTTACAGGCCTATGTATTTGCAATATTAACATGCATCTACTTAAATGATGCACTTCACTTACACCATTAACAAAGGAGAAAAAAATGGAAATAGCAGCAGCAAAAATGATTGGAGCAGGTTTGGCTGCAATCGCACTAGCAGGAGCTGGGGTCGGCATTGGTACAATTTTTGGTAGCTATCTATCAGGTGCCATGAGAAACCCTTCTGCAGCACAAAAACAATTCCCTAATTTACTATTGGGATTTGCACTTGCGGAAGCAACGGGTCTATTTGGACTAGTTGTTGCACTAATTATTCTATTCGCTTTTTAATTAATTAAATGGATAAAATTATATTCTTATCTATTTTTTTAAACTCTGCTGCTCTAAATGCAGCAGAGAAAGCGGGAATGCCACAACTAAATCCTACAACTTGGTTTCCACAAATATTCTGGCTTATTATTACTTTTACTTTTTTGTACTTAGTTATTTCAAAAATAGTTTTGCCCAGACTATCTGAAAGCATTGAACAAAGAAATGATCATATAAGTGACAACATCGACGAAGCCAAAAATCTCAAACTTCAAGCGGAAGAACAACAGCAAAAGTACCTAAAAGTTATAGAAGAGGCAAAAAAAGAAGCTCAGCATTTAATAGAAAAAAATAAAAAAGATTTACAAGAAGAATTTGAAAACAAAAAAAAAGAAATAAATATAAAATCTGAAGAAAAGTTACAGCAAGTTGAAAAAGAAATAAACAGTTTTAAGATCGAAGCCATGAAAAGTATCAATGATATAGCAAGCCAGATAGCCAAAGATCTTGTTAAAAAAGTTTCAAAAGCAGAAACAAATGAAGCTAGCGCACGAGCAATTGTTGAAGAAATTTCTAAAAAATTAACCAGAGGTCTGAACTAATGGATGCAACTTTTTGGGTCGCAGTTTCTTTCTTTCTTTTCATTGCCTTTTTAATTTATAAAAAAATACCATCATTAATTAGCAATTCATTAGATGAAAAAATTGAAGAAATAAAATTTAAAATTAATGAATCTGATAAAATTAAACAAGAAAGTGATGCATTGTTGAGAAAATACCAAAATCAATTGGAAGTATCAAAAAAAGAGTGTGAGGAGATTTTGTTGAAAGCTCAAAAAACAAGTGAAGAAGAAAGCAAAATCATGAGTGACAAGATTCAGTCTATGCTTTCTATTAAAGAAAAAAATATAGAAGAAAAAATAAATCAGACCAAAAATAATGCAATTAAAGAAGTAAAAAAAATTTCAACTATTATAGCAATTGAGAGTGCTAAGAAAATTATATCTCAAACAATTGAAAAAAGTAAAATCGAAGAAGTCAACTTCTCTAGTGTAAAAGAGAGTATAGAAAATTTAAAAAAAAATAATTAGCTTTTTATTTATGAGATCCATCACAAAATGGTGGATTTTTAGATTTTTTGCAATTACACAAAAAATATTCTTTTTTTTCAGAAACATGAAAATTCAAAGGTACAAAATCTCCCTTTGCCTTGTGAGCTCCGTCACAAAAAGGCTGATTTCCAGATAATCCACAAGTGCACCAAAAATACTTCTTTTCTTTTTCTAATTCTATTTTTTCAGGAAAATTTTTTGTAGTTTTTTGAGTATCCATGTAGAACTATCTACTAGAAATTAATTGTAATATGAAGAAAAATTTAATTGTTATTGGATCTGGATTTGGTGGCATAGCGGCTGCACTAAGAATGAATGCAAAAGGTTACAGAGTAACACTTATAGAAAAACATGCAGAAATTGGAGGTAGGGCTAGAGTGTTCAAAAAGGATGGTTTTACATATGACGCCGGTCCCACAGTGATAACAGCTCCGTACCTGCTTCAAGAATTATTTACTTTATATAATAAAAAAATTTCCGATTATGTAACAATCAAACCTTTAGATCTTTGGTATAGGTTTGTATTCGAAAATGGCGACACATTTGACTATTCGGGCAATGAAGAAAAGATAAAAAATGAAATTAAAAAATTTTGTCCCGAGGATCTAGATGGCTACTCAAAATTAATAAATTTTACTGAACAAATATTTAACAAGGGATTTGTTGAGTTATCAGATAAACCATTTCATAGTATTGGTTTTATGGCGAGGCAGCTATTTGATTTGCTTAAACTAAAAAGTTATCAGTCTGTATATAAATTTGTTTCGACTTATATTTCAAATGAAAAGTTGAGAAGAATATTTAGCATGCACCCTCTTTTAGTTGGAGGCAATCCCTTTTCCACAACTTCTATATATGCACTAATTTTATATTTAGAAAAAAAATGGGGGATTCATTATGCGATGGGAGGCACTGGTGCTATTATCAATGCATTAGAAAAGTTAATGCAAGAAGAAGGCATTACAATTTTAAAAAACTCAGAAGTAGTAAGTTTAGTTTCTTCAGATAGCAAAATCACCAATGTCGAATTAAAAAATAAAAATATTTTATCTGCTGATTATATTGTTTGCAATGCAGATCCACCGCATGTTTATAGAAAATTAATTAGTAAAAAAAAAAATTACAACTTTTTATTTAATCACAAATTAAATAAAATGAATTATTCAATGGGTTTATTTGTTTACTATTTTGGTTCTAAAAAAAAATATTCACAAATAGCTCATCATACAATTGTTTTTGGTAATCAATATGAGAATCATTTAAAAAATATTTTTGAAAAAAAAGTATTATCCAACGATATAAGTTTTTATCTTCATAGACCTACTGCTACCGATGAGACCATGGCACCCCAAGGACATGATGCCTTTTACGTACTAGTGCCGGTTCCTAATAATTTATCTAAAATAAATTGGCAAAGGCAAGGATCTATTTTCAAAGAACTAGTTATTAATGTTATGGATAAAACAATATTACCAGATATAAAAAAAAATATAGTTAGTGACTTTTATGTTACCCCAGATTATTTTGAACAAGAGCTAAACACTTTGCATGGATCTGGTTTTTCGATTCAGCCAAAATTTACTCAATCGGCTTACTTTCGATTTCACAACCAATCTGAAATTTTCAATAATTTATATTTTGTAGGCGCAGGTACCCATCCTGGTGCTGGGGTACCAGGGGTGCTTTCTTCCGCAAAAGTTCTTGATAAACTTTTATAATGAATCACAAAAAAAATTTATTAATAGCAAAACATTCAAAATCTTTTTTTTGGGCCTCATTTTTTCTACCAAAGGATATTTTTACAAAATGTTCGGCTGTATACGACTTTTGTCGAACAATCGACGATATTGCAGATAGCAATAAAAATCTAAATATTAAAAAGAAAAATTTTATAACTTTTAAAAAAAAATTTTTTCAACATAAAAATTCTATTAAAGTCATAGATCGGTTTAAAGTACTTTTGCAAAAAGAAAATATTTCAGAACATATTATTCAAGATTTGTTTGATGGTATTCAAACTGACTTAAAAACAAAGGTAATTATCAAAAATCAAAAGAAGCTTTATATATATTCTTACCAAGTGGCAGGAACTGTGGGTTTAATTATTGCTAAAATACTTGGTATAAAAAATAAAGAAGACTTCCAAGGTGCAGTTAAACTCGGTGTTGCAATGCAGTTTACTAATATAGCCAGGGATGTTGTGGAGGATGCTAAAAATAATAGATTTTACATTAATGATAACTTTAAAAGCTTAAAGCAAATTATTCAAATGGCCGATAAACTATATGATGAGTCTATGAGTTCGATCGTAAACATTTCTCCAAGATACCGTTTGGCAATTCTGGTAGCAAGAAGAGTTTATAGACAAATTGGATATGAAATTCTAAAGAAAAAAGATATGAAAACTTATTTAATATCAGGAAAAATTTATATCAAAAATTATCAAAAATTATTTCAGACTATTTTAGCAACTCTTGATTTCATCAAATCAATCTTCTTTAAAACTAAAAATATAAATAAAAATAAAGTTAACTTATTTAAATATATAAATATTAATGAAAGAATTTGATTATATTATTTTAGGTGGAGGTCTATCAGGATTATCCCTGGCCTATGAACTTAATAAACAAGGTTGTTTAAAAAATAAAACATTAGCTATTCTAGAAAAAAGAAAAAATTATAAAAGAGACAAAAATTGGTCTTATTGGGACTACGATCACAATACTTTTAAAAACTGTGTCATACAAAGCTGGGATAGCTTTGAAATAAAGTATGATAATCAATCTATCATCTTATCCTGCAACAAAACACCCTATCGAACTATTGACTCAAAAAAGTTTTATAATTTTATCATTAAAGATTTATCCAAAAATAAAAATATTTTGTTAAAAAAAGATACCAGTATTAACTCACTTAAAAAAAATGTTGTCAGGACTAATAAAGGAATTTACAAAGGAAAATATATATTTGATAGTTTGCTTAAAATTCCTCAAAAACAAGTAGTAATGTATCAGCATTTTTATGGTTGCGAAATTGAAGTAAAAAAAAATACTTTTAATTCAAAGTCTCTACAATTAATGGATTTTGATTGTGAGCAAAAAGATGGCCTTCATTTTTTCTATATTCTACCTTTCTCAAAAAAAAAAGCCTTAATAGAAACGACGTGGTATTCCAAAACTATTAAAAAACCCAAGGACTATCAAAACGAAATTTCTGAATATTTACAAAAATACCAAATTAAGGGAAAAATTAAATATAAGGAATTTGGAGCTATACCACTTTGTAATTTTCCAAAAGATCTGAAGGTCTCAAATTATTACAAAATTGGCACGGCTGGAAATATGACCAGAATTAGCACTGGATATACTTTTCAAACAATTCAAATGTTTAGCAAAAACCTAGCCAAAGAACTTAGACAAAACAATAAAATTTCCACAATTAAAACTAGATCGTTAAAATATACATTGCTTGACCAGATTCTATTATCCGTTATTCAACGTCAATACAAATTAATGCCAAAAATTTTTTTCAATCTTTTTAAAAACAATAGTAGCGAAACTGTGATCAATTTTTTATCAGATAAAAGTAATTTTGCTGATGATATTCAAATTATCAAATCAATGCCTAAATTAGTATTCTTACAAAACTTTTTAATTTTTTTATTTAAACAAATTTTTGTAAAAAAATGAGAGATATTCTAAGTAATAATAAAATAAACTTAGTATTTTACGCTCAGTTTCTTTTTTTTATTTTTGTTAGCGCTCTCTCTTTGTTTATTTTTAACGATAGTAATTTATTTAATCAGCTTAATTTCAACGTGTTTTGTTTTATTTTGATTGCAACTATTGGTGTATCTCACGGAGCTATTGATCATAAAAAAGGAGAATATATTTTAAATAAAATGAATAGTAGAAACTATTTGTTTTTATTTTATTTAGCATACCTTTTCTTTTTTTTTCTCGTTTTGTTTTTTTGGTTAAAATTCTCTTTAATAAGCTTGGTTATTTTTTTTATTATATCATCATTTCATTTTGGCAGTGAAGACACTGCAATTTTTTTAAAGCAAGCTACTAAATTGGAAAATTTATTTTACTTTGCTAGAGGATCTATAATTATTACCAGTTCTTTTTATCTAAATTTTAATGAAACGGATCAATTTATTCAAAATTTATTATTTGAACATAGTAATACATTATTACATGGAATAAATTGGCCATATATTTACTGGATAAATTTTATTTTTTTGTTTGCATTGCTAATTATATTATTCGTTCAAAAAAAAATAAGCATTATCTCATCTATAATAATATTTATAGAAATAATATTTATTGCTTTAAATTTTTATTTTTTACCCTTATTACTAGCATTCACGTTATATTTTTGTTTTATGCATTCAACCAAGCATATCATGGCCTTGTCTTATGAATTGGATCGTGAAAATCCTATTCATGGATTAAAGAAATTTCTTGTCATGTCTTTTCCACTTACCCTAATTACTTTTACTTCTGCATTAATAATGTTATTTTATCTTGGAAATAATTTTTCGTTAAATAGCTCAATAGTTAAAATTATTTTTATTGGTTTGGCCTCGTTAACACTGCCTCACATTATACTGGGATTAATTTATGACAAATGCAAAAAATAATGAAATTTTAAATATTTTACTTGCCAGCCCTAGGGGGTTTTGTGCGGGAGTTGAGAGAGCTGTAGAAATAGTAAAAAAAACTATAGATAAATTTGGCTCTCCAATTTATGTGAGACATGAAATAGTACATAATAAATATGTTGTAAATGAGCTTAAAAATTTAGGGACTGTTTTTGTTAACGAATTGAGTGAAATATCTGATGTGACAAGACCTGTAATATTTTCTGCACACGGTGTTGCCAAAGAAGTTGTTGAGTTAGCAAAATTTAAAAACCTTTTTTATATCGATGCAACCTGTCCATTAGTTTCCAAAGTGCACAGAGAAGCTGAGCAACTGCATAAGCAAGGATTTTTCATTCTTCTTATAGGCCACGAAAACCACCCCGAAGTCATCGGAACAATGGGGCAGCTAAAAAATGGATCGATTGACCTTATTCAAACAAAACATGATGCTTCTAGCTATGATTTTGATCTCTCTAAAAAATATGCATACATTACCCAAACTACCCTTTCAGTCGATGATACTAAAGAGATTATAGATATTTTAAAAAATAGAGTGCCAAATATTAAAGGTCCAATTAAAGAAGACATTTGTTACGCTACAACTAATAGACAAAATGCAGTTAAGCAAATAGCTAATAGATGTGATCTTTTTTTAATTATTGGAAGTCCAAACTCATCTAATTCACAAAGACTGGTTGAGGTTGCAAAAAATAATGGATGCAAAAACAGTCTTTTGTTGCATCCTGATATATTATTTCCTCAAGATAAAATTATGCAATCAAAAACCATTGGTTTATCTTCTGGTGCATCTGCTCCAGAAGTACTTATCCAAGAAACTATCAATAAAATTAAATTAATTAGAAAAATACACATAGAAGAAATTATCTCGACAGAAGAAAATGTTTCTTTTAAATTACCCTCCTCTCTTCAATAATGGCAATTTATACCAAACTAACATTTACAGAAGTATCTTCAATTTTGAATAACTATCGTATTGGATCCTTGTTAAAACTCACTGGTATTAAAGAAGGAATAGAAAATACAAATTATTTACTAATTACATCAAGAGGAAAGTATATTCTTACTATTTTTGAAAAAAGAGTTAACAAAAAAGATCTCCCTTTTTTTATGAATTTAATGCAGCATTTAAATCATAAAAAAATTATTTGTCCTAATCCAATTTTTAATAAATTTAAAAAAAATATTATTGAAGTTGGTGACAAGAAGGCATGTATTTCAAGTTTCGTCTTAGGAAAAGGTAAAAATAACTTTACTATTAAACAATGCGAGGAAATTGGAAAAAATATTGCCAAACTGCATCTTGCGACTAAACAAGTTAAGCTAAAAAGAGCTAATAATTTATCATTAAAATCTTGGTTTGTTCTAAATAACCTAATAAAAATTAAAGGTAATAAAAAAATACCAGGAATTCATTTGTATATAAAAAAAATTTTACTGGTAATCAAAAATAACTGGCCAAGTAATATCCCCAAGGGAATTATTCATGGCGATTTATTTCCAGATAATATTTTTTTCGTAAAAAATAAGTTTAATGGTTTTATTGATTTTTATTTTTCTTGTTATGATTTTCTTATTTATGATCTTGCGATTTGTATCAATGCAATATGCTTTGATAATAAAGCAAAATTTAATAATAGAAAAAAAAATGCTATTCTTAATGGCTACTCATCTATTAGAGATCTTGGCTCAAAGGAAATAGATTCGCTACCCATTCTATCAATTGGAGCTGCGGTAAGATTTTTTCTTACACGTCTTTATGACCAAATTAATCAACAACAAAATGCCATTGTAAAAGTAAAAGATCCCAAAGAATATTTAAAAAAAATTAAATTTTATACAAAAACAAAAACATATAAAGGGTTACTTTAATTGAAACTAAATAAAGAAATAATCTACACTGATGGAGCATGTTCCGGAAATCCTGGAAAAGGTGGTTGGGCAGCTGTTATCATTAATGAAACTAATGAAAAAATAATTTCTGGCTCAGAAAATTTAACCACAAATAATAGAATGGAATTAACAGCTGTCATTAAAGCGTTAGAATTAACAGTCACTAATAACATAACAGTTTTTACAGACTCAAAATATGTAAAAAATGGAATAGAAAATTGGATTAACAATTGGAAAAAAAATGGTTGGAAGACAGCTTCAAAAGAGCCAGTTAAAAATAAAGACTTATGGGAAGCGCTAGATCAGTTAAATGTAAATAAAAATATAAAGTGGGAATGGGTTAAAGGTCACTCAAATGATAAATACAATAATTTAGTAGATGAAAAAGCCAGAGAAGCTATTAATTCATAAACTAAACTAGCTAGCTTTTGTTTTAATATAATCTTTTAAAGTATTTAAATCTTTATCAAGCACTACAAATCTTTCTTTTTTGTTTGCAAGATCACCTACAAAGCTTGGTATCTCTGGTTTTTTATTTATAGCTTTTATTATTGCATCTGGAAACTTGCAGGGATGAGCTGTCTCAAAACAAAAATAAGAAAAATCAGTTGCAAAAGTATTATATTTTTTTAAAGCTTTGAAACCAATAGCTGAATGCGGGTCTAAAACAACTTGATATGTATCAAAAACTTCTTTGATAGTTTGAATTGTTTCTTCTTCAGTTACGCTATAGGCTAAAAAATTATTTTTTAATCTCTTGATTTCATCAGGAGATAACTGAAATTTTTTTTCCGTTTTTAAATTATTCATTAGTTCTAACACACGAGTAGAATTTTGATCACAAATATCAAAAAGAATTCTTTCGAAATTACTTGCAACCTGTATATCCATACTCGGAGAAATAGAGGGGCTAACTAATGTGGGTTCGTACACTCCAACATTTAAACATTTTTCTAATAAATTATTATGATTAGTTGCTATAATTAATTTTTCAATCGGTAGACCCATTTGCTTTGCTACATACCCTGCATATATGTCGCCGAAATTTCCGGTTGGAACAGCTATTATCATTTTTTTTGATGGCTGAGGTTGTTTAAAATAAATAAAAAAATAATAAACTATCTGAGCAACAATTCTTGCCCAATTGATAGAATTAACTCCTGACATTTGAATATCCTCTCTAAATTTTTGATCATTGAACATTTCTTTAACTAGGTGTTGGCAATCATCAAAAGTTCCTTTGATAGCTATATTGAATACATTAGGCTCTAATATTGAAGTCATGAGCTTTCTTTGAATTTCGGAGACTTTATTCTCCGGATGCAAGACAAAAATATTTACATATTGTTTTTTTTTTAACGCATCAATGGCTGCTGCTCCGGTATCACCAGAAGTAGCAGTGACTAGATTCATTTTATTTTTACTTTTATCTAGCAGATAATCATACATATTCCCCAAAACTTGCATTGCTATATCTTTAAAAGCTAATGTAGGACCGTGAAAAAGCTCAACGCAATTTATATTGTCTAAACGTTTCAAATTAATAATATTTGGATTGTGAAAAACAGAATATGACTTGTTAATTATTTGATCTAGATCTTCTAAAGGAAACGTATCTCCAGTAAACTTTTTGAAAATTTGAAATGAGAGCTCTGAAAAAGTTAGCTCTCTCATTGAACTTATTTCTTCTATATTAAACTGAGGAATGCTAGTAGGAATATACAGACCTCCATCAGATGCAAGTGCGTTTAAAAATATTTGCTCAAAATTATAAGTTTTGCTTTTATCTCTTGTACTAAAATACTGCATATTTATTTATATCTTTTTTTTAAAATCCAAAAAGCAATTAATATACAAATAGCAAGTACATACCAAGTTAAAGCATATTGAAGATGATTATTAGGTATCTTGATATTATTAATATTTTTTAAGTTAGGAAAATATTCGTCAGGAACTGACTGTAGGATCAAATAGGGGTGAATCTTAATATTTAAAGTATTAGATAATTTTTTAATGTCTAGATAATAAAAAAACCTCTCATTGCTATCGTTATCTGGAACAAAAGCTCCCTTGGTTTTAATCAAATTTATAAAGCCCTCAATCTCAATAGGTTGGTTTCCTATAATATTTTTTTCATATTTTTTTTCTATAGAGGGTAACCATCCTCTTTTAATTAAAAAAAAATCTGATGATTCTGTTTTCAATATTGAAATGAGATTAAAACCATACTTTCCCTTATCATTTAATTGGTAAAGAAAATAATTTTGTTCCAGCAACTGCCCTTTAGTTTTGATTTTTTTAAATTCTTGAATATTGTTTATTGTTAAAAGAGCTGGTTCTAATTTTGATGATTCTGAAATATTTTTAATAATATTTTCTTTCCACTGAAGACGATATAACTGCCATGTCCCTAGGGAAAAAAGAATAAGAATAACTATTAAAGAAAATAAGTTAAAGATAGTTTTTTTCAAAAAAAATTAACTACCCCAAATGTAAATTGCTGCAAATAAAAATAACCATACAACATCAACAAAATGCCAATACCAAGCAGCTGCTTCAAATCCAAAATGGTGTTCTGGGGTGTAATGTCCCTTTTTAGCCCTGAATAAACATACCGCTAAAAATATAGTTCCTACCAAGACATGAAATCCATGAAAACCTGTCGCCATATAAAAAGTTGCTCCATAAATACCAGTATCTAACTTAAATGTTGCTGCCATATATTCATAAGCCTGGAACATGGTAAAAATCGCACCTAAGATTACTGTTAGTAACAATCCTTGAATTAAACTTTTTCTATCATTTTCTAGCATTGCATGATGTGCCCATGTGACAGTAGTTCCTGATAGAAGTAATATTAAAGTATTAATCAAAGGTATGTGCCATGGATCAAGTGTTTGTATTCCTTTTGGTGGCCAAATTCCTCCAATGACTTGATCTGGGAATAAACTAGAATCAAAATATGCCCAAAACCACGCAACAAAAAACATTACTTCAGAAGCAATAAACAATGTCATTCCATATCGATGGCTCAATTGTACAACTGGAGTATGATCACCTTTGTGTTGAGCTTCAATAACAACATCCCTAAACCACATAAACATTCCATATAAAAGAACTGCCATTGATGCAATTAACAACCACAAAGCTTTTGTTCTAAAATAATAAACAGCTCCAATTGCTACCAGCAAAGATGCTAAAGAACAAAATATTGGCCACGGACTTGGGTCAACTAAATGATAATCGTGTTTTTTTTCTGCAGATGACATATTTTTTTATTTCTGAAACTTATCTACTTCAAATAAAGTATAAGATAAAGTTATATCTTTGACGTTTTTGGTCGCTGGGTCTTTAGCGATTTCTGGGTCAATATAATATGATAAATTCAGCTCTATAGTTTCATTAGGAGCTAATTTTTGCTGCTCAAAACAAAAACATTCGAGTTTGTTAAAATATTTACCAGACGAATCAGGAGTTACGTTAAAAGTAGACACAAATTTTATTAACTGCTGACTTTGATTGGTTATAGTGAATGATGCATTGCGAACTTCTCCTGGTTTAATTTCTACCATATTGTTTTTAGGTTTAAACAATATCGGCAAACCTCCAGCCACATTGGTATCAAATCTCATTCCAAAATTTTTATTAATAATAACTTTAGGCAAAATTTTAGTTTTTTGGGTTGTGCCACCAAAACCCGTTACTCTGCAAAAAAGATCATAAAGTGGAACGGACGCAAATGACAATCCCAACATAATAAAAAAAATTCCAGCTAGATATGCGGGGTGTAACTTCTTGTAAGCTGTTCTCATTATAATGGACGATTAAAAATTGAAATATTTAAAATTGTATAGCAAAAAAAGAATACTATTAAGGCTACCAAAGCCCAGGCAACTAGTTTATTTTTATTTTTTAAATTCATAAATTATAGAAAAAAATAATTATCAATTAAAATAGTAGAGAAAATAAAAAATAAATAGAAAATTGAAAATACAAAAATATTTCTAGCAATCTTATTGGAAGTAGCCTTAACTTTAGTTATGAGCAATGCAAAAGAAAGGTAAATATAAAAAAGTCCAAAGATAGTAACAAATATTAAGTTACTAAAGCTTGCAAAATTTAAAAAATATGGAGCTAATGTTACGGGCCACAAGATAATAGAATAAAATAAAATATTTTTTTTGGTAACATCCTCTCCACTTACTACGGATAGCATAGGAATATTTGCTTTTTTATAATCTTCATTTTTGTATAAGCTTAATGCCCAAAAATGAGACGGTGTCCAAAGAAAAATAATTAAAAACAAGATTACTGGTTCAACAGAAATGTAGTTAGTCGAAATTGTCCATCCAATTACTGGGGGAAATGAACCTGCAGCGCCGCCAATAACAATATTCTGAGGTGTGCTTCTTTTGAGCCAAATTGTGTACACAAAAATATAAAATAAAATAGTAATCGCGAGAATAACTGCTGATAAAAAATTAGAAAAAAAATACAAACCTGCAACTGAAATTATAGATAATATAATACCAAAAGTTAAAGCATGTTTAGTTTTTACTTTTCCTAATGGAATTGGTCGAAGACATGTTCTGGACATAATCCCATCAATTTCTGCATCGTACCACATGTTTAATGCACCAGCAGCTCCTGCTCCAAGCGCAACAAAGAATAAGGACAAAGCAGAATCAATAAAGCTTATTTTGATAGGCGCAATTACTATTCCCACTAATGCAGTAAAAATAACCAGAGACATCACTCTTGGCTTCATTAATTCAAAAAAACTTTTGAACGTAGAAGAATAAGAATTCTCCGATGACAAAAGCGCACCAGACATTTTTTTTTTCAAAATTCCTTCTCTATTTTATTTGAGGAAGCTCATTAAACTGGTGAAAAGGAGGTGGTGAAGTTAACGTCCACTCCAAAGTAGTAGCTCCCTCTCCCCATGGATTATTAGCTGCCTGCTTTCCTCTAGCAAATGCATGAATAATCATTGCGAAAAATATTACTACACCAAATGCAGAAATATAAGATCCAATAGATGATACATAATTCCATCCTGCAAATGCGTCTGGATAGTCTGCGTATCTTCTAGGCATTCCTGCTAAGCCTAAGAAATGTTGAGGAAAAAATATTAAATTTACTCCAATAAAACTGACCCAAAAATGTAGTTTACCTAAAAACTCAGAATACTCATATCCTGTCATTTTAGAAAACCAATAGTAAAATCCAGCAAAAATTGAAAATACTGCACCAAGAGACAAAACGTAATGGAAGTGTGCTACAACATAATAAGTATCATGCATCGCAGTATCAATTCCTGCATTTGCAAGAACAACTCCTGTAACTCCACCTACAGTAAATAAAAATATAAATCCAAGAGCCCAAAGCATTGGTGTGTTTAATGTTACTGAACCTCCCCACATAGTAGCAATCCATGAAAATACTTTAATTCCGGTTGGAACTGCAATCACCATGGTCGCAAATACAAAATACGCTTTAGTATCAACACCCATTCCAACTGTGTACATGTGATGAGCCCAAACAATAAAACCAACAACTCCGATCGAAACCATGGCATATGCCATACCTAGATATCCAAACACAGGTTTTTTAGAAAAAGTAGAAATAATATGGCTAACAATTCCAAAGCCTGGCAAAATCATAATGTAAACTTCTGGATGACCAAAAAACCAAAATAGATGCTGGAATAGAACCGGATCTCCTCCTCCTTGTGGATTGAAAAAAGAAGTCCCAAAATTTCTGTCCGTTAGTAACATGGTAATTGCACCCGCCAACACTGGTAGTGAAAGCAATAATAAAAATGCTGTAACTAAAATAGACCAAGCAAATAAAGGCATTTTATGCATGGTCATGCCTGGAGCTCTCATATTAAAAATAGTTGTAATAAAATTGACGGCTCCCAAAATAGATGAAGCACCGGCAATATGCAGACTAAAAATAGCTAAATCCATTGCTGGTCCAGGCTGTCCAGCTTTGGAAGACAAAGGAGGATAAATAGTCCAACCGCCACCAACTCCGTTTTGACCTGGAGGGCCTTCAACAAATATAGATGCTAATAATAAAATAAATGCAGCAGGTAATAACCAAAAAGAAATATTATTCATTCTTGGAAATGCCATATCAGGAGCTCCTATCATCAATGGAACAAACCAATTTCCAAATCCACCAATCATGGCTGGCATCACCATAAAGAAAATCATAATCAGACCATGTCCAGTAACTAGGACGTTATATAAATGATAATTTCCTCCTAAAATTCCATCACCTGGATGCATCAATTCCATTCTCATTAAAACTGAAAAAGCCGTTCCTATAATTCCTGCAAAAATTGCAAAAATTAAATACATTGTTCCTATGTCTTTATGATTTGTAGAATACGCCCATCTTCTCCAGCCAGTAGGATGGCTTTCATGATGATGCTCAGCTGTTGATGAATAACTTGACATATCTATATTCTCCTATTTTTTATTTTCTACTACTAAATTGTTATTAGATGGATACATTGCATATTTTTTCTTAGCCATTGCCACCCACTCATTATATTTTTCTTGTGATACTACTTCGACAGTAATTGGCATAAAGGCATGTTTGATCCCGCATAGCTCTGAACATTGGCCATAAAAAATTCCTTCTTTTTCAGCTTTGAACCAAGTTTCATTAATTCTACCTGGAACAGCATCTCTTTTCACACCAAAAGCTGGCAGAGCCCATGCATGTAATACGTCATTAGCAGTAATTAAAACTTTAACAACTTTGTTTACAGGAACCACAACTGTAGTGTCTGTTGCTAATAATCTTGGTTGTCCTGGTTTCAAATCTTTTGTTTCTACCATAACAGATTCAAATGCAATTTTTTCATCTGGGTACTCATAGCCCCAGTACCATTGATATCCGATAGCTTTAATAGTTACATCTGCTTTTGGAATCACATCCTGCTTGTATAATAATTTGAAAGATGGAATTGCTATTACAACTAAAATCAAACAAGGAATTACTGTCCATAAAATTTCAATAAAAGTGTTGTGAGTTGTTTTAGATGGATTGGGATTTTTTGAGGCTCTGAATTTATAAACAGAGTATAAAATTAAAAATAATACAAAACAAGAAATTGCGACGATGATAGGCATTAAAATGTAGTCATGCATAAAAACTAGATCATGCATTATAGATGTAACGCCTTCCTGAAAACCCAATTGCCAATTTTTTGGCTGATCCGCATAAAGGTTGCTAGATAGAAATAATGCAGATAGTAGAACTAATATTTTTTTCATAATGTATTTGTCCTTATAGCAAAACAAAGTATGGTTAACTTTGCGACACTTTGACAAAAAGTGTATGAAGTGAGTACAAATTCAAAAAAAATTTTAGCTATTATGAGCACTTTTTTTACAGATACCGACCTTACCAAGGAACAGGCAGAACAAATCGTCTCAGATACACTAAAAAATTGTGACGATGGAGAGCTTTTTTTTGAAAGTTCCAAAAGTGAGTCTTTCGTACTAGATGATCAAAAAATTAAAAATACGAGCTATGATACTTCACTAGGTTATGGACTAAGAGCTGTTACAGATGATGTTACAGCCTATTCACACTCCAACGAAATTAGCAAAAAGTCATTAAAAGAGGCATCACAAAAATTAATTTCAAGTTTAAAAAATAAAAAAGGATCTTTAGATAACTTCTCCCAAAAAACGAACTCTAGATTATATAGTGATACCAATCCCATTGAATCAAAACCTTTTACTGAGAAAGTTTTAATTCTAAAAAATGTAGATGAATACTTAAGACAAAAAGACTCTGCTGTAAAACAAGTAACCGCAACTATTTCGGGAGAATATCAAGAAATTGAAATAATAAAATCTAACTCACAAAATTTTAAAGATATAAGACCACTGGTAAGATTTAATGTTTCGGTAATGGTTGAAAAAAATGGAAGAAAAGAAACTGGATCCTATGGAACAGGAGGAAGAATGAGTTATGATGATTACATAGCCAATCACGATTGGAAAAAAGTGTGTGATCAAGCTTACAAACAGGCGATGATTAATCTTGAAAGCAAAGAGGCTCCTGCTGGAGAAATGAAAGTAGTATTAGGACCGGGTTGGCCTGGAATACTATTGCATGAAGCAATTGGTCATGGGCTTGAGGGTGATTTTAATAGAAAAAAAACTTCTGCCTTTCATAATTTAATGAATCAAAAAGTAGCAAGTGAGCATGTAACAATTGTAGACGACGGAACAATTGCAAATAGACGTGGCTCTATAACAATTGATGATGAGGGAACACCTTCCTCAAGAACTGTGCTGATTGAAAATGGGATTTTAAAAAATTATATGCAAGACAGATTAAATGCAAGACTAATGAAAACAAAAGCAACTGGAAATGGTAGAAGAGAAAGTTTTGAATGCGCTCCTATGCCAAGAATGACCAATACTTTTATGTTAGAAGGAAAACACACTCAGGAAGAAATGATCAAATCTGTAGATAAAGGAATTTTTGCTGTTTCGTTTGGTGGTGGACAGGTAGATATTACTAATGGAAAATTTGTTTTTTCATGCACGGAGGCTTACGAGATTAATAATGGAAAAATTGGATCTCCCATAAAAGGTGCAACCCTTATTGGAAATGGTCCAGACATTTTAACCAAAGTATCGATGGTAGGAAACGACATGAAACTTGATCCTGGAATTGGAACTTGTGGAAAAAATGGGCAATGGGTTCCTGTTGGAGTTGGTCAGCCCTCAATTCTAGTTGACGAAATTACAGTAGGCGGAACAAAACTTTAATTTAATAAAAAATTTAACAGCACCAAACCTGAAATTGCAGCTGTCTCTGATCTTAAAATATTGCCACCAAGAGAAAAGCTCTTAAAATTATTATTCATTTTAATTAATTCTCTCTCTTTTGGAGAAAAATCTCCTTCTGGACCAATGAATAAAGTAATATTTTTATTTTTATTACTTAAATAATTCTCTATCGAATTAGTCTTTGCATTAATATCTGCAAATAAAACTAATTCTCTATTTATTTGGGGAGATACAAACTCCTCAAATTTTATTATTTTTTTTAAAATTGGCAATGATAGCTGATCGGATTGCTCGCAGGATTCAATGATAATTTTGTTTAGTCTTTCATCATTGATTTTTCTATTAATTGTATGATCAGAAAGAATGGGTAAAAAACTTTTAACTCCAATTTCTGTACATTTTTGAATTAAAAGATCTAATCTTGTTCCTTTTAAAGGACAAAAAGCCAATGTAATATCTTTTACTTGGGTTTGTTTTCTTACTTTTTTTATTAAATAAATTTTTATAATTTTTTTGGCCTGATCAACAATCTTTCCCAAAAACTCTCCATCTCTTCCATTAAATGCTAATAACTCAGCATTAACTCTTAAGCGCATTACATTAACTATATAATGCGACTGATTCTTGTCTAAAACAATTTCTTTATTTTCTTGTAGTGTTTCACTTAAAAATATTCTAATTTTTTTCTCCATAAGATAAATTCTATATATGAAAAATAAAATTTCCAATATTAAAGTTTGCGCTTTTGATGCTTATGGAACATGTTTTGACATTAACTCTGCAGCCGCAATTATAAAAAATAAAATTGGAAAAAAATGGTTAGATTTTTCTAATACATGGAGAACTATACAGCTTGAATACACATGGCTTCGAAGCTTAATGAAAAACCATAAAAACTTTTGGCAGATTACTAAAGATTCTCTCAATTTTGCAATGAAGGCTCATAATATTAATCCCAAATATAGAAAAGAACTTTTGAAACTGTATCAGGAACTAGATGTGTATCCAGATTTGAAAGAAACATTGCTTTATTTAAAAAGAAAAAAAATCAAAACATGCATACTTTCCAATGGAACTCCAAAACTATTAAGTCTTTTAACTAAAAAAGCTAGTGTGCAAAAGTTATTTGATTCTATTATTTCCATCGAAAAGGTAAAAATTTACAAACCATCTCCAAAAGTTTATCAACTAGTAACTAAAAAATATAAATGCAATCCAAATCAGGTTTGTTTTTTTAGCTCTAATAGCTGGGATATTGTTGGGGCTAAATCTTTTGGGTTTCAGTCAGTTTGGGTTAACAGAATAAATAAAAATTTTGATAATTTAGATCATAAACCAAATAAAATTATTAAAAATTTACTTCAAATAAAAAAAATTTTGTAATTTAAGAAAGATCATGAAAAATTATATCAAACTTATTAGGCTAGATAAGCCAACAGGAATTTTTTTATTATTTTGGCCTTGTTCATGGGGCTTGGTTCTGGGTAACTCAAGCTCTTCTAGTAATGAAATTTTTTATTATTATTTACTTCTTTTTTTGATTGGATCTTTTTTTATGAGAAGTGCCGGTTGCGTTTATAATGATATCATTGATAAAAAAATTGATATCAAAATTGCAAGAACCAAGACTAGACCAATTACTTCAGGATTAATTTCTGCGTCAAAAGGATGGTTTTTGATCGTGTTATTTGTTGCTCTATCTTTAATAATTCTAGTTCAATTTAATTTCAAATCCATAATCTTTGGTCTAAGTTCTAGTTTTTTCGTAATTTTATATCCATTTATGAAAAGGATAACTTATTGGCCGCAATTATTTCTTGGTGTTACTTTTAATTGGGGAATAATTTTAGGGTGGCTATCAATGGGAAATGAGATCGCTTTAATACCTGTACTTTTGTATATTTCGGCAATTTTTTGGACTCTTGGATATGATACAATCTATGGAATGCAAGATATACAAGATGATATAAAAATCGGTGTAAAATCTACATCAATAAAATTCCATAAGAATATAAAACTATTTCTATCCACCTGCTATCTTATCTCCTTTGGCTTGTTTATAGTTTTGTTAATTCTATTAAACGTGAGCTTAACTACCTATTTCCTGACATTTTTATCAAGTTTAATTTTAATAATTCAAATTTTTTTATTTGATAGCAAAGAATATAAAAAAAATGCCAAACTATTTGCTTTAAATAATTATTATGGTTTATCTATATTTCTCATACTTTTAATAACAATGCAAAATGGTTAAGGATAAAAAATTTTTAGAAACAATTTCTTTGTTTTGTTTAGACAAGGCAAAATCAATGGGCGCAACTGATTGTGAAGTTGTTGTTAGCAGTTCCTTGTCGGAGAGCGTTTCACTTCGTAATAAACAAATTGATCATTCTGAAAGCTCTAATAATCTTTCAGTTGCGATAACGACTTATATTAATAAAAAAAAATCAAATGTATCCTCATCAAATACAAATGAATCAGATTTGATAAAATTAATTGAAAGATCTATAGAGATGACAAAGGTTACTCCCGACGATCCCCACTCTTCAATGCCAGATAAAAACAAACTTCTAAAAAATGATATTTTTTTAAATTTATTTGACGAAACTAGCATTTCTACTGAAAAAAAAATTGATTTTCTCAATGAAATGGAGGAAGAGGCTTTCAAAAATGATAAAATTATTAATTCAAATGGTTGTTCTTTTTCTGAGTCAAAATCTAATTTTATTTTATCTAATAGCGTTGGTTTTTCTAAAGGTTATAGCACATCAATGTTTTCTGCAGGCTGTGCGGTTGTGGCTGAGAGCCAGGGATCAATGGAAACTGACTACGAATTTTCCA
Source organism: Candidatus Pelagibacterales bacterium (assembly GCA_965235745.1). Classification (GTDB taxonomy): domain Bacteria; phylum Pseudomonadota; class Alphaproteobacteria; order Pelagibacterales; family Pelagibacteraceae; genus IMCC9063. The sequence goes on from CBDDYY010000002.1 coordinate 199,103, forward strand.
CAAAAAGATTTTCGCAGAAATTACTTTCTTCAAAAGAAATTGGCCATACTGCAGCACTAAGGGCAAGTAGAAGACTGGGTGCAAAAAAAATTAATAGTACAAAATTACCTGTGATATTTGATAGAAGGGTCGCCAAAGGCCTATTATCAAGTTTTGTATCAGCAATTTCGGGTTCTGCTTTTTCTAGGGGAACCACTTTCTTAAAAGATAAATTTGAAAAAAAAATATTTCCAGAAGAAATTAATATAATTGATGATCCACTTATTGAAATGGGTTTAGGATCTCAGCCTTTTGATTCTGAAGGAGTAGAATGCCAAAAAATATTTATAGTAGAAAATGGTAAATTAAAAAATCTTTTATTAGACACCTATCACTCAAATATTCTTAAGATGGAAACTAATGGTCGAAGTGGAGGAACGACTAACTTATACTTTAAAAATGGAAAAGAAGAATTAAGCAAAATAATAAATAGTCAAAAAAAAGCTTTGCTTGTTACAGATTTAATAGGTCGTGGTTCTGACACAATTACCGGAGACTATAGTGTCGGGGCTTCTGGATTTTTAATTGAGAACGGAGAAGTTACTTATCCAGTTAATGAAATTACGATAGCAGGAAATTTGCTTAATATGTACGAAAATCTAACTTTAGCTAATGATTTAGAATTTATTTATGCAACCAACTCCCCTTCTATATTAATCAATGAAATGACAATTGCAGGAAAATAACAGTGAACAAAATTGAAATTATTAAAAGAATTTTTAGAACTCAAGTTAAAAAATATGTGTCTCAAATTTTAATAATTTTTTTATTTATTATTATATCTGCAATCTCTACATCGGCTGTTGCCTGGCTTCTTGATCCTGCTATAAAAAAAATTTTTATTGAAAAAAATAAGACTCTTCTATTAATAATACCTTCTCTTATTATCCTAGCATTTCTAATTAAATCTATATCAATTTATATAATCAGAATTAAAACTATTAAAATTTCTTTTAATATTACTAAAAATATACAAATTTTAATGGCTGATAAAATCTTAAGATCCGATACTTCCTTTTTAATAAGTAAACACTCTGGAAAATTTATTTCTAATTTTACAAATGACACGCAAACTTTACTTAATGTAATTAATGGGATTGCTATTTCTGCTGTTAAAGAATTTTTTACTCTAATAGCGTTAATTGCCCTTATGTTTTATCAAAATTGGAAATTAAGTTTATTAGCTTTAATCATGATACCTGTTGCGGCTTTTTTTTCTAAAAAATTTGGTAAAAGAATGGGAAAATTTGTAAATCAAAGTTTGCAAGCAAGTGAAATTTTTACAAAATTTTTATCTGAAATTTTAAAAGCGACTTCTGTTATAAAAATTTTTCAAAAAGAAGATGTAGAACTAAAAAATTTTCAATCTGTCATAGAAGATAGAATAGAAAAAATGACAAAGGTAGAAAGAACAAGATTGGGTGCCGCACCAATTATGGAAACTATCACTGGGATAGCCATAGCGATAGTTGTATTAGCAGGTGGATATTTAAGTATTCGAAATGAAATTGAAGTAGGAAGTTTTTTTTCTTTTTTAACGGCTTTAATGTTAGCTTACCAACCAGTTAGAGCATTGTCAGGAGTTAATATAGGAGTAAACGAGGGTTTAATAGCTGCAAAAAGAATTTATGAACTACTAGATAATAAAGATTTAATATCCCATGATCCTGAAAAAAAAGATTTAGTAATTTCTAAAAAAGAAATTGTTTTTAATAATGTAAACTTTTCGTATCCAGATGGCACAGAGGCAATTAAAAATATCACTACTACTATAAAAGGTGGTAGTACTGTAGCATTAGTGGGAAAAAGTGGGTCAGGCAAATCAAGTTTTATAAATTTAATTCCAAGATTTTATAACATTATCAGTGGTGAAATTAAAATTGATGAACAAAATATTAATCAAATAAATCTTAAATCCTTAAGAAAAGAAATAGCGCTTGTGTCACAAGAAACAATTTTGTTTGATGATACAGTGGAGGCAAATATCAAATATGGTAGATTTGACGCGACTAAAGAGGAGATTTTAGAAGCAAGCAAAAATGCTGCTGCTGATGAATTTATTAAGGATTTACCGCAAGGGTATGAAACTATTGTGGGTGAAAATGGAGTAAAGCTTTCTGGTGGTCAAAAACAACGAATATCTATTGCAAGAGCAATGCTAAAAAATAGTTCAATTATACTTCTTGATGAGGCAACGTCAGCTTTAGATAACGAGTCAGAATTAAAAATCAAATATGCGGTTGATAATTTAATTAAAAATAGAACAACAATTATTATCGCGCACAGACTATCAACGATTAAAAATGCAAATAAAATTATTGTTTTGTCTGATGGAGAAATAATTGACGAGGGAACACACGAAGAATTAATTCAAAAATCTGAGGTTTATAAAAAATTATACAATCAGGAAATTAATGAATAATTTTTATGCTTAAATTATATATCAGTTTAAGTTTTTTTTTTCATTTTTTTACTAGTTTATTTTTAAAGATTAGGGTTATTAAGAACAAGGAAGACCCTAAACGATATAAAGAAAAATTGGGTTGCTATAGTATTAAAAATGAACACAAAACAATTTGGTTTCACGCATCAAGCTTAGGTGAAATAAAATCTATTATTCCTCTTATAGATTATTACAGTACAAAAATTTCAAAAAAAATTTTAATAACAACAGTAACTACAAGTTCAGCTGAATACTGCAAAAATATTTTTAATAATAACTCACAAGTTATTCATCAGTACGCTCCACTCGATACACCCCAAATAGTAAAAAAATTTCTACATCATTGGAAACCGGATGTGGCAATATTTGTTGAATCTGAGCTTTGGCCAAACCTTATTTTTCAATCTAAACCTTTATCAAAATTAATTCTATTAAATACAAGATTATCAAAAAAATCATTTAAAAGATGGGCATTTGCAAAAACGTTTGCTAAAAAAATATTCAGTCAATTTGATTCGATTTCCTGTCAAAGCCAGGAAGCCAAGATATTCCTTGAATATTTTAATATTTATAATGTCAACTACTTTGGAAATTTAAAATTTATCTCACATAAAGAAACGGCTTTATCAAATAAATTTATTTTTAATAAATCTGTAGATAATACCTGGGTCGCTATGAGTACTCATGAAGGAGAAGAAGAATTTGTTATACAAACAATCAAAAATATTAAGTCTAAAAATGTATCATCACAATGCATTTTAATACCCAGGCATATTTCAAGAGTAAAAAAAATAACAGAATTGCTAAATCAACATAATTTTACATGGCAATTAAAAAGCTCTAAAAAAGTTAATGAAAGCCAAAGTGATATTTTTATTCTAGATACATACGGAGAAGCAAAAGAAATTTTTAAAAAAATAGATATTGTATTTTTAGGCGGTTCAATAATTCCTCATGGTGGTCAAAATCCACTGGAAGCTGCTAGCGAAGGATGCCTTATCTTTCATGGTCCAAATGTATCAAATTTCAAGGAAATTTATGAATTTTTGCAAATGAACAAGATTTCGTTACCAATCACTTCACCAGAGGAACTATCGCAAGAATTAATCAAAAGATTTTCAAAAACATTTAATAATGATGATTTTAAAATTGTTATTAAACAAAAAAGTGAAAAAATATTGCTAGATCATATTAACTATCTTAATTCTTTTATTATAAAAGAATGAATTTAAATAAACCTAAATTTTGGGATTCAGAAACATTATCAATTTGGTCTATTCTGCTTCTTCCTCTATCAGCAATATATTTATTAATATTATTAATAAAAAAAAAAATTACAAAAGAAAATAGTTTTAATATTAAAATTATTTGTGTAGGTAATATTTATGTTGGAGGCACTGGTAAAACCCCATTAGTAATTAAACTTAACTCTCTTTTAAAAAATAAAAGAAAAATATCAGTAATAAAAAAAAATTACCCAAATCAGCATGATGAGATAAATTTGCTAAAAAAATATTGCAAAGTATCTTGCGAGAGTACAAGAGAATTAGCAATTAATAACTCCATACAACAAAATTTTGATTTGGCTATTCTTGATGATGGATTTCAAGACACAAAAATTAAAAAAAATTATTCTATTCTTTGCTTTAGTTCGGCACAAGGAATTGGTAATGGATTTGTTCTACCCAGCGGTCCTTTAAGAGAACCATTAAAAAATTTACAAAATGCAGATTTGGTAGTTATAAATGGTCAAATAAATAAAAAATTAGAAAATACGATCAAACGTCATAATCCCAAAATAGAAATTGCTTATTCCTATTATAAAATATTAAATAAAGAAAAATATACAAACAAAAATTATTATATTTTTTCTGGAATTGGAAATAACATAAATTTTTTAAATTTATTAAAAAATTCAAATATTTCTGTCATTGATTACCAATTTTATCCTGACCACTATGTTTATACATCTAACGACTTAGAAAAATTAAAAAAAATAGCTAGAGATAAAAATTTAATTTTATTAACAACAGAAAAAGACTTTTTAAGAATTGATGAAAATAAAAGAGATAATATTGAATATTTATCTACTGAACTAGAAATTCAAGACGAAGAAAAATTAGTTCAAAGAATTTTAAATTTATGAAAATTATTAAATACTTCTTAGAATTTATTATTGTTATTTTTTTGTTTATTTTTTTTAAGATTATCGGCAGAAAACTATCCTCTGATCTTAGCTGCAAAATTGCAAAAAATTTAGGATTTAAATTTAAATCAAAAGAAAGAACTATTGCAAATATCAGAAAAGTTTTTCCAACTTTAGATGCTTTAAAAGAACAAAAATATCTTGAAGAAATGTGGTGTAATATTGGAAGAACATTTTCTGAATATGTATATCTAAAAAACTTTAGAGAAGATTCTGGTCATATTATATTGGAAGGCGTGGAAATACTTGATCAAATCAAATCAACAAGAAAACCTACAGTTTTTATATCTGGACACTTTGCAAATTTTGAATTGATGGCCATGGAGCTAGATAGAAACAATCTAAATATTGCTGCAATTTATAGGCCTTTGAATAATATATTTCTTAATCCACTAATGGAATTTTGGAGAAAAAAATATATTTGTAATTTTCAAATACCCAAAAAAATTCCTGGAAAAAAAGGGAATGGAACAAAGGCCTTGTTGAAAGCTGTTTACAACAAAAATAATATTGCAGTAATGGTAGATCAAGCTATCACACAGGGCACAAAAATTAACTTTTTTAACGAACCTGCGTTTACAACATCCATACCTAGCCAGTTGGCTTTAAAATATAATTACCAAATAGTTCCCATATCTATAGAAAGATTGGATAAATATTATTTTAAAATGAAAATTTTAAATCCAATTTTTATTGATCCAAACAATGATAACGAACAAACAATTGGGCTAAAAATTAATCAAGAAATAGAGAAAATTATTCTAGCAAATCCAGGTCAATGGATCTGGACACATAATAGATGGAAAGTTTAATTTTTCAAAACTAATTCTGGATCAACTGGATTTTTTAACCAATAAATTCCAAAATGTAAGTGATCACCTGTTGCTCGTCCTGTGGAACCCATGGTTCCAATAACATCACCTTGAATAATTTTTTGTCCTTCTACTACATTAATCGAGTTGAGATGATAATAAACAGATGTAACACCATGTCCGTGCTCAATTCCAATCGTATCACCTGTAAAATACAAGTCCTTCTTTGCAAGAGTTACTGTTCCACTTGCACTAGCTTTAATAGGTGTGCCTTTTTTATTAGCTATATCCATTCCTAGATGCGGTCTTCTTGGCTGACCGTTCAAAATTCTCTGACTACCGAATCTACCAGAAATAATTCCCTCTGCAGGTCTAATAAAACTCGAATAAAAAAAAATATCATCTGAGTTAATAGTTCTCATCTTATCAAAAAAAACTTGCTCCCTTTTAATTCTCTCTAGCTCTTTTTTACCTGGAGTAACCATTTTTTTTGGTAAGTTATTAATTTTTTGGACTAGAAAATTTCTTTTTTTTATTTTTTTTATTAAAGTTTTCTTTTCATCTTTTTCATAAACATCAATTACAATATTTTTTTTTCCCTTCTGTACTCCAAAAACAAACAAGCCCATTTTTGATACTTTTAAAGGCTGATCATCTATAAAAATTTTAGTATCTTTTTTAACTTTTCCTTTTATTAAAGCCCCTTCAGTAAACTCACCCTGAAATTCCAATGAATATGAATAGCTATTAAAAAATAAAAATAAAAATAAATAAATAAAAAATTTATTATTCATTCGAAAATTTTTGAGATACTTCCAAAGGTGAAAGATAGGGTTCTTGTAGCTCAACATTCCAATATTTTAAGTTTTCTAATGGAATTTTTGCTTTTGAAACTGCACATATTACATAATCTCCATTTTCCAATATTTCAAAAGAACCAGCATTATATTTTAATTTAGCTTCTTTATTCATGACCTTTTATTGTTTTGGCAACAACATTACCGTTATAAAACTCAACATCAATTAACTGGTTTGTTTTAAGGTTTTTGTATTTTAATATATTATTGCTCTTAATATCTTTAATAATTGCAAAGCCTCTCTTTAAAACTTTTTTAACACTCAGATTTTCTAATCTTATATTAAAATTAACAACTTCTAATTTTTTTTGCTTTAATTGATTTTTCAAAAAAAAATTTAAATTTTTTGTAACAATTAATACAGATTTATTATTATTATTAATAAAATTTTTTAAAGAAGCAATATTTAGAAATTTTGTTAAATCTTTCATTTTTTCATTTGCATCTTTAAAAATAATTTCAATAGTGAATTTTAAATTTTTAAAAACTTCTTTAATTTCTCTTCGCAAATTATTAATATCTGGAACTGCAATTTCTGCAGCAGCTGTTGGTGTAGCAGCTCTTACATCAGCAACAAAATCTAGCAATGTAAAATCTGTTTCATGTCCTATGGCTGAAACTACTGGAATTTTAGATTTAAATACAGCTCTAACTAAATTTTCATCATTAAAAGGCATAAAATCTTCAACACCGCCGCCACCTCTTGCAATAATTATCAGATCTACCTTTGTGTATTGATTAAAATAATTCAAACCTAATATGATTTCATTTGCAGATTTTAATCCCTGTACTGAAACAGGGTATAATTCTAAATGCATTGGAAATCTTTCTTTGACCCTATCAATAATATCCATTATCACAGCCCCTGCTGATGAGGTTATTATTCCAATCTTGGTGGGCAGAAAGGGAAGTTTTTTTTTAAACCTTGCATCAAACAAACCCTCCTCCATTAATTTTTTCTTTCTTAACTCAAAAATTTTTAATAAAGCTCCTTCTCCCTGAATATCTATTTGTTCAACTTGAAGCTGATAATTAGAAATACTTCCTTTCGCATAGGTTGTTAGTTTTCCTTGAGCGCAAACTTCCATTCCCTCCTCTGGTTTAATGTTTAATAAATCTACATTTTTTGACCAACATACTGAATTCAAAACAAAGTTTTGATCTTTGATGGAAAAGTATAAATGTTTATTAAATTCTTTAACTTTTGATATTTCCCCTCTTACTCGAATTAAAGTAAAGTTTTCTTCTAAAATTTTTTTAGTAAGATTTGTAATCTCTGAAACTGAAAACTCTGGAATATTTTGCATTTTAATATAGTAAATATATTAACATGAACGTAGCTGTAATTGGAAGTGGTGGTAGAGAACATGCTCTTTGTTTTAAATTAAGCATGTCAAAAAAAATTACAAAATTATTTTGCATTCCTGGTAATGCAGGAACATCACAAATTAGTACTAATTTGGATGTGGATTATATGAACTTTGAATTGCTATACTCCGCATTGCTAGCAAACGACATATCAATCGTTATTGTGGGTCCCGAAGTCCCATTGGTAGCTGGTATTGCAGATTATTTAAACAGTAAGAATATATTTACATTTGGTCCAAGTAAAAAAGCTTCGCAACTAGAAGGCTCTAAAGCTTTCATGAAAAAAGTATGCAAAGATTTCGGTATTCCTACTGCACAATATGAAGAATTCGATAATTTAGAGAGTGCAAAAAAATATATAAATCAATCTCAACATCCACTAGTAATTAAATCAGATGGTTTGGCTGCAGGAAAAGGGGTGACCATTTCATTGTCTAAAAGTGAGTCAATACAATGTGCCAAAGAAATTCTAGATGGAAAATTTAAAACATCCAAGAAAGTCGTAATAGAAGAATTTTTAGAAGGTGAGGAAGCAAGTTATTTTATAATCACAGATGGAGAAAACTACTTACCAATTGGTACTGCACAAGACCATAAAAGAATTGGGGAAGGTGATACAGGACCAAATACAGGTGGTATGGGAGCATATTCACCATCACTTTTGATAAACAAAGAACTACAAAATAAAATAAATAAACAAATTATAGAACCAACTTTAAAAGGTCTTAATAAAAAAGGATGTAAATTTGTGGGAATTTTATATGCGGGTTTGATGATAAAAAATAATCAGCCCAAGCTGATTGAATACAATATAAGATTTGGTGATCCTGAATGCCAAGTATTAATGATGAGACTAGATGTGGATTTATTAAATTTAATACTTTCTATAAAAGAAAAAAAACTCATGTCTCAAAAAATTAGTTGGAAAAAAGAACCTGGCATAACGATTGTGGCAGCAGCCAAGGGATACCCAGGTACATACAACACTAATAGTGAAATTAAAAATTTACAAAAAATTCAAACAAATAATACTAGACAAATTTTTCACGCAGGAACAATTAATAAAAACGGAAAAGTATTATCTAGCAGGTGGAAGAGTATTAAATGCAACTTGCATTGGACCAGATCTGGCAAAAGCCAGGGCTGAGGCTCATGAAATGTTAAAAATTTTAGAATGGGATGATTTATATTATAGAAAAGATATAGGCTGGAGAGTTATTAATTAATTTATTTACGTTTTTTTTTAAAAAAACTAACTAATATTTTTGAAAATTTTTTTTCTTCAAAACCATAATAATATGAAAATTTATACTTAAAAAAATTTGAAAAAGCTAATTTACTTCCATTAATCAACCCTCCCCTACTTTTATCTTCAATACAAAAATATATATTTTTAATTCTTGCAAGAGCTATTGCCGCAGAACACATGGTACAAGGCTCTAGAGAACAGTAGATATCCATATTATCTAATCTTTTAATTTTTTGTTTTTTTAATGCTTTTTGAATAGCAATTATTTCTGCATGTGCTAGTGGATCTTTGTTTGCAATAGTGAGATTGTGAGATTTAGAAATTATTTTTTTAGTTTTTTTATCTACTATAATTGCACTTATAGGAATTTCATTTCTCTTTATTGCTTGGTGACATAATTTTAATAGAGTATCAATGTAAAATTTAAAAAAATTCATATGCAAAAAAAAATAATAGATAAAATAAGAATTGCAAAGTTTTTAGCTTCATACAACGTTGGGTCAAGAAGAGAAGTTGAAAAAATGATACTAGGAAGGAAGAATTAGTCTCAATGGACAGAAAATTAATAGCCCTGTTCACTTTGTAAATCAAAGAGATTCTATTAAATTAGATGGAAAATTAGTAATTTTTAAAAAATTTACTCAAATATATAAATATTATAAGCCAGTGGATTGTATATGCTCTAAAAATAAACAGGATGATCGTAAAATTGTTTATGACATCTTACCTAAAAAATTCAAAAACTTTATATTTGCTGGCAGACTAGATGTAAATTCAGAGGGTTTGCTAATTATTACAAATTCTGGAGATATTACTAGAAAATTAGAACTTCCTCAAAATGAATTTTCAAGAAAATACAGAGTAAGAGTTTATGGTATATTGTGATGAAAAAAAAATAGAAGAGCTAAGCAAAGGAAAAATAATTAATGGTATAAAATACAAACCTTTTACATATAAAATTTTTGATAAAAACAAAAAAAATTTTTGGATTGAATTATGTCTACATGAAGGAAAAAATAGAGAAATTCGAGAATTAATGAGAAGTATTAATTTACAAGTGAACAAACTTGTTAGAGTTGAATTTGGTCCTTTTAAATTAGGCGATCTCAAGCCGGGAGATATTCAATTAGCTGAAAAAAAAGAAATAGAAGAATATGAGAGTTATATCAGGAAAATTTAAAAAAAAAAAATTACTATTACCAGATCGCTAAAATTACTAGACCACTTGAGAGACTATATAAAAGAAAGTATTTTTAATTTATTAACACATTCAAAAATTAATTAACTTTGAATTTTAATAAATAGTAAAATTTTAGATGTTTTTTCTGGAAGTGGTTCTTTTGGAATTGAATGCATATCAAGAGGATCTTCAAAAGTAATTTTCTTAGAAAAAGAAAAAAAAATAATAAATATTTTAAATAAAAATATTCAAAGTCTTTTAATTGAAAATCAAAGTAACATATATTTAGCAGATATTTTGAAATATTAGTATCAATAATATATTTTCAAAGAAAAGTTAGATTTAATATTTTTAGATCCACCATTTAAATATAAATATTTAAATGAAGTATTTTTAAAACTATCTTTCATAAAAAACATAATACCCAAATTAACCAATCCTTAATTGTTAATTCACTATGAAAGTTCTAGTGATTTTAAGTTTGAGGATTTTTTAACAATTATGGTCAAAAAAAAATACGGTAGATCTAGTATTATTTTTGGTAAAATTAAAAACTAATAGTATTTTTTTTTATCTGCTCTACTGCCGGTTGATCATACGCATTTAATATTTTGCACGTATGCTAAAATAATTGTTTCAATAATATTAAAAGCAAACAACTCAAATATGTATGAAAGCTTATTTTTTAATTTATACGGACTTGAAAAGATTCTGTAAGGTATCTTCTCATCATCAAAAGCTTTCACTAATGCCCTGTATTGAATTAAACGTAAATCATCAGGTTTGGTTTTTTCAATAAAACCAAGGTTTAATTTAGAAAATTTTTTGAAATGATTAGTCTTTTCTGGCTCATAAATATTAAATAATTTATTTTTTGGCCCACTAAGATATAACTGTGCCATACTGTGATAATCTTTTGGACAAATTGAGGTTGTCGGCGTAATCGCTTCATTATTTTTACCTAAACTTTCTGCAAATAACTGATGAAACCAATAAGAGTAATTCTTAAGTGAATAGTCGTAAATGATATTTGTGGTCATTTTGATTTTATAAAATTTTTTTAGAGACAGAATGATTGCTGCATTTACAGCTGGACTTGTATGATCCTTTTTATTTATATTTATTAACTTTCTCATGATAAAATTTGCACTATCTGAGAAATAATATTTGGGTTAAAATCAAATAAAATTGTGGCTGTTTCAGAAAAAACTGAAAATCTTCCACCAATATTATTATTATGATCTAATAACATGAATTCTTTTTTGATTTTGCAAAATTATATAAAGGATTATTTTTATTTTCTAGCAATTATAAATAATATTTTTTCTGATTATTTTCTCATCTTAGATAGTTGTTAGTAAATGCTGATAGGTCAAGATTAAGCATTGCCAAAGTTTCAAAAGTATTTCCAGATTTTGAAATAACAAAAATACTAAAATTTATTTAAATTATGCTTTTGAAAAAAATTATTTAAATAATCTTAGATCATAATTATCAAAAAAAAAAATTACTTTGCAATTAATAAAGCTATTAATTGCTTTGGCTCCAGCAGAGGAGCCTCCCATGCCAATAACTAAAATATTTTTTTTTACATTTAATTTCTCTTTTTTTAAAGATCTTATTTTTTTTTGATAATTAATGTCAAAAGAATTAATAATTTCATTGGATTTATTATTTATTTCTAAAAGTAATTTGCTGCACAAGCACTTAATACATTTTTCTAAATTTTGTTTATAGAGCTTTGCTAGCAAAGGATTGCTCTTTAATATTTATCAAAAAACCATTTTTGACTTATCTTTAAATGCATCTACTTAATTTGATTAAGGATATTTTTTTCTATATCGGTAGATTTTTGTTGAGTAGATACATTTTTATTATTACTGAGATTAGTGTCTATTATCGATTTCAACGAATTTTGTGTGGAAGATTGATTTTTATTATTTGTATTACTATCTGGTGGTAACATTTTGTAATCTGGTGGCAAAGCTAACGATTCTCTTTTTTCTATTAAAAACTCATTAGGAGCATCTTTCTCAACTCCGAGCCCTTTCTTTAAATCAGAACAAGATCCTAAAAAAGTGAATATTAACAAAAAGAAAAAATATTTAATTTTATACATTTTTTTTTAAAACTAAATCTTTTAATAATAAAAATAAAATACCTATTGTGATTATAATATCTGAAACATTAAACACAAACCAGTGAAAATCTAAATAATGCAAATCTATAAAATCAGGAACCGCATTAAAAACAATTCTATCATATAAATTTCCAAGTGCACCGCCAATAATTAAAGAAATAGAAAATTTTTCAAATTTATCTAATTAAGAAATAATATTACAATATAAAGCCAAAAAAATAAAAAAACTACATTATGAACCAAAAGCATTCCATTCCAATTAAAAGCTTAAGAATTTAGATAATAAATAATGCACTTAAAAAATGATAAAAAATACTATCACTTTGCAAAATTCCAAAAGCCATTCCATTATTCCATATTAGTGACAAATTTAAGATAAGAATTAATATAATAAGTATCAATTTTTTGATCTAAAAAAAAATCAATAACATATATTTTGCTTATTCTGTCTAAAAAAAAACAATAATAGAATTATAATAAAAATATAACCAATTTTTTTTTAACTTTTGCTTAAGTGATTCCACAATTTTTCCTACTCGCATTTTTTTGATAAAATTTTCCAACAATGAGAACATTTATTTCCTTCTGATTTGCTTATTAACTATCTTTAAACTTTTAATAGTGTTTTAGCATTTTCTAATTTTGAAATTTAATATTTTTATTATTTAAAGTAGCATCAGAACAAATAAACAAATTCTGATAAATCAATATTTTTTAAAAATAATAAATATTCTTTATCTAAATATATATGAACATTTGACTTCTAGACTTGATCCAATAATTTTTTCATTTCTTTTTTGCTTCTATTGCATTATTTACTTCTGATCTTAAGTTTTTTTAGGTAATCCCATTGTTTTTCTATTTCTTTATTAGTCCAATTATTTGGAAATTTTGCGAAATGAATATAAAAAAATACTTTTTGGAAAATTATTGTTTTCTTATTATTTGGATAAATCTCCTCACAAGTAAAAACTAAAATTGGACTAAACCATTTTAATAAAAATTCTAAAATAATTGATAATACTTTTATACAATTTTTTCTTTTTACAGAATCTAAATCATCACAATACAAAACATCTTTTCTTATATCAAAATATAAAGCTGATAAGATCTAAGTGTACAAAAATTTAATAAATCAACATATATTTTATGAAAATTATAATTCTTTATTTAAACTTTTCAAAATTCAAGTCTAATAAAGATATTTTATGTAAAATATATTTTTCTATTTCTTCTAAACTTATCTATATTTATTTTATTCATCTAAATTCGACCTTATCATTTAAATTGCCTAAGCAAAAACCTAAAAGTATTTCTAATTTTTCTATAAGATTGAGAATGTTGCTCTAATATTGAATCATCTATTTTTAAATCATCTGAATAATCTGAGGCAACAACCCATAATCTTAAAATATCTGCTCCATATTTTTTGATTACATCATCTGGAGAAACAACATTTCCTAAAGATTTTGACATTTTTTGACCTTTTCCATCAACTACAAATCCATGACATAAAATACTTTTGTAGGGAGCTCGTTCCTCTAGTTCCACAAGAATGTAAGAAGAGATGAATGAAACCAACCTCGGTGCTGATCAGATCCCTCTAAATACATAGTCTGCTGGCCAATTGAAGTTCTTTTCTTGCCTCTAAGAACATAAGAATGTGTTGAGCCACTATCAAACCAAACTTCAACGATATCAGTAACTTTTGTGAATTCTTCTAGAGTTATATTCTGTTTCCTAAAAAATACTTCTGAGTTTCATGAATAAACCAAGCATCGCTTCCTTCTTTTTGAAAAATATTTTCTATTTTTTTAAAAACATCTTCATCAATTAAAGGTTGTTGTGTTTGTATTATTGATAAAAATTGGTATGGGCACGCCCCAAAATCTTTGTCTTGAAATGCACCAATCTGGCCTAGCTTTCTATCATTGATCTTAATCTATTTTTTCCTACTTCAGGGTAAAAACTTGTATTCATCAATTGCTTTCAATGCAACTTCTCTTAAACCGATTAATATCCATAGATATAAACCACTGTGGTGTTGCCCGGTGAACCAAGGGAGCTTTCGACCTCCAAGAATGTGGATAGCTATGAATTAATGATTCCAGATCCTAACAAATTTTTAGTTAATTTTAATTCCTCTATAATATTTTTATCAGCTTTAAAAATATGCAACCCATGAAATTTTTTTATGATGTCGGTATAGTGTCCATTATCATCAATAGTATTTTCTGCTTTGATTCCATTTTGTAATCCCAAATTAAAATCATCTGGTCCATGGCTTGGCGCTATATGAACAATATCCTGTTCCTTGCTCCAAAGTCACAAAGTCTGCATGTAACAATGGTACCTCAAAATCATATCCATAATTTATAAAATGGATGTGAACATTTTAAATTTTTTAACTCTGAGCCAGAAAAAGATTTAAGAATTTTAAATTCAGAAATTTTACAAGAATCTAAGAACATTCTTTATGTAAATTTGAAGCAAGCTAAAATTTTTTCTTTCTCATCATCTTGATTTAACTTCAATTAAAGAATACTCAAAATTACTATTAAAAGCTAAAGCTCTGTTGCAAGGAATTGTCCATGGAGTTGTTGTCCATATTATAATTTTAACATTCTCAAATCCTTGAAACATTTCCTCGAATTAAAAATTTTGCATAATATTGTATTAGATTTATGATCTGCATATTCAACTTCCGCATCAGCTAGTGCAGTTGCTTCTACAACTGACCACAAGAACGGGTTTGTATCCGTTATACAAACCGCCATTTTGCAAAAACTTGAGATATCTCAATTGCAATTTGAGCCTCGGCATCCTTACTCATAGTCATATAAGGATTTTTCCAATCTCCCAAAACCCCCAATCTCTTAAATTGTTCTTTTTGTATAGCAATCCAATTCGATAGCAAATTCTCTACACTCTTTTCTAAATTCTATAACTGAAATATTTTTTTTATCTTTCCCTTTTTTTTTATATTCTTCTTCAATTTTCCACTCAATGGGTAAGTCCATGACAATCCCAACCTGGAACATAAACAGAATTTTTACCTAAGCATTTGCTGATATCGAATAACAATATCTTTTAAAATTTTATTTAAGAGATGTACCAATATGAATATTTCCATTTGCATAAGGAGGTCCATCATGAAGAATAAATTTTTCTTTATCTAGATGAAGCTCGATCTTTGTATCTTCATATAAGTTCATCGATCATCCCAAAGATTTAGAAATTTCTGGCTCTTTACTTGGAAGATTTGCTTTCATGCCAAGTTGTGGTTTTAGGTAAATTAACTTTTGACTCTAATGATCCTGACATTAGTTTAAAATTTTTTTTGCTTTGTATATATCTTTTTTAATTTGTTTTATTAATAAAATTTTATTTTTAAATTTTTTTTCGTTTCTAATACGTTTAATAAAAAATACTTCTACAATTTTTCCATATAAAGATGTTATTTTTTTAAATAAATTAATCTCTAAAACTAAGCTTATTTCTTGCAAAAGTTGGTGCAAATACCAAAATTTGCAACTCCTTTGTAATTTTTTTTATTCAACCATTATCTTAACGGCATAAACTCCTATTTTAGGACTTATATTTTTTTTTATTTCTATATTTGCTGTTCTAAATCCTAAGGATCTGACCAACTTTTCTTCCTTGAAATTACCTTTTCTTTATATACTCCAAAAACGGCCCAATAAATTATCTAACAATTTCAAAATCTTCCTTTTTTAATTTCTGATCTTATTTTTGTGGACGATATTTTGATATTCTTTTCTTTTAATAATCTTCATATCCATAACTTTAAAATTATATATTTTTCCATAATTTTTTAATAAAGAAATATTTCCTTTTCTTTTATTACCAAACCTAAAATCCTTACCAACTATAACTACAGCAAGCCTGTAACTTTATTAACAATAATTTTTTTAATAAAATTTTCTGCAGTCATTAATGAAAATTGTTTATTAAATTTACAAATATAAAAAAAATCTACTTTATTTTTTTTTAATAAATTAATCTTTACGATGTCATCTTGAGTAATTCTACTACTTATTTTTTCATTTTTATTAAAAAATTCATAAGGTAAGGGGAGAAAAAGTTACAACACCAAATTTTTTTTTCTTTCTTATTTGCAATTTTTTTTCCATAACTTAAAAATTTCTTGGTGTCCTTTATGTACACCATCAAAATTTCCAATTGCAATTACAGATTTTTTAATAATTACATTTTTTACCATAATAAATTTTCCTGATAATAATTAATTTTTAAATTACTGATTTTTGTTGATTTTTTTAACTTCTTCAAAATCTCACTTGCATTTTTTTTAAAAAAATCTTTATAGATACCATTTAATATTAAAAGAGAGTCAATACTAAGCATATTTGCACCCTGAATATCTGTTTTTAAATTATCTCCAATAGAAAATAATTTAATTTTTTTTTCTTTAAATTTTTCAAAAATATTCAAGTTTTTGTAAAGCTGAATAATAAATATCTAAGATAGGGTTTGCCAAAATATACAACCTCCCCTCCCATATGTTTGTATTTATTTGCTAAAGCTCCAGCACAATATTCCATTTTTGTCCCTCTAACCACAACTTCATCTGGATTGGCACAAATTAACTTTTTGATTTTTATTTTTTAAAATAAAATAAATCCTCGTTGTATTGTTCGATAGTTTCATTTTCTGAAAAAAAAAGTCCTGTGCAGACAATCTCATCGCACTCTTCTTTGTTAGTGAAATTATAATTTTTAAATCTTTAAACAAATCTTTGTCTCTTTCTGGTCCTAAATGATAAATAGTTTTATTTGTTGACATGTTGCTAATTAAATATTCCTCTGGTCATATCTCCAGAAGTTATTAAAAAATCATAAATATGACTTTGGTAATTTTAATTTTTCTAAAAAAAAACTTGACTGTCTTACTGGGCCTTGGTGCATTAGATATCAAAATTATAGTTTTGTTTTTTTTCTTTAGCTGTTCTAAAGTTGACTAGGGCTTCTTTGTGACACTCCACGCCATTGTGAAGTACCCCCCACAAGTCTACAAAAAAAACATCATAATTGTCTGAAATTTCCCTAAATGCCTATTAACATTTATGTTTGAAATGGAATGCATATGTTTTTCTACTATAAGGTAACTGAAAAACATAGGTTTTGGGCAAATGTGTCCAGTACTTGAAATTTTAAAATTGATCATCATATAACAACGCACAATTAACGACACAAGGAGAATTATAATGAAATTTAGACCTTTACATGACAGGGTACTTAGTTGAGTCCCTGGAAAGCGAAGAAAAAACAGCAGGTGGAATTATCATTCCAGACACGGCTAAAGAAAAACCTCAAGAAGGTAAAGTAATTGCTGTGGGACCTGGCACAAAAACAGAAGATGGAAAAATCATACCTATGGATGTTAAAGTTGGAGATCGTGTTCTTTTTGGAAAATGGTCTGGAACTGAAGTTAAAGATTGATGGAAAAGAATATAGCATCATGAAAGAAAGTGACATCATGGGAGTGGTGGGTAAATAATTTTAATCTAGGAGGAATAAACAATGGCAGGAAAAATAGTTAAATTTGATACTGATGCTAGAAATGCAATGCTTCGAGGTGTTGATATTTTAGCAAATGCGGTAAAAGTTACTTTAGGACCCAAAGGTCGTAACGTAGTAATAGACAAATCTTATGGTTCGCCAAGAATTACAAAAGATGGTGTAACTGTTGCAAAAGAAATTGAGCTTGAAGATAAATTTGAAAATATGGGAGCTCAAATAATTAAAGAAGTTGCTAGCAAAACTAATGATGAAGCTGGTGACGGAACAACTACAGCTACCGTATTAGCTCAAGCAATCGCAAAAGAAGGTTGTAAGTATGTGTCTGCTGGTATGAATCCTATGGATTTAAAAAGAGGAATTGATACAGCAGTTGAAGCGGTAATTCAAAGATTAAAAGATAACTCCAAAAAAGTAAAAACATCTGAAGAAATTGCACAAGTTGGAACTATTTCTGCAAATGGTGAAAAAGAAATTGGAAAAATGATTTCTGAAGCTATGCAAAAAGTAGGAAATGAAGGTGTGATTACTGTTGAAGAAGCAAAAGGACTACAAACAGAATTAGAAGTTGTAGAAGGTATGCAATTTGATAGAGGATTTTTATCTCCTTATTTTATTACTAATGCAGACAAAATGACAACTGAGCTAAATGATCCGTTAATTTTGTTGTGTGATAAAAAATTATCTAATTTACAATCTATGGTTCCTTTATTAGAAGCTGTAGTTCAATCTTCTAGACCTTTGTTAATTATTGCTGAAGAAGTTGAGGGTGAAGCTCTTGCGACTTTAGTTGTGAATAAATTAAGAGGTGGTTTAAAGGTTTGTGCAGTTAAAGCACCTGGATTTGGTGATAGAAGAAAAGCAATGCTTAGAAGATATTGCTATCTTAACTGGTGGACAGGTTATTTCAGAAGATCTTGGAATTAAACTTGAAAACGTTACTTTAAAAGACCTTGGTTCTTGTAAATCAATCAAAGTAGATAAAGACAATACTACTATTATTGATGGATCTGGAAAAAAATCAGACATTGAAGCAAGATGTAGCTCAATCAAAAAACAAATTGATGAAAGCACATCTGACTACGATAAAGAAAAACTTCAAGAAAGACTTGCTAAATTAGCTGGTGGTGTTGCTGTAATCAAAGTTGGTGGAGCAACTGAAGTTGAGGTTAAAGAGAGAAAAGATAGAGTTGATGATGCACTAAATGCTACAAAAGCAGCAGTTCAAGAAGGGGTTGTTACCGGTGGTGGCTGTGCCTTACTTTATGCTCTTGATGCCTTAGATAGTATCAAAGTAAAAGGAGATGATCAGAAAGCTGGTGTAGAAATTATTAGAAAAGCTCTGCAAGCTCCTATCCGACAAATTATATCTAATGCAGGAGTTGATGCTTCTGTAGTAGTTGGTAAATTGCTTGAAGGAAAAAAAGGCAACATGGGATACGATGCGCAAGCAGAAGACTATGTTGATATGTTTGCAAAAGGAATTATCGATCCTACAAAAGTAGTTAGAACTGCTCTTCAAGATGCAGCTTCTATCTCTGGATTGTTAATTACTACTGAAGCAATGATTGCTGACAAGCCTGACGACAAAGACTCAGCTGGTGGCGGAATGCCTCCAATGGGTGGTATGGGCGGAATGGGTGGTATGGGCGGAATGGGAATGTAACACCCTTTTCGTACCTACGAAATTTAAAAAGGCGAGTTTTTACTCGCCTTTTTTTTTGCTCATCTAAAAAATTTGTGATGAACAAAGTGATGAACAAGTGATGAACAATTATAAGACGATTTTAGAGGTCTTAAATTCAAGAATGATACACACTACTTAAAATTGGATAATGTTAAAATTTGAGTACTCCAAATTGATTTGCCAACTATAACATTTGAGTTGCTTAGAGTGTGTTTTTAGGAAATAACCCCTTTGACATATTAACGATTAGATTTTTTGCAGAAACATAGGCAAGTTGAACTTGTCTGTATCCCTTATAACCAACCTGTTTTGCAATTTCTGAATTATTTAATCTTTTAACATTTCCTTTTCGTCCCCATTCAAAATCTTTATTTTTTCTTAACCAGACTTTGTACAATGTATTCAGTTCTTTATGTTTTGCAGGACGATAAAAAGAAATAGTTCTAGTTTTTTCAGACTTAGGAATTTTATGAATTTGTCTTAACTTCTCTAATTCAGTATCTATCTCTACTCTATTTTTTGATAATGGTATTTGAACAGTAAAATAATTATCATCTTCAATTAAGTCTTTTGGTGATTTGATATACTTAATAGTAAAATCTCCAAATAGATGAATGTATTTGTTAAACATCTTATTCAGATAACTAAACAACTCTTTATCAGTCATTTTTAGATGGTGTTTTACTGATTTAATTTCTTTTAAATCAATCTCTTTCCAACCAGTAATCTTTATTTTTTGTTTTATTGTTCCTAGTTGCAGAACCATTACTGCCACCTTTTTGTTTAGATTTGTTAAACTCAATAGAACTACCTTCTAAATCTACGCAAACCTTTAACCATTGAAAAAACCACCATATGTCTTTCTTTCCATAGTGTATTTTAGATAAAGACTTATCTTTGTTTACTTTTATGGTTCTGTTTTTCAATGTCATTATATTCAATATACAGACAGGATATATCTAATCAACTACGAATAGTTTAATTTCAATAAAGGGTAGTATTCATCGTAGTTTTATTAATTGCGTAAAACAAAACTTGTATAAATAGAAATATAGAGTTTTGTATAAACTTTTATAAATAATTAATAAATGCGTATAGCGAAGTGATTAAAGACTTCACTATATCGGTAGATATCAAGTTTGATAGGACAATTAATTTAGACTATCCGAAACTCGTAGGGATACGAGGGGAATGGTTGAAGAGTATTGAAGACCAATAATTATATAATGATAATCTGATAAGGGGTTAAGGTCAGATTTAAATAAAATAAAACCCAAAGAGTAAAGTAGTGATTAATTAATCAGTTACTACTAGTACAAGTACCGTTGCGTAAGTTGATGTAAAAGTTAGATTCGGGCAACCCAACTAATCTTACGAAATGTAAGTTATCAGATTAATAACACTCAGGCGCTATCGTCAGATTGTATTTTTCACCTGTTTCGGACAGGTGAAGTACATCTAAACACTTCGTCAGAATAATACATCTAATGAGTTTCAATATTAGGTACAAGACGAAGTCTTGGTTGCGAAGCAACTACATAAGAAACAAGAGTTATAAATACTATTATGGAACACAAGATAACAACACTTTGGAACAAGATAAAATCCACTAGAGATACCTTTAGTAAAATAGCACTTAACTAAAGAACTAGATGAATTAGTAACCCAATATAAGAATGAATTGATAACCAAGTTTCAAAGAGAAAAGAAATGACAACTCAATCTTTTGTTAATGAAATTAAGAACTTCTACAACACATCTCAAGCAAGGTCAGAACTAGAAGATATGTTACAATCTCATCGTCTATATCAGAAAAATGATGAAGTCATAGATTTCATTAGAACTCTATCAGGTAGAGATGAAGACAGTTTTACAATAAGAGAAACAGGCAAGTTTCTATCAGACTTAATCAATGAACTTAAACTTAAATACGAAATAAAGGACTAAAACAATGTGGTCAGTTACAAGAGAAAATTTAGACAAAACTCGTAAAGTCAATGTCAACTTTACAATAGATAAACATCTATACGAACAATTTAAAAGAGTTGCACAAAAAGATATGCGTAAATACTCAAATATCGTGGAAGGTAGTATTCGTAGATATGTGCAGAGTAAGATTTAAATGGTGGCATCAATTAAATGCCACCAATAGAGATTAATTTACTTTATTATTTTTTTTGAACTGATTGAGTTCATTGACTAGATATATTTCATTGACATGTTTATTAATTACTTCAGTACTATCTTCTTTAGTGTACCAAGTAACCACTTTGCCAACCAATTGGGTCATCTTCGGTCAGACCCCAATCTAGTGCCATCTGTTGTGTAGTTTTTTTTGATTGTTTCATATTTCTCCTTTAGCGTTTTATTTTAAGTCCCAGCAAGTAGAGTTAAGTTTCTAAATCACGGACTAAGTATTTTATAGCACAAAATATTTAAATGAAAAACATAATCTTACCATATTTAAATATTATATATTTAATTGTTAACCTTCTTAAAAAATAAAAAACTCACTTACATTTATGGACAAAACTAATCTGCCGAAAGGTTGGAAATACGAAGTATTTGATGAAATAGAAAATCCAATTGCAAAATATTATTCATCATTAACTGATTATGGAGATATGATTAAATTCTCCAATATTACACTTCCTAAAACTAGCAATATATTTGCTGAATTTGATGACTACATAAACATCAAAAAAGAAGACTTAAAAGGAATTACTTTTGAACAATTATTATTCTATTTAAAAAACATTGAACCAAAAGAAAAACAATCAAAGAAAGATTGTTTAATTCAATTGTTAAATAAAAATCAAATCAAATATGAGGAAGGACTATGGGATGAAGCAGTTTAATATGGTAGATTGTAATCTTGAGAAAAGTACAGATTTAAAAATCTTAAACTTTAATTCTAATTATATCAGTATGTTAATTGTTACTGAGAAATCTTATGTCTATGCAGAAAAGTACTACAAAAATCGTGAACTACAATCTTGTTTAACAATAGAAATATTTAAAGAACAAAGAAGAACAGAAGTAAATTATGATCGTGTTAAATATTTATTATTTTCAAATCTTGTTGAATATAATGAATTTGATGAAGCAGAATTTCTAAATACCTTAAGAAAAAATAAAATTTACTTTCATAGATGGCATGAAAAGGATGGAGTAATCAATACAAGTACCTTTTTTTAAAGAAAAATTATAATAAATTTGTTAATTAAAAATACATAAATTTTTTATCGATGTACTAAATAAAAAAAATTTGCTCTAATAAATGATATGAGTTTTCAATTTTTTATAGATTTTCAAAATAAAACTAATCCTGATAAATTTTGGAAAATTAAAGATACTCAAGTTGTCAATCTACAAACTGGAAACTACTGGTTTATTAAAAAATATATAGTTTATTACATAAATTTTTACATAAATAGAGGGTCCATAGATAGAAGCACTTTAATAGAAACCTATAATAATTTTGATAAATTTATTAACTCTAATGATGACTATTTAATGCAAAAAAAAGCAGAATTGTTTTTTTTAGGTGATTTTAATCCAGATAAAATAATTACTTTTTCAAAATTTAGCAACATGGGAACAAAATATGATCATGATGCAAGATCAATTTATGTACAAAGATTGATGGGCACAGGTGGTCAACAAGGTATTATGAATTATATAAAACAATTATTAAATGAAAATAAAACTTTATCAGAGATAATTGAACTAGTTGAATTAAAAAAAGATTACTACATTAAAAATAATATTTCTGAAAAGAAAAATAAAATAGAAATATTAGAAAATGGTAAGAAAAAAATCATTCATCAAATCGTAGATCCAAAAGGTAAAAAAATTCATATAGACAGAACTCTCGATGATTATTATGCTTCGTTCACTAGAAATACTAGACAAGTTTATTCTAAGTTAGGTTTTCTTCCGCCGAATGCAGATGGTATTGCTTACAATCAAATTTCAAAACTTATTTTTGACTCACAAAATGAAGTGGAACTAAACACTATTTGTGAACATCAAAAAATAAAATATCGAATTGGCAATCCTTTAACCGACGATATGATTAATTATAACAAAAAAGATAATCTAAAATTAATTAAAAAGTATGCTTTAGATAAAAACGCCTGTGAGGATTTTTATGTTTCTCCCTATATTGCACTTATGGATGTACTTGAAAAAATTGTTAATGATAAAGACCTAGATGATTATATTAGTTTAAATGAATATCAGTCAATTATTAGTAAGGTTGCTCCTTTCAATGTTGATACGTGTATAAAACTTATTAAAGATTTTAGAAAAAATAATTATTCAACTCTAGAAAATAGAACAAAAAAAAGAAAAATAACTGATAAACCTGTATCAGGCGGTTTTCAAAAACCACTTTCCTATTTGTTTTATGGTTATATTACAAAAAAAAATTTTAAAGGAGACTTGCGTCAATTTAACAATAGAGCATTTATAGAGATTTTATCAAACGGAATTTATAAAATAATAGATAAAGAAAATTTCTTTGAATATTATAAAAAACTTAATTTAATTAAAGAGTTTCTAAATAACAAATATAATAAGTTATATGTAAATATATCTAAAGATTATCAATCAAAACTTGCTAATGAATATTCCAATGAATTATCAAAAAATGAAAATTTTAAAAATGAAACTATAAATAAAAAATATGTATTTAGCGATCTTGACAAAATAGGAAATTATTTACAATCTTGGTCTTATTATATTCAAACAATAGATATAGCAATTATTTAATAAAATTTTAGAATTAAATAATCATATATCCTTTTAATTACCTTTATAAAATATTAAGTAAAAAAAATGAGTTAAATCAAAAAGAAAATATTAATAATGTATTATCTAATGATGTAATTGAGTCTCTTGCAAAAAGAAGTGGGTATACATTTTCAAACGATAATAGTCTTGTAAAAGATAGAAATAGAAAAGAATTTAATAAAATAAAAAATAAAATTCAAAAGGAGCGTGAACAAGGAAAGTATAAAAATAAGAAATATATTTTTGACTCCTCAAGTTGTGATTCATGCGGAAATAATAAATATAAACCAGATTGTCATCATATAATACCTTATCGTATAGGTGGACCTGACGTAGATTTAAATCTTACTTTTCTTTGTAAAAACTGTCATGACTCTTTTACTTTTTTAAATAAAGAAAAGACAATTGAAAATGCAGACAATAGAGATACTGTAATTCAATCACTTAGATTAAAAGGTTTTTTTACTTTTGATCATATAATGAAAATGATCAATCAAAATTTAATAAAGATATTGCATTTAGATTATTTATTTAATGATAGATATATTACCTTTTCTGAGAGACTCGAATTGAGAAAAAAAATATTTGAACGTCAAAAGAAATATGAAAAAGATGAAATTAGTAGTGCACGATTTACAAAAGAAATTAACAAAAGATGGGGAAGATTAATGAAGGAGGTTTACTTATTTAGAATTAATCAAAATTATGTATTTGGAAATTATCGTTTTGATTATGCGGTCAATGAATGTGACGGTAAGTGTGGTAATTCAATTTCAGATTATTGTGAATGTCATCATATAATACCAAAAATTGGATCATCATCTAGTAATTTTAAAAAAGAATATGGTAACAATCCATTGAACGGACTAGATAAATGAATTTAATTATTTATTTTTATGTAAAAACTGTCATCTAGAATTTACAAATCATACGGAAAAAAGGAAAAAAATAGTAAAAAGAATTAAAGAAGAAAATTTTTTTAACTACCTGAATGTACTTAAACTCATCACATCCTCAGAGATTGATTTAAAACAAATAAATTTTCTTTATAAAGAAGGTTTTATTGATGAAGATATCTATAATAATATCAAAAGGGATTTGGAAATTATGAAAAGATATCAATAGTACTTAAATCAATATTATACTCATCTCAACCTATTAAAAATAAGTTTTTTATATTCAGAATTATTCAATTCAAATCCATAACAAAGTCTGTTTTGTAGTATTGACGCGATCAATGTTGTACCAGATCCTAAAAATGGATCTAATACTAAATCTTTTTCTTCAGTAAATATTAAGATTAATCTTTCAATAAATTCGACTGGATAAACAGCAGGATGTATCATGTATTTTTTTCCAACACTTCCAAACTTTTTTTTTACATTCCATAAATTTGTTTGATTAATATTCGGCATTTTATAATCAAAGAAATTCTTTTTATTCATTTTGATGGATGTTTCTTTGGTAAATATTAGAAAATATTCAAAATGATCTCCAAAATTATTAACTTGTGGTATGGCGCTAGATTTATGCCAATATAAAATATCTCTTAATTCATAATGATATTTTTTTAGTTGAATTATAAAATCATCTGGAATTAATTTTAAACTTCCTTGATCAGACTTTGAATTAATATTGATAATAAATACTCCATCTTTTTTTAAACAACGTACAGACTCTTTCCATACGTTCTCAATTCTAAGCATATATTCATCATAATTTTCCTTATAACCTATCTGATCATCTGACTCATAATCTTTAAGATCCCAGTATGGAGGTGATGTAACAACCATATCTACACTTTGAGATTTAACTTTATCCATATTTTCACATGATTTAAAAAAGATCTTAGAATTTTTCTTCATTAACTTTCCGATCAAATGAATTTTTAATTTTGATATTGAATGTAGAAATTGTATCCTTTTTTTCAGAAGAACATTTGATTATTCTTTCAATTGCCTCAGATTCGTTTAATGGCATATGTTCTGTAATACTTCCTTTGCCATCATCATTTGTTTTAATCCATACATTGCCAGGATCTTTGCCCTTTGGATTATAATTTTTTTTTCTTTTACCCCACTCAACATCTTTCCATATATGTTTTTCTCTTATTGGATCTTTATTTAAATAAAATTTTTTTGATTTTGTTAAAAAAAGGATATGTTGAACATTATCTTGAAAAAAAATATTTTTTTTATCTCTTTTTTTATTATAAAAAATAATAATATTTTTTAAAAAAAGTCCACTAAGAGATCTACAAATTTCAAATGAATTTATTTTAAGAATATTATTTTTGTATTGATTGTTAGAAAAAATCCAAACTGTTCCTGTTTCATTTAATCTATTTTCAATAAATTTATTTAAATTTTCAAACTTTATTTTATTTATTAAATCATCTCTAAAATCGCAAATTAGACTTTGAGTCACTTAAACAAATCTCCCTTAGATAATGATAATCGATGATCAGAAATCTCACAATATTCTAACTCTTTTTCAATACCTATCCATTTTCTGTCTAATTCATCAGCAACCTTAAAAACAGTTCCGCTTCCAGCAAATATATCTAACACAATATCATTTTTGTTAGATGCCATTTTTATTATTCTAGTAATCAATTCTTCAGGAAATGGACAAGGATGGGGTTTGCCTGTAATTGGATGTTTAATTTTTTGTTTTTTACTTACATTTACAACTCTATTTATGTGCCAAATATTATCCATTATATTTTTTTGTGTAATTTTATCTTTTGTATTAAGCAATGAATCTATTGATTGTTCCATTTCTCTAAAAGTTATGTCCATATGAATTTGATTTACATAATCATCCGCATTTTCACTCATTAAAACTTTCAATTGATTAATTTTTTTTTGAAAACTTTGTAATTTTGTTAAGTTATTTCTCATGTCAAATTCCCAAAAATCTTCTGGATTTTTGCCATCATTTCTTACTCTTTTATCCTTTAACCATTTCGTGGGTACTCGAATATCATCAATGTTAAATTTGTATTTATTGAGATCTTTTACAAACCACAAAATATTTTCATATCTTCCAAATAAACGCGACCTTGGAGTTTCGCCTCCTTCAAATTTCCATATAATCCAATTTTTTAAAAAAAAATTAAGTTCCTTAAATATAGAATAAAATAATGACCCCAAGTGTATTATTTCTCCATTATTTACAGATTGTGCAACATTCCAAAAGATTGCACCATCACTTTTTAGAACTCTTGAACATTCTTCAATAATAGTTTTATGATCATTTAAATATTCTGAAAATTCTTGATCTTTTTCATATTTTTTTCCTAAAAAATAAGAAGGACTCGTTATAATTAAATCAATTGATTGACTGGGGATTTTTTGCAATGTTGAAAGAGTCTCTCCATGAATAATTTTATTTTTAAGAGATGATACTTTTTGTTTTTTTTGAATGGAATTTTCTTTAATTATATATTTTGATTTATACTTTTTCATTAGTTACAATTATTTTATAGTATTTTTAAAGCGCTTTAAAAAAAACGAATTCTGAATCTATATCTGATAACTTCAAAAGTTCATAATAATAAAAATGTTATTCTTGCAAATGCGTGTGTAACAAAATTATAAAAACGCAATAAAATAATGTTTTTTTACTATTTTAAAAACTATCTCTCTTAAAATCATAAAACTTAAAGAAATTATTCATTAATTTAATTTGATCTAAATTTCTTGGAGAACTATCTAAAAGTCTTGGATTAAAAAGTATAATAGAAGCAACTTGCGCTCTTGAAATTGCGACGTTCAATCTATTTCTACTAAAGAAAAACTCTTTATTTCTTGGAAGAGAATCGCTGTCTGAAGAGGTCATAGAAATAATAGTTATGGGTGCTTCTTGACCTTGAAATTTGTCAATTGTTCCAACTCTTGGATTTTTAATTTTTGCTTCTTCTAATTTAGAAATTAATAGATTTACTTGAGTATTATAAGGACTAATGACTAAAATATCTTCTACTCCGAGTTTTCTCTTTTTTCCATTATCATCAAAGTCACTTCCTATCATTTGGGTCATTAATTTTTTGATTACTTCAAACTCTTCAATACTTGTTTGAACATTGTTTTGGTGACTCATTTCAATATAATGTATGCCTTCTTCTTTAATAATTGATTTATTATTAAATTTTATTACTCGTTTATCTGTTCTCTCATCACAAATTAGTCTTTCTTCATAAAAGTTTGATGAAATAAAATTATTAATTTTTGAATTTAATCTATAAGTTTTATTTAAGAATATTCCTCTGTCCTCTGGAATTGTATCTTTGCCCTCTAAAAGATAGTCTAAAATAGACTGACCAGATTCATTTGGATGTGTTCCCTTAATTGGTTGACCTAATTGATTTTGATCGCCAATTAAGACTATATTTTTTGCTATATTACCAATGCTAATTAAATCTGCTAAACTTACTTGCCCTGCCTCATCTATAAAAAGATAATCAATTTTTTTATCATAAAAAGAACTTGCTAAATGATATTTAGTTCCTGCAAAAATTTGTCCAATATTTTTTTGATCTAGTGCATCCATAAACACAGGATCTTTTTCATAAGTTTTAATGAATTCTCCATCAAAAACTGTATCTTCATCTTCAAAGTTACCTCTTTTAAAACCTTCAAAATTAAAGTTTTTTTCTTTTGCCATATCTTCAATTCGTTGAAGTAAATTATGTATGACCTTGTGAGAAAGTGCAGTAATTGCAATTTTTTTATTTTGTTTTAACAGTTCTATAATCGCATTTGATGCTTGAAATGTTTTTCCTGTACCAGGAGGACCTTGAATATAAATGTAACTATTGTCTAAATTAGAAATTATTTTAGGTATTTCTTTATTAAAATTATCAGTTTGAACTATTTTATCTCCATGATTTATACCTTTAATATTTGGATATTTTTTTTCTAAAAAATCATTAAGAGATTTATATTTATTTTCTCCACTTATTAATGAGTCAATAAACTTATAAGTATTTGAAACTAATTTAGTATTTGGTCGTGGTTTATCTGGACCAATTGATAGAATTTTAGGCAACAAACCCTGTGATTTGCCTCTTTTCAATAATACATTTTTATTTTCATAATCAATATCTATTATTGTTCCTGCATAATCATTTTGTTCAATATCTTGATTATTAGCAATTATAGTTTTTTTACTTCTTCTTAATTTAAAATCCTGATCTTCAAATTTGTAAGTATATAATAAAGATCTTTTGTCAGTTGTAGGTTCGCCTTTTGATATCATATTTCCAATACATTCTGGATCGTCAATTAATTCTTCGTCAGATTTTGACCTTCTTTCAAAAAATTCTCTCCATGCAGGTTTATCTTCTCGGTTATAAAATCCTATTATGTCTGACATTAGTTGTTTAATTTTATTATTTTTAATTTTAGATTTCTCAACTTTATTTTGATATGCAATCATCTCAACTTCCCAATCTCTTAGTTCCATTTCTGCTTCTTTTTTTTGGGGAATAAACCATGATGTTTCTTTTGGTTTAATATTTAATAACCATTTGTGAAGTTGATATGTAGAGCAACAATCTTGTTTATTATAACTTTCAATATCATTTAATAATTTTTGTTCTTGAGTTGATAACCATTCAATATAATATTCTTGAGAAACATCTCCTCTTTGAAGTTCTCCTTCTCTTTTAAAATTATAAAATTTTTCAATGTTTTTTAATGAATAACTGTTCTCTGAAATAAAAAGACCTTGTCTATTGACATCTAATAAATTTACAAATTTATCTAAATTTAAATAATGGTCATACTCAACCCCTTTTACTTTATGAAAAGATGTTAGTTTTAATAAAGCAGTTATTTCATAAGAACCATAGTGATAAATTTTAGATTTAGGGTATTTCTTAAAATGAGATTTAGTAAAATCAAAAAATTCAATTAAATTTTTCTTTTCATCTTCTTTATTGTGTGACCACAACGCCTTGAACTTTTCTTTTCCATTCTCAATATAGTAAATTCCAAGAAGATATTCTAAACCATCTGGAAAAACATGATCTTCAACACTCTCAATATCAAAATATAAATCACACTCTGAGGGTTCGGGTAATAAATTAAAACCTTTAAAATTATTTAAATTATTTGGATTAAATAAATATGAAGGTTTTGTTGTTTGTTCATATTCTTTTTGAAGTTTTGCTTGAGTAATTAACTTATAAGAAATTTCTTTTCTAAAACCTTTTAAAATTTTATCAGAATTTTGTTGAGATAATTTCTCTGCGCTATCAATTTTAATTTCAAGTAATTTTTTTAAATGAACTTTATTTAATCCACCTACTTGATTTAGATTATCTTCTTTTAACCATATTTTTTCACATTCTTCTTTCCATTCACATACATTGCAAAAACTACATTTTTCTGGTTTGTGCTTATCAACTTCATCATTTATAAATTTCTCATAGTTCTCTCTATGTATTTTAAAAAACTCACTTACTTGTTTAACTTGAACATTCTCTCTAGACATATTTTTTAAAATTATTGCAAATGTTTTTGGAATAACACCCTGCGTATTTTCTAGCATATACGTATACGTACCAAGTTGAATTATATGATCAGGTTTCGGTTTATTCGAATATTTTGTATCAATCACTTCATAACTAAAATTTCCAAAATTTGAATTTAATGAATTATTAATCACTAAAAAATCAAATTCTCCTGTCCACTGATCTTTTTTTAACCATCCACCATGTATCACTTCATAACCAGATTGCATTGCCTCTATTGTTTTAGATATTTTTTCTTCTTTAGAAATTTCTAATTTTTTTAAATCAAATACTTTTTTGTATTGTTTCTTTAGTAACTTGAAATATTCTTCTTCGTGTAAATTTCCTTTTTCAATTCTTAATTTATCATTTACACTAAATTCAATTCGTTTTAGGTTAAGTTTTTTTTCATTTACTTCATTAAATATTATATATTTACAACTCAAATATTTTTTGAGCATTGTAGGAGAGAAAAAGTTTTTCATTATTCTCAATTTAATCAATGATGTTTTGAATGCAAATTATAAAATAATCATTATTTAACCTTATTTAAAACTAATTAAAAACAACTTATTTTTTTATATTAAATTGTGACCATCAGTTCATTTATTAATAAATTTTTAATAATTTTTTTTATTACCTCACTTTCCATTACCAATGCTGAAGAATGGACTATAAAAAGTAATGAAGAACTTAAGTTTTGCTTTAGTGAGTGGAGAAATAACTCATGGTGATAGTTTGTCATTTTTTATAAGAAAAAATGAAAATTGTGAAAAAATGTGGAATACATTTAGTGTTTATACATATGAAAAACCAAAAGATATTAATCAACTTTTACATAAAAATATTCCAATCAAATTAAATGGAAAAGAATTAACTGCATCTGTTCAAGATGTAAGACCTTTTTTAATGGGTTATAGAGTTTTGTTTAGTCTCGGTCATTTTCCAGTTAAAGAATACACCTATTTTTTAAAAGAGTTTTATGATGAGTTTCAATTATACGAAATTGAAATCATAGATAATAATAGATTTTAAAGCATCAAAATATTTTGATATTAAAGTTAATAATTGGAAATTAGATAATCTTGTTCCATCAATTCGTAAAGCATACGATAAATGCAATCAACTTTTATTATCAAAATCATAAAAATCTAAATCAGCAAGACTTTCTGACAACTTTTTTAATAATTTCTCTTTCGTGTTTATTTTGACAAAACTCACAATATAGTTTGCCTACAGGATAAAGATTCATTCAACTCAATCTCAAAATCTGACAATTGAGTTGAACATTCTGAACAAAGATATTCCATTAAATACCTTGTAGAAGTTGTTGATTATGAGGTCGGTTAAGAATTTTATGTACTTGGGGAAAGTATATTCTTTTACCAAACTTATTCTTTATCTCATCTGATATTTTTCTATATCCAAGTCCAGACTTTCTTAAATTGACCATTGATTGAAGAACAATAAATTCTTTCTCATCAGGAACTAATTTCTTGTTTTCAACTTTGTATCCAAACTCTGTATAACCACCCAGATACTTTCTATCTTCTTTTGCAAGTTTCTTACTTGCTTTTATTCTGATTGAAATATTTTCTCTTTCAATTTCAGCAAGACTGAGCAAGAATAGTAATAAAGACTTTAGAAACTCCATCTGTATGAATATTACCAATATCTGCAATACAGATTTCTTTATGTCTCTTTTTTAAAGTCTTCAACTAACTTTTAAAGTATCAATGACTTTTCTAGATAATCTGTCTAATCTTGAAACTACAAGTTTAGATCCAGATTTAAGTTCAGTTAAAACCTTTTGAAAGATAGGTCTTTTTCTAAACTCAACTCCACCAGAAACGACTTCTGAATAGACTTTATCTATCTTAAAACCGTGCAATTCTCCAAATGCACGACATTTACTTTCCTGAACTTCAAGTGAAGTTCCATTAAGACTTTCAGTATGTGAAACTCTTAAATATGCAATGTTAGTCATAGTTTCTCCTTTTGTTAAGAAAAGGGTATCAGCACCAATAGAGGAAACAAGCATAATCCAACTAATACGATGACTTGAAACATTTATCTACTCATCATAATTTTCGTACTAAATTATTATACGATGAGTTAAACCCTATTCAGTAGCATTTGGTCATTCGTATCTACAGATGTGTCATAATAGGAGTATGTATTAAATAAAATACTAATCAAAAAAAGAAAGTGAGAAAAATATGATTTTAAACTCAGAAAATAAAAAAAAGATAAGTTACAATGACCAATTGTGGTTAGAAGAAAATACACCATTATTTAAATCTTCTGAATTAGAAAGGTCTGACATTGAAAGTGATAACCCTAAAGATACTTTATTCACAAATGGTGGTGAAAAACCTGATTAGTAAAAGATTTGTTAAAGAATTTAAAAAATGGATAGACAGATATTGAAAGGATATTTAGAAATATTTTATGGGAGTGTGATGATAACAAAAACTTTGATGACAAATTAAGACTAATAGTTTGTGTATTATTTTCTTTTCATTGCCTACAAAAATAGAAATTTCATTAAATTCAATAATCAAATGTGCAGAGTATGTTGCTGAAAATTATCTTGATAAAATTGATAGTAAATTATTATTTTCTAATTTGTTTTCAACAATTGATTATAAAGACCCAACTACAATAAAAAAATTAAAACATAATTTTGAAAAAATTGGTTATTTAAAAAAAGTAGATGACTTAACTTACTATCTTAAAAGAGAATACGACATTATCAGCAGAATGGAATATTCTGATAATAGAGAAAAAGAACAAGAGATAGCACTTCAAGATTTAAACAGAATAAAAGAAAAAGATTTTGTTGTTTGTTATCGTGGTTTTTTAGTACCTAATGATACTGATATAAGATTAAGCAGAAGTCTTTCGGATAATTGGAAATGTCCAATATCAAATATTACCAAAAAAGATGCAAAATGGATTAATCTACAAGGTCGGGGTTATTCATATACTTTTGATAAGAGAGTTGCCTACTCTTTTGCTATTTTAACTAATAGTAATTTAAGACATATATTTCATACTGATGAAACAAAAACTAGAGCAGTTGTAGGTCAGTTTATAATACCTACAAAATATATTTTTGCTTATACAAATCGTAGAAGTGAAAGAGAAATAATAACTTCAGCAGAAAGTTACTTAAAAAAATATGAGTTTATTTCTAATAATAAATTAGAACCAGAACCATATCAAACA
Organism: Candidatus Pelagibacterales bacterium; assembly: GCA_965235745.1. Taxonomy (GTDB): domain Bacteria; phylum Pseudomonadota; class Alphaproteobacteria; order Pelagibacterales; family Pelagibacteraceae; genus IMCC9063. The sequence continues at coordinate 233,190 of CBDDYY010000002.1, forward strand.
ACTAGTTTGCCTTTCCAACATTCATTATCCAATTATGATAAGACTAGTAAATCAGCAATTCACAATCTTTATTCTCATTTAAAAATTCATAAGATTTTTAACAATACAGAAAGATTAGAGAACTTAATCAACAACTGCCAGAAAGAAGTAAGTTATGCATAAAAAAATTAAAATGAAATATACAATTGCATCTCTATATAATTGAATTTCGCTTGATACCTAAAAGCAATCATTTACCAATAGAGAAGAATTTTAGATGCCCAAAATTAATAAAGAAACGATGAAAGTGTTTAGAAATGGTATTTCTGTTTACAAATATCAAAATAAACAAACTTACTTTTGTCGTTTCTATGTAGGCAGAAACAACAAACAATATTCAAAATCTGGAAGATTTGAAAAATCTACAAAGACAAAAAACATCAATGAAGCAATTAAAATAGCAAATGATTATTATAGAGAATGGTTTACAACCAATCACTCATCTGTCATTCAACATAGAAGTTTTGATATTGAAATTGCTCAACCTTGGTTGAGATATAGAGTAATAAAATACAAAAATAAAACTCATCTTAAAAACAATGACCAAGGTGAAAGAGATAGAGCAAAATGGGAAAACTTTTTAAAACCCTACTTTGATGATGTTGATTATAAAGACTTTGAACTAGTAGAAACTATCATTAATGACCAGATATTATCTGATTTAAAAGATGATGGAAAATCAGGCAATACGATTAACAAGTATATGTCTGTTCTTAATCAAATGTTCAAAAGAGCAAAAGATAGAGGCATCATTGATGTAATCCCTGATACTCCAACTGAACTTGTAATGAATACCCCAAGACACCCTTATACTAACCAAGAGTTAAATTTGATTAATAGAAAGTGTGATGAAGAATATTCAAAGAAAGAAGATAAGTTTTATTTAGAACTAAAAGACTATTTTAATCTATGTAGAAGTGGTGGTTTTAGACCTGGTTTAGAAGTTTTAAATATTAAGAAGAAAGACTTTCAATATTTAACTGATGCTAAAAATCCAAAATTAAGAGTATTAGAGTTTACTGTTTATAATACTAAAACTAAACCTACTCATAAAGTAACCTGTAATCCATTTTTTACCGATAAAATATTTCCAGAAATATTAGAGAGAAACTCAATTAAAGATGATGATTATCTATTGTTTCCAAATGAGAAAAATAGAAACAATCTTAAAAATAAAGTTGGTAAAATATTTACAAGATTATCTAAAGAACTTGGTTTGTATTATTTCAAAGATGGTGGCACAAGACCTATCTACTCCATAAGACACACCTATGCTACTGAACTGTATAAAAAAGGGGTTACTATCCAAGATATTGCTACTTCAATGAATACCAGTGAGAGAATGATTATGTCGGTATATTTAGGATTATCTGACCAAACTTTAGTTGAAAGACATAAGAGAGTTTATGGTAATATGAAAATTGTGAAGTAATGATTTTTACGATATTTAGTTACAATATGAAAAAATTAATTATTTTTATTTTTACAATATCCCTCTCACTAACTAATATTGTTTATGCTTTAAATATGAAATCTCTGAATGATTTTTTTAAAATTCATCAGATTAGTGACCCTGTAGCACAAATTTATGCGTTCCAAAGATGTAGTGCTTTGTATGCTATTGTTTCACAATATGCCCCTGATGATAGAAAAGTTATTATTGCTGTTACTGCTGCTTCATTTGGTGGAAAAGCACAATCTATCTATTCAAAAACTAATAACAAAAGTTCTTCTGAAAGCGAAAAGAAAATAATGAATGAAATTATAAAAATTCAAAAATTTTATGAAGAAGATAGTAATGAAATATATTTAAAGGAGAATTCAAAATTTGCTGGTTATATTTCGCTAGATTTAGAGTTTTGTTATGAACTAGAAAAAGTTTTAAATTAATTCAAACTTATTTTCTTAACTTCTTCATATAATTTTATTATCTTATCCTCATTGTTCAACAATTCACTTAAATCTTCAGAAAATTTAAATTTTGAACTCACTTCTGGATAAAAAGTATGTAGATAAACAATATGATAAAGTAACTTAAAATGTAAGATTTGAAGGTCATCTAAGAGATATATCAACTTCAGTACACTCCCCTTTTTTTGATACTAATCTCATTCTGCCTTCAACAAAGTTATTTTCAAATTTCTTAGGGTGAATTTTATCAGCAATAGAAAAACAAAAAATTACAAGTAAATTTGCGTGATGTTCACTGTAAGTAACCTCATCATCTTCTTTAATCTTGTGTTTAATTGAACTTTCTACAAATTTATTAAGTGCTAATTCAATATTCATTGATACTAACAATACCAATTTTTTTTAATGATAGAATGCTAAAATAACTAAAAAGTTAGAGTTATCTTTTGAGTTCCTTTTGAATTTGACCCTAAAAGTGATGAACAGTGATGAACAATTTTAAGAAAAGATAGAGTAAATCAGTAATTATTTGAACTACTTAAAGAGAATGTAATACGGTTCCCCGACCAGAACACTCTAAATACAAAAGTTAAACAAATTAAAAACCCTCAGAAAGAAATTTCTGGGGGTTTTTTATTTAAAATATTTAAGAAATTTATTATTTAAAAATTTTTTAGAAACAAATAAACAAGCTGAGCTTTTTAAGATATTTCCATCCGTAATTACTCTCAAGTTGTTTGCTTTCAACGTAGATCCTGTTGATGTAATATCTGTAATGAGTTCTGCTGAACCTGTAAAAGGATATGATTCCGTAGCACCTAAGCTTGGCATAATTCTAAATTGACTTACTCCTTTCGATAAGAAAAAAGCTTCGGTTAAATTTGGATATTTTGTAGCCACCCTCATTCTTCTTCCATATTTTTCTTTAAATTCAAAACTCACCTCCTCAAGGTCTGCCATATTCTGCACATCTAGCCAGTCCTTCGGTACAGCGACAACCAGATCTGCAAATCCAAAGTTTAGTTTTTGTAATAATTTAACATTTTGGGAGTAAATCTCTGGAAATTCTTTCAATAAATCTAAACCGGAAATACCCATATCGAGTGTTCCATCATTTATTCTCTCGATAATTTCTTTTGCGTGTAAGTAAATTCCTTCTATTTGATTATTATTTTTTATATTAAAAAAATAATTTCTTTCGCCAAATGCATTAACTACTTTAAGATTTTTCTTTTGAAAAAATTTTAAGGATTCTTCCTTTAATCTACCTTTGCTGGGTAATGCTATTTTAATTTTATTCATTTTATAAATTAATTAATTGATTCAGATTAATTGCTCCGCCTAAGGATGGAATATTTTTTTTGTAACCTAAAGTTTTAAGTAAATTGTTATATTCACCCCCTCTTGCCAGCTCAATTATTTGATTTTTTTTCTTAATATAAGCCAAAAAAACTAATCCCGTATAATACTCTGTATTTCTTCCAAAATCAGTTTTAAAAGTAATAGAATATTTTTTTCCAATTTTTTTATTAATAAAAATGATTTTTTTTAAATAATTTTTTATATCCTTTGCTGATAATTTATTTTTATTAGAAAAAATCAATAATAACTCTTTCAGTTCTTTGTAATGGAATTTTAATATTTAAAAAATTTTTTATTATTTTAACATTTTTTTTACCTTTGTAATTATCTCTTGGATCTTTAAGTTTTTTTTTAAATCTTTTAACTATTTCAGCAACAGTTCTACCTGCCAATTATTTTATTTTGATCCATTGTGTTCTAAATCTTTTAGTCTTTGCGTATCAACATCAATAGTTACTTGGTCAAGATCATAATTAGTTTCCAATCTTTTTAATAAATCAGAAAAATACTCTCTTCGAGAAAAATGCCTAATAAGCCTTAACTTCCATCTTTCAGGTAGATCTAAAGATTCTATTAATATTTTAAATAAGCCGATATCTCCTATATTTATTTGCTAGTTTCTTAATTTGTTTAATCGGCTCTAGAATTGTATCTAGTAAAATTAAACTTGAATTTTTATTTAATGAGTTAATTAACTCACAACCTAATTGATCAAATACTTTTAAATCACCTTTTTTATTTAACCTATAAGCTGTTCCATAATAACAAAATCGTTCCTCTTTAGTTTTTTTTTCTTGGATATATTTTAAGGCAGTAGAAACAGTTAGGTCAGGTCTTAAACTAACTTCTTTTCCTAATAAATCTCTGTAAGTTAAAGTAGTTTTTTTAAATTGCTCTCCAGATCTTTCTGTTAAAAGACTGGTATCTATTAATAAATCAAGATCTGTAAAATAAAATTTTCTTTTTTTGAAATAATTGTAAAATTTTTTTGGAAAAATCTTCTTTTAATTTTTTTTTCTCTAAGCCCTTTTTTCATTATATCAATTCATTTAACAATTGATCAAAAGGTATGGTTTTTTGAGATTCTTCAGATTGCTTCCATTCACTTCGATCTTTAATATTTTCGGATATTTTTTTTCCCACATGTTAAGATTTTTAATAGTTACTAAATTCTTGCTAACTTCATCTTCTCCGCACAAAATGACGTAATCACATCCTCTTTTATCTGCATATTTTAGCTGGGACTTAATATTGGATGTTCCTGAATAAATTTCAGAACTAATATTTTTGTCACGAAGCGCTTTTAGTAGCTTTCATATAAAAAGTCATAAATTTTTCGTCAAAAACACATATTAGTATTGGTAGTTTTTTTTGGGTCTTAACTATTGTTTTTTTGAATAATTGCATAAATTAAACTGATCTAAACCAACTGAAATTCCTGTTGATGGACATTCTTGATTATTAAATCTTTTAACTAAATCATCATATCTTCCTCCACCACCGATGGATCCAAACTCAATTTCTTCACCTTTTTTATTCTTGCACACCAAATGTTAAGTTTGCCTCAAAAATAGGTCCTGTATAATACTCAAGTCCTCTAACGATAGTAGGATCAAAGATATAATTTTGTAAAATTAAATAATGAAGAAATATTTTTCCATTAATTGCATTTCTTGCAATTCCTTCTTGTATTAGTTTCATTTCCTTCTGCAATTTTTTTTATATTTTCATAGTTATTTTCTGATAAGATTTTTAATATTTAAAAAACTTATAATTTCTTTTATTTGGTATTCCTCTAGTTCCGCTCCTTTGGTAAAATCACCAGATTTATCTTTTCTTCCTTTTCCCAGTAAGATACTGTACACCCTCAGTACCAACTCTATCTAGCTTATCAATTGCACGAAGTGTAATCGATTGCTTTCTGTTCATCAACAATATTTAATTTTTCTAAAAGCCCTTTAGAAAGTTTTCGGTTTGATATCTTAATATTAAATTCATTCGTGTTCTAATCCGCAACTTATTAATATTTCTGAAATTAGAGATACAAAGTTCCGCAGTCTGCAAATAAATTACTTGGTACCAATATAATCAGCATCAAACTGCAAAAACTCTCTAAATCTACCTGGTCCTGGTTTTTCATTTCTCCAAACAGTTCCCAATTGAAATCTCTTAAAAGGTCTAGGAAGATTATCAAAATTTTTTGCTGCATATCTTGCCAGTGGAGCAGTCAAATCATACCGCAAAGAAAGCCATTTTTTTTCATCTTGAAATGAGAATACTCCTTCTGAAGGCCTGTCTTTATCTGGTAAAAATTTTCCAATACTTTCTGTATACTCAAAACTTGGAGTTTCAAGATATTGAAATCCATATTTGGACATGATCTTTTTAATATTAAAAATTAAAAGATCCCTAATTAATAACTCTTCTTCTTGTCTATCTGTAAAACCAAGTGGCAAATCACTACTGGGCTTAAAAATTTTTTTATTCATTATTTTGGTACAGCTGGGTGGACTCGAACCACCGACATCTGGTTCCACAAACCAGCGCTCTAACCAACTGAGCTACAGCTGCATTTTTTTTGTTTATAATAGTATTCTTTATTTAAATATATAATTGAATTAGCCAAGCAAATGCCTAGCATGGATCTGGTGCCTTAATGTAGAAATATATATTTTTTTCATTTCAATTGAGGGTTGATTATCAATACAGTAATAAAAATGCAAATAAAAAATGGTGGTCTGAGGTGGATTTGAACCACCGACACAAGCCTTTTCAGGGCTCTGCTCTACCAACTGAGCTATCAGACCACGCACAGTCTTTTTCCATAATTTATTTAAATAATCAATTAAAAACTAAATTAATTTAAATGATTTTAACAAGTTAAACACCTGAGATAACGGCAAACCAACTATATTTGAATAAGAACCATTAATAATCTTAACAAATCGATCAGCATAGCCCTGTATTGCATAGCCTCCTGCTTTATTTTTCCATTCATTAGATTTTAAATAAAGTTCAATATCTTTTGCTTCCAATCTATTAAAAGTAACCTTTGATATTATTTTTTTTAACTTAATCTGCTCTTTGTTTCTTAAATAAATAACCGTCAATACATTGTGTTTTCTTCCAGAAAAAAAACTTAAAAAATTTCTAGCTTCTTCTATATTTTCAGGTTTGCCAAAAATTTTATTACTACAAAATACAATTGTATCAGCTGATAAAATTGTTTTGTCTGGATATTGCTCAAAAACAAAATCACCTTTTGTTCTAGCTATTCTTTCACAGTATTGAGTTGGCTTTTCTTTTTTTTTTACAGCTTCATCAATATTAGCAGGTTTTACAATCTCAGGAATAATATGAATTCTTTTTAAAAGTTCCAATCTTCTTGGAGAGGCACTTGCCAAAACCAATCCGCTAATGATTTCAGCCATTTATTTAAGACGAAATGTAATTCTGCCTTTAGTTAAATCATAAGGAGTAACTTCAACTAATACCTTGTCTCCAGTAAGTACCCTAATTCTATTTTTTCTTAATTTTCCAGAACTATGAGCTAAAATTTCATGGTTATTTTCTAGCTTCACTCTGAATGTTGCATTGGGCAATAGTTCGGTAACTACTCCATTGAACTCTAACATTTCTTCTTTAGCCATAATTTTTTAATTTTCGTTGATACGTTTCATAATCGAAAGAGCATGCGCTTGCAACCCTTCATAATTTGCAAGATCAGCCGCCGCTATGCCAATTTTTTTTATTCCAGATCTTGAACATTTGATTATTGAAGTTTTTTTATAAAAATCAGCCACAGATAATCCTGAAGAAAATCTGGCAGTTCCAGAAGTGGGTAACACATGGTTTGGACCAGCAATATAATCTCCAATTGCTTCAGGGCTATAATTTCCTAAAAAAATTGATCCCGCATTGATAATTTTTTTTTCTAATATGTCACAATTTTTGACTTTGATTTCTAAATGTTCTGGAGCAATCTGATTTACAATATCAACTATTTCTGTATCGTTTTTACAAATAATAATACCACCAAAGTTATTTATACTTTTTTTAGCAATTTGCTTTCTTGGCAAATTGTTAATAATATTTTTAATCTCTAATTCAACTTTTTTTGCAAAAGTTGAGCTTTTTGTAACCAAAATACTTTGGGATAATTCGTCATGTTCAGCTTGGGATAGCAAATCAATGGCTGTCCAGGATGGATTATTTTCTGGTCCTGCAACTACTGTAATTTCTGATGGTCCTGCAATCATATCAATCCCTACCTGACCAAAAACCTCTTTTTTAGCAGTAGCAACAAAAATATTTCCAGGACCTACTATCTTATCAACCTTTTCAATGCTTTCAGTTCCATAAGCTAAAGCGGCAATGGCCTGTGCCCCGCCTATTCTAAAAATTTTTTTTATCCCACAGATTTTCGCTGCATATATTACTCCTGCATTTAATTCATTATTAGGAGCTGGAACTACTGCAAAAATATTTTTTACTCCTGCAACTATTGCAGGAACTGAATTCATAATTACAGTACTTGGATAACTAGCTTTTCCTCCCGGGATGTAAATTCCGATCTTGTTAATTGGAGTATACTTATAACCAAGTTCATTACCAAAATTATCTTTAAATCTAAATGTATTGTTAATTTGCTTTTTATGAAAATCTTTTATTCTTACAAACGATAAATCAATTGCTTTTTTAATTTTTGAATCAAGTTTTTTTATTATAGAATTTATTTCTTTATTGGAAATTTGAATATTTTTTTTATTAAGAAAAATATTATCAAATTTTTTAGAATAATGAATTAAGGCTTTATCACCATTTTTTTTTACATTATTTATAATTTTAAAAACAATTGCTTTATTTATTTCAGATTGCTGACGACCAGAATTTAAAAATTTGATAAAATCTTTTTGAAAGCTATTATCGCTTGTATTTAATATGTATTTCATTAAATTTTATGCTTTGGTTTATATTTAGTTATCCAGCTATCAGAAAAATCCTCTAGTGTAGAGTCTATAAATTCTGCTTCCATCGAAATTACAGCATCTCCTGAAAATATTAATTTTAAATTATAATTATTATTCTTCAATTTTTTTGCTTCAAGAGCTAAAAACTCCAATATTCTCGATTTATTTTTAATATTAATATTTTTAGATTTTACTTTTAAAATACTTTTAAAAACAATAGCTGATTTTATTCTTCTATTTTCTCTAAAAACTCCATGCTCAGCATCTTCCCACATAAATCTATTAAAAATACAGACTAATGTTTTATTTTTTTTTAAAAATTTTATATCTTGAGTTAGAATTACACCGTCCTGCAAATATGCAGAAAAAATTTTTAGATCTTTTTCATCATTAGCTAATAATTTTAATTGGGTTATTTGATTAATCATGTTTAATGGAAACTTGAGCGCCACAAGCTTTTAATTTTCCTATTAAATTCTCATAACCTCTTTCTAAATGATAAATTCTATTAACAACAGTTTTTCCTTTTGCGGCTAATCCAGCCAAAACCAAAGAGACAGAAGCTCGTAAATCAGTAGCCATAACCTCCGCTCCTTTTAAATTTGCTACTCCAAAAATAAAAGCATTCTTATTTTTTATTTTAATATTTGCCCCCATTCTTTTTAATTCAGAAACATGTAAAAATCTATTTTCAAAAATAGATTCATTTATTATTGATCTAGATTTTGCTAGGCACAACAAACTCATTAGTTGAGCCTGCATATCTGTCGGAAACCCAGGATATGGAGAAGTTTTTATACTTAAGGACTTTATTTTATTTCTAGAAATAGTTACTGAATTTTTTTTATTATATTCTAATTTTGCTCCTGCTTTTTTTAAGACTACAAAAATATTTTTCATTACGTCTGTATCAATATTTTTAAGAGTAATTTTTCCATTTGTAATAAGTGACGCAATCGCATAGGTGCCTGCTTCAATTCTATCCGGTATTATTGAATAAGTTATGTTGTTTAATTTTTCTACTCCGTTAATTATTAAAGATCTTTTTGAACTAAATGAAATTTTTGCTCCTGATAAATTTAAGAAATTTATTAGATCTATAATTTCTGGCTCTACTGCAATATTTTTTATAATAGTTTTACCCCTAGCAAGAACTGAGGCCATGATTAAATTTTCAGTTGCGCCTACAGAAATAGTTGGAAACTTAACAATAGCAGAGCTTAATTTTTTTGTAGCATTTGCAATAATATAACCATTCTCAATTTTAATTTTTGCTCCCATTTTTTTTAAAAATTCAGTATGCAAATCAACTGGTCTTGATCCAATAGCACAACCGCCAGGTAATGAAACTTTCGCATGGCCATATTTTGATAATAATGGACCCAAAACCAAAACTCCTGCTCTCATAGTCTTTACCAAACTATATGAAGCTAATAATTTTTTAATTTTATTAGGAAAAATTTTCACCTCATTCCTAGATTTTGAAAATTCAATTTTTTTTCCGATGCTTTCTAACAAAATACACATTGTTGAAATATCCTTAACGTCTGGAATATTTTTTAGTGTCACTACCTCATCAAAGAGCAAACTAGCGGCTAAAATAGGCAATGATGCATTTTTTGATCCAGAAATATTAATACTTCCATAGAGTTTTTTTCCTCCTTGGATGATTAATTTTTTCATTAATTACTATACTTTTGGAAGAGTAACTCCCAATTGCTTCATATACTTTCCTTTTCTATCAGCATATGAAACTTCTGGGGATTGATCTCCTTTTAGAAATATAAATTGGCAAGCACCCTCGTTTGCATAAATTTTTGCTGGTAATGGAGTTGTATTAGAAAATTCGAGAGTTACATGACCTTCCCACTCCGGTTCTAGCGGTGTCACGTTAACAATTATTCCGCATCTCGCATATGTACTTTTGCCTAAACAAATTACTAGAACATCTCTTGGGATTTTAAAATATTCAACGGTGCTTGCCAAAACAAATGAATTTGGTGGAATAATACAAACATCTTCTTTTTTCGTAACAAAACTTTCTTGAGAAAAATTTTTTGGGTCCACAACTGAGGAATGCACATTGGTAAATATTTTGAATTCATTTGAAACTCTTGCGTCATAACCATAAGAAGATAAACCAAAAGATATATTTTCACCTCTTTGCTGACTTTCAACAAAAGGTTTTATCATCGCTTGTTCTAGTGACATTTTTTTAATCCACTTATCTGACAGGACGCTCATTATTTTTTTCTTTCTCTTTTTTTTGAAACTCTTTTCTTTTTTTTAAATTTTCTTTTAATGCGTCTGCTAACTTTTTAACTTTATCTTCTTTATTCAGCATTAAAACTTTATTAAATTATTTGTTTGGATTGGTTAAATCCTCTAAGGTAATAGGCTTGCTTATATCGTGCATTTCTGCGGGTTCTTTTTTTTCTTCTATGGGATTAGTTGAGGCTCTTTTGGCTCTCTTCAGAGCAAGACGTTCTTTTCTTTTTGCTTCTTTCAGCATAGCCCTTTCACCACGCTTAGACTTATAATCATAATGAATACCCATGGCTGAGCCTCCTAAACTAATTTTTACTTAAAAAACTATTCTTTTTTTAAGTTTACAGCAGATGGACCCTTTTTTCCATCTTCGATATCAAAAGTAAGAACATCTCCCTCATCAAGGTATCCTACACCAGAGTCTTTAACTGCTGACATGTGAACAAAAACGTCTTTTTCTTTATCATCTCGTTCAATAAACCCATAACCTTTGGATCCATTAAACCACTTTACTTTACCTTTTATACTCATCGCTACTCTCTTTTTATTAATTGAGATATTTGAATTAAGTCAAATATCATAAGCTATAAATAGATATAAAACATTTTTGTCAAGAATTTGAAAGATTTCAACTAATTGTAGAAAATATTAAATCTTTCCTTCTATTTTCGAGCAATTTTCCTTATTAATCTTTTCATCAAATGCTTTTACTGTTTCTTTTTTAACAATCCAAACATAAGACTTTTCGTAAGTATTATTGGAAGCAACATTAGTACATTTTTCTCCAATCTTAACTGTGTGTGTGGTGCAATTAGTCAAAACTATTAAACTCAACATAACAACTATCAATGATATTTTTTTCATAAAACAAGAAATAAAATAAAAAAATGATCATAGTTTGCTTAAAAATAGACTTATTGCAGGCAAGCCATAATAAAAAAGTTGTAAAAATCTGCTATAAATTTAAAAAGTCACAAATAAGCCCACATAGCTCAGAAGGTAGAGCACGTCCATGGTAAGGACGGGGTCGTCAGTTCGATTCTGGCTGTGGGCACCAAAAATTATTTTTGATTTTGATGTAAAATTTCTTTGTATAAAGAGCTATGGTCATCATTGCCATCTCCTCTATCTACAATATTTTGATACATGCTTTGAACTAATTTTGAAATTGGAAGACTAACATTAGAATCTTTTGCACATTTTAAAATATTATCCATGTCCTTTAAGTGAGTAATCGACTTTCCTCTTGGTGCAAAATCTTTTTTAATCATTCTTAATCCATGATTTTGTAAAATTTTACTATCGGCAAAACCTCCTGCTACTGCCTTAACAAAATTTTCTGGATTTGCTCCAACTTTCTCACATAAAATTATAGCTTCGGCAACCGCTCCTATTGTAACTCCTACAATTATTTGATTACATAGCTTGGCCACTTGTCCACTACCCGAAGGTCCCACCAAGGTTGGGTTGCCCATGAAATTTAAAATATTCTTTACTTGTTGAAATATTGCTAAATCACCTCCTGCCATAATAGCTAAGCTTGCAGACTTAGCTCCCTCAGGGCCTCCTGATACCGGAGCATCTATAAAATAAATATTGCTATTTTTTAAATTATTATAAAATAATTTAGCACTTTCATATTTTGTAGAACTCATATCGATAAAAATTGAATTGGATTTAAGTAATTTTTTTTCTAAAATTTCATCTATAACTTTTTTAACAGCCTCATCATCTGGCAACATGGTAATAACTACTTCTGAATTTTTAATTGCGTCCTCTAAAGAACTGCTAATTTTTATATTTTTAAATATTGATAACTCATTCATTTTAGACAGAGTTCTATTAAATGCTTTGATTTTATAATCGGATTTAGCTAAATTTTTAATCATAGGTAACCCCATTAAGCCGGTACCTACAAAGGCTATATTTAATTGGGAACTTTCCATACTATCCAGAGAGACCTAGGTGTGTGTATTTTGTATTTAAGTAATCTTTAATTGCTTCAGAACCACCTTCTCTTCCGTAACCACTTTGTTTAATTCCACCAAAAGGAGTTTCTGCAAATGGGACATGTGGTGTATTTATTGCAACCATCCCTGTTTCAAGTGCATCAGAAGTCTTATGTGCTTTTTCCATTGAATTAGTAGCAACATATGCCGCTAATCCTGCATCATGATTATTAGCTCTCTCAATTACTTCTTCAAAATGTTTAAAAGATAAAATAGGAGAAAGTGGTCCAAAAGGTTCTGTGGTCATGATGCTAAAGTTATCTTTTATATTATCGAAAACAGTTGCTTCATAAAAATATCCTTTATTGAATCCTGCAGGTCTTTTACCGCCACATAAAATTTTTGCTCCTTCAGTTTTTGTTTTCTCCACTAACTCCTCAACTTCTAAAAGTCTTTTATGAGTAGTTATGGGTCCAATATCAGATTTTTGATCAATTCCGGGACCTATTTTTAATTTCAATGTTTTTTCAACAAACAATTTAGTAAATTCTTCTTTTTTACTTTCGTGAATATAAAATCTGCTAGGTGATATGCAAACTTGACCCGTATTTCGATACTTTGCCATCATGGCCATATCAACAGCTTTTTCGATATTGGCATCATCATGAACAATAAAAGGAGCGTGTCCGCTTAATTCCATGGTAACCCTCTGTACTTTGTCTGCTGCTTGTTTTAAAATAATTTTTCCAACTCTCGTTGATCCTGTTATAGAAATTTTTTTAACAATGTCTGAAGAAATTAATTGAGAAGAAATTGATGCAGGATCTCCTGATAATAAATTAACTACCCCAGCTGGTATACCCGCCTCTCTTACTATCTCAACAAGCTGCATAACTGAACCTGGAGTAACTACATCAGGCTTACAGATAACTGAACAACCTGCAGCTAAAGCTGTTGATATTTTTCTCGCAGCCAAAATTGTTGGAAAGTTCCAAGGAGTTAATGCAGCAACGACACCTACAGGCTCATACTTTATTTGAATTCTTGTATCAGCAAATCGACTTTCAACTATCTGACCATAAATTCTTTTTGTTTCTTCCGAGTTCCATTCAAAAATATCTGCAGAGGCTAATGCTTCGCCTTGGGCTTGAGCAAAAGGTTTTCCGACCTCAAGCGATATCCATTTAGCAATAATATCTTTTTTTTCTCTTATTAGATCTGCAACTTTTCTAATCTTTAATGACCTTTCCCAGGCAGGAGTTTTTTTCCAAAGATCAAGCCCTTTTTTGGCTGATTGTAGTGCTCTTTCAACATCCTCGCTTGTCGCTTTTGAAGCACACCCAAGGACTTCTTCATTAGATGGATTTATGACTTCATAAGTGTCCTTGTTTGATGAAGAGCTCCATTTTCCATCTATAAATTGTCCAAAAATTTCATACATAGGCTTAATATCCATTGGTTTTTAGCTTAATTGATACCCAAATGAAAACAAATTTGTTAAAATCTTTTTAATTTTTTTAGATTTACAAGGGAATATTAAACAAATAGATAACAAAATCTTATGAGTACAGAAATTAGAGTACCGGATATTGGCGATTTCAAAAATGTTGAAATTATAGAAGTGCTCGTAAAAGAAGGTCAAACTATAAATAAAAATGATCCAATAATTACCCTTGAAAGTGATAAGTCTAGCGTAGAAGTTCCTTGTCCTTTTTCAGGCGTTATATCAGAGCTAAAAGTTAAAATAGGTGACAAGGTATCTCAAGGAGATTTGGTGGGTTTGATAGAGGCTGAAGGGGAAGCTAAAAATAAAAAAGAATTAACTGAAGAGAAAATATTACCCGAAACTGAAAGAATTATAAAAGATGCAGAAGAAAATTTACAAAAAAATTCATCTTTAGGATTGGTAGATATTCAGGTTCCCGATATTGGTGATTTCAAAAATGTTGAAATAATTGAGATCTTAATAAATGAAGGCGATAGTATTTCTAAAGGAGACCCGCTTATTACTCTTGAAAGTGATAAATCAAGCATGGAGGTTCCTTCTCCTATTTCAGGAACCATTAAAGAAATAAAAGTAAAAGTTGGAGACAAAGTTTCAAAAGGAAGTTCGATTGGAACTGCGGAAAGCAATGACAAAATATCAAAAATAGAAATCAAAAAAGAAAAAGAAATTTTAGGAGAAGTTGCGCCAGCTCAAACAATTATCCAGCCATCTTCAAGAATAGAAATAAAAAATAGACAAGTTTACAGTGGTATACCCAACATTAAAGATATCGATCCTACGGAAACAAACGAATGGATAGAGTCTCTTAGTGATGTTGTAAAAAGAGATGGAGCTGAAAGGGCTCATTATTTACTAAGCCAATTAATTGATGAAGCTTATATTGCTGGCTCCAATATACCATTCACCCAGAATACTCCTTATATCAATACTATTCCGACAGAGCTTGAAGCCAAATCCCCTGGAGATCAAGAAATTGAGAGAAAAATTAGATCTTTAATAAGATGGAATGCTGCAGCAATGGTTGTGAGAGCAAATAAAATTTCTTCAGAGCTCGGAGGGCATATTGCAACTTTTGCATCTGCTGCAACATTATATGATGTTGGGTGTAATCATTTTTGGAGAGCAAAATCAGAAAATTTTTTAGGTGATATGGTTTTTTATCAAGGTCATGCAGCTCCAGGTATGTATGCAAGATCATTTCTTGAGGGAAGAATATCTGCAGAACAACTTATGAATTTTAGACAAGAGGCAAAAGGTGGCAAGGGATTATCATCTTATCCTCATCCATGGTTAATGCCAAACTATTGGCAATTCCCGACCGTTTCAATGGGACTGGGGCCTATCATGTCGATTTATCAAGCTCGTTTTATGAAATATTTACAAAATAGAGGCTTAATACCTGATCAGGACAGAAAGGTTTGGTGTTTTATTGGAGATGGTGAAACAGACGAAGCTGAGACACTTGGTGCAATCGGTTTAGCTTCGAGAGAAAAATTAGATAATTTGATTTTTGTTATTAATTGCAATCTACAAAGACTAGATGGACCTGTACGAGGAAATGGAAAAATAATTCAAGAATTAGAGGGAACGTTTAGAGGCGCTGGTTGGAATGTAATTAAAGTTATCTGGGGCTCATATTGGGATCCATTATTAAAAGCGGACAAAACCGGTCTTTTAATGAAACGAATGAATGAAGTAGTTGACGGGGAATATCAGGCTATGAAAGCTAAAGGTGGTGCTTATGTCAGAGAAAAATTCTTTGGAAAATATCCAGAATTATCGAAGTTAGTTTCTAATATGTCTGACTCTGATATTTGGAGATTAAATAGAGGAGGCCATGATCCAAATAAGGTTTATGCAGCCTATGATGCAGCAAGTAAACATAAAGGGCAGCCAACTGTTATCCTCACAAAATCTATTAAAGGTTACGGAATGGGAAAATCTGGAGAAAGTATAAACACAACTCACCAACAAAAAAAGTTAGATGTGAATGATATGTTTTATTTTAGAGATAGATTTGAAATACCTCTAACTGATAAACAGGTTGAAAATTTAGAATTTTATAGACCAGATGAAAAATCAGAAGAGATTCAATACTTATTAGAAAGAAGAAAACAATTAGGAGGATTTATACCTTCAAGATCATCAAAAGCAGCACCTGTTAAAATAGATAGTTCGGTATTTGAACCTTCCTACCAATCGTCAGGTGAAAGACAAATTTCAACTACTATGGCTTTAGTAGCTATATTAACTAGAATGCTTAGAGACAAATCTACCGCTTCAAGATTGGTTCCAATTATACCAGATGAAGCGAGAACATTCGGAATGGAAGGCTTTTTCCAAAAAATTGGAATTTATGCGCACGAAGGTCAAAAATATGAACCTGTAGATTCTGAGCAAATCAGCTCATATCGTGAAGATAAAAAAGGACAAGTATTAGAAGAAGGTATTAATGAGGCTGGCGCCATGTCATCATTTATTGCTGCTGGAACTGCCTATACTAACCATGAAATTGAAATGTTACCTCTTTATATATTCTACTCAATGTTTGGATTTCAAAGAGTTATGGATTTGATTTGGGCGGCTGGAGATTCTCAGGCAAGAGGATTTTTAATAGGAGCTACCGCTGGAAGAACCACATTAGCCGGTGAAGGCTTACAACACCAAGACGGACATAGTTTAATTATGGCATCTATGATTCCTAATTGTGTTTCTTACGATCCAACTTTTGCTTATGAGTTAGCAATTATTTTTGAAGATGGAATCAAAAGAATGCATGAAAAACAAGAAAATATTTTCTACTACATCACCGCGATGAATGAAAACTACTCTCATCCTGAACTTCCCAAACATGTTAAAAAAGAAGATGTATTAAAAGGTATGTATTTGCTTAAAGAATTTGACAACCGAGGCAAAGCAAAAGTGCAGCTACTAGGATCTGGAACAATACTTAATGAAGTATTGCAAGCTGCAGAAATTTTAAGCAATGAATATGGGATTGACTCTGATATTTGGAGCGTAACTAGTTTTAATGAGCTTCAAAAGAATGCGATGGAAGTGGAGAGAAAAAATTTGTTAAATCCAACACAGGATAGAGAGCAAACTTATATCGAAAAATGTTTAGAAGGAAGAACTGGTCCTGTAATTGCTGCAACAGACTACATGAGAGTTCATGCTGATCAAATAAGACCATATATCAAAGAAAACTATTATGCATTTGGTACAGATGGTTATGGAAGAAGCGATACTAGAAAAAAATTAAGAGAATTTTTTGAGGTTAGTAAAGAGTATATTGTCGCAAATACTTTGAGTATTTTAGCCAAAGAACAAAAAATAGCTTCAAAAGTTGCACAAAAAGCTTTTGAAAAATACAATATTGACCAAACAAAACCTATTCCTACAAAACTATAATGGCCGAAGATATTTTAGTACCTAATATTGGTGACTTTAAAAATGTTGAGATCATAGAAGTTTTAATTAAAGAAGGTCAAGAAATAGAAAAAGGAGATGCAATCATCACACTTGAAAGCGATAAATCAAGTGTTGAAGTGCCAGCTAGTTCTTCTGGAACAATTGAAAAAATTCATATTAAAATTGGAGATAAGGTATCTGAAGGCAGTCTCATAGCCACCCTGGGAGGAACAAATACAGATTCAAAAACTCAAGAAAAATTATCAAAAAATATTAATACCGAACAAATCAAAAAACCAGATAAAGAAGAAATTATAAAAGAATTAAAAACTTTAGTCATACCAAATATTAATTTTTCAGGAAAACTTGTAGTAACAAATATTTTGGTTAATCAAGGAGACAAGGTTGCATCTGAACAAGCAGTCATTACTCTCGAAGATAATAATTCTAGTATAGATATTCCCTCACCAATCAATGGTATTATTGATCAAATATTGGTTAAAGAAAACCAAGAAGTCACCATTGATCAAGAAATTTGTAAAATTCAGATTGGAGAAAAAAAAATTCAATTAACTCCTTCAGTTTCGACACGACAGCAAGAAAAAACAACTATCGTACAATCAAACTACAAATCACTCTGAGTCGGTTTCTGGAGCTAGTCCAAAAGTTATGAAATTTGCAAGAGAGCTGGGTGTTTCTATTGAACAAATTAATGGAACAGGAAGAAAAGGAAGAGTTTTAGAACAAGATATTAAACAATATGTAAGTCAAAATATTAATAAAACAAAAAGCTCTTTAACAACCGAAGTTCAGCAACAGCCTCAGCAACCAAAATCTGAACCATTACCTTATCAGCATAATGAATTTGGAGAGGTAGATGTTCAAAATATACCTAGAATTAAAAAGTTATCTGGACCGCATTTAGTAAAAGCATGGACCTCTATTCCTCATGTAACACAGCATGATGAGTTAGATGTAACAGAGATGGAAAGTTTTAGAAAAAATTTGGTTGATCTCAATACGAGAGAGAAAATTTCAATAACACCTTTGGCATTTATGATGAAAGCACTAGTAAATGCTATGCGAAAATTTCCAAATTTTAATAGCTCCCTAGATGGAGAAAAAGTAATTTTTAAAAAATATTTTCATATAGGTATAGCCGTAGATACTCCTCATGGATTAATGGTACCAAAAATTAGAAATGTAGATGCAAAAAATCTTACAGAATTAAGCCAAGAAGTTAGAACTATAAGTAAATTATGCAAAGAGTTAAAAATAGATAAGAAAGAATTTTTTGGTGGATCAATGACAATTTCAAGCTTGGGTGGAATTGGTGGAAGTTTTTTTACGCCAATTATTAATGCTCCTGAAGTATCCATCATTGGAATTGGAAAATCTGAAATGAAACAAGTATTTGTAGATGGTAAATTTGAACCTAGAATGATGATGCCAATATCTCTTTCTTATGACCACAGAATCATTGATGGCGCTGAAGCAGCAAAGTTTTGCCAAGATCTCAAGGTAAGCTTAGGTAGAAATTTTGCTATTAAATTAGCAGTGTAGATGCTAGCTCAAGGAATATGTGAAGATAGATTCTTAGAGGTAAAAAATATCTTTAATAACTTATTAGAAACTAAGCAAGAAACTGGGGCAGCCTTCTCGGTTATACGAAATAAAAAAAAAATTATTAGTATTTTTGGAGGTTCAAAAAACTCAAAAAATGAACCTTGGACAAATAATACTATTGTAAATACGTTCTCCGCAAGCAAAGGAATTTATGAGGCTTGTGTTGCTAAATTAATAAATGATAGTTTGATAAATATTGAAAAGCCTGTTGGTTATTATTGGCCTAATTTTAACAATAATAATAAATCTAATATTTTAATAAAGCACATATTATCACACCAGTCTGGCATTTATCGATTTAAGAAAAAAATAGAAAATCAAGATTTAATTGATTGGGAAAAAATTATTTTTATTTTAGAAAATCAAGAGCCAGACCATCTGCCAGGTGCATTTACATATTATCATGCAAAAACGCATGGATTTTTAATTGGTAATTTAATTAAAATAATTACAGGATTGAGCGTGGGAGAATATCTAAAAAAAGAAATTACAAATAAAAATAATTTAAATTTTTATTTTGGAGTTAATGATGAAAATATAAACAATGTAGCTGATCTTTCTTTAAATATTTTTGGACCAGAAAAAAAATCCTCTGACCTAGATAATTTTAACGCATTTAATAATCCTCCTCATAGCATCAATTATTATAATAGCTTGGA
Organism: Candidatus Pelagibacterales bacterium; assembly: GCA_965235745.1. Lineage (GTDB taxonomy): Bacteria > Pseudomonadota > Alphaproteobacteria > Pelagibacterales > Pelagibacteraceae > IMCC9063. Next base: position 252,892 of record CBDDYY010000002.1, read on the forward strand.
ATGGAGAAAGTCAGAAATACCTTCGATGGGTGGTCATGGAAATTCAGATGCAATAGCATCAATATATGATTTCTTAGCTAATGATTATAAACAAGATGGTCAAAATATAATAAAACAAAATTTATTAAAAAAACACTTATCAGAAACTAACTCTCAAAAAGATTTAAGTTTAAATTTTCAAATCAAATGGACTAACCTTGGATTTATACTTCGTGGAGGCTGGATGTTTGGCAAACATAAGGAGTCATTTGGTCATAATGGCTGGGGTGGATCATTAGGCTATGCAGATCCAGTAAATGGGCTGGGAATATCGTATGTTACAAAAGAACTCAATCCCACAATGGGTGTTGATCAAAGAGCTTTGTTACTTATAAAAAAACTATACGAAATAATAGATTAAATTATTATATGGCGGAGAGAGAGGGATTCGAACCCTCGATACAGTTTCCTGTATACACGCTTTCCAAGCGTGCTGATTAAACCACTCTCACATCTCTCCTAAAGTTTTTGATAAAAACAAAGACTTGTATTTTTAATATGAAATATCTCATAATTATTTTTAATTTCATTTAAGTATCTGTAAACATCTTTGTGCGATTTTTTTCCTAATGAATAATCATGCCATAATATATATCCATTTTTTTTTATCATTTTCATTGATTTTTCAGTATCATTTTTAATACAACTATAGGAATGACCACCATCAATAAATATTAAATCAAAATAATTATGAAGTTTTTTAATATTTAACTTTTTTGAGTCATTAAAAATAACTTTAATTTTTTTCTTTAAGATACTATTTTTTGAAAACATAAAATTATTATATTTACTTTCAGAAATAGCATTTCTTGTAGCAATATTATTATCACCCGTTTCTTTTTTAATTTGTTTTTCAATATATTTTGGATCAAGAGTAATGGTATAAATTTTTGCATCACTTGGTGAATTCAATGCAAAAAGCATTGTTGTCTTACCGCTACAAGTTCCAAATTCAAAAATATTTTTTGACTTTTTGCTTAAAACAGACAAAATCCAAGCTTCATAATCAGAAGTCATTCCAACTACTTTCCAAGAATCCGGAACAAAAAAAGTATTCGTTATCATATCATTATTTGGTGCTTTTAGTTTAGCATCAATGGAAATGGGAAAAAAAGATTTTCCTAACTTTTCAATATCTACTGATTTAATTTCTGGATTTAAAAAATATTTTCTAATTTTTTTTCTATTAAAAAAGAAAATAGTTAATAAATTAAATATTAATAAAAAATATAACAAGTATTCAAGCATCTTTATTAATTTTAAGAACTCCTATAAATGCTTCTTGAGGAATTTCAACACTTCCAAACTGTTTCATTCTTGATTTTCCTCTTTTTTGTTTGTCCAATAATTTTCTTTTTCTATCTCTTGCCCCTCCTCCATGAATTTTAGTCAAAACATCTTTCTTGAAACCTTGAATAGTTTCTCTGGCAATAATTTTACCACCAATTGCTGCTTGAACTGGTATCTGAAATTGATGTCGAGGAATAAGTTCTTTTAGTTTTTCACATATAAGCCTCCCTTGCCTTACTGCAAATTCTCTATGAATAATTGTAGATAAAGCATCGACTGGTTCAGCATTAACTAAAACTGACAGTTTTATTAAGTCTCCTTCTTTATATTCACTTATCTCATAATCAAAACTAGCATATCCACTAGAAATAGACTTTAACCTGTCATAAAAATCAAAAACTACTTCATTAAGCGGAAGTTCATATTTTAATATGGCTCTATTACCTGAATAAGATAAATTTTTTTGCGATCCTCTTTTTTCTTCACATAGCTTTATAATTGATCCTAAATATTCATCTGGGGTTATCAAAGTTGCATTAATCCATGGCTCTTTGATAGTTTTGATATAATTAGGCTCTGGCATACTACTAGGGTTCTGTAGATCTAAAAGTGTGCCATCAGTTTTTTCTAATTTATAAATAACTCCAGGTGTGGTTGTAATTAAATTTAAGTCATACTCTCTATCTAATCTTTCAACGACTATTTCGAGATGCAATAATCCTAAAAATCCGCATCTAAAACCAAGACCAAGTGCCGTTGAAGACTCCGCTTCATAAATTAAGCTCGAATCATTTAAAGCAAGTTTTCCAAGGCTATCTCTTAATAATCCATAGTCCGAACTATCAACAGGAAACAATCCACAAAAAACTACTGGCTTACTAGGTTTAAATCCAGGCAATGCTTTTTGCACTGGGTTTTTGCTCAATGTAATAGTATCTCCAACTTTCGTTTCAGACACACTCTTTATACCAGTCACGATAAAACCCATTTCTCCTGGTCCTAAATAATCTTTTTCAACAGGCTTTGGAGTAAAAACACCAACTTTATCTATTTTATATTTTGCATGATTAGACATCATTAAAATTTCATCATCTTTTTTTATGAAACCATCAATGATTCTAACTAAAATCACTACTCCTAGATAACTGTCATACCAACTATCTACCAATAGTGCTTTTAATTGATCGTTACTTTCGCTTTTTGGAGCAGGTAATTTTTCAACAATAGCTGAGAGAATTTCATTTATTCCCAAACCTGTTTTTCCAGAAGCCAAAATTGCATTTGAGGTATCTAGTCCAATAACGTCTTCGATTTCTTGTTTAACTTTTTCAGGCTCTGATGCTGGAAGATCAGCTTTATTCAAGACAATTACTAGCTCATGATTATTATCAATTGCCTGGTACACATTTGCTAAGGTTTGAGCTTCGACACCTTGTGAGCTATCTACTACTAATAATGAACCTTCGCATGCTGCTAAAGATCTACTAACTTCATAACTAAAATCTACATGTCCGGGGGTGTCCATAATATTTAAAATATAATTTTTACCATCTGTGTGTTGGTAATTAAGTCTTACAGTTTGGGCCTTTATTGTGATTCCTCTTTCTCTTTCAATATCCATTGAGTCGAGAACTTGCTGCTTCATTTCTCTTGCATCCAGACCTCCGCATGTTTGAATTAATCTATCAGCAAGAGTCGACTTGCCGTGATCAATATGTGCAACAATAGAGAAGTTTCTAATTAAATTTGTAGAATTCATGAACTTCTTATAGTGCCACCAGTTTGAGATTGCACTGAAGATATAATTTTTTTACTTAATTCCTCAATTGATTTTTCGTCTAAAGTTTTTTCCATTGATTGTAATTTAACACTAAGTGCTATTGATTTTTTATTTTCACCAATATTACTTCCTTCATATACATCAAAAATGTCTATATTTTTAATCAAACTCCTGTCGCAGTTTTTTATTACTAATATCAAATCGTTAGCTTTAGTATTTTTGTCTACAATAAAAGCAAAGTCTCTTTCTACAGATTGAAATTTAGAAACTAAATAAGATCCTTTAATATCTTTTTGTTTTCTTTTTGGCTCAATAATATTATCTAAATAAATTTCAAATCCACATGGAAAATACTTATCCAATTCTAATTTGCTTATTATAATTGGGTTTAACTCCCCAAAACATGCAAGCAAAGGTCCTTTATTTGAACCTAAGTACACTGAACCTGACCTTCCTGGATGAAAGGATTGATTACTTTTGCTTTCCCACACTAGTTTCTCTGAATCGATTCCAAGATCTATTAAAACTTTCAAGACATCTGCTTTAACATCAAATGCTGTCGAAGTTTCTGTTTTTACTTTCCAGCTTTTCTCTACTTTGTTACCAATTCTCACACCTGAAGCTACTAATTTCTGTTCTCCTGGCTTAAGCCCTTGAAACACAGGTCCTATCTCAAATAACATTAAATTTTTGTAGTCTCTATCAATATTATTTTTAGAATGAATTAATAAATTGGAGAATATAGATGTCCTTAAAGAATCTAAATCAGATGATATAGGATTCACTAAGCGTAATTTTTTATCTGAGAAAAAATCATCAACTTTAGAATTAGTAAAAGACCAGGTTATAGTTTCATAATATCCTAAAGAAGCTATAGATCTTTGAATATAATGAAATATTTTTTGCTTGTAATTCAGAGTATTTTTAAATGAAATCTTATTAGGCTCTGAAAGGGGAATGTTATCAAAACCCTTAATTCTTATTAGCTCCTCAATAATATCTACCTCCTGGCTAATATCGGGTCTAAAGCTTGGTACAATCAATTCTAGTCTATTTTTTTTGTCTTTAATTTGAAAACCAAGTTTTTGTAAAATTTTTACCGCATCTGATTTTGAGATTTTAATTCCAATTAATTTTTCAAAATTATCTAAATTAAAGTTAATTTTTTTTTCTCTATATAAAGATTTTCCAGAAATTAAAATTTTACCTACTTTACCACCGCAAATTTCTTTTATTAATTTTGCTGCTTTAATCAAACCTTCTTTAATTGAGTTAGGATCAACTCCTCTTTCAAATCTATATTTTGCATCTGTAATTATTCCTAATTCTTTTGATGATTTTGAAATAGAAATTGGATCAAAGCTAGCCGCCTCTAAAATAATATTTTTAGAACCAAATTGAGTTCCGCTTAATTCTCCACCTATAATTCCACCTAGACCTAAAATTTTTGATGTATCAGAAATAACACAATGATTATCTGATAAATTATATTTTTTATTATCAAGAGCTTGGAAAGACTCTCCTTTTTTTGATTTTCTTACAATAATCTTTTTAGAAATTTTATCAGCGTCATAAGCATGCAAAGGTCTGTTCATATCAAGCATGACATAATTAGTTATGTCCACAATTGCTGAAATAGGTTTTTGTCCAACAGATTTTAAAAAATTTTTAAGCCAATCTGGGCTTTCTCTATTTTGCACGCCTTCTATAAAGCAACTTCCAAATTGGTAACACCCAGAATCTTTTTCAATTTCTACTTTTATTGATTTATTTGAATTAATTTTTAATTTTTCTAATTTAGGTTCTATAAACAAACCTGCCTCACAAGCTGAAAGATCTCTTGCGATTCCTCTTACCCCCAAACAATCAGAGCGATTAGGAGTAATAGATATATCAATCATAGGTTCGAGACTTTGTTTGAAAAAGTTATCACCTATTTTTTCTTTAGTTTTTAATTCAATAATACCATCACTGTCTTCACTAAGATTAAGTTCAGACTCTGAACAAAGCATTCCGAAAGATTCAATTCCTCTAATTTTGGCAATAGAAAGTTTCATTCCATTTTTTGGAATAATTGTGCCAGGTGATGCATAAACAGTCATTAATCCATCTCTAGCATTAGGTGCCCCGCATACCACTTTTGTTATTTTGCCATCACCTATATCAACATCACAGATTTTTAATTTATCAGCCTGTGGATGTTTTATAGCTTTTATAACTTTACAAATTTTAAAATTATTTAAATTATCTTCGTTCGAGCTTATGCTTTCAACTTCAAGTCCAATCGAAGTTAATTTTTCAGCAATTTGATGAACATCTAACTTTGTCTTTAAATACTTCTTTAACCAATTTAGAGTGATATTCATCTTGCAAGACCTCTGTAATTAGTTGGAACATCATTTGAATTAAAACCAAAATGCTCTAACCAGCGAACGTCACTTTCAAAAAAAGATCTTAAATCATTAATTCCATATTTTAACATCGCTAATCGATCAATTCCTACTCCAAATGCATATCCCTGGTATTTCTTTGGATCTACTTTTGCATTCATAAGCACATTAGGATGAACCATTCCACATCCTAAAATTTCTAACCACCTATCCCCTTCCCCGATTGTAATTTTTCCATCTTTGATTTCATAACCGATATCTACTTCTGCAGATGGTTCCGTAAAAGGAAAATGACTTGGTCTAAAACGCATTTTAATTTTATCAACTTCAAAAAATTTTTTTAGAAAATAGTCAAGCGAGCCTCTCAAGTCAGCCATAGTAACATTTGTATCCACATACAGACCCTCTAGCTGGTGAAACATAGGTGTATGCGTTTGGTCACTATCGCATCTATATGTTCTTCCGGGAGCAATAATTTTATAAGGAGGTTTTTCACTAAGCATAGTCCTAATTTGAACTGGAGAAGTGTGGGTTCTCAACAATAATTCTTTAGTTTCATCAAGATAAAAAGTGTCATGCATATCTCTTGCTGGATGATTGGGTGGAGTGTTTAATGCTGTAAAATTATTATATTCATTTTCAACATCAGGACCCTCTGCAACAGAAAAACCAAGTTCTGAAAAAATACAAGTTAACTCATCAATAACTTGTGACACAGGATGAACTTTACCTTGAACTATTTTAGGTACTGGAAGTGTAATATCAACAGTTTGACTTTCTAATTTTTTCTTTAATTCTTCTTCTTCAAATTTTAAATTATATTTGTCTATTTTCTCTAAAACTTTTGATTTCAAAACATTTAGACTAGACGCGAATTCTTTTTTCTTTTCTTTGTCAATAGTGGCAAGTTCTTGGAATAATATAGAAATACTTCCCTTCTTACCTAAGAGCTCGACTCTTAAGAGTTCTAAACTTTCTTTATTTTTTAATGTAGAAAATTTTTCAAAAATTTCCTGCTCTAGTTTTAATAGATCGTTCATCTAAAAATTAAAATTTAGGTTTAATTTAGATGTGATTGTACCTTTTTTACAATAGATTTAAAGGTTTCAGGATTATGATAAGCGATATCAGCCAATACTTTTCTATCAATTTTTATTTTTGACTTTATTAGACCATTAATAAATTTTGAATAAGTTAGTCCTTCAGCTCTTACTCCAGCATTAATTCTTTGTATCCACAATGATCTAAAAATTCTTTTATTTCTTCTTCTGTCTCTGTAGGCATACTGCAACGATTTTTCTACTGCCTGCTTTGCTACTCTAATAGTATTCTTTCTTCTGCCCCGAAATCCTTTTGCTTGCTTTAAAGTTTTTTTATGTTTTTGATGACTTGCTACTCCTCGTTTAACCCTAGACATATAATTATCCTCTTGTGTTATACGGCATATACGATTTAATTATTTTTTCATCTTGCTTGGATAAAATCGTTGTACCTCTTAATGTTCTAATTTGTTTATTTGTTCGCTTAATCATTCCATGTCTTTTTCCTGCCTGAGGAGCTTTTACTTTTCCACTAGCAGTAAATCTAAAACGTTTTTTTGCGGAGCTTTTAGTTTTTAATTTTCCCATAAAAATGTATCGGGGTTATACAAAGATTGTGATTTGAAAACAATAGAAATCGATTGTCTATAAGGCTTGAATTATTAGGGTCATTTGTCTTCCCTCCATTTTTGCAGCCTGCTCTACCTTGCCTAATTCTTTAGTATCTTCAATAATCCTACGAACTAGATCATAGGCTGCTTTCATATACTCCATCTCCCGCCCTTTAAACTTAATAGTAAATTTAACCTTATCCCCACTTGTTAAAAACTTTTGCGCATTTTTAATTTTAAAATCATAATCATGCACATCCGTAACCGGTCTAAGTTTGATTTCTTTTAGATTAATAATTTTTTGTTTTTTTCTTGCTAAGTTTGCTTTTTTTTGCTGCTCATATTTAAATTTTCCGCTATCCATTATCTTGCACACGGGCGGCTTAGTATTTGGTGCAATTTCAATCAAGTCTAAACCAACTTCTTGTGCTCTATTAATTGCTTCTCCAAGAGGAACAATTCCAATGTTCTCTCCTTCATGACCAATTAGCTGAACTTCTGAGGCTCTAATATTATTGTTAGTTCTAGGACCACGATCTTTTGGCTTACGATTATATTGAAAATTTTTATTAATAAGAATACCTCTAAATTTTTGGAGCTTGAGACATTTGATAAAAATTAGAAACTATATCTTCAAGTTTTTCGGTCAGTTGCTGTTCTTGTCCCAATTTACGCACTGTAATAGTTTTATTCTGAGCTTCTTTTGTACCACAAATCATTAGGGCAGGAATTTTTTCAAGGGAATGTTCTCTAATTTTATAATTAATTTTTTCATTTCTTAAATCAATAATAGTTCTTATTCCTTTTTTTTCAAGTTGAATTAATATTTCTTTTGCATATTCATGATGTTCATTACTAATAGGCAATATTGCTACTTGAACAGGTGATAGCCAAAAAGGAAGTTTTCCTGCAAAGTGCTCGATTAATATTCCAGTAAACCTCTCTAAAGAACCAAACAATGCTCTATGTAACATCACTGGTACTTTTTTCTTTCCATCTTTATCAATATAGGTTGCTCCTAATCTACCAGGTAAATTTAAATCAACCTGCAAAGTTCCGCATTGCCAATCTCTTCCAATTGCATCTCTAAGTACAAATTCAATTTTTGGACCATAAAAAGCCCCCTCTCCCTTGTTGATTTTACATTCAACATTAGAAGCTTTTATAGCCTCTAAAAGTGCTTGCTCTGCTTTATCCCATACCGAATCCTCACCTACTCTTTTAACGGGACGGTCAGCATACTTAAGCGTTATATTTTCAAAACCAAAAGCTTTGTATATGTCCAAAATTAACTTTGTTACTTTAACCGACTCTTCTGTAATCTGCTCCTCTGTGCAAAAAATATGAGCGTCATCTTGAGTAAATGATCGAACTCTCATTAAGCCATGTAAAGAGCCTGAAGGCTCATATCTATGAACTTTTCCAAATTCAGATAATTTCAAAGGCAAATCTTTATAACTTTTAAGTCCTTGATTATAAATCTGACAATGACCAGGGCAATTCATTGGTTTTATTGCAAAGGTTCTTTCGTCTGGAGTTACAGTTGTGTACATGTATTCTTGAAATTTTTCCCAATGCCCAGACTTTTCCCATAACGCTCTATCAATAATTTCTGGCGTATTAACCTCTTTATATCCTGCTTCAAGTTGTTTTTGTCTCATAAAATTAACCAAGGTCTGAAATAATACCCATCCCTTTTGATGCCAAAATACTGCTCCTGGACTCTCTTCCTGAAAATGGAATAAATCCATGGTTTTTCCTAATTTTCTATGATCTCTTTTTTCCGCTTCTTCTAAATTATGTAAATATTCATCTAATTCTTTTTTTGTTTTCCAACATGTTCCATAAATTCTTTGAAGCATAACATTATTAGAATCGCCTCTCCAATAAGCTCCGGCAACTTTCATTAATTTAAAAGCTTTCCCTATTCTACCGATACTAGGTAAATGTGGACCTCTACATAGATCATGCCACTTTCCATGAAAATAAATTGAGATTTCTTCTTGGCCAGGGATCGAGTCTATAATTTCAGCCTTATAATGTTCACCCATATTTTTAAAATGCTCAATAGCTTTTTTTCTATCCCAGACTTCTCTAGTAGTTTTTTCATCTCTATCTACTATCTCCATCATTCTTTTTTCAATTTTTACAAGATCCTCATCTGTAAATGGCTCATCTCGAGCAAAATCATAATAAAACCCGTTTTCAATTACTGGTCCAATTGTAACCTGAGTTCCTGGAAATAATTCCTGAACCGCCATTGCACATACATGGGCAGCATCATGTCGCAAAAGTTCTAATGAATATTCATCTTCTAAAGTGATAATTTTAATATCAGAGTCTTTTTCAATTTTTGTATCTAGATCCTTGTATTCTCCATTAATTTGTAAAGCCAAAGCTTTTTTAGATAGAGAGATGCTGATATCTTTAGCAACGTCAAATCCTGTTACGATATTTCCATAGTTTAATTTTTTACCGTCAGGAAGAGTTATTATTGGCATATATCTTTTGATATCATGGTTTGAGATTTAATAAACTAATGACTCATAAATTTCCAGTGTTTTAAGGCACATCTTTGTCTTAGTAAAGTTTTCACAAACATTTTGTCTTCCCTTTAATCCAATTTTTTCAATTTCTGATTTTTCTTTTTTTGATATTTTGTAAATATTCTCTGCAAGATCTTCAACACTACTTGCTTTAAACAGCCATCCAGTCTCTCCTTCAATAATTGTTTCTATAGAACCACCAATTGAACTAGCCAGAATAGGTTTCTGCATAGCTTGCGCTTCAATGCTAACTCTTCCAAAGGCTTCTGGTTCAATAGATGCAGAAACTACCAAATTTACAAAAGAATATGCTAAAGGCATATTGTTCATAGGCTTAATAATTCTAACTTTATCCACCAGTTTGTATTTTGATATTAAGCTATGAAGTTCAGTTACATAAGAATTACGTCCTTGAGAATCACCCAAAATAATAAAAAATATATTTGAAAGCTTATCCTGCATTTTTAAAAAATTAGCGGCCTCTATAAAAATTTTCTGCCCCTTCCAATTTGTAAGTCTACCAGGTAATAAAACTAAAAAATTTTGGTCAGAAAAACCCATTTCTTTTCTTATTTTTTCTTTTTCAGCATTTTCAACATTGAATGGATCAAAGTAATTTTCATCAATACCCCTTTTGACTAACCGCACTAATTTTGTAGTTTCATAATTAGATTTGATATGATCTAAAATAAAGTTAGATCCTGTAATTACAATATCTGACTTAACCATAATAGAATTATAATATTTTTTTATCGATGAATTAAAATTATATGTTCCATGAAAAGTAGTTACAAATTTTGCTCCAGAAATTTTACAGGCTATCAGACAAGACCAGGCTGGTCCTCTACTTCTTGCATGAACTATATTAATTCTATTTTTTTTTATAAGAAAAAAAATAAAAAATATATTTATTAAAATCATAATTAAATTTTTTGAAACTGGCCATCTGAATATTTTAACTTTATTATTAAATAAATTTATTTGAGATCCACCTGAAGTAAGCACAGATGAAAAATCACAATGCTCCGCAACATAGTCTGCAACATGTCTACAGCCAGTTTCCGCTCCGCCAATTCCCATGCTAGGGATAACTTGTAATAATCTTATTTTTTTAATCATAAGCTTTGTGGTAAAAATTAATGTTAATTATGAATAAATCTAAAATTAAATATTTTCTTACTAAAAATAAAGAACAAATTAGATATAAATTAATTAAAGGAAAGAAACCAGTTACAATCATTTTTTTACATGGATTTATGTCAGATATGACAGGTAAAAAAATTAAATCTTTAAGTAAAATTTCACTTAAACAAAATGTTTCTTTTTTGACTTTTGAATATACAGGGCACGGTAAATCTTCTGGAATCATATCAAACTATGGAATTCAAGATTGGGTAAATCAATCAAAAGAAATAATTGAAAAAGTTGTAAAAACAAAAAATATTATTCTAATAGGATCTTCCATGGGTGGGTGGATTGCATCATGTCTTGTAAAAAAAATAAAAAAGAAAATTAAAGGATTAATTGGAATTGCAGCCGCTCCAGACTTTACAAAAGATATTATGTGGAAAAGTTTCTCAAAAAAAATTAAATCAATTATTGGTAATGGAAATATCTATCAGTTGCCCAACAAACATAATAGCTTTTATCCAATATCTAAAAAATTAATAGACGGAGGTAAATCTAGTCTTATTTTAGCAAAAAAAATTAAATGTAACTTTCCAGTTCGATTATTTCATGGGCTAAAAGATGAAACTGTTTCTCCAAAATTTACAATTAGGCTATCAAAAACTTTACAATCTAAAGATACTATAGTTTTTTTTCAAAAAAATGGTGATCATAGTTTATCGAAAAAAAATGATTTAAAAAAAATTAAAAAAGAATTAACAGATTTGATCAAAAATTCTCTTTAATCCTTCTTTGTAAGTAGGATATTTTAGCTTAATACCCATAGATTTGATTTTTTCATTACTAACTTTTTTATTATCTTTATAAAAATCTTTTAATTTACCATCTGATAAATCTTCAAAAGATAATTCTTTTGGCATTTCAATATTCAAAAGATTGCAAGCATACTCTACTACCTCATTGTAAGAACAAGGATAATCGTCACTTATGTTAAAAATATCTTTTGGTTTTGATTTTTGAAAAGAAGATAGAAGTACTTGAGCTATATCTTCAATATGAATTCTTGAAAAAATATGATGTTTTGAGTTTATCATTTTAAAATTTTTATCCTTCAAACGTCTAAAAATATTTCTCTCTAAAGAATATATTCCAGATAATCTAAATATTCTTACTGGTAAATTAGTATCTAATAATTTTTTTTCTGCCCTTAATCTTTTTAATCCTGTGTCTGTCGATGCCTTTGTATCAGAAATTTCAGTAACCCAATTACCTTGATGATCACCATAAACACTAGTAGATGATAAATAACCCAACCATTCTAAATTTTTATTTTGGGATAAAGTTTCAGAAAAATATTTTAGAATAAATTCTTCAGTTGTTGGTGGTATCGAAATTAAAACATGAGTGGATGTTTCTAAATTTTCTAAAATATCTTTGTCATAATGATCATCCTCGAAATAAAAAATATTATTCTCTTTTTTTTCTGACCTTGATGTTCCTGATAAGCAAAAATCTATTTTTTCCTTTGATAATAACTTAACCAAATACTTGGCTGTTAAACCAAAACCAAAACAAAATAATTTTATTTTTTTAGACAGCTTGCTTTTTTGACTCCTGCAAAGAAATAGGGTGCTCTAATTTATCCAACATCTCTTTTGGACAAATTTGATAAAAATACTTTTGATTTAAGTCCCAATCATTAAGAATTTTTTTAGCATACATCTGAACTGGTTTCGTCTACATGTTTTATAACTAAAGAATGAAGAAAATCGATCCAATATTTTGTTTCTAATCTTTGCCAAATGACCGAGTTTGGATTTATTACATCTTCTAAATTATTATCAGGATCATAAACAAACGCCATTCCCCCTGTCATTCCAGCAGCGAAATTATCTCCTACTTCTCCAAGTATTACAGTATTTCCACCAGTCATGTATTCGCAAGCATTTGTTCCTACTCCCTCAACTACTGTTGTGGCTCCAGAATTTCTAACAGAAAATCTTTCGCCAGCTTGCCCTGCAGCAAAAAGAAAACCGGATGTTGCGCCATATAACACTGTGTTTCCAATAATAGTATTTTTGCTTGTTTCGAGTCCGCTTGCTCTTGGAGGTCTCACAGTTATTGTTGCACCAGACAAACCTTTTCCAACATAATCATTACAATCACCTATAACCTCAAACTTCAATCCTTCAACTCCAAAGGCACCTAAAGATTGTCCGGCAGATCCACGAAGCTTTATCTTAATATGATTTTCTGGAAATTTTTTATTTTTAAAATCTGTTACAATAAATGAAGAAAGTCTTGCGCCTACTGTTCGGTCGGTATTTTTAACCGTATAACTTAATTCTACTTTTTGTCCGCTTTTAATTAATGGCAATGCATCTAATAGGATTTGTTTATCTAGTGTATCTGGAACCTCATTTCTAACTTTGTCTTTGCAGTATCTTGGGTTGTCACCTGGATCTGCTTGAACAAGAAGTGGATTGAAATCTAAATCATCTAGGTTTGAAGCGCCCCTAGAAACCTGTCGCAACAAATCAGTTCTTCCAATAATTTCATCTAAGTGCTTAAAGCCTAGTTGTGCTAAAATTTCTCTAACCTCCTCAGCAATAAAGGTAAAAAGATTAACAACTTTTTCTGGTGTTCCAGTAAATTTTTTTCTTAAACTTTCATTTTGGGTACATATTCCAACAGGGCAAGTATCTGAATGACACTGTCTAACCATAATACAACCCATTGCTACTAAACTAGTTGTTGCTATTCCAAATTCATCTGCACCCATCATTGCAGCCATCACTACATCTCTACCTGTTTTTATTCCTCCATCTGTTCGAAGAACAACCTTATGTCTTAAGTTATTTAATGTTAAAATTTGATTAGTCTCTGTTAAACCCATTTCCCAAGGAAGACCTACATACTTCACGCTAGTTTGAGGAGTTGCACCTGTTCCACCATTGTGACCTGAAATTAGAATAATATCTGCTTTTGCTTTAGCTACACCTGCTGCAATTGTTCCGATTCCAGAAGAAGCTACCAGCTTTACTCCTACTCTTGCTTTCGGATTGATTTGTTTAAGATCGTAAATTAACTGTGCCAAATCTTCAATCGAGTAAATATCATGATGTGGTGGTGGAGAAACAAGAGTAACCCCAGGAGTAGAATGCCTTAATCTTGCAATCTCTTTAGTGACCTTAAAACCTGGCAATTGACCACCTTCTCCAGGTTTAGCGCCTTGTGCCATTTTTATCTCTATTTCATTACAATTATTTAAATAGCTTGCAGTTACTCCAAACCTTGCTGATGCAATTTGTTTCACTCTTGAGTTTGCATTATCTCCATTCTCTCTTGGAATTGCTCTGCTTTCATCTTCACCACCCTCACCACTACAGGAAGCTCCACCTATCCTATTCATTGCAATAGCCAAAGTCTCATGCGCCTCCTTAGACAAAGCTCCCAAAGACATACTTCCAGAGCCAAATCTTTTTCTAATATGAGTTACAGACTCAACTTCTTCTAAAGGTATTGGTTTATTTTTAGATCTGAAATCCAACAAATCTCTTAGATGAATTGGAGGCATCTCGCTCATTAATTTTGAATACTTTTTAAATAATTCATAAGAGTCATTTCCAACAGCTGTCTGTAAAAGATGAATAGTTTTTGCTTGGTAGGCATGTGTCTCACCGCCATGTCGATATTTATAAATTCCTCCAATTGGTAATGTGATAATGTTATCTGAATAAGTTGCATCGTGCTGTTTTCTAATCATGTCTTCAATTCCTGAAAGTCCAATCCCTGAAATTTTAGACTCCAATCCAGGAAAATAATCAGCGACCAATCCTCTGCTCAAACCTAAAGACTGAAAATTTAGCCCGCCTCGATACGAACTAATTACCGAAATTCCCATCTTTGACATTATTTTCAATAGACCATCATTAACTGCCTTTATGTATCTGTGAACACAATCTTCAAAAGAAAGTTTTCCGAACAAACCTTTTTCAAATCTTTGATAAATAGAATCAATTGCAAGGTAAGCATTAACCGTAGTAGCTCCCGCACCAATTAGAACAGCATAATAATGCGTGTCTAAACATTCAGACGATTTAACATTTATAGATACAAATTTTCGCAAACCTTTTTTTACCAAATAAGACTGAACAGCGCCTACTGCAAGTATAGTTGGTATACATAAGCGTTCGCTAGAGATATTTTCATCAGAAATAATTAAGTGTTTTTTTCCAGATCTAATACTAAACTCAGCCTCCTGTTGAATTCTTTCTATTTCAGATTTAAGATTTAAATTTTTATTATTTTTATCAAAACTTAGGTCAATATACTGAACATTCTCATCTCCAAAAATATCAAATAATTTTTTAAATTGAGAGTTTGATAAAACTGGACTTTCTAAAACATAACTCTTTTGTTCAGTTAGACGATCATCCAAAATATTCTCTAAATTTCCAAACCTTGTATTTAAAGACATGACTCTGTTTTCTCTTAATGAGTCAATTGGAGGATTGGTTACTTGACTAAAATTTTGTCTAAAAAAGTTTGAAAGAGGCCTAAATTTGCTTGATAAAACTGCAATTGGGGTATCATCACCCATGGAGCCAACTGCTTCTTTTTGATCTTCAATCATTGGATGCAAGATGCTTTCAAGATCCTCAATAGTAAAACCTGCCATAAACTGTCTTTGTCTAAGTTCAGTTCCTTCAAAGTTGTTTTTTTCCTTAATATTTTTAAGAGATTTACTTAATTCAATATGATTAGACGCAAATTTTTTATAAATTGGATTGGATGACAAATGATCCTTAGTTTTTTCATCATTATAATATTTTCCTTTATCCAAATCTAATGAGATCATTTGTCCAGGACCAACTCTTCCTTTGAAAGAAATATTTTCCTCTGATACTGGTATCATTCCAGTTTCTGATCCTGCAAAAAATAATTTATCTTTAGTTATTGTAAATCTTAATGGTCTCAATCCATTTCGATCAGATGCAGCTACTACCCATTTTCCATCACAAGCGGCTATTGCAGCAGGACCATCCCATGGTTCAATTAAGGAATTTAAATAATTATACATTTCACGGTGAGGTTTTGGAATAATTTTACTCTTCTTAGACCAAGCTTCTGGTATCAACATCATTTTTGCAATAGGAAGAGATCTTCCTGTTCTAACTAATAATTCAAAAGCCGCATCTAAAGAAGCCGTATCTGAATTTCCAGATTTTATAATTGGTTTTAAATCATCAATATTTTCGATTAATTTACTTTCCATTCCAGCTTCATGCGTCTTCATCCAGTTTACATTACCTTTGAGAGTATTAATTTCACCATTATGAGCTATTATTCTAAAAGGTTGTGCCAGCTCCCAAGATGGAAAAGTATTAGTAGAAAATCTTTGATGAAAAATTGCAAAACGTGAAACAAATCTTTCATCAGCAAAATCTGGATAAAAATCACTCAAATTTTGCGCTAAAAACATTCCTTTATAAATAATAGTTTTTGCACTAAATGAACAAATATAAAATTCTCTTAGCTGTTCTTCTGTGGACCTCTTTTCAATTTTTTTCCTAACTGCAAATAATAATCTTTCCAATTCTTCATCAGTTAAATTTTTATTAGTTGTAAATAAAAGTTGTTCAATTTCAGGTCTTGTATCATTTGCTTTTTGTCCTAAAACTTTTGGATTTACAGGAACCTGCCTCCAACCAAAAATATAAAAATCATTTTTTAATAGCTCTTGTTCAACTAAAGTTCGACAGCGCTCTTGCTCACCAAAATTATTTCTCGGTAAGAATATCATTCCTATACAAAGTTTCTGATTTTCTCTTAATGAATGACCAGTAGAATTTATTTTATCTTCAAAGAACTCTTTGCTAAACTCAAAATGTATACCTGCACCATCTCCAGTTTTTCCATCAGCATCAACAGCCCCTCTATGCCAAACTGCCTTGAGAGCGTTAATGCCATTAATAACCACGTCTCTTCTGGCTTTTCCATTCATAGAAGCAACAAATCCTACGCCACATGCGTCATGCTCTTCTATTAAAACATTATTCCTATTTAATAATTTTAAATTTTTTAAATATAAATTTTTCATTATGCTGCTCTCGTGGAAGATTGTTCTGCTTTTACTTTTAAATATTTATGAATTTCTTTTGCAGCATCTCTTCCATCTCGGATAGCCCAAACCACTAAAGAGGCGCCTCTAACAATATCTCCAGCTGCAAATACACCTCTAATATTTGTACGCATAGTTTTTAAATCTGTTTTAATTGTACCCCATTTAGAAACCTCAAGCTTAGGTTCGGAAAATAAGTGAGGGATATCTTCGGGATCGAAACCAAGAGCTTTAATGACTAGATCTGCTGGCAAATCTTCCTGTGCACCTTCAATAATTTTGGGCGACTGTCTTCCAGAAGAGTCTGGTTCACCCAATCTTATTTTGTCATATACAACTTTTTCAACTCTTTCTTTTCCAATAAACTCTTTGGGACTTGATAACCAAATAAATTGTACTCCTTCTTCCTCTGCGTTTTGAACCTCTCTCTCAGATCCTGGCATATTTTTTTTATCTCTTCTATATAAACAACTAACTGATTTTGCTTTTTGTCTGATTGCAGTTCGAACGCAATCCATTGCCGTATCTCCACCTCCAATAACTACAACATTTTTTCCTTCTGCATTTAAAGTTCCATCGTCAAAACTAGGAACCTTGTCACCTAATCCTTTTTTATTTGACGCCGTTAAGAACTGCATGGCTGGAAAAACATTTTTAAGATCTGTTCCAGGAACATTTATTTCTCTAGCTTTATAAACTCCTGTTGCAATCAAAATTGCGTCATGTTTTTCTTTTAACTCCTCTAAGGTAGAGTCTTTTCCTACTTCGAAGTTTTGCACAAATTTAATTCCGCTGTCTTGATAAAGTTTGGTTCTTCGTTGAACAGAAGATTTTTCCAATTTAAAATTAGGAATTCCATAAATTAACAAACCACCTGCTCGATCATAACGATCATAAATGGTAATTTGATAACCTTTTTGTCTTAACTGTTCTGCAGCAGCCAAACCTGCTGGTCCCGCTCCAATTATTCCAACAGACTCTTGTAATTCTTTTTTTGGCTTAATAATTTCTACCCAGCCATTTTTCCAAGCAGTGTTTGTAATATATTTTTCTACTGCTCCTATTGTAACTGTTCCATGACCAGATTGTTCAATTACACAATTACCTTCGCATAGCCTATCTTGCGGACATATGGAGCCACATACTTCTGGCATAGAATTGGTTGATGAAGATAATCTATAAGCTTCCTCCAACCTTCCCTCAGCTGTTAACTTCAGCCAATCTGGAATATTATTATGCAAAGGACAATGAACTTGGCAAAATGGAGTTCCACACTGAGAACATCTGCTGGCTTGCTCAGATGCTTTATGTTCAATAAATTCTTTGTAAATTTCATTAAAATTTGAAACTCTCTCATCAGCATCCGTTTTAACTGGAGTTTCTTTATTAATTCCTACAAATTTAAGCATTTTTTCAGTCATATATATTTCTTAAAGTAAAAGTCGATTTTATCTCAGTTTTTTTTAAAAAAAACAATAAGAAATTGTTTTTTTAGTTAACATAAAGATAACTATTTTATCCTAATTTTATTGGAAAAATAAAAATTTCAAAATCAAAAGCAAGAAAGGTATGGAATGTGTACTAATTTAAATAAAGTTTAATGGTTTAAATTATTAATATAAAGAAATATCCAATCAAATGAGCGAACTTTATTTTATCAAAATTCTTTTTTTATCAATTGTGCAAGGCATTACAGAGTTTATTCCGGTATCAAGCTCAGCACTTTTAATAATTTTTGAGAATATTTTTGAGCTTCAAAATAATAATTTACTGATAAATGTGACGATGCACGGCGGTAGTCTTGCAGCTGTAGTAATATTTTTTTATAGAGATTTAATAGGCCTACTAAATAATTTTTCACTATTAATAAATTTAATAATTGCCACAATTCCAGTGGTTATCGTTGGGGGGCTACTTACCTATTTTCAAATTATTGATCAAATTATGAATTTAGCAGTGATAGGATATTCAACTATCTTCTTTGGAATTTTATTATTCATAAGCGATAAAAATAAGGAGGAAAAAACATTTAATAAATATATTTCAAACAAACATGCTCTTATTATTGGTTTGTATCAAATACTAGCTTTGATACCTGGTACTTCAAGAAGCGGTATTACATTAACTGCTGCAAGATTTATGAAATTTAATAGAGTTGATGCTGCTAAATTTTCTTTTTTGTTATCAATACCAACACTGTCTGCAGCTTTTATTTTAAGTTCATATAAAATTTATAAATTAGGAGAGGTTAGTTTTAATCTTTTGGCATTAGTAGCTTTTATTTTTAGTTTTTTATTTTCATTGTTAACAATTAAATATTTTTTAATCTTTCTAAAAAAATTTAACTTAAATATTTTTGTTATTTTTAGAATATTTTTAGGAATTATACTTTTAACATTTTACTATTCTAATTAGTAAATTGACCTTTGGGTCTGTAAACTTTTAAATAAGATGGCAAAATATTTTCTATATTTGTAGGTGTAATATTTAAATCTTTTAATGTTTTCTCATTACCAGATAAAATATTATCTCCTTCTTCTAAAATTTTAACTTGATCAATAGTTAGAATTGGTTTTGGTAAAAGTTGAAAAAAAAATGCCTGAAACTTTCCAAATGAAAATGGTACATGAATTATTAATCTTTTCTTTCTAATTTCTTTTAAAAGTAATTCAATTAATTGTTTAAAAGTATAAACTTTATTTCCAGCAAGTTCGAATGTTGATTTTTTAATATTATTGCAGATAATATAATCAACTGCCTCCGCAACATCAGTTACGCAAACTGGTTGAAATTTAGTCTCAGATCCTACTAGGGGTACTATGGGTAGAATGTTTATTATTTTTGCAAACATATTAAAAAAATTATCTTTTGGACCAACGATTATGCTTGGTTTAATGACTACGCAGTTTGAAAAATTACTTTTGACTTCTTGCTCTCCTGCATATTTGCTTTGAATATAATGTGAACCTGAAGTTTCTTTAACTCCAAGCGCTGAAAAATGTATCAATAATGAACTGAGGAGAAACTTTAGATAATATCTCTGAAAGTTTTTTTGGGAATTTGTGGTGCAAATTGTCAAATTTTTGAGAACTGGTTTCATAAAGTATCCCAACTAAATTAATGCAAACATCTGCATCTTCTAAGAAAACTTCTATGTCTTTGTATGAATTTAGATCAATTTTATGCAACTCAATTTGCCCAGCCTCACCATAAACTTTCAGCTTTTGAGCTTGATAAGGGTTTCTAGTAGCAATTTTTAGCTTGTAATTTTTTTTAGCCAATTTTTGAACTATTGTTTCACCAACAAAGCCTGAGCCACCAAAAAGGCATACTGTTTTACTATAATTTTTTTTATTCATGATATATACAATCTATAATTGAACATTATAATTTCATAAATCCTAATTACACTATGAACATTACTTTATATCAAAATGATTTACCCGAAAATCACAAACTAACAAATGCACAAAGTGTAGCGATTGACGCTGAGTCTCTTGGACTAAATTACCAAGGAAGGGACAAGCTTTGTCTACTTCAGCTTTGCTCAGGAAATGAAGAGGTGTTCATTGTTCAATTTGATAGAAATCAATACAAATGTCCAAATTTACATAAATTTCTAAGCAATGAGAATATTTTAAAAATAGCTCATTTTGCAAGATTTGAAATTGGAATTTTAAAACATTATTTAAACATAGATCTTAAGAATATTTATTGTACAAAAATTGCATCAAAGCTTGCAAGAACCTATACAGATAAGCATGGATTATATGACATTACTAAAGAGTTGATTGGTATTACTCTTAATAAGTCTCAACAATCATCTGACTGGGGCTTGAAAGAATTAAGCCAAGAACAGAAAGAATATGCTGCTCTTGATGTTGTCTATCTTCATAAATTAAAAGAAAAATTAGATATTATGCTTAAAAGAGAGGGAAGAATTGAGCTAGCAAAAAGATGCTTTGATTTTTTAAGTACAAGAGTCAATCTAGATTTAAATGGTTGGAATGAAGATATATTTAATCACTAATTTATGAATAATAAAAAAATTATTAACACTGCAAAAAATGTAATAAAAACAGAAATAATAGCTTTAAAAAAATTACAAAACACTATTGATCATTCTTTTTGTAAAGCAATTAATCTAATTGCAAAAACCAAGGGCAGAATTATTTGCTGTGGCGTAGGAAAATCTGCAAAAATTTTAGAGAAAATATCAAGTACACTTTCATCAATTGGCATTTCAAGTTTTACACTAGATCCTACCGATGCCAGTCATGGGTCTCTTGGAGCCATAAAAAGTGGGGATATATTAATTATTGCTTCTTTCAGTGGAAATAGTTCAGAGCTAAACAATATTTTAAAATTTGCTAAAAAAAACACTATTAAAATTATAGGTATAAGTTCCAATCCACAATCGAATTTAATCAAAGCAAGCTATATAAAAATACAGATGCCAAAAGTAGTTGAGGCTGGAAATAAAAATTTAAACATTATTCCTACTAGTAGTTCAACAAATTTACTAGCTCTGGGAGATTGTTTGGCAATAAGTCTTGCTTCAAAAAAAAAATTTAATGCACAAAAATTTGGAAAATTTCACCCTAGTGGTTCATTAGGCAAAAACCTTTCTGAAATTTCTGAAATAATGCTAACAGGAAAAAAAATTCCTGATAGTTAATAGAAAATTCTTCATTCAAAGATGTTGTTTTAAAAATTTCATCTGGAAGACTTGGTTGTGTAGTTGTTATAGAATAATTCAAAAAAAATTTGTGGCTTTATATCTGATGGAGATATGAGTAGAGCTATAAAAAAATATAAAAATATATTTATCAAAAAAGCTAAAGATATAATGTCAAAAAAACCAAAAACTATATCAGAAAGTTATTTAATTATATGATGCTCTTAACTATAATGAATAAAGAAAAAATTACTGCACTAATAATCGCAAAAAAAAAAAAGATTATTAGGATTAGTGCATATGCACAATATTTTATCTTATTTAAATTCTATAAAGATGATATTAAAAAAAATTTATAAATAATATTTTTATTATTAGTTTTTTATTATCTTATTTTATAGCTACTATTATTTACCATCACAAAATAAAGGCTCTATAAAAGTTAAGACTGATGAGTTGGCTAAAATAAATATTAAAAATGATTTATCCAGAAAAAAAAACTAATAACAGTCAAAATATATTTACCAATACGGAATATACGTCCCTGAGTAAAAATGGTGAAATAATTACAACTAAAGCAAAACAGTCTTATATTTTACAAGACAACACTGACTTAATTTATTTGATAGAGCCATATTCATTTACCAAATTATCAAAAGATCAATCTTTAGTTGAAATAAATTCACTCAAAGGTCTATACGATAAAAAAAATCAAACTGTATCTTATGAAAATGATGTACAAATAAAAAATAAAAATTATTTAATTACCTCCAAAAAAGCTGTTCACCTCTCATCTAAAAATATAATTATTATAAGTGAAAATGTCGTAATGAAAGATCTCACGCAAGGTTTATCTCATGTGATGTATTGTGATATTGTAGAAATTGATACTATAACAAATAATGCGACTGCTTATATGAAATCTAAAGATAAAAAAGTTACAGCAAAAAAATTTAAATGAAAAAAAATAAAATTACTATTACAGCAAATTTAGAAAATGAAAAAAAAATCGAGCCAGTTTATTTACTTAAAAAAGAATTTTGCTAAAATAGATCCTTCGGCAAATACAAAAAAGAATGAAACTTTTCTTATTAAAAAAAAATTTTCAAGTTATTGAAAATAAAAATGAATTAATTAAAAATATCTTTAAATCTAGAATAATAAAAATACACTTTTAGAAATCAAAAAAATTTCCAAATCTTTTAGCAAAAAACCAATTCTTAAAAAATATATCCTTAAACCTTGAGCCTGGAAAAATTGTTGGATTACTTAGGTCCCAATGGATCTGGAAAAACAACATTATTTAATTTAATTATTGGAAAAATATTTCCTGATCAAGGAAGTATAATTTTTAATAATGAAGATAATTAATAATTTACCAATCCACTTAAGAAGTCTTAAGAGGAATAAGTCTTTTGGAGCAACATAAAGGACTTTTTGGAAATATGACCGCATACGATAATCTTTATGCAATACTTAGAATTGCATATTAAAGAGAAAGCAAGAGATTGATGAGAAAATAAATTCATTATTAGGCTTATTTTGATCTTAACTTACTTAAAAAATACTAAAGCTAATTTTTTATCAGGTGGGGAATATAAAAAAGTTTCATATTCTACAAAGAATTTGCAATCCTAAATATTTCTATACTTTTACTTGATGAGCCATGCGCAGCTCTTAGATCCTCTTTCTATTAATTCTCTTAAAGAATTTATTATTGAATTAAAAAAAATGGGTTTATCTATTTTAATTACTGATCATAATTATTGGGCAATTGAAAATATTTTAGATAAAGCTTATTTAATTAAAGATGGTCAAATTTTAGTTGAAGGCTCACCTGCTAAAATATCAAATGATAAAAATGCTATAAAATATTATCTAGGAAGAAATTTTAGATTTTAATCAGGTTTAAAATCTTCATTTGGTTCTTCTAATTCTTTTTGATCATCTAGGCTTATGATATCATCAGAATCATCTTGGACTGAATCGTCAATATTTTCTATATCATCTAATTTCTTTTTAGGTTCTACTTTAACTGGTGAAACCATCGCGGCTCTTGAGTTTAAATCATCGGGAACATATTCTGCTGAACAAACTGGACAACTTATTTTATCCTTTTTGTTCAAAGAATAATATTTTGCTCCGCACTCACAATAAATTTTAAATCCCCAATTTTTATCTGCCATAAATTATTAAATTGTATTATTCAAAGTGCGTTTATATAATTAAATTTCAAATGGCAAACAAAAAATGGTTTTTACCATCTAACAATATCTCAATAAAAGGCTCGATTGACTTACCGGGTGATAAATCAATTGGAATCAGATCATTTATCATTCTATCTCAAAGTTTTGGAATTTCTGAAGTATATAATGTCTCGAATGGCGAAGATGTACAAACAGCTATAAAGGCAATTAAAAAATTAAAAATTTCAATTAAAAAAATAGGAAATAATGCCTATAGAATTTTTGGACTTGGCATAGGCTTTAAGAAATTTGAAGGAACAATCAATTTTAATAATAGCGGTACAACATTAAGATTATTAACGGGATTATTGGCCACTTCTCCAGTAAAGGCTAAATTAATTGGTGACCAATCTCTATCTAAAAGACCTATAAGAATAATTGACTTAATGGAAAAGTTTTTTGCAAGCTTTTCTCCAAAAAATAAAAATTTTTTACCTATCACTGTACATGGATTTGAAGATTCAATTCAAACTGAATTAAAAATTAATAAACCATCTGCTCAAATCGTATCTGCTTGTATTTTGGCCGGTATGAATAGTCATGGCATTACAACTATCGAAGCTCCCAATGCACAGAGAGATCATACTGAATTGATGCTAAAATATCTTAAGTATCCAATTCAAATCTACAATAAAACAAATAAAAAAATTATTAAAATAACTGGAAAACAATTTTTAAAAGCAGAAAAAAAATATGTTGTTCCTGGAGATCCTTCATCTGCAGCATTTTTAATAGTACTTGCACTACTTACCAAAAATAGCAAACTTGAATTAAAAAATGTCTTATTAAATCCAAAAAGAATTGGATACTTGTCAGTTTTAAAAAAAATGGGAGCTAAAATAAATATTACAAATCAAAAAATAAAATATGGAGAAAAAACTGGAACTATCATAGTTCGTAGCTCTACTTTAGTTGGAACTAAAATTAATAAAGCCATAATACCAAATATAATTGATGAAGTTCCTATTCTAATGATTGCCGCTTCTTTTGCGAAAGGAGAAACATATTTTCCTCATCTTGATGAGCTTAGGATTAAAGAATCGGACAGACTAGCTGTTATGGAAAATAACTTAAAACAAATAGGAGTATTGTTAAAAAGAAAGAATAACGATGTCACTATTATGGGGCTAGGTGAAAAATTCTATGAAAATAAAATTATTAAAATCGATAGTTACAAAGACCATAGAATTGCACTAAGTTTTGCTGTTCTTGCAATGTCATCTAAAAAGAAAATTTTAATAAAAGACTTTAATTCAGCTAAAGTAAGTTACCCTAGTTTTTTACATGATATAAAAAAAATAAATAATAAACATTTTAAACAAATTATTATTGGAATAGATGGTCCTGTTGGGTCAGGAAAAACATCCGTAGCAAAATATGCGGTATCAAAAATAAAAAATAGTTTATTTTTAGATTCGGGTCTGCTTTACAGATTTCTTGCCAAAAAACATTTAGAAACAAATAAGAAAAAAATAGATATTAACTATTTAATAAAAATTGCAAAATCTATATCTCTAAAAGATCTTCAGAATTCTGAACTTCATACCCAAAAAATAAACAATCTAGTATCTACTATTGCTAAAATTAAAAAAATTAGATCTACACTTTTGCCAGTGCAAAGAAGTATAATTTTTAATAACCCATATGAGTATATTTTCGTAAGTGGTAGGGACATCAATTCGAAGGTAGCTCAAAATGCAGATATCAAAATCTATATGGACGCTCCTGTAAAAATTAGAGCTCAAAGACGGTTTTTTGAGCTAAAAAAGAAAAATCCTAAAATTTCTTATGAGGAAGTGTTCAAAACCCTCAATAATAGGGATTATTTAGATAAAAACAGATCCAATAGCCCTCTAATAAAAACTAAAGACTCAGTCTTGATTAATAATACAGGACGCAATATAAGATCCACCTTTGAAAAAATTCAAAGATTAATTAGAAAGGTTAAGAGTAAAAATATTGATTGAGCAGCCATTAAAAGTTTACAATAATGCTAATGCAGAGTTTGAGGCATTACTAAATGAAGACCTTTCCCAAAGATCCGTAAAAGAAAACACTATCGTAAAAGGTAGAGTAGAGAAAATAGAAGAAAAATTTATTACAATTGATGTTAAGGGAAAATCATCTGGAATGATTGACAAAACAGAATTGTCTAGGGAAGAAATAGAAAATTTAAAAGTTGGATCTGAATTAGAAGTGTATGTTGAAAGAGTTGAGAATAAAGTAGGTGATATAGTTTTAAGCGTTGAAAAAGCCAGAAGAGCCAAGTCTTGGAAAAAAATTGAAGACGCTTTTTCAAAAAAAGAAAAAGTATCTGGTTTGGTAAAAAATTCTGTAAAAGGCGGATTTATAGTAGAAATATTCGGTATTTTTACTTTTTGTCCATCAAGCCAGTTGTCAGACCGTCCAATCAAAAGTCCTAGTGAGTTTTTTAATAAACCTCTAGAATTTTACATTATTAAAATTGACAATGTAAGAATGAATGTGATCTCTTCTAGAAGAGCTATTTTAGAAGAAGTAAAAAATCAAAATAAAGACGAAGTAATTTCTAAATATAAAGTTGGTGATATCGTTGAAGGCAAAGTTAAGGCAATCACTAGCTACGGTTTATTTGTGAGTATTGAAAACTTGGACTGCCTTCTTCACTCAAGTGAAGTAAGTCATTTAAAAATTTCAAATTTAAATGAAATGTTTAGTGTTGGAGATGCAGTTAAAGTTCAAATCATTGAAATTGATAATGAGGCAAAAAGAATAAGTTTATCAATTAAGGCAATGTTGCCAGATCCTTTTATTTCCATTGGTGAAAAATACCAAGTGGGATCAGACTATGAAGTCAAAATAACAAAATTAAGTGACTTTGGAGCTTTTGCAGAGCTAGATGAAGGTGTAGTAGGATTAATCCATTCAAGTGAAATGAAGCACATGCAAAAAAATGTTAATCCAAAATCAATCTTTAAAATTGGCGATGTAGCAAAAGTCAGACTAAAAGAAGTTGATACAGAAAAAAGAAAAATAAGCTTCAGTTACAAAGATACACAGCCTAATCCAATGAGCGAGTTTCTATCAAAATATCCTGTTGGAACCATTGTAGATACTAAATTAGTTAATAAACAAGATTTTGGATTATTTTTAAATACTGGGGACAGTGATATTGACATTTTTGTTCATTACAAACAAATTTCTTTTGCAGAAACATCAAAAGATTTAGACGAATACAATAAAGGCGATACAGTAAAAGTAAAAATTATTGACATTAAAGATGATAAAGTAAATGGATCTATAAGAGCTCTAAAAAAAGATCCTTTCAATTTCTTCTCAGATAAAAAAGTCAAAGACGTCATATCTGTTAGAGTTGCAGAAGTTTTAGACAATGCCGTTAAAGTAAATGTCGGAGAAGATAGATATCAAACAATCATTAAAAAAGCAGACATAGCTCTAGAAAAAGCAGATCAAAGACCAAATAGGTTTGCTCCTGGAGATACCTTGGACGCTATGATTGTCGAATTAAGTAACTCTGATAGAAAAGTTAAGCTATCCATCAAAGAACTAGAAAAACAACAACAAGCTGAAGCAGTTGAGAAATATGGCTCTGCTTCTTCGGGTAGCTCTCTTGCTGATATTCTTGGAACTGCGTTGAAGAAAAAAGAAGAAGACAAGTAAGCCAATTCAACACTAATTTTTCTTATTTATTCTTTATAATCAATAGTCTATTCTATGTTTCATGGAAAAAAAGACCTTTGTTAAAAAAGAATTAATCCAAAAACTCCAGGCAAAATACCCAAAAGTTTTAAACGCTGACATTGAGCGAATGGTAGAGAGTGTTTTTAGATATTTGTCTAATCAATTAGCTACGGGCCACAATATAGAAATTAGAGGTTTTGGAATGTTAAAAGTTAAAACAATGAAACCACGAATAGCGCGTAATCCAAAAACAGGAGACAAGGTCGAGGTTCCTGCTAAAAGAAAAATTAGTTGGAAAAGCTCTAAATTATTAAATGTAGCTATCAATCAAGAAAGAAAAAAAGTTGATCAAGAAAAAATATAATATCTTTATTGCTTGTGACACGAATAACTTATCCCAAGTTAAGACAATCATTGAACAAACTAAAAATCCAAAATTAAAAGTAGGATACAAATTTGGGTTAGAATTTTTTAATTCTAAAGATGGGAGAAGCTTTATTTCAAAATTATCTAAAAATATTTTGGTATGGCTGGACTTAAAACTCATGGATATCCCTAATACTGTTTCCTCTGCAATTTCTTCATTAAAAGACTTAACGAATGCGCAATATCTAACAATACATGCATCAGGCGGATACGAAATGATGAAGGCTGCAAAAGAATCGGCTCAAAAAACAAACAAAAAACTTAAAATATTAGCAGTTACTGTTCTTACTTCTTTTTCAGAAAAACAAATCAAGGAAGTTGGTCACACCAAACGAATTAAGAATATTGTAATGCAACAAGCTGCTCTAGCGAAAAAAGCAAAACTAGATGGTATTGTTTGTTCAGGATACGAAGCAAAATTTATAAAAAAAATATGCAAAGGAATGCAAATAATTACTCCTGGAATTAGATTAGAGGGAGACTCAAAGCAAGATCAAAAAAGAGTTATGACACCAAAATTAGCTTTTAAAAATGGAGCTACAGGAATTGTAATTGGACGAAGTATTACCAAAGGTAATATAAAAAATAATATAAAAAAATTAATTTCCTCATTGAATTAATGTTGGCCACTATTAAAATTTGTGGTCTTAGAGATGACAGTGCAATTCAAACAGCAATTGACTGTGGCGCTAAGTATTTAGGCTTTGTTTGCAACTACCCCAAAAGCCCTAGAAATCTTTCTCCCCTTCAACTTATAAATACTATAACTAAAATAAAAAATTCTACTGCATTTAAAGTTGCTGTGATGGTAAACCCAGAAGATAAAGTTATCAACTCTATCCAAAGTACTATAAATTTTCTTCAACTACATGGCTCAGAAAATAACGAGCGAATAATTGAAATAAAAAAAAAATTTAACATCAAAATAATTAAAGCAATTAAAATAAAAGCTGCAGAAGATTTAATTCAGCTTGATCAATTTCCTGATGCAGATGATTTACTGCTAGACACTCCGGCTATGGAAAAATCTGAATTATTTAATTTTGAACTATTAAAAAATACAAATATTAGCTCGTACTTTTTAGCAGGTGGAATAAATATTAATAATATAACACAAGCTTTGCAATATACTTCTAAATTAGATATCTCTAGTAGCTTGGAAAGTGAACCTGGTATTAAAGATTTAGACAAAATTAAAGCTTTTATGCAAAAAGTGAAAGAACATGCTTAAGTTAAAAAAGAAAATTCAGTTAATTGACCAACACGATAATAATTATTTGTATGGTGGTAAATTTGGTGGAAACTTCATTCCTGAAACTCTTAAAAAACCTGTAGAAGACTTAACTCGTTTATTTGGAAAATTAAGATATGACAAAAAATTTCTTAAAGAGAGAGATTATTATTTTAAAAATTATGTTGGTTCGCCCACCCCTTTTATCAAGCTTAACAATCTAACTAATAAACTGGGGGGTGCACAAATTTATGCAAAAGTGGTCTCAAAGGCTAATGGTGGTGCTCACAAAATTTACAATGCAGTAGTTCACGCTCTCATATGTAAGCGGGCTGGTAAAAAATATATTGTGGGAGATACAGGGGCTGGTTATGCAGGCAAAATGCTCAGTATGGCTGCCAAAAAATTTGGTCTTCAATGTAAAATTTTTATGGGAGCTAAGGATATCAAACGTCAAAAACCAAATTGTGATGCCATGCGCCAAAACGGAGCTGAAATTGTACCTGTATATTCAGGAAGTCAGACATTGGTGGATGCGGTGAGTGAGTGCATGAGATACTGGGTTTCTAATTGTGATACTACACATATGGCGGTGGGTAGCACCGTGGGGCCAAATATTTTTATTAAAATTTGCGCGTGGAGCACGGCACAAATTTCAAGAGAATTAATGCTACAGCTAAAAAAAGAATTTGGATCTATTCCAAAAAAACTAAAACTTATTAACTGCGTTGGTGGAGGTAGTTCTGCAGCTGGTTTTTGGAATGAATTTATGGATTACAATAAAAGCCAAGTTGAATTTGTCGGTGTAGAAGCAGGTGGACCCTAAAAATAGCAAACTACATGCCGCTCCTCTTACAAATAATTGCAACATAGGAGTTTTGCATGGTGCGGCTCAATATGTCATTCAGGATAAAGATGGTCAGATTGGAGAAACTTCCTCAATTTCAGCTGGTCTGGATTATCCTGGTATTTCCCCTCTTCATTGTTTCTTAAAAGATGCAAAAAGAGCAAGATATACC